>JAFWYF010000038.1 GCA_017522785.1 Bacteroidaceae bacterium | reverse complement strand
GTAGTGCACCTACTCTCCTTGTAATGCTCGCTGTTCGCACCCCGCGCGGCTACATCTTCGACGTAGCATCGCGCGACAATCTGCTGCTCGCATTAACTAACCAGCCTATGGCTGCTTTGTGGGAGAGTAGGTCATCGCCACTTATTTTCAAAAGACTTCAGATAATCTCTGAGGTCTTTTTTTCGTTTTACATAATTTGTTGATATTTAAGGGCGATGACTCCTTTGGGAACATAAATTTGATTATATCGATATTCGGCTACGCTCGGCAAAATACAAATTTTGTCTTATGCTCTTGCTTGCACGAATATTCCGTCGTCGCAAGCAGTGCTATGGCTTCGCACTGCCACCGCCACTTATTTTTCAAAAGAACTTTAGAGTAAAATCTAAGGTTCTTTTTTTTGTTTATACTTATATTATATCACACCTACTCTCCTTGTAATGCTCGCTGTTCGCACCCCGCGCGGCTACATCTTCGACGTAGCATCGCGCGACAATCTGAAGTGTTTTTATACGATAAAAAAATAGACAAAAATTTTATTTAACGATATTATTCACTAAATTTGCAACCGAATTTAAGGAAAGATGCCAGAGTGATCGAATGGACCGGACTCGAAATCCGGCGTACGGCTTTGCCGTACCGTGGGTTTGAATCCCACTCTTTCCGCAATAAATGAATAGAAAATGCAACCAAATTTATTTGAGTTGCATTTTCTATAAAATAGGCATATCGAAATGAGAGTAACAGTATTGCAACAAGATATAGTGTGGTTGGACCCGGTAAGCAATAGGGCAAAAATGGAGAAACTTCTTAAAGAGGCACCAAAATCCGATATATACGTTTTTCCCGAAATGTGCTCAACAGGTTTTTGTATGCAACCAACAGGTGTTGCAGAAGAGAATGGCGGAGAGACATTGGAGAAAATGAAGGAATGGGCATGTGAATATGATGCTGCCATTGTTGCAACTATAATGACTCACGATAGCGGAAAATATTTTAATAGAATGTTCTTTGTTACTCCCGATGCACTCCTTGAACCATACGACAAAATACATTTGTTTGAATATAGTGGTGAAGATATGGTGTTTACTCCCGGAGATAAGCGGGTTATTTGGGAATGGCGTGGCTTGCGTATTCGCCCTGCTATATGCTACGACATACGCTTCCCTTTAACGCTGCATAATAATGATGCTTACGATGTGTTAATAGTATCGGCCAATTTCCCCGAGAGCAGAATTTTGGCTTGGGACACTCTTGTTAGGGCACGTGCCATTGAGAATCAGTGTTATGTGGTCGCTTCAAATCGTGTAGGTAGTGATGAATATGGAAACTATGTAGGTCATAGTGTTGTTATTGCTCCTTATGGTACAACTATTGCGTCGTGTGTCGATTATAAAGAGAGTAGCGCAACGGCTGATATTGATAGCGAAATGATTGCAAAAATGCGTAAGGCATTTCCTCTAATGCAAGATAAGTGTTGGAAATAATAGTTGTTGCCAGTCAGGCTGTTATTATTTCGTATTTGGGTATTTCGTTTAGGAAAGTGAAACTGTTGTTTTCATAATCCATTTTACAACAGTAGTGCTGCATACCATTGCTAATAACAAGGTAATCGACGCGAAGTACTATATTATATCGTGATATCTGTGCAAAAACATTTCGGTCAATTTTTACATTTGGCGCTTTGTATTCTATTATCATACGTGGCAATAGTGTACGGTCATAGACAACCGTATCGCAACGGCGTTTCATCCCATTAAGGTTTATAGATACTTCGTTAGCCATTAAAGATGCAGGGTAGTTGAGTTGTTCCAAAAGAAAATGCACGAAATGTTGTCGTACCCACTCTTCGGGAGTGAGAGCGACATAGCAACTACGTAAATTATCTAGTATTACCGTTTTCCCCTCTTTTTCTGCAATTTTTATATCGTACTCCGGCAAGTTGAGATGTTGCATCGATATGACCCTCTTTTCCTATTTTTGTATGTTGCAAAGGTAACCAAATTTGTTTACGCCTCAAAGGAGTAGTAATAAAAAGGCAAGTACAAATTGCAGATAATGTAATCAACTTATTCGAAAGAATTTTAAACAGCTTCTAAAACTATTATTTCAATTTGTTACATCTAAATCAGTGGAATATGAATAATTTTCTCTATCTTCGCGAAAAATTTTAGAAAAGGAATTTAAACAATATAATCTATGAAAAGAGACAGTCAGATTTTTCAACTCATTGAGATGGAGCAACGTCGTCAGTTGAAGGGTATTGAACTTATTGCATCTGAGAACTTTGTTAGTAACGAGGTTATGCAGGCAATGGGTTCTTTCTTAACAAATAAATATGCCGAAGGCTATCCGGGCAAACGTTATTATGGCGGTTGTGAGGTAGTTGATATGGTAGAAGACTTGGCACGTAATCGTCTTAAAGAACTTTATGGAGCTGAGTGGGTAAATGTACAGCCTCACTCAGGAGCACAGGCGAATGCAGCTGTATTCCTTGCAGTTCTCAACCCCGGAGATAAGTTCATGGGATTGAATCTTGCTCATGGTGGACATTTGTCTCATGGCTCTTCGGTAAATACATCGGGAATCATATATACTCCATGTGAATACAATCTTAACCCCGAAACAGGTCGTGTAGATTACGATCAGATGGAAGAGATTGCTCATCGTGAGCAACCCAAACTCATCATTGGTGGTGGTTCGGCATATTCACGTGAGTGGGATTACAAACGCATGCGTGAGATTGCAGATAGTGTTGGTGCATTGCTCATGGTTGATATGGCACACCCTGCAGGACTTATTGCCGCAGGTTTGTTAGATAATCCTGTTAAATATGCACACATTGTAACTTCTACAACTCACAAAACATTGCGTGGTCCTCGTGGTGGTATCATTATACTAGGAAAGGATTTCCCAAATCCTTGGGGAAAAACTACTCCAAAAGGAGAAATAAAAATGATGTCTCAGTTGTTGGATTCAGCAGTGTTCCCCGGAATACAAGGTGGTCCGTTGGAGCATGTTATTGCGGCTAAGGCTGTTGCATTTGGCGAGGCATTGCAACCCGAATTCAAGGAGTATCAGGCACAAGTTAAATTGAATGCCGCAACATTGGCTAATGAATTGATGAATCGTGGTTTTGGTATAGTATCAGGCGGAACAGACAACCACTCAATGTTGGTTGATTTGCGTAATAAATATCCCGATTTAACAGGTCGCGTTGCAGAAAAGGCTCTTGTTGCAGCAGATATTACAGCAAATAAGAATATGGTTCCTTTTGATTCACGTAGTGCTTTCCAAACATCGGGAATTAGATTGGGTACTCCTGCTATTACAACACGTGGTGTTAAAGAGGATATGATGCCTTTTGTTGCAGAGATGATTGAGACTGTATTAAATGCTCCTGAGGATGAGAAAGTTATAGCAACTGTTCGTCGTAAAGTGAACGAGACAATGAGTGAATATCCTTTGTTCGCATATTAATATATTTGATTATAAAAACAAAATAGTCCAAAGTCTAAACTTTGGACTATTTTGTTTTTAGAGGATAATACCTATAGAGAAACTTAGGTTGCTGTCGGAACGATTGGCATAATACTTTTTGTTTGTCTCTTTAGCTATTATTCCATTCGTGTGTCTGCTTAATCCGATGTCGAGAGCAAAATCGAAAAATATTCTATGTATTTTTACTCCTAAACCAATTTCCCAGTAATATATTCTGGAGCGAAGGTCTTCGTATAAATCGAGATTAAAGTTCTCAAAGTGCTGCTTGTCGTGGGCTGTGAGTATAAATTTTGTTTTAGGTCCTGTAAATATACTCATTCCGTATATGTTATTATCTATAAAATTATATCCGAAAAGCAGTGGTACTTGTATGCAATATGTAGTTAATTCATATTTAGCTTTTTTTGCAGTAAGATTGTCCGCCGGTTCAATCTCGACTAAATCGAAGCTTTGGTTAGTCATTCCTAAATCGCATTCTGTTTGCAAATAGAAATCCCATTTAGTCAAGCGAATAAATGGTGAAACAGAAAAGCCTATCTTGTTGCTGTGAATGGCTTGTTTATCGTATTTGTATCCATCAATATCGAATTTGGTGGTGTTGTATGTAGATGCATTAGTACCAATTTTAATACCGTAGTTAAACATTACATTTTTCTTCTCCACCTTGTTTTGTGCTTGTAGATTAAATGAGGTGGCAATAAGTAAAACGTATAATATTAGACGGTATTTATTCATTGTTTAATTACTTGTTCTTTTTAACACTCCATCCAAATTTTCCAATAAATTCTCCTAAGTGAAAATATTTGCCATGAGCATATACAAGAGGGTCGGCTGTAGCTAAATCCCACTCTCCTGTTTCGGGGTTTAAATATTTGTCGTCGGCTTGTACATTTACAACTTCGGCAATGAACATATCGTGTGTACCAAGAGGTACAACCTCTTTAACTCTGCACTCTATGCTCAACGGAGACTCTACAATGATAGGTGCTTTAATCTCTTTTGATGCACCATATGTCAGTCCTGTCTCTTTTGATTTGTCATAATCCTTACCCGAGCGTACACCGCACCAATCTGTTGCACGAGCCATGTCGGCAGTAGTTAAGTTTATAACAAATTCACCATTTTCGCGAATAATAGGGTAAGAGTGTCTTTCGGGGCGCACCGATATATAGCACATTGCAGGGTTTGTACAAATAGTACCTACCCACGAAACGGTGAACATGTTATAGTTCTCCGGAGAATTACCACAACTGATGAGTACAGCCGGCAATGGGTAAATCATTGTACCCGGTTTCCAATTCAACTTCATCTTGTTTATAACAGTTCTATGTCGTTTACATTCACCTCTTTCTCGCAATAGTGGCATTTGAGTGTGCCTTTTTGAGCGTCTACCAAATGAAAATGTGTTGCCATTGGTTCATTGTTGGTGATACATTTGGGATTGCCACACTTTGCAAGGTTACGAACCTCATTGGGTAAATGTACCTCTCTTTTTTCAACTACCTTGTAGTCATGTATAATATTTAAAACTACATTGGGTGCAACAAGCGATATGCGGTTTATCTCCTCGTCGCTGAATAATTTGTCAGCAACTTTTATTAATCCTTTCTTGCCTAGTTTCTTGCTGTCGAGGTTGTAGCCTATTGTTACATTAGACTCCATTTGGGGAATATCTAGCAGGCTGACAACAGCAAAGAGCTTATCGGCCGGTATGTGGTCTATTACTGTACCATTACATAATGCAGATACTTGTAATGCAGGTTTGTTATCGTTCATACATCGTTCTCTTTATATGTTAATACCAAGTACATCGCAAATTAGTGCTTCGCGAACATATAGTCCGTTTTGCGCTTGTTGAAAGTAGTATGCTTTAGGATTGTCATCTACATCGTATGCTATTTCTGTTACGCGTGGTAGTGGATGTAGAATTTTAAGGTTGGGCTTGCTGTCGGCAAGCATAGCATTGGTAAGTCTATAGCAGTTCTTAACTTTTTCATACTCCATAAGGTCGCTGAAACGTTCGCGTTGTACACGTGTCATGTATAAAATATCTGCACTCGCAATGACATCTTCGTTAAATTCTGTAGTCTCTGTGAAAGGAATATTGTTTTGACGGCAGAACATTCTGTACTCTTCGGGCATGTGTAACTCCTCGGGAGCAATAAAATGGAAGGTTGGATTAAAATGACGCATAGCATGAAGCAATGAGTGTACTGTACGTCCATATTTTAAATCTCCAACAAGGTGTATATGAAGGTTCTCCAATGTGCCTTGTGTCTTTTTAATTGAGTACAAATCGAGCATAGTTTGCGAAGGGTGTTGGTTGGCGCCATCGCCTGCATTTATTATCGGGCATGGTGATATTTCGCTGGCATAACGTGCTGCACCCTCCAAGCGGTGGCGCATGACTATCAGGTCGGCGTAGTTAGATACCATGATAATTGTATCTTTTAATGTTTCACCTTTGGTTGCCGAACTTGTTGCAGCGTCGCTAAAACCAATTACTCTTGCTCCCAAACGATTTGCTGCAGTTTCGAAACTGAGTCGTGTGCGTGTCGAAGGCTCAAAAAACAGTGAACCAATGACCTTGCCCGATAGAATGTCGCGATTGGGGTTCTCCTCAAATTTCTCTGCTGTCTCCAACAACGCGAGAATCTTCTCGCGCGATAAATCGTTGATAGATACTATGCTTTTACTTTTCATACGTAACGATGTATATTAAATCAACCGTAAAGATAAATAATAATCCTAAATAAATATACTTTCATATACTATTTTATTCTAAAAAATGATTATTGGTAGATAATTAGATTTTTATTATTAACTTTGCATCTACGTTTTTGGTTGAATGATTAAGTAAAAAAGACGTAACAACTATGGTTAAAAAGATATTGATAACTCTGTGGGTGCTATTCTTCGCAGGTGTTTTTGCTGTTATCTTTGTGTTCACTGCAATTGCAAAAGGGTGGATAGGATATATGCCAAGTCTGGATGAATTGGAGAATCCTTCGTATAAATTTGCATCACAGGTTATATCGGCCGATGGTAAGGTGATGAAGACATGGTCCTATAGCAAAGAGAACAGAACGTATGTCGATTTCAATGATATTTCTCCCAATCTTATAAATGCTCTTGTGGCTACGGAGGATGTTCGTTTCTATGAACATTCGGGAATTGATGCAAGGGCTGTACTACGTGCATTGGTTAAACGTGGTATTTTGCGTCAGGAGAGTGCCGGAGGTGGTAGCACCATAACACAACAACTTGCAAAGCTTCTTTACACTCAAGTAACAGCCGATAGCGAGGTTGAGCGTCTCACGCAGAAACCTGTAGAGTGGGTAATTGCTATTCAACTCGAGAAACATTACACAAAGGAAGAAATCATAACAATGTATCTGAATAAGTATGATTTTGGATACAATGCTGTGGGTATAAGAACTGCATCACAAGTTTATTTTGGAAAATTACCTAATGAATTGAATATTCAAGAGGCAGCCATGCTTGTAGGTATGTGCAAAAATTCCTCTTTGTATAATCCACGCCGTCGTCCCGAAAAAACCAAGCAACGCCGTAATGTGGTGTTTGGACAAATGGTGAAAGCGGGCTTTTTGACACAAGCCGAAGCAGATAGTCTAAAAGCAACAGAACTGGAACTGAATTTCCACTCTGCAGACCACAAAGCAGGTATTGCACCATATTTTCGTGAATATTTGCGCGATGTAATGACAGCCAAGAAACCCGAAAAGAAGAATTATCGTGGTTGGCAGATGCAGGAGTTCTACGAAGACTCTTTAGATTGGGAGAATAACCCTTTGTTTGGTTGGTGTTACAAGAACAAAAAGGCCGATGGTACATATTACAATGTATATACCGATGGATTGAAAATATATACAACCATTGACTCCCGTATGCAAACCTATCTCGAAGAGGCTGTTCATGAACATGTTGCCGAATATTTGCAACCACGTTTCTTTAAAGCCAAAAAAGGACAAAAAACAGCTCCTTTTACCGACGAACTTACAGTTGAGGAGGTAGATAAAATTATGAATCGTGCGATGCGTCAGAGTGAGCGCTATCGTGTGATGAAAAAGAGTGGCTCAAGTGAACAAGAGATAATAGAGGCCTTTAATACCAAAGAGGATATGCAGGTGTTTACATACAACGGTATGGTGGACACATTAATGACTCCAATGGACTCTTTACGATATTATAAGTATTTTCTTAGAGTTGGTGTAATGTCTATGGATCCTCTTACCGGAGAGGTAAAAGCATATGTAGGTGGTCCCAATTTCTATAACTTCATGTATGATATGGCAAATGTGGGACGTCGTCAAGTTGGCTCTACAATCAAGCCCTATCTCTACTCTTTGGCCATGGAGAATGGCTTTTCTCCATGCGATGAAACTCGCAATGTAGAACAGACTCTACTCACAGAAGACGGTAAAATCTGGAGCCCCAAAAACACATCCAAAGCATGTTATGGCGAAATAGTCAATTTGCGTTGGGGATTGGCAAATTCCAATAACTGGATATCGGCCTATCTTATGAGTAAGTTAAATCCATATTCGTTTAAAAAGATATTGCATCAGTTTGGATTGCGCAATAAAGAGATAGAACCAACACCATCGTTGTGTTTGGGAGTGTGCGACGCATCGGTAGGAGAGATGGTGAGCGCATATACAGCATTTGTAGGAAAGGGTATCCGCACAGCACCTCTTTTTGTTACACGCATCGAAGATAACGAAGGAAATACTATTGCTACATTTACAGCTCAAAAGAATGAGGTTATCAGCGAAGAGAGTTCATACAAAATGATTGATATGTTACGTGCGGTAATTAACGAAGGAACAGGTGGAAGAATACGCCGAGTATACAATATTACTGCAGATATGGGTGGCAAGACCGGTACAACACAGAATAACTCCGATGGATGGTTCATGGGCTTTACTCCCTCGCTTGTAACAGGTTGTTGGGTAGGTGGAGAGGAGCGCGACATTCACTTCGATCGAATGAGTGATGGACAAGGTGCATCTATGGCATTGCCAATATGGGGCATATATATGAATAAGGTATATGCCGACAAGGAATTGCCATATTCACAAGACGAAAAATTTGATATTCCCGAGGATTTCAACCCTTGTGGAGTGAATATATATACAATGTCGGAGGAGGGTGATACTTTGGAAGTTAAAACAATTTCCGATGCAGATACAAAACAGGTGGCAGGTTTTGACGACCTCTTCCAATAAAAGAATGATTATATAAAACCGACAACAAGACCGAGTATAATTCAAACATTTTTTTGAGCTCGGTATGTAAAATTTGAAAATATGAAATTTGTAGGAATAATTCCGGCGCGTTATGCTTCGACACGCTTCCCCGGAAAACCATTGGCAATGCTTGGTGGAAAACCGGTAATTCAAAGAGTATATGAACAAGTTCAGAACTGTTTTGACGACTTGTATGTAGCAACCGATGACAATCGTATTGCCGATTGTGTTAAAGCATTTGGTGGCAAAGTTGTTATGACATCTGAAGATTGCAAAAATGGTACAGAGCGTTGTTTGGACGCATATCGCAATCTTAATCTCGATTGCGATGTAATAGTAAACATTCAAGGTGATGAGCCTTTTATACAACAGAAACAGGTTGAAGCATTAATTAAATGTTTCGATAACGAAGAGACCGATATTGCAACTCTTGTCAAACCTTTTGAGAAAGAAGATGGTATTGAGCGTTTAGAGTGTCCAAATTCTCCTAAAGTAGTATTTAGCGAGAAGGGTTATGCTATGTATTTCAGTCGTTCTGTTATTCCCTATTTACGTGGTGTTGACAAATCGGAGTGGCTCGAAAAACATACATTCTACAAACATCTTGGAGTGTATGCCTATCGTACTAATGTTCTTTCCGAGATAACAACCTTGCCACAATCTCCTATGGAAATTGCAGAATCTTTAGAACAGTTGCGCTGGTTGGAGAACGGCTATAAAATCAGAGTTGGCATAACCGATATTGAGACTGTTGGCATAGACACTCCCGAAGATTTGGAGCGAGCAAAAGAGTTTGCTGCATCTATCGGCCTTGTTTGGAACGATTGATATATGCCTGTACCACCGGTAATACAACCAATGGTAATGCCAAAGTTGGTGTTGCCCAAAGAGACGAAAATGACAAATGGCATCTCACTCTACACATTAGAGAGTAATGTCAAGGATGTCGTTCGTTTCGATATGTTGTTTCGTGGTGGTTATGGCGTGCAACAGAAACCTTTACAAGCACTCTTTACTAATAGGATGTTGCGCGAAGGAGCAGGGCGTTTATCTTCGGCGGAAATATCTCGAAAATTTGACAATTACGGTGCGTGGATAGATATGTATTCTTCGCAGAACTGTAATCATATAACATTGTATACCCTTGCAAAACATTTTGAGCCTATGCTCGATGTGTTGTGTACAATGGTTATGAATCCACAATTTTCGTCAAAGAATTTAGAGACAGTAAGACGCAATAATAAATCTTATTTTCTAATCAACAGCAGAAAAGTAGAGGTGGTGGCACAACGCCACTTCGAAAACTCTTTATGGGGACATGAGCATCCGCTTGGGCACATTATCTGTGCCGAGGACTACGATGCCATTACTCGTGAAAATCTTGTAGATTACCACCGGCAAGTGTATAATTCACAAAATTGCACAATGTTCATGGCAGGCAATGTTAGCGACAATATGCTCGAAGCTGTAGCAACTCGATTGGGTAATAGCTCATGGGGTAGTGGTATCGGTATTCTGCCCTCTGATATAGCACAGCACCATTCTGTGTTAGGTCGCAAGATGGTATGTGTCGAAAAAGCTTTACAAAGTGCAGTGAAAATAGGGTCTATGTCGGTTGATGCATCGCATGCAGATATGTTCCCTATGCGCTTTCTTACAATTCTTTTTGGTGGATACTTTGGTAGTCGTCTCATGAGTAATATCCGTGAACGTAACGGATATACATATCACATTCAGGCCGAATTAGATGCCTACGGAAAAAAGAATGCATTTATGATAACCACAGAGACAACAAATGACCATGTGGAGCCTCTTATCGACGAGGTATATAAAGAGATGCACCGTTTGTGCTGCGAAACCATTAAAAACCAAGAATTGGAACTGGTTCGCAATTATACCTTTGGTGAATTATGTCGTGAATACGAAGGAACACTTGCCAAAAGCGAAGTTTTTATAAATGCTTGGTTATCGGGAGAGCCATTCGACACTGTCAACAGGTACATGGAGTATATTAAGAATGTAAATGCAGAAGAACTTCAAAGAGTTGCATGTAAATATTTACAACGCGATAAGATGTTTGAGGTTGTTGTAGGAGCATAATCTATTTAAATTCTTTTATCATTTATTTTTGATTAAAATCTTTTATTTTTTTGCCTTTTCTCAACTATCTTGTTATCTTTGCGGTAAACCGAAATATTAGGTACGGCTTGCAGTGTGAAATATTGAAATGATTTCGTCTGTTTTTTGCTCGTTGTATCTATATTCGTAAATTAATAGTATACAGACTAACTCGTCTTGTGTACTGTTTTTAATACAAAAAGTTGTAAATGAGACACAAGATACACACACTGTTTTTTATGCTGGCCTTCTCTTTGGTCGGCTATAGCCAAAATGTCATTTCCGAAAAGCTATTGGAAGGTGTTGAAGCAGTTAAAGAAGGACTTTCTCCTTTGACAAATCTTCTTTCTAAAAAAGACAGCACAAAAAATACCAACGAAAATATTAAAGCCACAATACTCAAAGATGGTACATCTTACATTGGTGAGATGAAAGGAAAACGTCCTCATGGTATTGGCAAAGCCATATATAAGAACGGAGATATTTACGAAGGCTCCTTTGTGAAGGGTTTGCGCGAAGGCAAAGGAATTTATCGTTTTAAAGATGGAGAACGCTATGAGGGTGATTTTCTGGCAGGTCGTCATCACGGAAAGGGTATCTATTATTTTTCAGATGGTCGTGTTTACGATGGCGATTGGCATACCGACTATCAGCAAGGATATGGAAAAATGACCTACCCGAACGGCGATGTATATGTTGGCTCATGGGTAGAGGACAAACGTAGTGGTTCTGGAAGCTATTTCTATGCAAATGGTGCATCGTATGTGGGAGAATGGAAAAACGATGTTCACGAAGGAATGGGAACATTCATCTGGAGCGATTTCAGTAAATATGTTGGTGAGTGGAAAAATAATTTCCGCGACGGAAAAGGAATGTATACTTTTACAAATGGAGATGTATACAACGGAGAATGGAAGAAAGATATGCGCGAAGGACAAGGGGAATATATCTTTGCCAATGGCGACAAATATGTAGGTGAATATAAGTATGGCCTATGGAACGGAAAAGGTTTATATACAACAGCCGACAGCGTTGTCTACGAAGGGAACTTTGTGAACGGTATGCGTCATGGTCATGGCAAAATGGTACTCGAGAATTCTGCTGTCTACGAAGGTAATTGGTGTAACGACAAACGCTCGGGAAAAGGTGTATACACTTGGGCCAACGGAGATGTTTATGAAGGTGATTGGAGTAATGACACCATGCATGGAGAGGGCATTCTGCGTCTTGTAAATGGAACAAAATATCGTGGTAGCTTTGTTAATGGAACAGAGCATGGTAAGGGAGTTGCGGTAGACAAAGATGGTATGCGTTACGAAGGCACTTTTAGTAATGGCCAACGCAATGGGAAATTCATTGTCAAAGATAGCGAAGGCAATGTTATTCGCGAATGTGAATATGTATTAGGACAAAGTGAAAACAATTAATTAATATTACTATGATTCTCGATTCTCTAAAAAATTTGAAACAGTATGCTGCATTGCATCCACGTTTTGAGAAGGCTATTGATTTTATAATGAATACCGATTTGCAAAATCTGCCTTTGGGACGAAATGAGATTTGTGGCGACGAGATATTCGCAAATGTCATGGAGGCCCAACCTCGTACAAAAGAGGAGGTACCGGTAGAGGTGCATCGTAAATATATTGATATACAGATTCCATTAACAGCAGACGAAGTAATGGGATACACCCCTCTACAGGATTTGCCTAACGGTGATTACAGTGATGAAAACGATGTAACATTGTATCCTGTTGGTATGCTTGCTACCGATTATGTGAATGTAAAACGTTCAATGTTCACAATATTCTTTCCGCAAGATGGTCATGCACCGGCAGTAACACCTGTCAAACTGAAAAAGATAATTATAAAAGTTGCAATATAAGCAATTTAAAAAATAAGTAAACTCTAACTAATTACTAATTAATACTTACGACTATGCTGAACCTTATTAAACGCGATGCCTATTTGGCTCCATACACATTGGAGATAGACGGACGTTATCGCTATTTTCTTCAAAGGGAGAGAGAACTTACTAAGAACGGCAGACAGACATTGTCGGATTTCGCTTCGGGATATCTTTATTTTGGTCTTCATAAAACAACTACCGGATGGATATTTCGTGAGTGGGCACCCAATGCCACAAGAATCGTGCTAATAGGAGACTTCTCTAATTGGGAAGAATTACCACAATACGAACTAAAACAGTTGCCCGGTGGAGTGTGGGAGAAACGTTTCCCCCGAAAAGCACTTGAACATGGACAGCACTATAAGATGAAAGTCTATTGGAATGGTGGTTGCGGAGAACGCATTCCGGCATGGACTCGTCGTGTTGTACAGGATGAGGTAACAAAAATTTTCAGTGCTCAAGTGTGGAACCCACAGCAGGAGTATACATTTAAAAATAATAAATTTACTCCAAAGCGTTCACCACTGCTCATCTATGAATGTCATATAGGAATGGCACAAGAAGGTGAATATGTTGGTACATACAAAGAATTTAAAGATAATATTCTTCCTCGCGTAGCAGCCGATGGATATAACTGTATACAGATAATGGCAATTCAGGAGCACCCCTATTATGGTAGTTTCGGTTATCATGTATCGAATTTCTTTGCACCATCTTCGCGTTTTGGTACTCCCGAAGAACTTAAGGAACTTATCGATGCCGCTCATGGCATGGGACTTGCAGTTATCATGGACTTGGTTCATTCACATGCAGTAAAGAATGAGAACGAAGGATTAGGCTTGCTAGATGGCGACCCCGCACAATATTTCCATTCAGGAGAGCGCAGAGTACATTCTGCATGGGATTCACTCTGTTTCGATTATGGCAAGAACGAGGTTGTACATTTCCTGTTGTCTAATTGTAAATATTGGCTCGAAGAGTATAAATTTGACGGTTTCCGTTTCGATGGAGTTACTTCAATGATATACTACAGTCATGGTTTGGGTGAGGCATTCTGTGGCTATGGCGACTATTTCAATGGACATCAAGACGGTGATGCAATTTGCTATCTAACACTTGCCAACCGCCTAATCCACGAGGTAAATCCCAATGCTCTAACAATCGCTGAAGAGGTTTCGGGTATGCCCGGATTAGCAGCTCCTATAGATGATGGCGGGTACGGTTTCGACTATCGTATGGCAATGAATATCCCCGACTATTGGATTAAAGTCATCAAAGAGTGTCGCGATGAAGATTGGAAACCATCATCTATTTTCTGGGAATTGACTAACCGTCGTAAGGACGAAATGACAATCTCCTATGCCGAAAGTCATGACCAAGCTCTTGTAGGAGATAAAACAATTATATTCCGTCTTATCGATGCCGATATGTATTGGCACTTTAAACGTGGCGATGAAACAGGTATGGTAACACGTGGTGTTGCACTACATAAAATGATACGACTTATTACGTTGGCGACCATCAATGGTGGATACCTTAACTTTATGGGTAATGAATTCGGACATCCCGAGTGGATTGACTTTCCGCGTGAGGGTAATGGCTGGAGCCACAAATATGCACGTCGTCAGTGGAGTTTGGTGGATAATCCCGACTATTTCTATGCTCCATTGGGCGACTTCGATAAGGCAATGACAAAGCTCATAGGCAATGTTAAGAATTTCCAAGATCGTCCTGTGCGCGAAATATGGCATAACGATGGCGATCAGGTGCTTGCCTTTTCACGTCGCGACTTAATCTTTGTCTTTAACTTCAATCCTACTCGTTCATTTACCGACTATGGCTTGTTGGTTCCCGAAGGCGATTACTCAATAATCCTGAATACCGACGACAAGGCATTTGCAGGAAATGGTTTTGTCGATAATAATCAGGTACACTTTACACAGTACGATAAGTTACATGCTCGTCGCAAGAAGGGTTGGTTGCAACTATATTTGCCGGCACGTACAGCCTTGGTGTTAAAGAAAAACAGACAAAAGAAGAGTAAATAATGAGATCTGTTAGCGAGAAACGAATGCAACGAACAGTGGCACTAATATGTGCCACGCTGTTCGTTGCATTCTCTTTTACATATATATCGCTATACAAGGCCCCTTTGCTCGAGGCGTTATATGACCATGTCGCAACCGGCAAACTGGATTATAATCCATATATTGCAGCAACCATTATAACAGCAACACTCACAACATTAGCGATATGGCTTAATCGTTTGTTGAAATTTCAACGTGAATGGACTGCATTGGCATATTTGCCATCGTGCATACTACTAGCTTTCATAACAGATATAAATAGAGGCATATACACTAATGAAGGAGACCTTCTCCCATGGTTGTTCATCTTTTTGTCTGTTGTTTTGTTTAATTTGTTAATCTCTTTTATACTTCGCAGAATACTTTTTGCAAAAATAAAAGATTATAATCTTGAAAGTAACAGACTGGTTTGGCGTAACATGGTGATATTTGCTCTAATGTTCATGCTTACCGGGTTTCTCTCCGATGGAGAAAAAGATTTTAACTATGAATCTGCCGCATATGTCGAATATAAACATGGAAATATAGATGCTGCGTTGAATGTTGCTAAAGACTGCTCTTCGGCATCGCAAGAACTAACGGCATCACGCGCCTTCTATTTGGCATTGCAGAATAAAATGGGAGATAATCTATTCAACTATCCACAACATTTTGCCTCTGGTGGGTTGTTGCTACCTGTTCAAAGGACAACTCCGCTATCGCCCGACAGCATATATGCAATATTAGGCATAGAGCGAAAATCCAAAGAGACTGTTTTTGAATGCTTGCAACGAAATGTAAGGAATGACAGTGTGCCGAATATTGTAAAAGATTATTATCTATGTGCATTGCTCTTGGAAAAACGCATTTTGCAATTCAAAGAAGAACTATCGCATTATTATAATATAGAGAATGTCGATAGCCTCCCCACGCATTACAAAGAGGCTCTATTGTTATATAACTATGTTGTAAATGATGGCGAACAAATTGTAGATACTACATTGCAACATAAATTCGATGCAATGCGTATCTTGTCAAAGCAGGGTAATAGAATGAAAAAGTCGTCTGCAGATGAAGAACTTCGGAGGACATATTGGTGGTATTATCTATATGAATAATAATAATAAATGACGGAAATTTTTCCGTCATTTATTATTATCAGAAAGCTAAACCCAGCCTAAAACCAATATTGTTCAGCGTGCTTTGGTCGTAACTCATAATATTGCATTTATTCGTTGCGAAACTATAGTATATAGCCATGTGAAATCCCATACCGTTAGCCCATGGGTAGTAATTAAATCCCACTTCAGGCGACATGTAAAATCCCCAATGGCTTTGGTCGCTTACAAAAATGTAATAATAGTTGCTGAACTCAGAGTAACATGCGCCAAGTTTCATTCCAACGTATGGTTGAAAATCGGACTCAATAAATCGATAGCGCACTAATGCACCAAATGGCAAAGTAAACATCTGATGCTGTTGGTCGCTATTCATCGACAATGTTTCACTAAGATGAATTGTGCGACGAGAAAAATAGTCGTTGTTGGTGTGAAAGTTCAGAAATCCTCCAACCGCAATACTTTGAGTAACATAATAACCTCCTTCGAAGTTCATACCCCAGCCACTTGCCCCATTTGAGAAATTGTTGCTCAATGGAATGTTGAACTGCCAATCGATATTAAAATAACTATCGAGTGATATTTGCGCCTTACTTGCAGATGGCACACACATTAAAACTGCAAGAAGCGTTGCTCCTAAAATATTTCTAACTCTTTTCATACAGAATGGAATTTAATGTTATACCACTATTTATCTAAATAAGGAGATTGAGTGAAAGCTTGGTCTATAGCAGTCAAAGTTCTCGATAAACTCAACGAATTACCATTTAGCAAACCACATATATAAGTGTTCCAAAGAACCGGTAATTTGTCGCTTGCAACAGTCGATGGGGTTGTTCCAACCAACTCACCAATAATGGAGCCTGTACTGTAACTATAAATGAAAGAGTAGGGATAGTACCAGCCCCATCCTCCCCAGTTCCAATATCCGGGATAGCTGTTCCACCATGGTCCTGCACCATAATTGTTAAAATAGTAGGTGTTGCTTACGTAGCTTAACTGTAGTACCATTTCGGCAACATCACTGTTTTCTACAATTGTATAACCATACTCTTCCAAGTTGCGAATAAATGCATTTACCACTTTGTCGGAATTGTCATTGTTCCAATAAGTCGGTTTTGCATTATCGTCAATGATTAGAATACTGTCAATAACATGGATGTAATTCAATTCCTCGAAATTGACATTCTTGTCATAGTTTGTGTAAACCAGATAATCATTATCCAGTTTGTCGGTGTCGGGTTCCTTCTCGCACGATGTAGCAAGCAGAGCCAAAGCAATTAGTGTAAATAATGCATAGTTTCTCATAATTGAATAATTTTTTGGATTAGTACTTAATTACTATTTTTTGTGAATTAGTTTATGAGCATTATCTTTAGATGCCGGCTGCATCTTACTATCCAATTTCGTGAATGTGCTGTCGCTGTTCATCTTCATGGTAATCTTTGGATTGTTGTTGTCCGATATTAGTTCATAAATGATTGCGGTGCTGTCGTTGGGCATACCAATGAAAATCATTGTCTCGCCACTGTCGCTCCATGTAGCAGGAATATTACCATTCATGAATGTACTGTTTATATCGTATTCTCCATTGTTCATTAAACTCAAAGCTCTAATGGTTAGTACGACATCGCCTATCTGACCATTATCCATGGGCATCAGCCCTTCGAATACGAAGGTTTGCATGTCGGCAATGGTAGAATCATTTACCATGTAAATACTGTCAGTCTCACTCTCCAGTACAACAGGCTGAGGCTTGTTGTTACAAGAGTTACAAGCCGAAAATGTGAATGTTGCAGCAATGGCTGCGAATAAAACAATTTTTTTCATTCCGTTTATAATTTATGGTTATTTAGCAAAATAACACATAAAGCCATGAGTGGGTTTAACAGAATGAATTAAGAAAAGAAAAAAAAGGTTACTATTGCTTATGCTTTTATAAACAATAGTAACCATAAAACTTACAATTAAATAATATCTATATTATTTTAAGATGCTTTTCTCTTGTGGTATAAATTGAATATGCGATTTTTGTAAAACAGGCAGTTCTGTTTGTGGAACAGTACCTGTTGTCAAAAGATGAATAGTAGAGTAGAGCAAATATTCCTGCTGGTCTCCAAGAGGATATATAATTTGAATTTGTGAAAATTCATCAACAAGATAATCTGTATATATTCCTCCTTCCGGTAAAACTACACCGTTTGTTGAATATAGACGAGCTACCACCGGGTTAATAGAAAAACCATAAGGCGACTCTATCTCTTCGGTATATAAATTGTCGCCCATTGTGGCATTGCCAACTATGCGCACTCTGTTGTCTAAGCTCTTCATGCCGGAAATGAATGACTCTGCAACACCACGTGTGGCTCCTGTAGAAAGAATGTATATACCATCTAAATTAGATATTGTTGAATTTGTGCTAACTACATATTCCTGTTGCTCTGTCCCATCTTCAATTGAATAGGTTAATTGGCTGAATAGTGAACCATTTTTGTCGGCAGGCAATAGCATCCCGGCAACGGCAACAGCACTATTCAATGAACCTCCACTGTTGTATCGCAAGTCGAGAATAAGTTCGTTTATACCCTCTTCGTGGAATTGCGATAGAATACTTTGTATGTTTTGCACAAAATCATCGCCATCGAAACGGTTACATACAATATATCCTACTTTCTTATCACGTACGGAATATATTGTGTCGAGTGCAATAGCAGTACTGTTTACAACAGCCGATGGCCCCATTTTCAGTGTATCCCCTTCGTGCCATTCATAGGTTGCAGTTTCATCATTAAAATCGATGCGTTTGGTATATAAAATGGCGGAATCGCCTTGTTGTAAAAACGGATTGTTGCTTAACGATATAGTGTGTTTGCCACATTTCGAAATCCATGTGCCACGTTTTACACCAGCTTTGTCGGCAGGTGATTCTTCTTCCACTGCAACAACAAGAGCATATGTGTCGCTTGCTTTTATTCCCAATGGGTCGCGCATGGCTACATAGCTCATACCGTAACTTGTAGAAGGCTCGGCACCGGTAAAGTAAGATGTTTTATCGCTCTTGTATAGAATGTTTTTAAAGAATGTCTGGCTGCTGCCAAAGAAATTCTTTTTTTGTAACGGTTTAATGGAATCAGCCCACAGATATCTTGTTTTCATTTCTGAGTAAATCCATTGATTCTCTTTTGTAATCTCAAGATATTCGTATGTTCTGTCTTCGCCACAACTCATAATAAATAATGAGCAAGTGGCTATTAAAAACGACAATATATTTCCGGTAATTTTCATGTCCACAAAAATACTTTATTTTCGAATATATACAAAACACCTTATAATAAAAAAGATAAATTGTATAAATAGGTAGTAATATAATTTATCTCTTTCTCAGTTCCCAACATGCAACAGCTGTCGCAGCTGCAACATTTAAAGAGTCGACATTGTGAGACATTGGAATACGAACAACATAGTCAGCCGATGCTATTGTCTGCTCCGACAATCCATCTCCTTCTGTTCCCATTATAATAGCCAAACGAGGTTCTTGTGCAAGGGCCGGGTCATCAATGGAAATTGAGTTTTCTGTCAGCGCCATTGCAACAGTTTTGAAACCATTCTCGCGCAATGAGTTAATAGAGTCGTCGATTATTGTCCAAGGTAGTAAAAACACCGACCCCATGGATACACGTATTGCGCGACGATTTAATGGGTCGCAGGCAGTGGGTGTCAGCAATACGGCATCAATGCCTAATGCGGCCGCCGAACGAAATATGGCTCCTATGTTTGTTGTGTCAACAACACCGTCTATAACCACAATGCGTTCTGCTTTTTTGCAAATATCAGCAACTTTTGGCAATGTTGGTCGGTACATGGCGCATAACACACCACGTGTGAGAGTATAACCGGTTAGCGAAGCCAATACATCTCGTTCTCCTGTATAAACAGGAATGTCGCCACACCTCTCTATTATGTCTGCCGCATCGCCATGTATATGTTTCTTTTCGCATAGCAGTGCCAAAGGCTTGTAGCCGGCATTCAGGGCAACATTTATAACTTTTGGACTCTCGGCAATAAAAATCCCCTGTTCTAAATCATGTTTACGACGCAGTTGCGCTTCGGTTAGCGATGCAAATATATCTACACCGGGGTGTGATATCTCTTTTATCTCTATAAGTGGCATTGTAGTTGTTTTAATAAAAAATACAAACTATCCTCTGTTGAAGATAGTTTGTATATGTTGAGCAATAATTGCCAAGAGGTTCTATTAAGCCTCTGTTGCCTCAGCAACCTCCTCTGCGGGAGTTTCTGTAGCCTCTGCGTTCTCAGCAGCAGCTGCAGCCTCTGCCTCTGCTTTAGCAAGAGCCTCGGCAGCTTTCTTGTCAGCTACTTTCTTAGCAATTGCTGCGTTTACCTCTTTCTCTGCCTCTAAGCGTGCTTTCTTGTCATCGCGCTTAGCTTGCTCGTTCTTGCTCTTAATGCCGTTGAGAGTGTTCTCTTTACCTGCTTTCCAAGCATCGAATTTAGCCTGTGCGGCAGCCTCGTCGAATGCACCTTTCTTAACACCGCCTTGGAGATGTTTCATCATGTAAACACCTTCGCGAGAAAGAATGTTACGTGCTGTGTCTGTAGGAGTAGCACCGTTGTTTACCCAATACAATGCACGCTCGAAGTTAAGGTCGATTGTTGCAGGGTCTGTGTTGGGGTTGTAAGTACCGATTTTCTCAACGAACTTTCCATCACGTGGAGCTCTCGAATCTGCAATCACAATTGAGTAGAATGCGTAGTGTTTACGACCTCTTCTCTGTAATCTGATTTTTGTTGCCATTTCTTTTTGTTTTTAATGGGTTAATGATTTGAGTTAGCCGATATCTCGTATCGGCGGTGCAAAGGTAATACTTTTTTGTGTAATAACCAACCTATTATATTTTTTTTGAGAGAAAATTAAGCAAGCCTAATTATGCAACCGGCTAGTGTAGTGTAATTAACTGTTGTTTATGCACATTTTAATGAATTTTGTACTCAAAATAGAATTTAATAGACCGTTTCTGCTACCATTTAAATAATTATCTCTATCTTTACATAGTTGTGTAAAGTGTTTAGAGTACTTTAATCTAAAAATTGATTAAGATTTACATTATCAAAATAATATTTGAACAATAATGTCCTATTACAGATTTGAAGCATGTCGTGTCTCAGGCGACGGTAATGCAATCTTTCCCGACGAAATTATTATTGACGACGAACAAGAGGTTGTAATTCATCGCAAACCCAAAATAATTGGTTCTAAAGAGACAAAGATTCGTTTTGGAGCAATTGCCAGCGTATCGTGCGATAAGCATATCCTTTTTGCCGACATATATATAGAAACACGAGGTGGGCGTGAGATTGTAGCTCGTGGCTTTACTCGTGATGATGCCGTCAAGATAGTTGAATTGTTATCTTTCTAGTCGCGCCAGTAGGCTTGTGAATCGTGTGTCGATACACGCAATTCCACCGGTGGCAACTGCATATAGTTACCATATTTTGCTGTTAGATATGCATCGTAGTTCTTTGGTATACGATACATCCGTCCTTCGAAAGGTTGCATAATGTATTCGTCGAAAATGTTGCTTGGCAGAATTTCACGAGCAGCTGTTCGAGAACCAAAACTGCACACTCTATCACACTCCTCGTATTTGTGTTTTGTTGCTATGCGTCGCATAGATGATAAAATAAAGTGGCGCGAGAAGGGTAAAAGAATTGTTTTTGTAATGGCAAGGCGCAATTTACGAGCCAAAGTTTGTCCTTTAAAAAATATAGAACTTTTTACATACATAAAACGAATACACTGCCCACATAGCGTTGCCTGAATAGAACTTTTTAATCCGTCGAGTGGGAATAAATCAATATATACACCGAATGTTCCGGGGTTCTTATATAAAAACTCATGTAAGACAGTCCCTTTGTGATGCACCTTTGCAAAAGGTACATTATATTTAGGATTTAGCTCGTGCGTTATAACTTCGTATTCCTTGTTCTCCTTATTATATAACTCAACAAATCTCTCGTAGTCGGGGCGAGGAATATGTATATCTATGTCATCGTCCCATGGAATGTAGCCCTTGTGCCGTACAGCCCCCAAAAGGGTACCGTAAGCAAGAAAGTAACGAATGTTATGTTTCTCGCAAAAGGATGTAACATCGTCAAGAATATTTAACTGTATATTTTTTAGTTCTTCGGGCTCAATCGGTTTCATATTAAAAATGTATTGTAATATCACAAAAAAGGGACACCAATATGCGTTAAAACAAAAAGAGTCGTATCTGTTACTCTTTTTCGTGATGCGAATATAAGAATTTTATTTAAGTATTACCCACTATTAAGCGAATTTGTGTAAGTTTGCATTCGCTAAATAAAAGTAATCGTATTCTTCTGAATTAGAAAACTAAGAAACAAATGAACAACAATAGTAAAACATCTATACTGTTAATATATACAGGTGGCACTATTGGCATGATGCGTAATAGTGAAACCGGTGCTTTAGAGAATTTCAATTTCGATGAACTCATACGTCATGTCCCCGAAATTAAACAATTCAATTTAAATATTTCATCTAAGGCATTTAATCCTCCCATTGATTCTTCCGATATGAAGCCTGCTCTGTGGGCCGAATTGGCAAAGATTATATATGATAATTATGACCAATACGATGGCTTTGTTGTTTTGCATGGAACAGATACCATGGCGTTTACAGCATCGGCATTGAGTTTTATGCTCGATGGGCTAATGAAGCCCGTAATACTAACCGGTAGTCAATTGCCTATTGGTGTCTTGCGCACCGATGGCAAGGAAAACCTCCTTACGGCAATAGAGATTGCCGCTGCAAAGAATGTCGATGGTACACCAATTGTTCCCGAAGTATGCATATTCTTCCACCAACAACTTATGCGTGGTAACCGTTCGACAAAAATAAGTGCCGAAAGTTTCTCGGCCTTTAGTTCAAACAACTATCCGATATTGGCAAAGTCGGGGCTGGAGATACAATATAACCGTAACTACATAAAGCCCTATGACCCAAATAGTAAACTCACTCCACACTATGCTATGGATAGTGATATTATAATATTTTCTCTCTTCCCGGGTATTCAACCCGACATAGTTAGGAGTGTGCTTGTTGCCGATGGTCTTAAAGGTATAATCTTCCGTACTTTCGGCTCGGGAAATGCTCCGCAAGAGCAGTGGCTGGTTGATGCGCTTACCGAGGCAACACGTATGGGAAAAATAATTGTAAATATAACTCAATGTAGCACCGGTAGCGTAAAAATGAAACTTTATGAAACAGGACGCCAATTATTGGATGCAGGCATAATCAGTGGTGGCGATTTAACCGTAGAGGCTGCATTGACAAAATTGATGAATCTGCTCGGACGTCGTCTTACTCCGGAACAGATTCGTATAGAAATGAGGCGTAATATGGCCGGTGAAATCTCGTAATCATCTTTTAACATAAATTAAATATATGATAAAAAACAAACAGCCCACTCGGGCTGTTTATTTTTTGCAAGTCACCTGAAACTCTCCTCGGATATGTGAATACCTGTGTTGAGTGCTTTATGTGAAAGCATAAACAGGCTAATGAATTGCATAGTAGTTTTGTCGTGTTTTATTTTGTGTTTGTGTTATGGTTGCCTTCTGATGTGAATCACGAGGCAATCGCTTTTTATATCATAGTTTACATTGCCAGCAGAAACAGTTGGGAAACAACTCTTTCAAACAATCGTCGTTCTGTTCCTTCTCAAAAATACCAAAGAACGAAGAGCCAGAACCCGACATAGATGCATAGAATGCACCTAATCTATAAAGTTCCTCTTTTATGTGTGCTGTTTCGGGGTACTTAGCAAAAACACTAACCTCGAAATCGTTTTTCATGGAACTGCGCCACATGTTCACAGGGCGTGGTGCAACATCTTGTAGCGACACTGCCGGTTGCGATGGCGACACCATTGAATAGGCCTCTTTGGTGGAAATGTGTATGTCGGGTTTCACCAAAACAATATGATAACCCTGTAGATGACATTCTACAGCAGATAGAATATTCCCAATTCCTGTTGCAAATGCCGGACGTTTTTTTATGAAAAATGCGCAATCGGCACCAATGCGTGCGGCATACTCCTCCAACTGTTCATCGCTCAGCGATAGCTTGCCTATTTCGTTCAACATTTTTAACGCAAATGCCGCATCCGATGAACCACCCCCCAAACCGGCTCCTGTTGGTATATGCTTGTAAAGGCTCATTTGTACTTTGGGAAGCCTATGTTCCGCAGCCAAAATCTTGTATGCTTTCACAACAAGGTTGTCGTTGCTATCTCCGTCAAACGATGCGTTGTACATTTTGAATGTGTAATCGGGTGCATCTTCTTCGTCGTTAGTGGTAATTTCCAATACATCACATAGTGGAATAGGGTAGAATATGGTTTCCAAATTGTGATATCCGTCGGCGCGTTTCGAAACAATATCGAGTCCCAAATTTATTTTACAGTTAGGAAATGTTATCATATTATTCTTGTTTTAATTGCTTTTTCTTTCGAGTTCCTGCAATCCTTCGAGTTTCTTTGTCTCTAGGAATTCGTAAATGCCACAAAGGTGTTCACGTACCTTGCCATGCCCGAACTCATAAACTTTCGATACTAGCCCGTCGAGGAAATCTCGGTCGTGGCTCACACAAATCAGTGTTCCATCAAAATCGCGTAATGCCTGTTTGAGAATATCTTTTGTCTTTAAATCGAGGTGGTTGGTAGGCTCGTCGAGAATGAGCAGATTAACCGGCTCCAAAAGTAATTTCATCAAAGCAAGACGTGTGCGCTCGCCACCCGATAGCACTTTAACTTTTTTGCTGCTTGCTTCGCCACCAAACATAAAAGCACCCAGCAGGTCGCGTATTTTGTTTCTTATATCACCTTTTGCAACATCGTCAATAGTTTGGAACACCGTTAAATCCTCTTCGAGCATAGATGCTTGATTTTGCGCGAAATAGCCAATCTGAACATTGTGTCCCAATTGCAGTTTCCCTTCGTGCTCCAGCTCGTTCATTATGCATTTAACGAATGTTGATTTTCCCTCGCCGTTTCGTCCTACAAATGCAATCTTGTCGCCACGTTCTACAGTGAGAGTAACATTCGAAAAGATACGTTTCTCGTCAAAGGCTTTTCCTACACCATCGGCAATAACCGGGTATTGTCCCGAACGAGGCGATGGTGGAAACTTTAAACGCAATGCCGATGTGTCCTCTTCGTCAACCTCTATTATCTCCAGTTTCTCGAGCATTTTTACGCGACTCTGCACCTGCAATGTCTTTGAATATGTGCCTTTGAACCGTTCAATGAACTCTTTGGTCTCCTGTATCATCTTCTGTTGCTCCTCGTACTGTTTCATCTGCTGTTCGCGACGTTCTGCACGCAGTTGAAGATATTGCGAGTAGTTCACTTTGTAGTCATAGATGCGCCCCATTGTAACTTCTATGGTACGGGTTGTTATATTATCGACAAATTTACGGTCGTGGCTAATCACAACAACTGTTTTGCCGTTTGAGATAATGAACTCCTCGAGCCATCCTATAGATTCAATGTCGAGATGGTTGGTGGGCTCGTCGAGAAGCAAAACATCGGGGTTGCGTAAAAGCATTTTTGCCAATTCTATTCGCATGCGCCAGCCACCCGAGAACTCGCTTGTCTGGCGAGTGAAGTCGCTACGCTCAAATCCTAGTCCTAAAAGTGTTTTTTCTACATCCTCTTCGAAGTGAGTCATGTCTATTGCATAGAATTTCTCACTTTTTGTGGCAACCTCTTCAATGAGTGCCATGTATTCATCGCTCTCGTAGTCGGTGCGTTCTGCCAATTGACGGTTTAGTTCTTCTATTTCTGCTTCCATTTTATGCAGATGTGAAAAAGCTTGTGATGCCTCTTCGAACACAGTGCGTCCATCCTCGGTCATCAGATGCTGTGGCAGGTAGGCTATTACAGTATCTTTTGGTGCCGAAACTTGTCCGCGCGTAGCCTGACGCACACCGGCAAGAATCTTTAATAAAGTGCTTTTCCCTGCACCGTTTTTGCCCATTAGCGCAATACGGTCCTTGTCGTTAATTACAAATGATATATCTTTAAAAAGGGTGGTACCGCCAAATTCAACGGTAAGTCCATCAACTGAAACCATATAGAGAAATAATTTTTTGCGAAGATACTGCTTTTTTGCCTCACCACAAATTAATTTCATTTATATAAATTCAAAAGGGCAGATGTGAAGTGAACCCCAAAAGTTAGACAAAAAACTTTTGGGGTTCACTTCAATGTTTATAAGTTCCCTTTTTTTGTTAATAAGAGAAAATAATATTTCTAAGAAAATAAATTTGTAAGTGCTATCTTCGCAACCGAATTTAAAAAGATTCATAGAAACAGAATATCGATGGAACAGAATAGTACACCAAAAAGAAGAACACAACGTCGCCAGTCGAACAGCACTGCACCAATAATTAATGAGTATGGACATCTGCAACCACAAGCACTCGAACTCGAAGAGGCTGTTTTGGGTGCGCTCATGGTAGATAGTGATGCCATAGGTCGTTTAGGCGATGTATTAAAGCCGGAATCGTTCTATGACAAACGCAATCAACTACTGTTTGAGGCTATTCAGGAAATGGACCTGCACGACCGCCCCATAGATATTCTCACTGTTACAGAATTTCTTAAACTAAAAGGTACACTCGAAGAGGTGGGTGGCCCTGTATATATAGCACAACTTACCAGCAAGGTTGTTTCGTCGGTAAATATTGAGTATCATGCCAACATCATTGCACAGAAAAAGTTGGCACGCGACCTAATAAAATTTACAAGCAAGACACAAGAGCAGGCTTTTGACGAGACACAAGATGTTGAGGAATTGATGCAACAGGCAGAGTCTGAACTTTTTGAAATATCGCGTCATAATATGAAACGCGATTTCACACAGATAAATCCTGTTATCAAACAAGCATACGAGCAAATACAGACAGCCTCTAAAAACACAAGCGGTATTAGTGGCTTGAGCACCGGTTTTCACAAAATGGACAAACTGTTGTCGGGTTGGCAAAATACCGACCTGATAATTCTGGCGGCACGTCCCGCTATGGGTAAAACAGCATTTGCTCTTTCTCTCATCAGAAACATGGCAGTAGACCAAGGTATTCCGGTAGGTATGTTCTCGCTCGAGATGGGTAGTGTGCAGCTGGTTCAGCGTCTGATATGTAATGTTTGTCAAATAGCCGGCGACAAAATACGTAGCGGACAGCTTGAGAGATATGAATGGGGGCAATTGGATAATAAAATCACAGCCTTGCAAAATGCACCTCTTTATATAGATGACACACCACAGCTGTCGGTTTTCGAGTTGCGTTCCAAAGCACGACGCATGGTGCGTGAACATGGTGTAAAAATGATATTTATCGACTATTTGCAGTTGATGACAGCAAATGTAGGTAAAGGAAACCGCCAAGAAGAGATAAGCACCATTTCGCGTGCACTCAAAGGTTTGGCAAAGGAGTTGAACATTCCAATCATGGCGCTTAGTCAGTTGAACCGTAATGTCGAAGGACGTGAAGGTCTCGAAGGTAAACGTCCGCAACTTAGCGACTTGCGTGAGTCGGGAGCCATTGAGCAAGATGCCGATATAGTAATGTTCGTAAACCGTCCCGAATATTTCCATATATATAAGGATGGCGATTTCGATTGGCGAGGAAAAGCCGAGATAATTGTTGCAAAGCATCGTAATGGTGGTTTGGATAATATACCTCTTGTATTTAAGAAAGAGTATGCACGTTTCATGAATATGGACGATGAGGCTCTATCGGCACCGGTGCCCAACGAAATTCCGGTAACAATTGGCTCAAAAATGAATGCATCGTACGAAATGGCCTCTTCGCAATTGCCTCCTATCCCCGATTATTTACAAGGAAATACCGGTATGCCATCCGATATACTTCCTTCGAGTGGCAACGATCCTTTGCCTTTCTAACAGGTGGTGTGTTTGTTTTTAAATAATATTTCGTATCTTCGCAACCGTATTTAAGGATACGATAAAAATTAAAAGATTATATATGGGAAAAATAATACTTACAGGCGACCGCCCAACAGGTCGTTTACATTTGGGACACTATGTTGGTTCGCTTCGTCGCAGAGTGGAATTGCAAAATTCCGGTTTGTTCGAAAAAATCTTTATAATGATTGCCGATGCACAGGCTCTGACCGATAACGCAGATAATCCCGAAAAGGTGCGTCAGAATATTATAGAAGTAGCACTCGATTATTTGTCTGTTGGAATAGACCCTGCTAAAAGTACAATCTTCATACAGTCGCAAGTGGCAGAACTCTGCGAGTTGGCATTCTATTACATGAACCTTGTTACTGTGTCGCGCCTGCAACGTAATCCTACAGTAAAAACAGAGATACAGATGCGCAACTTCGAAACCAGCATTCCGGTTGGTTTCTTCACCTATCCAATTAGTCAGGCATCCGACATAACTGCTTTTCGTGCAACAACAGTGCCTGCCGGCGAAGACCAGCAGCCAATGATTGAACAGGCACGCGAAATAGCACGTCGTTTCAATGGCATATATGGTGAAACACTTGTCGAGCCCGAAATATTATTACCGGACAATGCCGCATGTTTGCGTTTGCCGGGAACCGATGGAAAAGCAAAAATGAGCAAATCATTAGGTAATTGCATCTATCTCTCCGACAGCGCCGAGGAGGTTCGTAAACGAGTAATGGATATGTATACCGACCCTAACCACTTGCGTGTACAAGACCCGGGACAAGTAGAGGGTAACACAGTATTCACTTATCTCGATGCATTCTGTAAACCCGAGCATTTTGAGAAATATCTTCCCGAATATCCTAATCTCGACGAATTGAAAGCTCATTATCGACGTGGAGGTTTGGGCGATGTAAAGGTAAAGAGATTCCTCATTGCAATTTTGGAAGAGGAACTTGCTCCAATACGCGAACGTCGCAAAGAGTGGGAACAAAAAATTCCCGAAGTGTATCGCCTGCTAAAAGAGGGTAGTGATGTCGCTCGCTCTGTAGCTGCAAATACATTGGCCGACGTGCGTCGTGCAATGAAAATTAACTATTTCGAAGACGAGGAACTTATTGCAGAACAGGCACGTAAATTCCGAGGCGAATAATAGTCGTCAAAAAATATTTATAATTTCACATCAAGAATTTTCTTGGTGTGAAATTTGTTTTTATACAATTTATCAAGTTGCTATTCTGCAATAAATGTAATAAAAAACGTGCTGTAGCAGAATATTTCTTTATTACACTTTACTGTTTGCAAAAAAAAATGTAACTTCGCAAGTTGAAACAGTGAATACAATAATAGACTATGAATATATCTTATAATTGGCTCAAAGAGTATGTAGATTTCGATTTGACTCCCGAGGAGGTTTCGGCTGCCTTAACCTCTATTGGTTTGGAGACAGATGGAGTAGAAGAGGTACAAACAATCAAAGGTGGGCTCGAAGGCTTGGTCATTGGTGAGGTACTCACATGTGTAGACCATCCCGATAGCGACCACTTGCATATAACAACCGTAAATTTAGGAGACGGCAACCCTACACAAATTGTTTGTGGCGCGCCTAATGTGGCTGCAGGACAAAAAGTGGTTGTGGCAACCATTGGTACAAAGCTGTACGATGGTGATAACTGTTTTACCATTAAAAAAGGTAAGATACGTGGTGTGGAATCATTCGGTATGATATGTGCCGAAGATGAGATAGGTGTTGGCACAAGCCACGACGGAATAATTGTGTTACCCGAGAATGCAGTGCCGGGAACTCTTGCAAAGGATTACTATAACATTAAGAGTGATTATTTGATAGGAGTAGATATAACTCCTAATCGTGCCGATGCATGCTCGCACTATGGTGTTGCTCGCGACCTATACGCATATACCATGCAGGCTACCGGCAAGAGCACATTACAACGTCCCGGTGTCGAGGACTTTAAAGTCGATAACAACGAACTGAATATTGATATCGAGGTACAGAATAGCGAGGCATGCTTGCGATATGCAGGTGTAACAGTCAAAGGTGTTACAGTGAAAGAGAGTCCTGAATGGCTCAAAAACAAACTGCAGATAATAGGCTTGCGTCCAATAAACAACATTGTGGATATCACAAACTACATTCTGCATGCCTACGGACAACCTATGCACTGTTTCGATGCCGATAAAATCAAAGGCGGTAAGGTTGTTGTTCGCACAATGCCCGAGGGAACTCCTTTCGTTACTCTCGATGGCGAGGAACGCAAATTGTCGGAGCGCGACCTTATGATATGTAATGCCGAGGAGCCTATGTGCATTGCAGGTGTTTTCGGAGGATTGCACTCAGGAACAACCGAAGAGACAAAGAATGTCTTTCTCGAGAGTGCCTATTTCCATCCTACATGGGTGCGCAAAACATCTCGCAGACATGGTTTGCAAACAGATTCCTCTTTCCGTTTTGAACGTGGAACAGATCCAAATTGCGTTATATATGCCTTGAAGCAGGCTGCGATGCTCATAAAAGAGCTTGCAGGTGGCACAATCTCAATGGAAATTAAAGATGTCTATCCTGCACCTGTGGCAGATTTCCCTGTTGAACTCAACTACAATTATGTAAACAATCTGATAGGTGCCGACATTGCTCCCGAAACAATTAAGAGCATTGTTACATCGTTGGAAATGAAGATTGTGAACGAAACAGCCGAAGGCATATCGTTGGCAGTACCCCCTTATCGTGTAGATGTGCAACGCCCATGCGATGTCGTAGAGGATATTTTGCGCATATATGGCTATAACAATGTTAATTTCGATAATACATTACATTCATCTATCATAACAAAAGGTGCCGAAGACAAATCGCACAAATTGCAAAACCTTGTTTCGGAGCAGTTGGTTGGTTGTGGTTTCAATGAAATATTGAACAACTCACTAACAGCGTCGGCCTATTATGATGAGTTGGAGACTTATGCAAGTGCAAACTTGGTTCGTCTGTTAAATCCTTTAAGTGCCGACCTCAATGTAATGCGTCAGACACTCTTGTTCGGCGGTCTCGAGAGCATGCAACGTAACATAAGCCGTAAAATAACCAATCTAAGTTTCTTTGAATTTGGTAATTGCTATCGTTTCGATGCCGATAAACGAGTGGAAGACAAAATATTAAGCCCATACAGCGAAAGCAACCATTTGGGTTTGTGGATGACCGGAAACAATGTCTCTTCGTCGTGGGTAGAGAGTGGTAGAGCACTAACTGTTTACGACTTAAAGGCTGTTGTTGAACACATCTTCGACCGTTTGGGCTTTAAGCAGGCTGCTCGTTTGGCTACTACATTCAGCAACGATATTTTCTCTGCCGGTTTACAGATACAGGCACAAAGCAATAAAAAAGTTATTGCACAATTGGGAATCGTGCGTAAGAAGGTTGCAAAACGTTTCGACATCGATAGCGAAGTTTTCTATGCCGATATAAATTGGAGCGAATTAATGCGTGTTGTACGCAATGCAAAAGTTGGATATGCCGAAATTAGTAAATATCCTGCAGTGAAGCGCGACCTTGCATTGCTCATCGATAAATCGGTAACATTTGCTCAAATAGAACAAATTGCACGCGAAACAGAGAAAAAACTGCTTAAAGGAGTTCAGTTGTTCGACGTATACGAGGGCAAGAATCTCGAAGAGGGCAAAAAGAGCTATGCTGTAAGTTTTGTTTTGCAAGACGACAACCAAACACTTAACGACAAGCAGATAGACAAAGTTATGAGCCGTCTCATGGAGAACTTTGAGAAACGTTTAGGTGCAAAACAGAGATAATAAATTAATAATATAAGAAGCTGTAAAAATTTCGAGGAGATAAATTTAAACAACTTCTGGGAAAATCATAAACTTAAAATAATATACTATGGGTAGAGCATTTGAATACCGCAAAGCCGCAAAATTAAAAAGATGGGGCAATATGGCTCGTACATTTACACGTATTGGCAAACAGATAGCAATTGCTGTTAAAGCCGGTGGCCCCGACCCCGACACAAACTCACATCTTAGAGCTATTATCGCCAATGCAAAACGCGAGAATATGCCTAAGGACAATATCGAACGCGCAATTAAAAATGCGTTGGGTAAAGACCAAAAAGATTACAAAGAGGTTACATACGAGGGATATGGCCCTCATGGTATCGCAATCTTTGTCGATGCAGCAACCGATAACACAACACGTACTGTAGCAAATGTTCGTGCTGCTTTCAACAAATTCGGTGGAACACTTGGAACATCGGGCAGTCTCGATTTTATGTTTACTCAGAAAAGTGTCTTTACATTCACAAAGAAAGATGGTTTGGACATGGACGAGCTCATACTCGAGCTAATCGACTACGGTGTAGAGGACGAATATGATGAGGAAGAGAATGAGGTAACAATCTATGGCGACCCAAAATCATTTGGTGCCATACAAAAGTTCCTCGAGGAGCAGGGCTATGAGATAACAGGTAGTGAGTTTACATGTATTCCTAACGACCAAAAAGAGGTAACAGAGGAGCAACGTGCAACCATCGACAAAATAGTTGAACGTTTGGAAGAGGATGACGATGTTCAGAATGTGTACACAAATATGCTTCCTGCAGAATAAATAAGAAATATGCGCATATAAACAGCAAGAGAGTGCCCAAAAATTTGGGCACTCTCTTGCTGTTTATATATTCTCCGATAACCTATTCTCGTTTGTAAGAATAGCAACAACCTTATATTCTAATATAAGAAGAAATAATATCCCAAAAGAGCATTGATTGTGAAAAAATGTATATGTTTGCGATGCCTCTCTTTTGTGGACGTAAGGCGAAAAGTCTCACGTCTTTCTTGTTTTTATACACTTTTATAGACAGCCATAGTTCGGAGGCTTTAGTTGGCACTAGAAAATTATTGTTTGCTACGGAAGAGATTAACAGAGCTACAAACAATGAAGAAAGGAGACTTTTCTATGAGTATTCTCTAAGTAATTATAATAGACAATTTGGTTGGTGTTTCCGGGTGGACTTACCTTATATTATATTATATATGTGATGTAAAATCTATAATTTAACAATAAAAACAGACAAAATGATGAAAACAATTTTTTACTAATTATTATCTGTAACGCTTTTTCTCTTCTTGTGCGTTACTAATGTAAGAGCCTACGACTTTAAGGTGGGTGGTATTTGTTATAATATAATAGTGCGTTCTCTGATTGCACCGGTCTTACAAGCATATACTGTATGAGAGAAGTTCCTGCATCTATTCGTTCAAATAATTTTTCCGATGAACAATACGAAACTGTAGTACTCTATGTTCCAACCGGCTCATTGGAAAAGTATAAAGCTGATTATATTTGGAAGAACTTTATAAATATTATCGAGTTTGATGCGACAAATATTGACGACATAGTAGAAGGAGAATTAAATGGCTATGAGAATATATATTATGACCTCAACGGTCGCATTGTAGAGAACCCTACACATGGTATTTACATTGTCAATGGTAAAAAGGTTTTTGTGGAATAATAGAGAATAACCGAATCGAAAATAGGATGACCACAAATTAAATGGGTCATCCTATTTTGTTCTTATGGACAAATGTGGGTGGTCTTACTCCTCCGCCGGCTCCTCCAAACCCCGGTGGCCTCGATGGACGGTTCATCGGTGGCATAGGTCTATAACCTCCCGGACTTCACCGCTCCAAAAATCACAGAGATACCGCCAACTTTCGGTCGTGAGAAATGGCTGAACAAGCAGAACAAGCATATAGAAAGGATGTTCAACAAAGTTATTGCAGAAATAGAAAGGCTGTACAGAACTGAAGCAGAAAAACAAGTGGCTATTGCCCAAAACAACCGGTTGGTAGAT
>JAFWYF010000002.1 GCA_017522785.1 Bacteroidaceae bacterium | reverse complement strand
GTGGAGTTGTCAATGTCGATGTTAACGGCCACATCCTTGTATCGTCGGTTAAAGAGCGTATACGTAATGTCGTTTCTGCTGATGGTCTCGTTCCTTCTAATAATATTAAGTTTGTAAGCGGATTCGGTTGGGAAGTATATAGCAGTTACAATTCATTTGTGGCATCAGATGATAACAGATTCCGTGTATTCCCCACTTTGGAGCAGGCTGCAAACTACGACCCGGCAACAACACACGATGTTGCACGTATATATGCCTACGAAAATGTTAAACAGACAGCTGATGTTACATTACGTGCTCTTCTGTTCTCTTGGGTACATCATCTACAATATGTGTAGACCCCGGTTATGATATTACTTGGGACCTTAACGGTTATACATTGTTGCAAGAGACACCTACAGGTAATCCATTGGAGGCTTGTATACGTGGTACATTTACACTCGATGATACATCTGTAGCTAAAGCAGGTAAATGGATTGCAGGTGCATGTGGTGTAAAAGACCCTGCAAACTCATGGTATGGTAATGGCGGTCCTGCCTTATACGTGTTGGGCGATGGTAAGTTGATACTTAAGGGTGGTACAGTAAGCATTGCTCGTAATACAGATATCAATGAAGAAACAATTGATAACACAGGCGGTCTTATACGCCTTGATAGCGGTTCATTGTTAGTTGATGGTGCAACCCTCCTTGTAGAAGATACTTACGGCATTATGGCATGGGGTGGCAGTGTTGTTGTGAACTCCGGCAAATTCGACATTCAAGGTAATGGTGCAAGTTCAGTATTTGCAATGAGTCATTTTGCCGACGCGAGCGTTGAGATAAATACTTATATCGATGGCGAGTTGCTTATAGTCAATGGTACTACTGCAACAGTTAATGCGCAAGGTGTAGTATATTACGAGGGTAATGGCTACGTCGCTCCTACATTAGCTGCAGAATTTGTTGGCTTGCCTAACCTTGACGGCAGATATGTTGTAGGTAAAGCTCCCACCGCAACAGTAAACAACTTGGGTAGCACCACCGTTCCCGCAGGCGACTATGTATCTTATCCTAGTGGTGGCAATGCAACCGACATGCCATTGTCTTTTGTAATGCAGTTCCTAGCCGACGAGAGCGCCGATGAGGTACAGAACAGCGCCTTCAAAGATTGGTATGGCGACTTCGTTATCACCTTCACAGGCATCGCGAATGATAGTAGTTTCGTAGCCGACGGTTGCTACCTGGCCGGCCACTATGGTTCATTCGGTTGGGTTAAGATACCCGTAGATGGCATGACAATAGAAGAGGGTGCCCGTTATCCTGTAATGCTCAGCGCATTGGGTGGCGCTCAAACATACGAAACCATCTGCACCAGCGTTAAAGACTTCAAGTGCGCATTGTACCTCACTCCCGAGGTTTTGGCCGCAAACCCCAACCTCGAGGTTAAATTGGAGTTGAGCGTAATAGATAGCTCAAAGGGTGTAGATGCAGCAACAGAAGCATTGGTAGCCGGTGAGAACATTTATGAGGTAGTTAGCTACGATTACGAAGCAATCGACTTCGCTCTCTATGAGGGTGCCGACGTCGTAATAGAAGAGGGAACACTGACAAGCTTCAGTAACCCCAACACCATTACCACCAACAGCATCACCTACAAGCGCGCGTTGTACGACGACCTCTATTGGAACCCCTTGTACGTACCGTTCCAGATACCTGTAAGCGAGTTTACCGCATTGGGTCTCGAAGTAGCATACTTCAACGACGTACACTCCGAGGATACCGATGAAGATGGCGTTTTGAACATGTTTACCGAGTTTGTAACCATAAAGAGCGGAACTTTGCGTGCAAACTATCCTTACCTGTTCCGTCGTACAAGTGATGCCTCAGCAACCGAAATCGATATCAAACTCGATAGTGCAACCCTTTATAGCACAGCGGCAGAAAACCAGAAGACAGTAACCGTATCTTCCGCATTTGTTAAGTTCGATGTAAAGGGAACCTATACACAAATGTCAGCAAGCGATTTGAATGGTGGTCGTGTTCTAGGTCTCGAAGGCGACTGGGGAATCTTGCACGAGGATCATATGCTTAAACCCTTCCGCGTATATCTAAACGTAACAATATTGGACGATTCTCCCGTAGTAACCGAGATGTTGCATTCAATCCAGTTCCGCGTAATAGATGGCGACATGGAGGGTGCAACGGGTGTAACAACACCAGATTCAGTAGAAGACGATGATGTAGTTTACGATTTGCAAGGTCGTCGTGTATTGGAGCCCAAGAATGGAATTTACATTGTAAACGGTAAGAAGGTAATCTTTAAGTAATAATTATCAATCTCCCGACCCTCTCAAGAGGGTTGGGGATATATAAACACAGTAACTATACATTGATTATGAAGAAAGAATATATACGACCTATATCCACCGTACTAGATGTAACAGTAAGTAATATGATTCTTGATATATCTAAACCAGAGGTAACCGATAAACCGGTTATTCCTCGCTCGAACGAGTATCGTGGCGATTGGAATAACATTTGGGGCGAATAAGCAAGACTCTGAATACTCTATAAAGTTTCGACCTTCCTGTAATTGGAGGGTCGAAACTTTTTGTTAAATAACGCAAACTAAGTCTCTAATTTTCGTTTAATTATAGAAAATTTCTGTATCTTCGCAAAATATAATAGGACAACTTACATAAATAGAGATATATAAACACCAAAACCTAATCCTTCTAAATTCTAAAGTATGGAAAGAACTCTTATTCTTATTAAGCCTAATGCTATTCAACGCGGGCTTATGGGTGATATTATCACACGTTTCGAACGTAAAGGTCTACGTATAGTAGGTATGAAAATGATGTACTTTGCCGATGACATTCTGAATGAGCATTATGCACACTTGGTTGAACGTCCATTCTTCCCCTACTTAAAGGCTTCTATGCAGGTGGCTCCTCTTGTGGCTTGCTGTCTCGAGGGTGCAGAGGCAGTTGAAACTGTTCGTCTGATGGTTGGTGTTACTAACTCTCGCAAAGCATTGCCCGGTACTATTCGTGGCGATTTCTCAATGAGTGGAGAACAGAATGTTGTTCATGCTTCGGACTCGGTAGAGAACGCTCTTGTAGAAATTAAACGTTTCTTCAAAGAAGAGGAGTTGTTCGACTATGAGTCGGCTGTAACAAAATTTGAATATGGTGGCGAGGAGAGCCTTAAATTTAAATAAATAACTAAGAAACTAAACTCTAAAATTTAATAAATTGAAAACACTATTTCGTTCTTTTACTATCATAACACTTTTTTTATCGTCGCTAACATATAACTCGGTTGCACAGGATTTGCTGGCTAAGCAGGCTCCTCTCGACCGACAGATGCAACTTGTCGATTCAATTGCTCTGCGTGCTATGTTGCTCAATGAGTCCTATCTCTTCCCATCGCAGGAACTCTATCCCGAATGGGACAACGACTCAAAAGTGCATTATACCGCTGAGATGCCCGACTCGCTTTGTGTCGATTTACGCAATTTTGTGATGCCTACCACCAACACAAAGATTACCGATATCTTCGGTTATCGTCGTCGTCGTGGTCGTGTGCACAATGGCTTGGACATTAAAGTGCAAAAGGGTGATACCATATATGCGGCTTTCGATGGCAAGGTACGCAGGCTCGATTATCAGCGTCGTGGCTATGGTCATTACATCGTGATACGCCATAACAACGGTTTGGAGACAGTGTATGCACACTTGTCAAAGAAACTTGTTAAGGAGAACCAGAATGTGAAGGCGGGCGACCCTATTGGCTTGGGTGGAAACTCGGGACGTAGCACCGGTGCGCATCTCCATTTCGAAACTCTTATATGCGGTAAATCGATAAACCCGGCTTTGATGTTCGATTTCGAGAAGCAAGATGTTACAGGCGATTTCTATGTCTATCGCAAGAACAAATATCAAACAATAGACAAAAAGACCGGTAAGATTATAGAGACCGACGAGCCTCTGTATCACAAGGTACGTCGTGGCGAAAGCCTCTCTGTTATTGCACGTAAATGTGGTGTCAGTGTGAACACTATTTATAAGTTGAATGGTATGAACTCGCGTTCTATAATCCGTCCCGGACAAAGAATCAGATATAGATAATATCAAATATCTTATTTATACAACAAAGGTTGCGACTTTGGTCGCAACCTTTGTTGTATTTGGTATATTTCTTAGAAATTGTACTTCAAAAGAGCGCATATACGGTGGTTGGTAACCGAGTGGGTCTTGTCAACACTGCCATCGGCTTTCATGTTGCCATAGCCAACGGTTGTGGGTTCATACTCCAAACCAATCTGCATAGCGTTGTGGGTATAAAGAATACTTGGAGCTACTCGCCAGAAACTATCAATGTTCTTAAATCCGCGAATGAACATCATGCCTTTGATGTCGTCGTTGCAACCAAGGTTCTTGCCGTAGCCACCAAAAAGACAGTATGTGAGACTGCCTTTTTTTAATGCCTGCTTGTATGTAACATCTATCCAACCTGTAACGCTGTTCAATGTGCCATATTCCCACTCTCCGTTCTCCTTAATCTCGGTTACTCCATAGCCACTTAGCATGTTAAGGTGCGATGCATTCTGAGCATATGTGGCACGTCCTTTAATACCCCAATTGCCACACTTGTACGATGCGAAGATCGTGGGTGTGAAACCTATTACATATTCATCTACGGGAACCTTAACTCCATTGTTGTCTACTGCCTCGCTACGTGGCTTCAGTGTAAGAATATCAACTCCGGCACCCATGGCAAAATTGTTGTTCTTGTACATGGCTTGCAGGTACAACTCGGGAATGAGTGCTTTTCGTGCATAATCGAACGATGTTGCAGAGCTCCATTTAATATTGCCGTTCTCGTCCTTTGTCTCCGATGGGCCATACGAGAGGTATTGGAACTGATACATTGCAGTAGCAGTTAATGTGAACTTGCCTGCAAGATAGTTATAACGAACTTGCGGTGTACGGCTGAACGGTGTGAAAGGTGCTCCTGTTGCAAGGCTGAACACATCGGGCATCATATCGCCCATCATGGGGTGCCATGCTTGTCCAACTAACAGACTATGTTTCTCCCAATCCATCTTAGCGTATGCCTGACGTATGCGTAATACGGTGTTGCTTGTTCCAAATCCTGCAAAATCGGACTCAATCTTTGCCGATGTCTTTGCTCCCAAGAACTCGGGTCCGGTAATGTTAAGTCCCAAACGGGTGGTAATGCTCAACAAAAGAATGTCGGCCTTTTGGTTTAAGTCGTCGCCATACTCATTCAGGCTCTCGTCTTTTGGAATCATGTTGAACTGGTCGCTGTTGCTACCATAGTTATCGCGTGAATCGAAAGCTGCATAGTTGCGTATAAAACCGTATAACTTAACCGACGGCTTGTTGCTCTCCTGTGCAAAGCCTGCAAATGTGATGCAGGCGAGTGTTGCAAAAAATAAAATCTTTTTCATGTGATATTTGTGTTGATTGCTTATCCAAAAAATCCTATTCGTCCAACATATACGATTAAAAGATAACCTATGACGAGCGAAAATGCTCCTACAAGAACACCAATTATGCACATCTGCGACGATTTAATAAGCCCGGTGGAGTAGGCGATGGCATTGGGTGGTGTACTAATAGGCAATGCCATTGCAAACGATGCCGATAGGGCTATACCAATGAGCAGTGTGCTTATACCGCCATATTGGTCGAGCATTGGTCCCATTCCTGTTCCTACGGCTGCAAGAATTGGCACCATGAGCGCCGCTGCCGCCGAATTCGAAATGAATGTAGATAATAACCAGCAGATGATGCCACTACCAATAATAACCAACAGCACAGGCCATTCTGTAAAAGGTATTGAGTCTACAAGTGCCTTTGCAAGGCCGGTCTTGTCCATTCCTACACCTAGGGCAAAGCCACCGGCAACCATCCATAGCACCGACCAATCAATCTCTTTAAGGTCTTTCGATTTAATGATTCTGGTTAAACTGAACACTCCAACAGGGATAAGGGCCACTACATAGGAGTTTATACCTGTTTTTTTCTCGAACATCCACAATAGAATGGTAACAGCAAGGGTAATATATATGACTGTTGTTCTCCAGCCTTTCTTTGCTCCACCTATAATTTTTAGTTCAACCTTGTCCGATGTAAAACGATATACGTATTTCAAAAGCATCCAAGATAATACCAGAATGAGAAGCATCAGAGGTGTCATCACAAGCATCCAATCGTCGAAACCAATTCCTAGGTTCAATCCTTCGCTATTGTTAAGGTAGCCCATTGCAATTCCGTTGGGTGGCGTTCCAATGGGTGTTCCTATTCCACCAATATTTGCACCAATGGGAATAGCCAAAGCAAGTGCTGTACGTCCTTTTTCGTTGTTGGGGAGTGAACGTAAAACAGGGGTAAGGAATGTCAGCATCATGGCTGCAGTTGCAGTGTTGCTCACAAACATTGAGAATATGGCTGTAACCAACAAGAAACCAAACAGCACCGTGTTTGGACGTGTTCCGAATGGTTTGAGCATGGCGCGGGCAAGAGTAATGTCCACTCCGCTTTTTGATGCAACAAGAGCAAGAAAGAAACCTCCAAGGAATAGCATCACTGTTTGGTCGGCAAAGGTTGCCATAATAGTTTTGTAGCTAATAAGTTCCTCTTTAGGAATGTCTGTAATTAAAAACGATATACTGCTATTTGAAACAGTGAGCAACATTATCACGATTATCGACAACGATGTCGTCCATGCCGGAACAGCCTCCAAAATCCACATTGTGGCTGCAAATACAAAAATGGCAATCATGCGTTGCTGTAGTTCGGTCAAGCCTTCAATGCCAAATGACGATGAGGGCATGAACCAAATAATTAAGCTTAGCAGTGCAACCAACAATAACTTGAAAATTCGTGCGTACTTCTTTATGAATCTCATAAAATAGATGTTTTTCTTTAAAAAAATGTTTCAGAAATAATTGCACGAATTTAGCGTAATATGTTCAAATTTCCAAAATTAGAGTGTTGAAATTGAGATAAATTTATCTTAGAAACGGCTAATTTACAGTGAACAAAAGAATGTTACAAGAAATGGTACGCTAAGGTCTATCACAAAACCATGAAAAATAGACAAAATCACAAACTCCTTACCTGAATAACGGCTTATTATGGGTAGCGTGGTATCCATGCTTGTGGCTCCTCCCGATGATATTGGTGCCAGTCTGCCAAACCAACGAACCAACAACGGTGCGCACAGCAGTGTTGTCATTTCGCGTGATATGTTGCTTAGCAAAGCTATTGTGCCAAGCTCTGCCCCTTTATACTGTGTTATGAATATGCTCGAAAGTGAGTAATAGGCAAACCCCGACCCAACAGCCATACACTCGGGAACTGTGCGGTGGGGTAGTGCCATGCTTGCTACAGCTGCTCCTGCCAAGGTTCCTGCAATTGTCAGCAAAGGAAGTGTTGCCAGAATAGGATTTAAATTGCGAAAACTTGCTATTATTTCGGGGTCGTGTCCCAATCCCAGCCCCACAAAGAACATAAGTATGCACAAGGCGTATATACTGCTGCCACTGAACCATTCCGCAGGTAATAGGTTGAATATCCCGCACAATATACCCAGAACAAAAAATGCAACAATAACGAGGCTACCTTTCATTCTCTTTTCTTTTAAAAAGATAGAACCACAAGCCCCATGCTGCAATGGAACTGCCTACAACACACAGTGTCGCAATGAAAAATGCCTCTAATCCAAGTGTCGGAAGGCTTTGGATGACTTCTCTGTTATGCCCCACCTCTACACCCAAAACAAACAGCAACAGCCAAATGAGCGCTGTTATAATACCGCGAGTGGCGCGTAGCCTCTTTTTGCGCAAAAGAAAACCGGAGATTATACCCAAAAACATTATGCCTATTACTACAAACATGTTTCTCTATCTATACAATAGAAGAACAAATATTCATAGCAAAGGTTGAGGCTGTTATACAAATTATGGTGGCAATGCCACCATAATTTGTATATATATTCAACTATTCTATCCTCACTTAATCAGCACCTTTTTTCCATTTATAATGTAAATACCCGGTTTGTCTGCTTTTTCTAAACGACGGCCCGAAAGGTCGTAGATAACGCACACTTTCTCTGTGCCTTCATAAATAGAATCAATGCCGGTCTGTTTCTCAAATTTTGCTTTAAACTCTGTTGCATCTTGTACAATAGGTCTGTATCTGGCATCGGTACTTATTATTTCGTCGCCAACATACCAACCAACAAAGCTGTATCCCTCTGTGGCTATAGCTTTCAATGATGCCTCTTCGCCTTTGTAGAATTCGGCAGAAACAGTTGTTGCGCTATAACCTATTTGTGCGCTACCACCCTCTTCGGCCAAAACAGATACTGTAACTTTGTTGTTCTGTCCGGCAGGGCCAAACTTGGTCTTGTATGTCTGTGCCTTTGTAACCTCAAAAGTATATATTGCTTTGTTCGAAAGAATCTCGTCGTTCTCGTTATACCAATAGTAGAACTCTTTGTCATCGGCAGGGACGGCTCTTATAGTTACCTCTGTACCCGGTGCAACAGTGAGCGACGAAGTAAAGTCTGTTCCTGTATCTCCAATATAAAGAAAACCTCCTGAACGATAAAATTTAATTGTTATTTTCTCTTCTGCTTTCTTGAATGTGGCAGTGTAGGTTTGGTTGGCTGTTGCCGTTGTAACAAATGTTTCATCGCTACTTACGGTCTCAGTTCCAATGACCCAGCCTGCGAAATTATATCCCTTGGCAGGAGTTGCAACTAATGTAATAGGGCTACCCTCGTAAATGGTTGTTGTTTCCACTCCATTAACTGTGGCACTGCCCATTGCTAAATCGGCGCTTGTGGCACTAATTGTGTATTTTGTCTTTTCGATGAAATGTGCAACAAATTCGGTGTTGCTTGTTACAGTTGCTGTATATGGGTTCTCGGTGCTTATAATATCGCCCTCTCCTATGCTCCAACCAATGAACTTGAAGTTTGTAGCGGTTGTAGCAGTGAGTGTAACAGTGCTACCCGATGCAACGGTCTCGGCGCTTGCTGTTGCTGTGCCTCCGTAGCTTGTTGCCGGGTTGGTAACAGCAGAAACCGATACTGTGCATTTTGTGCTCTCTGTAACAAATACAGCCTTGTATGTAACATTGCTATTTACTGTTACGGTAAAATTCTTCTCTGTGCTCACTCTGTTGCCATTTGAGTCGTCCCAACCAACAAACTCGTATCCGCTGTTTGCTGTTGCACTGAGTGTAACATTTGTTCCGTTTTCAACAGTTTTTGTTGTTATACTCTCGTTGTCGATAGTAACAATGCCGGCTGTTGCTATAGATAATTCAACCGTAATAGATGATGTTGTTACAATGTTGGGAGCAAGAAAATATACCTTATGACATTTCTTTGTGTCTTCGTATTGCGTGTAATCGTTGCTGGTGTCTGCAATCATCGAAGACAAAAGGAAGTATCCGTTACAACTACCATTCCAACCCCAATTGAAATGAAAATAGTTCTTGTCGGTGTAACCATCCAATACAAATGCATGGCGTGAGTCGCCTGTCGAACTGTTCGATGCACAGTAGACCATGGGACGGTTTGCGTCTAACTCTTCCTTCAAACGTGCTATCCATGCATCATCTGTATAATTCATTCTCTGTGCATTGGACTCGTTGTAGCCCCAAAAAGAACTAAGTTTTCCGTTTAACTCTTCTACACTAGTACTACCTGTGCCATAATTAACCATGAAAACATGTCCCAAATGTTGCATAAGCGCCGAAATAACTTTACCTTGCTCGTTGCTGGGGTTGTTCAAAGGCATGTCGCTCCAATTATAGATATAATCTTTCTGGGCGATTATGTCGGGGTAGGTATACACATTGTATATCGTCTTTGCAGGCGATGCTGGCCATTCGTGGTAACGCATTACAATGGCAAATGCTGTGGGAATACAACCGGTGAGACAAACTGTTCCCGATTCATTAGTCGTCAATTGGTTGTAGGGGCTTCCTTGTCCCCAATTGGCTGTCTCCAAATATTTTACAACATTGCCAATCTCTGTTACTGGAGCAGCTGCACGAGTCGAAACCCTGTTGGTGCTGTTTGCACGTGCCATCGCTACGTCGCTGTTTATGCCTTTAAGATATTCTACCATTTCCAAAGGCAATTCATCGGGTAATCTCATGTCGTTCTCTAAAGAGTAGGCTATAATTGGGTTCTCGCTCTGTTCGCCCGATACAATAACAAAACCATGTCCAATATCGGGAGTAAAGACATAGAATGAAGGAGTCTCATCGGGCACTTGGCTATCTAAGTCGTTGCTGTCCCATACTTTTGTTAATTGTGGCAAGGCGGTCATGTCGTTTTTTAGTGCCTTAGAGAAAAAATCATTTGCAATCTCTTGTGCTTCACGCTCTGTGATTACCTGTGCTTGTACATTTACGCACACTATCATAGATAAAACGAAAAGCATAATTGCCTTTGAAATCTGTTTCATGGTGTTTTATTTATTCTAAATAATAATACTTTGCGCCAAAGTTATCTATTTTTAACGACTTTACGAAGAGTAAACTCTTTTTTTCGTATCTTCGCATACAAATTAAATTGCATTAGCCCATTTATGATATATCCGCGTAATTTTGAGAGGAAAATAGAGTTTGATACCATACGCACAATGCTCAAAGAGGAGTGTCTGTGTGCATTAGGGCGTGAGCTGGTCGATGAAATGCAGTTCCTTACCGATTACGATGCCTTGTCGGCACGACTTTACGAAACCGACGAATTTGTGCGTGTGTTGCGCGAGGAGCAAAATTTCTCCAACGATTTCTTTTTCGATGTACGTGAGCCTCTGCAACGAATACGCATCGCGGGTATGTACATGGTCGAAGAGGAACTATTTGCGTTACGTCGTTCACTCGATACAATAGGTCGCATATTACAAGTGCTACGTAAGCAGAACAGCACCGATGATGTAAGCGATAATGTGTTGTATCCTCATCTGTTTGCTCTTACCGAAGGCATTGAGGCTTTTCCCAAAGTAATACGCGACATAGACTCAATCATCGATAAATTTGGTCATGTAAAGGATAGTGCTTCGCCAACGCTTGCTCGAATACGTGGCGAACTGGTGCGCACATCTAACGGTATATCACGCACTCTCAACAATATATTGCATAGAGCGCAAGCCGACGGACTTGTAGAAAAAGATGCTTCGCCTACAATACGCGACGGCCGTTTGGTTATTCCTGTTGCACCGGCTTTGAAACGAAAAATGGGTGGTATTGTACACGACGAATCGGCAAGTGGAAAAACAGTCTTCATTGAGCCGGCCGAAGTAGTGGAAGCAAACAATCGCATACGCGAACTCGAAGCCGAAGAAAAACGCGAGGTCATAGCCATTCTCACAAATTTCTCCGATGAACTGCGTCCCATAGTGCCACAATTGTTGCAGGCATACGATTTTCTTGGAAAAATGGATTTTATTCGTGCAAAGGCACGTCTTGCCGACCGTTTCGGAGCAATTAAACCATCGTTGGTGAAATATCCTGTAATGGATTGGGGTGCAGCAATTCACCCTCTTCTCGAGATGTCATTACGCAAACATGGCCGAAAAATGTCGGCACTTGATATTCAACTCGATAAAGAACGGCGTATACTGCTCATTTCGGGTCCTAATGCCGGAGGTAAATCGGTTTGTCTGAAAACAGCCGGTCTGTTACAATATATGTTACAATGTGGCATGCTTGTGCCAATACATGAACGCAGTCGTGCAGGAATGTTCAAAAGTATATTCATAGACATTGGCGACGAACAGAGCATCGAAGACGATCTAAGTACCTATTCGAGCCATTTGCTGAACATGAAGCAGACTCTGCGTAGTTGCGACGGTGCGTCGCTAATCCTAATAGATGAATTCGGTAGCGGAACAGAACCGCTCATAGGTGCTGCAATAGCCGAGGCAATATTAAAACGCTTCAATGAACGTAAGTCCTATGGAATAATAACAACGCACTATCAAAATCTGAAACATTTTGCCGACTCAACTCCGGGCATCGTAAACGGAGCAATGCTCTACGACCGTGCCGAAATGCGTCCTCTTTTTATGTTGCAGATAGGAAACCCCGGCAGTTCGTTTGCAGTGGAAATTGCACGAAAAATTGGTTTGCCCGAAGAGATCATAAAAGATGCATCGGAAATTGTAGGTAGCGATTATATTCAATCCGACAAATATCTGCAAGACATTGTACGCGATAAACGCTATTGGGAAACAAAACGAAAAAATGTGCATCAGAAAGAGAAGGAACTCGATGAGATGCTAGGCAAGGTGCAAGAGAGTAGCGACGAACTGCGTAAAAGCCGAAAGCAGATTTTGCGCGATGCACAGGGTGAGGCCGAACGTTTGTTGCGCGAGGCCAACGCAAAAATAGAAAACACCATACGCTCAATAGTAGAGGCAAAAGCCGAAAAAGAGAAAACACGCAAAGCACGTCGTGAGTTAAGTGATTTCACACAGCGCATCGAGGAGCTTGCAAAGCAAGAACAGCAAATGCGCACCGACCGCGAAATGGCAAAAATTCTTGCACGTCAGGAGCGAAAAAAGAACGGTGGAAAGGGCAAAAAAAGTGCATCGGAGCAGGTGGCAACAGTTGTCGAAGAGCCACGTAAACCACAATTTGCAGTAGGCTCTTTTGTGCGCATAACAGGGCAACAGGCTGTTGGCGAAATTATCTCTATTAACAAGTCAAATGCAGTAGTTCGTTTTGGTGCCATAAAATCAACTGTTTCCATTGAACGTTTGCAACCTACTGATGCCCCAAAAGAGGAGCCACGCAAAGTGTCGTTCCTAACCAGCGAAACACAAGAGAACCTGCACAATAAGCGATTGAACTTTAAATCGGATATTGATATTCGTGGCATGCGAGGCGAAGAGGCTGTACAAGCAGTGTCATTCTTCCTTGACGATGCGACAGTGTGTGGTGTCAGTCGCTTGCGCATATTACATGGAACGGGAAACGGCATCTTGCGCACTTTGGTGCGTCAGTATTTGAGTACGGTTCCTTTTGTACGTACTTTCCACGATGAACATGTGCAATTTGGCGGTGCCGGAATAACAGTCATAGAGTTGGATTAACCAACTATTTTGCTTGTAAATAGCGTTGTATGGTTGCATCTACCGAGAATTTTCCCGGTCCGCTAATGAACATCACAACAAACATGGTCAGGTAAATAATAGCCGGCTCACGCACCTCTATCGGGTCGCCCGAATGTATTACAAAAACAGCCATAATCATCGTAAAAATCATAGGTAACAAGGCAAACCGGAATAATAACCCTATGATGAATGCAATGCTGCACAAAATTTCGGCAAACAGCACCAATAAAAGCGAAATGGAGCCCCCAACCCCAAGAGGGTCGGGAAATGCCATTGCCATGTCGCCGAATGCAATCCATTTCTCTATTCCATGGTTCAGGAATAGCAAACCAAAAACAATTCGTACAGCAAGCAACAGCGATGACGACAGTATCGATGTGTGTACCGATGGAGTAAATAGGCGATTTATATGTACCATCTGCAATATTATTTAAAAAACAGCAGTATTTATTTATAAATAATTAAATTTGCAACAATTATTTACTTTGGCGCATTGTGCCTTGGTGTAATTTAATGCAATCTCAAAATAATTAACCAAGTAAAAAATAGAATGTTTTACTATTAATAAATTTTGTGATTTTTATTTCAATGCAAGTAATAATTAAATTAAGAAATATGAAAAAGACATTTGTTTTAGCGCTGTTGTTTGCTCTATTTAGCTTTAGTGCAAGCATGGCAACAAATTCCATTACAGGAAATGGCTCACAGAGCACTGTTAAAGTGGCGGATATCAACGACCAGAACCTGACAAAAGTTCCGGCTTCCGACAAATGGACTCTTACAATGCAGGTCGAAAATCCTAACGGAGCATCGTTTAACCAATGGGGTAGCAGTATTCTGGCTATTGGTAGCAATGCCTTCCCCGAAAAGAACAGCTACACCGGCTTGCAGTTGTATCTTCAAAGCTCAACAAATGGTGGCGGTAAACTCAATGCAGTGTTCGATGGGAACGACCACGAGATAGACAATGTTACCTATCAGGGTAATTTCTCGGTTACAGTAACCTACGACGGAGAATACAACCTGAAAATTGAAACGACAAATGCATCGGGTAATAAAGCCACAAACGATTATACCCTGACAACTGCATTGCCCGAAATATCGGAATTTGCCTATGGTTTGCCAACAGGTATCAATGTAAAGAACTTGCATATAGATGTTGCTCAACAAGAGGTTGTAGAGGTCTATTACACCCTCGTAGTAGATGCTCCCGCGGGCAAAGATATTGTAGTTGCATACGATGGCAAAACCGTTGCAGCAAACGATACATTCAGTAAAGATTCCTTCGACAAGGAACTGCTCACAGCAACCGATGTCAATGGTTACACATGGAGCGTACTTGTAGACGACGATGCAAAAACCATCACACTGCAATATAAAGAGGCGCTTGTACAGAACAATCCACAATCTGTTGTCGATTTGGTAAATCGTATAGGTGGAAAGGGTACAGCAGATAAATTCCTTTTCGTGTTGGACTCTGCGCTCGGAAACTCTTCGCAAGAGATGTTCAGTATCAGTGGCAATGACGAAAAAATTGTTATCAAAGGAAATAGTATAAGTGCTATCACAACCGGTCTTGGTTGGTATCTGAACTACTATGCAAATATAAACATTGCATGGAACGTACTCAACGAAAAAGGTGCCGATGAGGCCTACGCCAACCTCTCGACATTGCCAATCCCCACAACCGAAGAGGTACGCACATGCGATGCCAAATATCGCTACTTTTTCAACTATTGTACTTTTGGCTACTCTATGACATCGTGGACATGGAAACGTTGGCAACAAGAGATAGACTGGATGGCTCTGCATGGTATTAATATGCCCTTGCAAATAGTCGGCTTGGAAGAGGTGTGGCGCATGTTCCTTACATTAGAGGAGAATGGCAAGAGAAAATATAACTACACCGATGCCGAGGCCAAAACCTTTGTTGCAGGCCCTGCCTTCACCGCATGGTGGGGCATGAATAACCTCGAAGGCTGGGGTGGAACCGACCCGGGCATGCTCAATGGCAAGACATTGGCAGGAGCAGGTGGTGTGCAAGACGATGCATGGTATGTTCGTCAGCAAACACTTGCCAACAACATCCTTACTCGTCAGCGCGAACTTGGTATGCAACCTGTCTTACCCGGTTTCTCTGGTATGGTGCCAACAAATTTCACAACAAAGACAGGTGTTGCAACCGATGCAAACGGTGGTAAATGGGCAGGTGGCTTCCAGCGCCCTCGCATTATCGACCCCACAGCAAGCCGTTTTGCAGAAATCGCAGCCGACTATTATTCCTGCTTAAAAGCTGTCATGGGCGAAAGCCAATACTACTCAATGGACCCCTTCCACGAAGGTGGTAGCATCTCAAGTGGCAAATATAACGAGGCATACAAAGCTATTTTTGATGCAATGGAAATTGCAAAAGATGGCTCGCAATGGGTCATACAGCAGTGGCAATGGGACGGCAACCAAAGAAAATCGTTACAGGCAGTGCCTGCCGGTCGCTTGGTAGTCCTCGACCTCTTCTCCGATGGTAAACCACAATTCGATGCCTACAATGGCTATACTCCACAAGATGCTGTTTTCTGCGCAATCCCCAACTTCGGTGGACGCTCGGGATTAATGGGTCGTTTGAACAACCTTGCCGATAACTATTTCACATACAAAGCAAAATATGCAAGCATCAAAGGTATTGGTGCGGCGCCCGAGGCTATTGAGCAAACTCCTGTTACATACGACCTCATATTCCAATTACCATGGATGGGAAGCAAGCCCAATGTGCAAGCATGGGTCAAGAACTATGCTACAGCACGTTATGGCTCCGACAACAAGGTTGTACACGAAGCATGGGAGTTGTTGCGTCAGGGTGTTCTGAACTATGCCGCCGATGCAATTCAAGGCCCTGTAGAAGATGTTTGGGCTGCACGACCCAACTTGGACGCTAAACCGGCAAGTGCATGGGGTGTAACCATAAACTCAGCAGGCAGCACCTACACAAAGGCGCGCCGTCAGATGCTCATCGACGCAACATATAAATTGCTGAGCCAAAGCGAGGCACTTACATTAGACGAAGGCTCAATATATGAGAGCAACTACAACTACGACCTTGTAGAATTTGGTGGTGGTGTCATGGCCGATTATGCCTACGACCTTCTATTGGGAATTAAAGAGGCAAAGAACTCTGCCGGTAGCAATTATAACAACGATGCAACCTACATTGCCCGTCGCGATGCCTTCCTTGCGCTCATTGCCGATGTCGATGAGTTCAAAGGTACAAACCTCAACTTCCGTTTAGGTAAGTGGACACAAGAGGCACGTGATGCTGCCGAAGAGGTTCAAAATGCAACAGCAGCTACTCCCGATTGGTACGAGTTTAACAATGCCCGCACACTCGTTTCAACATGGTCTTCGCCAAACACCAACCTCAACGACTACTCATACCGTTCATGGCAAGGACTCATGAAAGATTTGTATTTGCCACGTTGGAAGCACTATTTCGATAATAACTGCACAACAACCGAATATGGATATTTCGAGTGGAACTGGGCACATGGTATGCAACATTATGTAGGTCAGTCGGCAGTTAGCACAACACGTCTCAACGAAGGCGAAGCAGGTTACCGATATAGTCGCGAACCCGAGGGTTCTACAGTAGAGAAGGCACACAGCATGTTTGCAAAATATATCATTCCTGTGAAAATGGCCGATGGTGTATATTACGCCTATCGCTATTTAACCAACGACCTTTCGAGTAAAATCACTATTATTGCCGAGGCCGGTTCAACAATCGACCTTACAAAATATTTCGGAGAACTTACAGGTGTAACCGTTAGTGGCAATTTCATAAATGGCGATGCTGCCGATTTAAGCAAGATAGCAATTAAAGCCGATGCAACAGATGGTTCACACATAGGAACGATAACTCTCAGCGATGGCACTGTTCTCTCCTTTGCAGTAATAATAAATCCTGCTTACAATGGAGCCTATTATATAAACTATCAGAACAACGGAGATGCTCCACTCTTCGTAGCATATAACGAAGACATTGACAACAGCAAGAACAAGGGCTACAAACTCATCGCAACAGGAAAATATAGTGCCGATGCAACAGCCGATAAAATCTTCACCATTACACCTTCGGGAAGCGGATATACAATCTCTGCACAAGGTAAATATTTGAAGCAACCCACTTTGTCGGGTTGGAACCATGTGATGTTTTCCGATAATAAAGATGATGCCGGAGTGTACATTTTCGAAGAGACAAGTGGCGACATTTTCAAAATACGCAATGTCGCAAATGGCATAAACTACCTTAACGATTACGACAATCTTGTTTTTGGAAACGACAATGCCAGCAAAGAGGCGCTATCTACCTTTAAATTAGTCCCTGCAACACAATATGAAATTATTGTTCCCGAATTGGGTTTGACAGCTCTTTGTCTCCCTTTTAATGTAACACTGCCCGAGGGAGTGCAGGCATACGACATCACAACGTCGGATATTTTTGACAATGACGGTAACTACACCTACACACTAACCCGTTTGGCAGTGGCGGGTGAAACAGTAAAATCAGGTACACCTTTTATCGTAAAGGGCATGACAGGCAAATATAATTTCAGTATTGCCAAATCCGACGACAATTTAAAGACATCGTTTTCAACATCTTTGTTAAGCGGTAATCTTGTTAAGCAAACATTGGAGCAAGGTGGCGATGCGAACCGATACATCTTAGATGGAACCGATTTTAAACTTGTCGAAACAGCACAACAAGTTCCTGCCAACGTCTGTTGGTTGGAGAGTGGGGTAGATGCAACAGTAATAGAGACTTCTACTGCCACAGCCATCGAAACAGTAAATCCCGATAAACAATTTGCAAACGATAACTCCTTCTACGACCTGCAGGGGCGTGTGGTGGCAAAACCAACACGTGGCATATACATCCAAAATGGAAATAAAGTCTTGCTAAAATAAGTACGAATTATCCAAGCAAGAGTATTTTGCAGTATAATTAATAACTATTATGCCACCAAGTAGTTTGTTCTACAAGGTGGCGTAATCAGCATAATTGTTTTCAATAGCCTTTTCTGTATCTCCTTCACGAGTGCTTTCAGCTTGAGCATTTTATCGACTATAATCGACAAAATGCAAGAAATAATCAAATTTATCTTCTATAACCAAAGATTTGCTGTGCGCCATAGCTGTTTTCTGTCCACCAATATTATTGAATATTTTCTTTTCTGAACTTCACACTCTTTACGTCTAAAAATAAAAGCAGAGTGGCACTGTTTCACAACAGTGCCACTCAAAAATCTAAAAATTAAATATTTATGTTTTTTGAGAAAAAATACATCCAATTCTACTCACTCCATATATTATCCCAATTACCATGTCGTTTGTTCGAAAGAGCCTCAAACTCGTTCGAAGCCTCTTTGTCGGTATATTTCAAACCTGAATCGGCAAGCAAGGCGCTACTTGCTAGTTCAATAACCTTAGTCAAAGGTTTAATGTATCTTTTTTTTATATTTTTCATTCTAATGAAATATTTATCACTTTAACAACATCAAATACATCCACAGCTCCGTCACCGTTAATATCATGTAGTTTCAAATCTACAATCTCGTTATCGAGGCTTACATTTATAATTGCAACAACGTCGAACACGTCCACCACACCATCCTTGTTTATATCACCAATAGGCGTTGTCTGCACATTTGTTTGTGAGCCATCGGGCTCCGACGGGTTCTCGGGGTCGAAAACAATCTTTGTAACCTTAGCAGTAAGAGTAACCTCATTTGCCGGCATCTGGTAGTTGAATCGTGTACTGCTACTCACAAGAGTAGTACCATTGTACCAACCGTTGAATTCATACCTATCACTTACGTATGCTTCCAGTGTAACCCAAGTGTCCACATCGTAGCAAGTTCCACTCGTTTTGTTGAACGAGCATGCCCCTTCTATGTTTGTTGTAAGGAACAAAGGATTATTGGCAATTTCAACTTCGGGTTGTGGCTCAACAGGCGATGAGGGGACAAATTCATAATGTGCCTCAAAGGTTGCATCGGTGTCGCCTACATAATAATAGCAATAATAATCATCGGAATAGTATTCACCATTCATTGTCCAATGTGAAAACTTGTAATTTGATTTTCTGGAAACTGTATTTAATGTAACACGTTCTCCCTGTTTATATTTGCCTCCACTGTTTTGTACGTAAGCAATCGAAGAATTTTTTGTATAAACTTTTATGTTGTAATAAACCTCTTCTACTTCCTCTTCCTTTACACTCGGTTCAATAGGGTTGGTAGGGTTGAACGGTGGGTTAGCCTCTACACCCAAAGGCGAAAATGTAAAGCTTGTGGGAATATCGTAGTTGTTGTTTCGGCGCACCTGTCGATATGTAAATGCGCTTTGTGGTTCATCGAACAAAAATTCAATATATACATAGTCGCTCGGGTCTATTGCAACATTTCCACTATATGCAGAATGATAATGTCCCGAATTCCCAAAATCGTTGTCGTATAATCCGGCAATACCGTTACCGTCGTTATTTGCTAACGAATTTGTTGTGGCAGTGTAAGTAATCTCCTCGCCATTGACATCGGTGAACTCCACTTCGGCAAATGTAACAAGTGGGTAACCCTTGTATTTCCTGTTATCGACATTGGTCTCAAACACCGTCAATCGAAACCCCTTTATAGGCTCCTCAAACGTGAGCAGTTGCGATGTCCACTCGGCACCATCGCTCACATCAAAGTGTTTAGGCAGTATGGTGTAGTAGACTTGTGCATATATAGTGGGTGCACTCCTTATAACAAGGAGTAGCACCAGCACTGTTTTCAAAAACCTGTTCATATCAAACAATTATCACTTTACAACAACCTTTCTGCTGTCATCACCAATGCATACAACGTAAGTTCCGGCAGGTAACAACAATGTACCTACTTCGTTCTGTGTAGCAACCAACATACCGGCACCATTGTAAACTATTGCATTAGCACTCTTCTTGAATCTTATTCCGCCTTCAACAGCTTCAATGTCATTTTCCATGTCTATCTCCTCGATGCTTGTTGTAGCATCGTTGCGCACTCCAAGCGAGAATCTATTCTCAAATGTACCCATGTCGCTATAGAACTTGTAAGCACCATCGTCAAAGTAGTGTTTTGTCTCTGTTTCGGCATCGTAAAGGAACACCTCCTTGTCCATTCTCTCCACATCTATAGAGTAGTATCCGGCTGTTGTTGCAGTGTAACCTATGAATACCACTCCATTGCCCACAGGACGTTCGTTTATGGCGTAGCGAACACCTTCGTTGTCCATAGTGTATATCTGTGGCATTCCCTCGGTATCGAACTTGGCGGCATCGCAACTCATCTCGTAGTTGTGCGATTGCTTCTCGTTAAATACAACACGTGTTCCATCTGTGGCTTCTCCATTATCAAAAACAAGGTTTACGATAGAGCGATTCGATACAATACCACGTGTACGACGCGCTGCCGCCTGCGAAGCCTTCTTAGTTCCCGACTGGGTTTTGGTCATTCTTTTGTCTGCATCATATCCAACCGTTGCTTCATCTTCGGGCTTCTGTACAAAGAACGCCTCATAGGGAGTAAAATGATAATCGTCATCACCCGGACGTATAGCCACATACTTCTCTCCATCCCAAACGGTTACAGGCGCGGTGTAGTTAAGGTCGGCAAGGTCGTAATAACTCAAATAGGGGTTACCCACAAAGTTCCAGCTTGCATCGTTAAGATTTTCACTCACATGAGCAACAAGTTCATTATATTTATCCTCTTTCTTAAAGTCTAGATCCTCGGTAGACAAAACAAGAACATCGTCGGCATAACTTTGGAAAATATATCCGCGTGCCGCTTTCAAGTGGCTTTCATTCACATTTTTCCAACCACCTTCTCCATTCTTTGCACGTTCGTTACCATCGTAGTAGCGGAATACATAGTCGCTGCCACCCTCCATGGATATTTTACTGAATGGAATATCGAATGGGAATGCAAAGAAATACCATCTGCCACCCTTTACATTAATCTTAATATTCAGTTTGTTTATATGCAGGTTGTTGTCAGCCACAATAGAACTGCTCACACTATCACCATCGCTTTCAAGGTTCACATCTCCCATATTCTGTTTGACATCATCACTGTCGGTGTCATCGCCCTCCACTATAAGACCCGAGCCGGGTTTAAGGTCGGCATTGGGAGTTCCGTTGATATATCCTCTATCGCTGTTCAGGTAATAGTCGTTATATAGGTAGAAGTACTTATATACTTCGTTAAACTCTTTGAAGTTCTTGTGGTTAAATCTCGACCAACCGATATCCCAGTAATAGTTCCAGAAACTTGTTGCAGGAACATATAGCGTTGCTGTATCAAATGTGCTGAATGTGCTCTCGGTAATAACAGTGGGTTCAACAGTGTATGTGTATACCGAATTCAAATTACTACAACCGCTAAATGCATTATTGCCTATTGTTTCCAAAGAACTGGGGATATGCAGTTCGGTAAGTTTGCTACAATCATTGAAAGCACTCTCACCTATACTCTTTAAACCCAGTGGCAGTTTGAGCTCTTTAATATCACAAGACCGGAATGCGTATGAATCAATGCTCGTTAGGTTTGGCGAGAGGTTAATATGACGCAATTCATAACACCCATAAAACGCCTTTTGGGGAATTGTTGTTACTCCTTCGGGAATATCAATACTGTCGATTGATGAACAGATGTAGAATGCTTCTTTACCAATAGAGGTAACACTCTTTGGCATTGTAAATTCCGATAGTTTAGTACAAACATAGAATGCTTTATCTCCAATCTTTTGCACAGTATTTGGCAGTATCACACGTTTTAATGACCTAAATCCTGCACTTCCCCATTTATCTCTTTGGTCAAATGCTTCCGAGCTTACCTCTATAGTTCCATCACCGGCAACAAAACTTTCAAACTTAAAACAATTATCTAGAATTTTGCTTCCAATTACACGTGGTCCTTTACCAAACTCTATGCTTTTGAGGTTCGCCATGTCGCTCAGTGAACCTTTTTGCAAGTTTCCACTCATCACTCCAATCTTAATCTCCTCTATATTATTGGAATTGATAAAGGCATCTTCTTCAATATTACCGCCTATAGAGTCAATCTCAACGGTTTCTACACTACTACATTCTCTAAAAGCATACTTTTGAATGTTTCCACCGATAGAACCAATCTTAAAATCTCGCATTTTATTGCATCTGTTGAATGCATCTGTTCCGATACTACCTGTAATATTATCTATTTTAAGCGTACTGAGATTAGCACAATTCTGGAATGAATAACTACCAATCTCGCTGACTTTCTCAGGTAGTATAACCTCTTCCAATATGTTGCAATTGCTGAAAGCACAAGTGCCCACATTCAACTCACCTGTTGCCGAAGCATCAACACTTTTCAATCTATTGCAACCATTGAATGCATAGTCTCCAAGCGTTTCAAGCTCTTTTGGCAGTTTAGCACTTACAAGTTTATCCAAATCGTAGAATGCATAACTACCCAATGAATTTTTTCCTGTGCAGTAGGTTTGGTAGAACGGTTTGCTACTTGCAACAACAGAAGCCTCCGACAAATCGAGTTCGCTCAGCAAAGGCATCTTGTCGCGGAATACAGTGATATCGTAACTGTTAATACTGCCAATAACCTTTAGTTTAACGACCTTATCCACTTCGTTAAGTCCTATGGCATCTAATACTCCCGACATACCTTCGGTCGCCTCCACCTCCACGCACTTATCGGCAATGTCGGTTGATACAATCCTATCGCTGAAACTGCTCCATACATCGGCATTGCAATAGGTGTCGTATGCAGCGGCAGGTACATATATAACTCCGTTTCCGCCTATATCACCGGTTATGGTTGCCGGAGTTTCGGAACTTAAATACACATGTTTTACTTTGTTGAATGCTCCCACCTCTATTGAAGTTACCGATGCTGGTACATCAATATCCTGCTCCTCTTTATTGGTAAACGCATCAGCGCCAATAGATGTTACGGTTTCGGGAATAAATCCATTCTTTAATGCCAATATCAATCTGTTGTCTTGCTTACTTATAATAGAGTTGCAATTGTCTCTACTATCAATGTATGGGTTTCCTTCGTCTATGTCTATACTTGTAAGTGCATCACACCTGTCAAATGCAAATCTACCGATACCAGACAGAGTCGATGGTATTTTTATGCTGCTCAATCTTATGCACTCTTTGAATATAGAGTCTCCAATAGAAATAATTCCGTTGGGTATTTCAATATTTGCAAGGTTTGAACATCTTGTGAATGTCTTATCGTGTAATTGGGTAATATTCTCCGATAGTGTTATATTTCTAAGCGAAGTACAATTCTCGAATGCGCTCCAACCAATGTAACTTACACTATTCGGGATTGTAATTCCTGAAAGTCCCGAACACCCATAGAATGCGTTATACGAAATGTTAGTAACGGTGTTCGGTATTTCAATATTTTTAAGTCCGGAACAATTATAGAACGCATTTTCGTTAATACTTGTTGTCCCTTCGGGTATAACGGTAGTTGCACACCCGGCAACAAGTTCCATTGCTTGTTCGTCATTTTCATTGTGACGGAATACTGCATTTGAACCATCTACTGTATATAAACACAAATGTTTTGGACGTCCATGCTGTACATTCACCTCTGTTATGTTTGGACATTCACTAATTAAGTTATATCCGGTGGCAGCAGGGTGAAGGATAACCTTCTCTATTTGGTCTTTGTCTATGTATGTCTCGTATGCATTTAAATTATCTGCATTTCCAAATATAAATAATTCAAAACCATAATAATAAAATTCACTTTGTGCATACCAATGTTTAATGTCGTTGAACTTCTCACTTGGATAACTGTTTGCACCTTCGGGTACATACGCACTAACACAATAAGAGTCAAATTCTCCTATAAGCGGAGCAACAAAACTCTTAAATACTAACAATGTTGTATTATTGTAAACCCTATAGAATGCATGATTTCCTAATGATGCTAAATACTGAGGAATCACAATATAATCAATGTCAGTATTATAAAAAGCATAATCACCAATGGTTATCAGGTTGTCGGGCAATAGGATGTTTTTCAAATTGTTACAATCTGCGAATGTATATTCCTTTATGGTTGATAATGATTCAGGCAATACAACTTTTTTTAGTTCTCTACATTCATAAAATGCATATGCACCAATACTGTCCATAGAAACCGGTAAAACAATCTCCTTTATGTTATGACAAGACTCAAAGGCTCTTTCACCTATTGTGGTTACAGATCCGGGTATATCTATTTCTTTTAAATTACAACAATAAAAGAATGCTTCATTTCCAATAGTTGTCATAGATTCGGGTAAATAAACCTCTTCAAGGTTTTCGCAATTACCAAAACAAAAATCCGTAATAGAGGTAAATCCTTCTTCAATCCATACTCTTTTTAAATCTCTTCTGTCGGAAGTATACAATTCTCCTGAACCGTAAGCATAAGCATTACCTTCGTCATCTATACACCATTCAGTGCCACGATTATAATCTATAGTAAAATTAGAAAAATATTTGCCCCATGTAATGTAGTTGCTACCTTCGGGGTAGTTTAATGCCATTTCGCGACCGCCGTTAAAGGTGTTTTGTCCAATGCTTGGTGGCATTGTTGCAATGGATGTAACAGTCGTTAAACCGTAACAACCGTAAAAAGCATAATCTCCAATTGCTGTAACACTCGCAGGTATAGTGATACTTGTTAATTCTCTGCAACCATTGAAAGCGTAGCTATCAATGGTTGTTACACTGTTTGGTATTACTATATTTGTTAAACCTGTGTGTCCCGAAAAGGCTGCAAAATCTATTTTTGTAATATCATTAGGTATTACAGTATTCATACAACCGCTAATAAGTCTGTTTGTTGCAGTCTCAATTATTGCATTACAATTGTCGCGACTATCAAATACAGTATTCCCATCTTCTACTATTATACTTGTTAAACCGGTACACCCTTCAAATGGGCTATCACCTATGTTTGTAACCCCTTTGGGTATGGTGATACTTGTTAAATTTTTACAACCTTTAAATGCACTACTACCAATTTCTGTAACCCCTTTGGGAATAGTGATACTTGTTAAACCGGTACAACCATAAAATGTACCACTACCAATTTCTGTAACCCCTTGGGGAATAGTAATGCTTGTTAAACCGGTACAACCATAAAATGTGTTGAAACCTATGCTTGTAACCCCTTGGGGAATAGTGATGCTTGTTAAACCGGTACACTCTATAAATGCACTGCTACCAATATATGTGAGGCTTTCGGGGAGTACAACAGTTGTTAAATTTTTACACCCTTCAAATGCATTGTAACTTATGTTTGTAACACCTTCGGGAATGGTAACGCTTGTTAAACCGGTACAACCATAAAATGCACCGTAACCTATGCTTGTAACCCCTTGGGGAATAGTGATGTTTTTTAAACCGGTACAACCATAAAATGCATGTTGACCAATGTTTGTAACACTTTCGGGAATTACGGTGCTGTTACTACCATAAATAAGTGTGTTTGTTGCAGTCTCTATTATGGCATTACAATTCTCGCGACTATCAAATACAGGGTTGCCTTCTTCAACAGTAATAGCTTTAAGTGTTTGAATGTCTTTATTATAATCTTGAAAACCACCAATTTTTGTAACACTCTTTGGTATTGTCAAACTTTTTAAATCATCTAAGTTGAATGCATTACTTCCAATAGCTGTTACTGTATATGTAACGTCGTTGTATGTAACTGTTTCAGGTATTACTAAACTTCTGCCATGATATTTACTGGTGGCTATATAATTGTTACCTTCATACGTAACCTCTACTGTTTTGTTTGATTCCGATGTAATGTTGTAATAAATACCGTCAACAACAAAATCGTGTGCAAATGCTACAGTACTGCATAATAGCAGTAGCGCTGTAAATAGGTGTTTTAAATGTTTCATAATATATAAGTGTTAATTATTACCAAATAATTTTCTTGCCATCCACTATGTACATTTTGCCGGGGAGCATCTCCTTAACACAGCGCCCCTTTATGTCGTATATGGTTTTCGCAATTTTCTTCTCGGTTTTCACATTCTCTATTCCCGTTGTGCCATCCAAACGAAAACGGGCGCTTCCTTGCAACTCGGCAGGCAGGGTGAGCCAGCACTTTCCGGGCGCAAGGCTGAACGGTGTGTCGCCAACCTTGTAGAACATCACTCCCTCGCCTTGGTTCTGCAATATGTAGTTAGCACCGGCACTCACTTCGCTTGTTACCGTTGTACCGGTAAGGTAGCCGATGGTTGCGGTAGTAACGTACTTAGTAGCATCTACACTGCCACTGAGTGTGGTGTTGCAACCATTTTCGGCATAAATTATATAAGGTGTGTATGCAACAAGCGATGCCTGCTCCTCCAGAACAAGATTCTCGCCCGACACAGCACCACAGCTGTATGCTTTCACACCTGCAGGCAAGGGCGCATCGAACGGTAGCAGACATGTTCCGTACTTGTTCTTGGAATTAACTGTCAGTGCTACTGTGGAATGGTTGCTCACCTTCACTGCGTTGGACACTATCGATGGTATTGTTACTCCCGTAGCGTTTATGTTCGATAACTTAACACCCTTGAGCTCTATCTGTGCATCACCGGGCTTAATGTATGGCGATGCGGTAACATATACATCAAACATCGCTCCCGAACGGCTCTTGAATGCTCTGTTGCTACCTTCGGTACACATAAGGCGTATGCACTCGGCTGTTATGTTCATGTTCAGTGAGTGATAGGGCACCTTACGTACATTTGTGGGGTAGAAACCATCTTCATTGTTAATGAATATAAGTGGTTCGCCTTCTTCGTAGGCAAGTTCGAGTCCCTCGGGCAGGTATATATCCATTTGGTATGCCACATAGTCGTCCGATGCATTATCTATTGCAACGGTAAAGTATTGCAGGTCGCCACCGGGTTCTACTGTAACACCTTCTTTTATGTAAACATTATCGGTCGTTGTCTGTGCATTGATTGTTGTCAATGAACATAAAACCATAAAGAGACATAGCGCTCTGCTATGCCAAAATCGTAAATGGGAATAATTCATAAACGGATGTTTTTATATTTTTGTCAAAGTTACCACATATTAACAAGGTGGGGTAGTTCATTTTGGTTCTTTGCACTGCTCCTCTGCTTGTTGCTCATTTATTATTTTATTTAAAACTCATTTTTATGCTCTCTTACTTTGTTTAATTAGATTGATTTGTTAGCATCAATAGCCATTATCCTTTTTTCTATTTTCGCATTAATTCTGTTTAATCTCCAAAAGTATCTAAAATTATACGAATAATTACCCCCCCTGTTAAAAAATGTTAACATAGAGGTCGTATGCATTTTATATGTGCCTGTTTTTCTGCTATTTTTCTTTTTTTCTCGAAGTAAGTATCTTTTAGCAGTTCTTTGCTTTAAAATTTTCGCTACAGACAGTGCCGTATCTTTTAAATTACTTCTGCTGGTGTTTTCGTTGTTCGTGGTGCGCATTAAGTTTTTAGGAAAATTAGCGTTCATTTTTTGGAGAAAAAGCGAGGACATAATGCGCTATGCCGTTATCTTTTCTACAACGCAATAGCGCATGCTTCCGGAGCCTCCAAAAAATAGCTACATTTTTCGTTAAGAAAACGCCCATGCGCAGAGTTCTTTGGTCCTTTCTGTCGG
>JAFWYF010000008.1 GCA_017522785.1 Bacteroidaceae bacterium | reverse complement strand
GCATGCTTCCGGAGCCTCCAAAAAATAGCTACATTTTTCGTTAAGAAAACGCCCATGCGCAGAGTTCTTTGGTCCTTTCTGTCGGCACAGAAAGGACAATATATTAAAGTGCTATTTTAAGAATGTAGTTAAAAACAAAAGCGCAATGGTTTAAAGAAAGAACAACTCTTTGGATTCCGAGAGATTAAAGGAGAAAATTAATTGAAATTCCATATTAAAAATGTGCAATTCTTTGTTTTAATTCCCCGATGTTAATCAATCTTAATTATTTTTAAAATTTTCCATGTGATTACTATAGCGTAAATACTTTATTATATTATATTTGTACAATTTATCAAGTCATTATAAACTAACGACATAAAACTACAAAACCATGAAAAAACCATTTTCCGGGATGCACCCAACAAAGGCCCATTTCATCAAGTGTAGCAGTTTATTGGCAATAGCTGTAGTAATATTCATTGCATCGTTTTTCAACACAAGAAACGAACTGCCCGACAATGCAGTATTATACACCGCAGAAAAGTCTATGAACATCTACTCTAAATTTAACGAAGACACCATACTTGCAAAGGTAAGGAAAGGCGAGAAACTAAGGGTCTATGCCTATATGCCATCAGAGAATAGCCATATTCACCCGTCGCTGTGGGTGGAGAACTACAAAGGCGTCAGAGGTTTCATTCGTGCTGTGGATACAAACACGCCCATTTTGGGTTGGAACGCAAATAACAAGACAATGGAACCGGTTACTATATTGGGCTTTGACGACAAAGAGGTATATCACAAATACATTTGCCGCTTCGAAGACGGTACGAACGAAATGCTAAAATTTGATGAAATAAAACCATTGTTCCCCGATTCGTTAAAGAAGAACATACTAAAGAACAACTCCGACATATACATATCGCTCAACAAGTTCGAGAAAGATTTTATGGGAGATACCTTTGAGGAAAACGAAGAGAAACTGCGCCCCGCCCTATCGGTACAAATTATTGGCAACAACTTTCGTGCAAAATACCCCATCAATGTCATAGATACAAAGACCGGATACCGTTACAAACCAATTATTATATATGACAAAGAGGGAAATGCCGTATCCTATACTCTCGACGATAGAAGCAAACGCTCGGCGTGGCTCATAAGAACATTGCCGGGAATGTCTTTCATTATGGACAACTTCTTTGCAACGACAATTACACAAAGTAGTATGTACGACGATTTTCCGGCATGGATGACCGAGGAGGTAGATGCGGGAAATCTAAGAAAAACAGCTATATTTATCATTGGCATTATATTCATAATATTGGGTGTGATATGGATTTATCTGACACCTTACATTATACCATTGCTCATGGGTGTTCTATTGCATTACCCAAAAGTATTTTATAGGATTAACAACCTGCCTTTGAGGATAATAATTCTTCTCACAACCCTACTCTCGCTGTATGTATGGATAGGAATAATGCTGATGTGGGGTATAATAGACTTTTTCCTTTTAATATACCTGTTCAGACTCCCGAAGATGTTGATAATGATTATGGATCCTATAGGCATCCGTTGCAGATGCTGCCGACATTTGGAGAGCAAGCCATTTCACGACAAGATTGAGTTGGGTGTATCATATGTATGGAAGCCCTATGGCAAAGTGATATCGAGATCAAGTAAGCCTGTAAGTAAATGGCATACGTGGACAAATACCAAATATAAATACTCCAATGGCAACACCTACTCTGTTGACCACGATTACAAAACACACACCGTAACTACCAACACCGAAGTATATGAAGGTTACGACATTCATTTCAAGGTTACCGAATATACATTCATATATAAATGCCCCTATTGTGGTCTTGAGGAGACCCTGCCACATACAGAATATACAGAAATTGATCGCAGATACACCGGAGAACACACCAGAAGCTGGACCACAGAAAAGACCGAAAGTGGCAAACTTTAATTAAGGTTATGAACGCTGTTGTGTATCGGGCAAAACCATAAATTCAGAAGAGACTGCCGAGCAAGGAATTTACATACAAGAACATATATACAATTTCAGCAAGATAGTGGGTAGAACTTTCGCAACACCTTACGGTGATTAATGCGTAAGTCTTTACCCACCTATGTTTTGCATTCCTTGTTATGCTTGCGCATACCTTATTTAGTTATTAAATATATATCTTCCCTCAATCATCAATTATCAGATTGTTGCCTTCAATTACATTAACTATCTCATGAAACTCACTAAATCCTAATTTCCCCGTCATTGTTAAGATTATCAGCGTGTATTTATTATCATAGTTTCTACTTTCTATGGTTAATTATATGTTATTCACAATGCGCATTAGGTTTGTTTATATTCTTCTGTTTGATGGAGGAAATACCGGAGTACACAACGGGAAAATAGGGGCTGTTACTATTTTATCGGATCAGGGACTACATTGCTCAATAATTAATCCTTGGAAAGGCCAACGTGTGCAAATAAGTTCTTCGGAAGACGAGACATGGCTATCGGGCGAAAAACTCACATTCGACACAAAAAAAGGTGTAAGTTATACGCTTACACCCAAAAACAAATAGCATTGCATCAATTCAACATATCTACAAAGCGTTCATGCTCTGCCTCTCTCATGCGCATCGCACGACAACTATGCAATAGATTATAGAGGTGGTAGTTACGCATCATTGTGTAACTCCATGCTTTTAAATTTGCTCCGGGGATGTACTTGTCGGCATTCTCCCTTACATATATCAGAAACTCACGAAACAATTTGTCGGCCTCTACAGCATCGCCTTCTGCAAGGCGCATGGCAAAGGTTCTTAAATCGTCTTCAAACAATAATACGTCATGTTCTAGTTGTGTTTCCATAGTTTTATAAATTTTATAG
>JAFWYF010000037.1 GCA_017522785.1 Bacteroidaceae bacterium | reverse complement strand
GTATTGGTAAAGTAAAAAACAGATGAATAAGGATATGAAAAAGAATTATATAGCACCCGCAGTAGAGGTAGTAAAGATAGATACAGTACAGATGCTTGCCGATTCAATTGGCAAGGGTAGTGGCACTATCGACCCCGGTAGTTCTTGGTCTAACGACCGTCGTGGCGATTGGGGCGATATCTGGGCTCAATAAAATTGGATGTTTTTTTCGAAAAACATAAATATTTAATTTTTAGGTTTTGGAGTGGCGATGTTGTGAAACATTGCCACTCTGTTTTTATTTCTATTTGTTTGGGTTTTGTATAGATGGGAGAGTGGTGGTGTTTGCGTGGTTCGTGGTGCGCATTAAGTTTTTAGGAAAATGTAGCGTTCATTTTTTGGAGAAAAAGCGAGGACATAATGCGCTATGCCGTTATCTTTTCTACAACGCAATAGCGCATGCTTCCGGAGCCTAAAAAAAATAGCTACATTTTTCGTTAAGAAAACGCCCATGCGCAGAGTTTTTCGTTTCCTTTTTTGAAAAAGGAAAGATAAAAGAGAAATAGTTTAGAGAAAGAACAACTCTTTGGACTCCGAGGATTGGAATGAGAAAACTAATTAAAATTATAATTTAAGAATGTGCAGTTCTTTGCTTAAATTTATCAGAGTAAAAAAAGAAAATATAAACTCACCAGTTAATTACAACCTCTTTAACTTCAGTGTTAGAGCAAGCAGAGCTCTTCGTTTGAGCATTGCAATGGTATCTTGCACCCTCTTAACCGGTAACTCCTGCCAGTCGCCCATTTTAGTCTTTACATGTGGCCAAACATATTTAGCAGCCTCCAGCGCACTCATTCCATCTATAACCATGCAACGCAACACAATGCGCTCTCGCTCACTAAGTCTTTCAAATGCTTGCCACACAGGTGGCATCTCGCTCTCTTCCTCTTGTGTAAAGTGGTTAAGCTCCTCTACGATGTCGGGGGTGTCAATAGCAAGCAGAATCCTTCCGCTATCTTTCCTTTTTTGTTCAACGAAATGGCGTACCGCACAACGCGACAGATAACTGTTGAGCGATGCACCATTCAACCCCTTGAAGTTGTTCAGAATTTTCCAATTCTCTTTCGAGAGGAGTTCATAGAACTCTCCTATCAGTTGTTTTGGGTCGGTTATATCAAATAGGGACTCTGCAATGTAACGCAATAGAGGGGCACATTTAACCGAGAAGAAATAGTTATGATATTCCTCTTCGGGTGGTATTATTGTTAAATGTTCTATCCACTCTTTGTCGCTAAGCAGAGTGAACTTATTGCTTACCTGCATTGCCTGTAAGGTTATTTGCGAAAGGTGTATTGGTATTCATCGTATGCCTCAGATGGGTCGGCAGTGAATGAAAGAGAGTTGTTTGTTGTCTGTATTATATATTCGTGTGTCTCCGACTGAGTGGGGTATTTCTCATTGTTTATCTTGTCGTAGCTCTCGTACTTCTCTTGCTCTATGACAAAAGGAGTTACTTTGCCGAAATAGCCCATCGCCGCATATATCTCGGGGTTGTGTCCATAAACAAAGGCCAATGGGTTAAATCCATAGTCGTCGGCCACTTCTCGGGTGTTGTAACTATATCTGTAGCTGTCGTTTGTTGTTTCGCTGTTGTTACCGTTCTGCTTGTATATGGTTACACCTTTCAGTAGAGTGTTGTCCCATTGATAGGTGTATGTCTGCTCATTGTTGCTGTTATCGCGGTATATGCTTCCTGTGCAATACTCTTTAGCATAGCTGAATGTCCTTTCGGTTGAGATGTTTTCAATGACGCCTTTTGTATTGCGTTCTCCTGTTGTTTCTATGCTTGCTATTAGGTTGCCATCGAAACGTACATCCTCTTTCAGGTTTTCTGTGTAGTTTATGGTTTGTCCCTGTTTGGTACTTGTATATTCCGAAGTTATGTTAGTATTTATTCGTTGTCTGTTATCGAAATCGGTGAAATATCTCAAATTTCCGGTAGATGTTTCTACAATTTCTCTGTCGCTTCCTTTAATACTTTTTTCGTAGGTGTAATTGCTGATTCTGTACTCCTCGTCATATTCAAAGGTCCAGTTCTCGGTAATCTCGGTGTTGCTGTTGCTACTACGGAATGTTAGTGCAGTGGGGTAGAATGGGTGCTTTTCTTGTGCTTTATAGGGGTCGAAACCGTCGTTGTCGCTTCCACATGAGGTTAAAAACATGAATGTAGCGAGTATGCTGTAGATAAGTGTATTCTTTTTCATAGGTTTAATTTTAATATCATTTGTAATATACTCTGCTAAAGTACAATAAATTATTCAAATAGAGATTAATTGTGCTGTTCTTTAAATTTTATTAAAGGTATTTAAATGCTTCTTATTGATTAGTGTAAAAGTCGAAGGCCTCGAATATATCGTGTTTGGTTAGCGCAAATATCTTTTCTTCGTAATCTTCATCTAAGAGCAAAACGGCATTGAGGCTTTCCGGTGCTATCTCTGAATATATTTTTTCATAAAGTTTGCAGTTGAATGAAAAGAGCGATACCTCCTCTTTTATGTTTGTGATAAAGGCACGCAATACCGGTAGAGGAAAGCCTGCTATGAAGTGCGACAGATAGAGCATGCATATTATACCGACAACTTCATTTGCTTCGTTGCTTGCATTGGGAAAAGCATTCGAAAATGCATCGGACAGCGGTGCTCCGAATGTGATGTTAATGCTTTTTCCGGTAATTTGGCTTAACAACTCGCGACCTTGGTTATCTCTCTTTTGTTTTTCTGTTTTCATCTTCTCGTATGTTGTTGCTAAGATAGTTTATTTGCACTCTATTTTCATTTCTTATTGTTAATTTTTTTCGTAAAGTTGAATATTTTCACCATTTGGCTTAAATTCTATAGTCTCAATTAAACTATTTCAATTAAAATGTGTCAAAAGTGGGTAATGAAATTATATTTCTTGTTTGTGATATATTGATATGAAGTTTTATACAACTCTTTTTGCACTGTTTTTTGTAGCAGTTGTAGCAACTGCCCAGAATAGCTCAAAGAAAAGCGGAACTATCGAGGGCATTATTTGTGGAGAGCCGGAAAGTGAACCATTGGTAACGGCTGCTATGCAATTATATTCTTTGCCCGATACTGTCTATGTAAAAGGTACGGCAAGTGATGCCGAAGGTCGTGTGCGTCTGTCGGTAGATGCAGGCAACTATCTGATGCGCATCAGCTATGTTGGTTACATGACAACAGAACGAAATATTACAGTTGTCCCCGATAAGACACTCAATTTGGGCAATATAGTTCTTCGTCTCGATAATGTAGCACTGAAACAGGCCGAGGTGGTGGCAGTGGCTCCCCCTATTACTATGTCCGAAGATACAACGGTCTATAACACCTCGGCATTCAGGGTGCCGGCAGGCTCAATGCTCGAAGACCTCATAAAAAAATATCCCGGGGTAGAAATTGCCGATGATGGAACAATAAAAATAAATGGTAAAACCGTAAATCGCATACTCATGAAGGGCAAAGACTTCTTTGGAACAGATAAAGAGGTTGCACTGAAAAACATACCTGTGGATGTAGTCGATAAGGTTAAGTTCTATGATAAACAGAGCGATTTCAGCCGCATAACAGGCATTGACGATGGCGAAGAGGAGACTGTGCTCGACCTGCAAATGAAAAAGAATGTCAATACCGGCTTCTTTGGAAATGCCGATGTCGCCTATGGCACAAAAGAGCGATATTCGGCAAAGGGATTGGCAAACTATTTCACCGATAAGCAGCAATATACATTGGTTGCTTCGGCAAATAACGTCGGCGATAGAGGTTTCTCTCGTGGTGGTAACAATTCCGGTTTGCTTGCCTACAAGAATGGTGGCATTAACTTTGCTACAGAAACAGGAAAATTGGAATTGGGTGGTCATGTGAATTACAGACATAACGATTCCGATATTCGCAGTTACGCTTCTACCGAATATTTCATGAATGCCGGCATGCCTAACCAATATGTGAACAGTCGTAGTAACTCTTTTGGACGTTCTACAAATTTCAACGGAAACTTCCGTCTGGAGTGGAAGCCCGATACACTCACTAATATCATTCTAACACCTTCTCTTTCATATTCTTCATCGGACAATTGGTCAAATAGTATCTCTGCCACATTCGATGCCGACCCATTTGAACAGGATTATAACTATCTCATGCAACAATTTGGAGATATCCCCGATGAACTGTCAGATATAGCGCTGAACAGTAACAATAACGAAACACTGTCAAAAAGCAGTAGCCGTTCGGTAAATGCCAATCTACAGATAAACCGCAGGTTGAATAAGCCGGGACGCAATATTACATTGCGTGGAGGTTTTGGCTATGGCGATAGCGAAAGCGAAAACTTTTCACTTAACAATGTACGTTATTACAAAGAGAGTGCCACCAATAACGGATATGAGCGTAAACGCTACTCGACCACGCCAAACAGCAATTGGAACTATAATGTGCGTTTGAGCTACACCGAGCCAATTCTCAAAAATCTCTTTTTGCAGTTAAGTTATCGTTTCAATTACAGCTATCAGAACAGCGACCGTTCGACATATATCCTCGACGATGTATCCGATTATTCCCCTATGCTTGGCAGAGATTACCATTTCCCCGCTTTGCCAGATAACTATGAGACGCTGCTCGACGATGAACTAAGCCGCCATTCTACCTATCGTAATATGCGCCACGAGGCACAATTGATGTTCCGCTATGTAACGTCGAAGATGAATCTTAGTGCCGGAGTAACATGGATGCCACAGCAGTCGAGAATGGATTATAAATATCTTGGAATAGATACATTGCTCAAACGCACTGTCTATAACTTCACTCCAAATGTACGCATGCGATACAAGTGGAACAAAACAACCACGTTGAATGTGGTTTACCGAGGCTCAACTGCACAACCTTCGATGACCGACTTGCTCGATGTTACCGACGACTCCGACCCATTGAATGTGCGACAAGGTAATCCCGGTCTGAAACCATCGTTTACTCATCGTTTCGATGTTCGTTTCATCACCAATAACCCCGAAGCACAACGTGGCATAATGACAAACCTACGCTTTTCTAACACTCTAAACAGCATAAGCCAAAAAGTAACATATAACGAGGAGACTGGTGGACGCACCACACGTCCCGAAAATATAAATGGAAATTGGAGCCTCGATGGTGGCTTTGGATATAACGATGCTATTCAGGCAAATAAAAAATTCACCTATAGCGCCTTTACGACAGCCGGTTTCAACCGACAAGTGTCATATATCAGCATAGACCGAAACAGCTCTTCGGCAAAGAACTCCAATAAGACATTGCGCATGGGCGAACGTCTTAAATTCGGTTATAGAAACGATGTGTTTGATATTACACTTAACGGCTCAATAGATTATACTCATTCCGATAACAAACTGCAACCCGACAATAATCTCGAAACTTATATATACTCCTACGGACCAAGTGGTAATGTGAATTTCCCATGGTGCAATATGCAGTTGTCTACCGATATCTCCATGAGTAGCCGCAGAGGATTCAGCGACCCTGCGTTCAACACCAACGAGCTGTTGTGGAATGCGCAATTGTCAATGAGTTTCCTTGCAAAGAATGCTCTCACCGTTACATTCCAAGTGTACGATATATTACATGAGCAGAGCAATGTGAGTCGTTCAATAAATGCTTATATGCGTCGCGATACACGTAACAATGCAATCAACAGCTACTGTATGCTACATGTCATATATAAATTCAATAGCATGGGAAACGACGATGCCAAAAAAGGAGTGCCGGGTTATGGTAATCCCGAGCGCGGTATGATGCCCGGTCCCGGTATGCGCGGTGGCATGCGTGGATTCAGATAAATAAACCGTTTTTTGCGTCTATAGTCATAAAAATCTTTAGCGGTTTTATGTATTTAGCTCGTTTCTGTGTATATTTACACGGATAAATCGGAATTTGTACGTCCTATGAATACAATATGGATAGTTATGCCTATTCTTATTGCCTTGATGTTTCTTCTAGGCATTGATATCAATAAGAAGGCTATTACTGATATCGCACATAATCCTAAGGCTGTGCTGCTAGGCATGGTAGGCCAGATCATCATTCTTCCTGTGATAGCTTTTTCGATAGCATGGCTTCTGAAACTTCCTCCTGTATATTTCATGGGACTTGTACTTGTGGCCTGCTGCCCGGGTGGCAGTTCCTCAAATGTCTTTTCCATGCTTGCAAAGGGTGATGTCGCTTTGTCTGTCACTCTGACTGCATTGAGCAGCATAATAACTTTATTCACACTTCCGGTGATAATGGAGTTCTTAACTGCTGCAGTATCTGACATTTCAGGTGTAAGCATTGAACTGCCTGTGGGAAAACTCCTTATGCAGAATATCGTGTTACTTTTCGTTCCTCTTTTTGTCGGAAGCCTATTCAAGCACTTTTGCCCCGAACCAGCTGTCAAGGTCAGAAAGGTATTAGGTAAGATTGCCTTTCCTTCTTTGATGATTCTCGCTGCAGTGTTCTTCCTGCAATACAAGAGAGAGATTGCCGAGAATTTTGTGTCTCTGGGGCTGTCAGCGGCAATGCTTATCGTGATTGCAATGGTATGCAGTTCATGCATATCACGAATTGGAAGATTCAGTGATGCAATAAGACGTACACTAGTCATAGAAGTAGGAATGCAGAATGCCGCACAGGCCATTGCAATAGCATCATCTCCTTTCATCTTCAATAGCGGTGAGATGGCTCTTCCGGCTATCTGTTACGCCTTGCTGATGAATGTGATTCTGCTTACATATGTATATTTTATCAGAAGAAAACAGAAATAGATATGGCAAAGAAAGAAGGAATAAGAAAACTGTTTGACAATATTGCTCCTGAATACGACAAACTTAATCATATCCTTTCCCTCAATATCGACAAGGTATGGAGGAAGAAGGCTGTCTGTGAAATTGTGGATAAGAAGAAGCCGATGAAAGTGCTTGATGTGGCTTGCGGAACCGCAGACTTTACAATCGAGATCGCCCAGAAGGTCGCCCCGGGAAGCAAAGTAACAGGAGTGGATATATCGGAAGGAATGATGGCCATAGGCAGGGAGAAGATACAGAAAGCTGGTCTCTCTGCAGAATTATCGGTAGCAGATTGTGAAGCACTGCCCTATCCGGATGACACGTTCGACCGTATATCCGTAGGATTCGGAGTGCGTAATTTCGAACATCTTGAGGTTGGTCTCAGTGAGATGTTCAGGGTACTGGTTCCCGGTGGAAAACTTGTGATTCTTGAATTGTCAGTCCCTTCCAATGCCTTCATACGTTGGTGTTACAAGTTGTATTTCATGAAGATTCTTCCTGCAATAGGCGGTCTCGTATCAGGAAACCGCAGTGCATATGAATACCTGCCTGCATCAGTCCTGCGTTTCCCAGCACCGGATAAGTTCATGGAAATGATGAAGTCCGCAGGCTTCGCAGTCATTGAACATACTCCGATGACCTTAGGAATCTGCCGCATGTATGTAGGAAAAAAGGCGGTGCTATGATAAGACACTGGATAGAGGCCATGAGGCTCAGAACGCTTCCTGTAAGCGTTGCGGGAGTGATTGCCGGGACTGGATGCGCCATTCTGACAGATTCCTTCAATGCTATTCCGGCTCTGTTATGTCTCATATTTGCAATCCTTGCTCAGATTGCAGCCAATTTCGGTAATGAGTATTATGATTTCAAGAACGGGATCGACAAGAAAGGACGTGCCGGATTCCGCAGAGGCGTGACAGAAGGTGAAATCACTCCAAAGGCAATGAAAGCAGCGACATTCATAACGTTGGGAATTGCCGCTGTCGTCGGATGCGTAATGCTGATTTACGGTCCATGGTGGCTCATCATCGTCGGAATTCTGATAATGTGCTTCGCTCTCGCATATAGTACAGGACCATATCCTCTGTCACATCATGGATTGGGTGATATCTCCGTGATAATTTTCTTCGGCATTGTGCCTGTCGTATTGACCTGGTATCTTCAGACATCGTCATGGGAGTCTGTAGATGTTGTTTTAGAAACCTCCGTAACTATCGGACTTCTTGCGAGCAATGTCCTGATGGTCAATAATTACAGGGATATGGAGGACGATGCTGCAGTCGGCAAACGCACAACAGTAGTTATTTTCGGGCGTAGATTCATAAGTACCGTCTATCTGCTGTCTGGTTTTATCGGCATGGCAATCATGACACCGGTTTGGCTACAGTTTCCTGTCTGGGCATTGGTTATTCCTCTACTTTACCTCATCCTACATATAAAGACTTGGTTTCGCCTTAAGCAATCTTCAGGGGCTGCAATAAACCCGCTTTTAGGCAGAACTGCAATAAACTTACTGATTTTCGCTTTGTTTTTCGCAAGCATCTGTCTATTGAAGTAAATTCCAATTTATCTAACAGCCTTGACACAGTTCAGCTGACGCCCCCAATAGCAAGGCAAGAATCATAAAGCGCAAGGCTTTACGATACTTGCCTTACTTGTTAATTGGAATAGCTGAATACTTATAAAAACACTGACACCCCGAT
>JAFWYF010000036.1 GCA_017522785.1 Bacteroidaceae bacterium | reverse complement strand
TTGCAGAGGGCTAACAAGCGTAATAGTAGAAAATGGGAATTCAAAATACGATAGTAGAGACAATTGCAATGCTATAATAGAAACCGAAACAAACACTCTTATTCTGGGTTGTAAAAATACAACAATACCAAATAGTGTAACCAGCATTGGAAATTATGCGTTCTATGATTGCGACGAACTTACTAGCATAACAATACCAAACAGTGTAACTACTATTGAAGATTTTGCGTTCCAAGATTGCACCGGGCTAACAAGCATAACAATACCAAATAGTGTAACCAGCATTGGAATTTATGCGTTCCTTGGTTGCAGAGGGCTAACAAGCGTAATAGTAGAAAATGGGAATTCAAAATACGATAGTAGAGACAATTGCAATGCTATAATAGAAACCGAAACAAGCACTCTTATTCTGGGATGTAAAAATACAACAATACCAAATAGTGTAACCAGCATTGGAATTTATGCGTTCTATGATTGTGACGAACTTACTAGCATAACAATACCAAACAGTGTAACCAGCATTGGAATTCAGGCATTCATAGGTTGCACCGGGCTTACCAGCATAACAATACCAAACAGTGTAACTACTATTGGAGAGTATGCGTTCTCTGATTGCACAGGACTTACAAGTGTAACGATCCCTAATAGTTTAACTACTATTGGACATTATGCGTTCGCGAGTTGTAGCGGTCTTACAAGCATATACGTAAAATCAACAACACCACCAACATGCTGGTCCTCAGATTATAATCCATTTAAAGGAGTCTCTTCATCAGCTACAGTATATGTACCTACAGGTTCAAAAACAGCATACGAAACAACTTATCCTTGGGACCAATTCAGCAACATTGTTGAAATGGATTTTTAAAAGTTACATAAGAATATCCAAAAAATGTGGTAGCACTAACTACCACATTTTTTTGTTTTATTTCAACTAAATAAGCATGAATATTTGCGAACATATTTGATTTTAGAGATTACTTAAATTTAATATCGGCAAACGGGAATCATCTTTATTCACTTTTTTTCGTTTTTTCGTGCATTTTTCGTAACTTTGCACGTTTGTGGGACAAACAGAGGAAATGCTACATTTTCAGACCGTTCCGCAACAGCAAATAGAAAGAAAAACAATAAAAAGATAGAAATATGCTCACATCGAAAGAGATTAGAGATTCTTTTAAGAGATTCTTCGAGGAGAAGGGACACCTTATTGTACCCTCTGCTCCCATGGTCGTAAAAGACGACCCTACACTCATGTTCACCAATGCCGGAATGAACCAGTTCAAAGATATCATTTTGGGTAATGCTCCTGCAAAGAGCAAACGTGTTGCCGACTCGCAAAAATGTTTGCGTGTAAGCGGAAAACATAACGACTTGGAAGAGGTGGGACACGACACATATCACCACACTATGTTCGAGATGCTTGGCAACTGGTCGTTTGGCGATTACTTCAAGAAAGAGGCTATCGACTGGGCATGGGAATACCTTACCGAGGTTGTTAAGTTGGACAAGAACCGTCTTTATGCAACAGTGTTTGAAGGTGCAGAATCGGAAGGTTTGGAGCGCGACAACGAGGCTGCCTCTATTTGGGAAAAACACCTTCCCGCCGACAGAATACTCAACGGCAACCTAAAAGATAACTTTTGGGAGATGGGCGACACCGGTCCCTGCGGCCCTTGTTCCGAGATACATATCGACCTGCGTAGCGACGAAGAACGTGCAGCTATTCCCGGTCGCGACTTGGTAAATGGCTCACACCCACAAGTAATAGAGATTTGGAACCTTGTGTTCATGCAATACAATCGCATGGCCGACGGCCACCTCGAGGAGTTACCTGCAAAGGTTATCGATACCGGTATGGGATTTGAGCGTTTGTGCATGGCACTGCAAGGCAAGACATCGAACTACGACACCGATGTGTTCCAACCAATAATTAAAGCTATTGGCGAGATTTCGGGCAAGAGATATGGCGACGATGCTCAAACAGACATTGCAATGCGTGTTATTGCCGACCACATACGTACAATTTCGTTCTCTATAACAGATGGTCAGTTGCCATCGAATGCAAAAGCCGGATATGTTATTCGTCGTATCTTGCGTCGTGCCGTACGCTATGGCTACACATTCTTGGGACAGAAGCAGGCATTTATGTACAAATTGGTGCCTACGCTCATCGACAACATGGGCGATGCTTATCCCGAACTAAAACAGCAACAAGAGCTTATCACAAAGGTGATAAAAGAGGAAGAAGAATCGTTCTTGCGCACTCTCGCTACCGGTATGAGCATGCTCGACAAGATTATCGCCACCACTAAGACCGATGGCAAGAACGAGATTAGCGGTGTTGAGGCATTCACACTCTACGACACATTCGGATTCCCCATCGACCTTACTCAGTTAATTCTACGTGAGAATGGTTTGAGCGTGAACATGGAGCAATTCAACGAGGAGATGCAAAAGCAAAAGACTCGTGCGCGTAATGCCGCCACCGTAGAGAACGGCGACTGGGTAACAGTGAACGAGGGCGACTGCACATTTGTTGGTTACGACAACACCGAATACGAAACAACCATACTACGTTATCGTCAAACAAAGCAGAAGAACCAAACACTTTATCAGATTGTACTGAAAGAGACACCTTTCTATGCAGAGAGTGGAGGACAGGTGGGAGACACCGGTTGGCTCATCTGTGGCGACGAGCGTATAGAGGTCATTGACACAAAGAAGGAGAACAACCTACCAATTCACATAACAAAGACACTGCCTGCCAATGCCGATGCCACATTCCACGCCGAGGTAAACACTAAAAAACGTCGTGCATGTGCAGCAAACCACTCTTGTACCCACCTTTTGGACCAAGCACTACGCGAGGTACTTGGCACACATGTGGAGCAGAAGGGTTCTTTGGTAACACCCGAGTCTATTCGTTTCGACTTCTCGCATTTCCAAAAGGTTACCGACGAAGAGATAGCAAAGGTAGAGAGAATAGTCAATGCGCGTATACGCGAGAACATTCCTCTTACCGACCACCGCAATATTCCTATCGAAGAGGCTAAGAAACTAGGTGCAATAGCCCTCTTTGGCGAGAAATATGGCGACCATGTTCGTGTTGTACAGTTCGGTACATCTATTGAGTTCTGTGGTGGAACACACGTTCCTGCAACAGGAAACATTGGTATGGTAAAAATTATCTCTGAAAGTTCTGTTGCCGCAGGAGTACGTCGTATCGAAGCTATAACAGGCGAAGCATTAGAGGACAACTTGCACAAGATGCAGGAGTTGATGAAGGAGATTCATGCGCTCTTCAACAATGTTCCCAACCTAAAAGCTACAATAGTAAAATCTATTGCCGAGAACGCTGAGTTAAAGAAAGAGATAGAGGAATATGCTAAGGAGAAAGCGGCAAATGCCAAAGAGAAATTGCTACAGGAGATTAAAGAGAAGGGTGGCGTACGCTATATAAGCACTATATTGCCTTTGCCTGCAGCAACAATAAAGGACATTGTATTCATGCTACGTGCCGAGCAACCCGAGAACCTGCTTATTGTCATTGGTAGTGTTCACAACGACAAGCCACAACTTACAATATCTGCTACAGCCGACTTGGTTGAACATGGTATTAATGCAGGAAAGATTGTAGGTCAGGCCGCGAAATTGATGCAAGGTGGCGGTGGCGGACAACCTCATTTTGCAACAGCAGGTGGCAAAGATGTGAATGGTTTGCGCAATGCCATAGACAAAGTATTTGAGTTAGCAGAGATATAATCTCTACTTTATTCTAATAGAACAGATGCAGTGCTTTCAAAAGCACTGCATCTGTTCTATTAGAAGCTGTTTAAATTTATATCGTTAAGTTTTTTATAAATTTAAACAGTTTCTTATTTCCAATTTACCAGATAGAGCTTTTCGCTGGCGCGAGTAAAAGCTGTGTAGAGCCATCGATAGAAGTCTGTTGTCATTCCATCATCGGGTACAAATCCTCTGTCGAGAAATACATGCTTCCACTGACCACCTTGTGCCTTATGACATGTTACCGCATATCCATATTTTACTTGCAACGCATTGAAATAGGGATTTTTGCGCACCTCTTCCATACGTTTGCGTTTAGATTTTATCTCGGGGTAATCGTCCCACACAGCATTGAACAATCTATCACTCTCCTCTTTTGTCAGTGATGGCGATTCACTTGTCAGTGTATCCAAAAGAATCTTTACATCCATCTCGCAATCTTCGTAATCGTTAAATGAGAGTGTTACATCGGCGAAACGGAAACCATACATACACTCCACCCCACCAACACGTATAATTTCGGCTATGTCGCCGTTTGCTATGAAATCGATTTTCTCCAACAGAGTTTTATCCTCTTTCCCCAACTCTTCACGCCAATAATAATTGTTTTTTACAACCATAAGCAGGTCGCCACGATTCAGTTCATCCTCGCGATAGAGTATGCGACGACGTATTCCCTCGTTGTATATATTGGAACGTTTATTAGAACGGCAAAGTATTATGGTTTCATCCATACCCACATTGGCATAACACCCCTCGATTGCCTCTATGAGTTCCTCACCCGAGACACTACATACATCGGGAAAGCCGTTAAACTCAATTTTTGGCATGTATCCCATGTCGCCACTTGCTATTATATCTCGCAACATTGTGGCGTTTTGCAGAATACCGGAGCCATCCATCTGACGCATGACTTGTGTCATCTCTACCTGCATCACATTCAAGAACATCGATTGCAAATATTGTGGCGACAATGCAGGAGACAACAGTTCGCCGACAGGTGGCAACTGCGCCGTATCGCCAAGCAACAGCAACGAACAACCTTCGCCTGAATATACAAATTCCACCAAGTCGTCGAGCAAAGCACCGGAACCAAAGCCCGACATGCCCTCGTTGGCTATCATCGAAGCCTCATCGACAATAAAAAGGGTATGCTTTGCTCTATTCTCCATTAAGGTGAAGACCGCACTGTTCAAAATAGATTTCTGTCGGTAGATACATTTGTGTATTGTGTACGCACTCTTGCCTGAGTAGTTCGAGAAGACCTTTGCTGCACGTCCTGTTGGAGCAAGCAGAACAGTCTTGCGTTCAAGACGCTCCAATGTGCGTACCAATGCCGAAATTAGAACAGTTTTTCCTGTTCCGGCATAACCGCAAAGCAAGAAAACCTTACGCTCTTTTTCGGACATAAGGAAATCAGCTAACATTTCTATCGTTTTTTCCTGCTGAACTGTTGGAACAAAAGGAAAATTTAATTTAATTTGCGATGCTAAATATTTATTTATCACTTTTTGGCAATAAAAAGGGTATAGAAAAACAATATTCCGTTTTTTTATCTTATTTTTGCAAGGATTATACAGAGTTTGAGCCTTCGTATACAGACTGCAATTCTGTTTACTCCGCGAAAATACGCAAATAAAATAAAAGAAATAATATAAACGTATGAAAAAACAGTTATTAAATCTTTCACTCTTCGTAGTGATTTTGGGAATGTTATTTATCTGCGTGCGCAGTATCATGGACCCCATCGAATTTACCGAGGAACGTGCTAACCGCGAAAAGGCAATCATCGCTCGTTTGATTGACATCCGTACAGCACAAATTGAGTATCGTAACACTCACGACGGTGCTTATACCGATAACTTCGACACTCTCATCAACTACATTAAAACAGCAAAAATGCCTATCGTATTGAAAGAGGGCGAGTTGAACGACGACCAGTTGGAAAGAGGTCTTACAGAGGGTAAAGTTTTGGAGATGATTGCTAAAGCACAAAAGACCAACAAATGGGCAGAGGTAGATAAAGAGGGTTTGCGTGGTTTCCGTCGCGACACATCATGGATTGCTCTTATTGACACTGTATATCCCAAAGGTTTCGTAGCAGACTCTTTGGCATACGTACCTTATGGCAACGGTGCAAAATTTGAAATGGAGACAAGATGCGATACAACAAAATCGGGTACAGCACAGTGGCTCTTTGAGGCTCGCACCGACTACAATGTATACCTCACAGGTATTAACGACCAAGAACTTAACAACCTCATTAGCGACATGAAAAAATTTGATCGCTATGCAGGTCTCAAGGTGGGCGACGTAGAGAACCCCAACAACAATGCAGGTAACTGGGAATAATCACTCTATGAACGGAGTGGAAACATACTCTGACAAAACATTATCCATTCGTATAAGTACGGATGGATTTTGTTTTTGCATATATACGGCAACTTTGCCCGACTCACTGCGATTTTATCATTACGAAGTGGATAGGGATATAACTATAGTCTCTAATTTTGAGAAGGCATGCAAAGAGTGCCCTTTCATTGCAGAAAAGAGATTTGAGCATATAAATGCAATTATTGCAAACGGAGACTTCACCACACTGCCGGCAGAGTATGACAAGCCCGAAGATTATTCACAAATATTCCGATGCTGTTTTCCGCAGTGCAATGACAATATAGAAATTATTGCAAACAGACTCACAGCACAAAATATCACCATACTTTTCTCGGTAGAAAAGAGCCTGTATAACCGATTAAATGAGCTGGGCAATGTATCGTATTATACTCCGCCGGGAATACTCATGGGATATATAGCCCGTAAACCCTTTGAAGCATCAAAATACCTTTTGGCCTACCTGCAAAAGGGTAAATCGTTACTGTTTGCTATTGCAGATGGGAAATTACAACTGACAAACAGTTTTGCATCGCGCGACATTAACGACCAAGCATATTACATACTAAGTATATGGAAGGAGCAAGAACTGTCGCAAACCAACGATACACTGTATCTATGTGGCGACAACACAGTAGAGGAGATAAGCCCCATGCTAAGCCGTTTCATACAGAATCGTAAACGCATTAACCCCAACAGCGAGTTTCGTCCTAATTTGCTTAACAAGATTAAAGATATACCTTTCGACCTGCAAGCACTACTACTATGCGAATAATAAGCGGAAAATACAAAGGACGCCATTTCGATATTCCTCGTAATTTCAAGGCACGTCCAACAACCGATTTTGCAAAAGAGAATCTGTTCAACATTCTGCTGAACTACGTAGATTTTGAAGAGACAAGCGCGTTGGACCTTTTCTCGGGCACAGGTAGCATAAGTTTAGAGTTGCTGTCACGTGGTTGTTCAAGCGTTACATCGGTTGAAATGGACTCACTTCACTTCTCACACTTAAAAAGAAGTGCATCGTTGTTGAAAGATGACAATTGGCACTTAGTGCGTGACGACGTATTTCGTTTTCTCCGTCGTTGCAGTGCTAGCTACGACATTATTTTTGCCGACCCTCCTTATGCTTTGAAAGGGTTGCCCGAAATTCCCGACATGGTGATGCAAAGCAATATATTAAAGAAGGGTGGAATATTTATCTTTGAACATGGCAAAGACAACGATTTCAGCAATCATCCCAATTTCTTTCGTCATATAGCATACGGTAGCGTTAATTTCACCTTCTTCGAGAAAAAATAGCGATATTAAACTATAGGAGAGGCGACAACAGCCTCGCTCCCGACTCAAGACAACGACGCGACATTGGACGCTCTTTGTACTCACGCAACGTCAATTGACGACAGGACTTAATATCCTCCATAAACATAGCCTTTAGACGACTTGCGACGTTTGCATCGTAGATGTAGGCATTCACTTCGAAATTGTAATAGAAACTGCGAAAATCGAGATTTGCCGACCCTACAGTAGAGAGCATATCATCGGCAACGAGCATCTTGCTATGCAGGAACCCTTTTTCGTACAAATAGACCTTTACTCCCACATTCAACAGTTCTCCCAGATAGGAATAAGCGGCATAGTCGGCTATGCGACTGTCGGCACGTAATGGAATCATCAGACGCACATCGACACCCGACTGCGCGGCATTCTGTATGGCCATTAGCACAGTGTCGTTAGGCATCAGATAGGGAGTTTGTATGTAGACATAATTTTTTGCATTGAGTAAAGAGATTGTAAGCCCACTCATGATGGTACGACAATAGCCCACCGGATTGGATGTTACTATTTGAGCCAAAGCACCTTTGTCGTGGTTCAATGCAGGGAAATAACGTTTCCCCGAAACCAGTGAGGAGTCGGCAAAGAACCAATCGACCAAGAATGTGATTTGCAAACCATAGACAGCACTTCCTCGCAGCACAAGCATGGTGTCGCGCCACTCATTCCACTTGCCACCTGTTACATACCTGTCGGCCACATTAAAGCCACCTACAAACCCCACTTTGCCATCTATTACCACCACCTTACGATGGTTGCGATAATTTATCTTGTTTGTAAGCAAAGGGAAACGCACTTTAAGGAACGAAGCCACATAACCACCCGCTTTACGTATTTCGTCGAAAAAAGAGGTTTTTACCGACCAACAACCTACGCTATCGTATATGACACGCACCTCTACTCCTTCGCGTGCCTTTTCTACAAGGGCATCTCGCAGGGCGTGCCCTGTGGCATCGTCCTCGAATATATAAAACATTAAGTGTATGTGTTCTTTAGCTTCACTCACCTCGCGCAACAAAGCCTGCATGAAATCTTGTCCATTGTTTATGATATCTACGGTTGTATGACCTGTGAGGTGTGCATCGGCACTATTCTCGAAAAAGGAGATTAGCCCTGCATAATTGGCAGGAATATCGGGTGTGATATGTTCGGGATAGGACAACTTGCTACGTCGTTGTATTTGCGACAAGGAGCGTTTGTTTATATATCGAAGACGGCGTGTATCCCAGCCGAAGAAGAAATAGAGCAACAAGCCCAACAGAGGAAGAAAAAACAGCACCAATATCCAAGCAACCGTTTTCACCGGGTTACGGTTGTTCAATACCACCTTGAGCATTATATATATTGCAAGGGGCAGATTTAGTAAGAATACTAATCTTAATAACTGTTCTATACCAACCTCTATATTCATACTATCTTTGCTAGCTATAGCTAAGCAAAGATACACAGAACTTGCGTAAAAATGGCAGGATGAGGGTGAAATTTGATAAGTGGTTGGTACATATACCATTTTTGTGTTACCTCACCATATTGTTAATTTCGGCAGAAGGAGCCGTATATGGTGGGTATTAGAGAAAGAAATGCTACCTATCCGTTGCCTTTTTATGGAAGGG
>JAFWYF010000035.1 GCA_017522785.1 Bacteroidaceae bacterium | reverse complement strand
TTGCTCTCGGCAAGGTTCGCCCAATCCTCCTTGGAGAGTTCTTGCCCCGTAGAGTAGTATTTCTGCTTGCGGTTGTAGATGACCTGTATCTTGACAGGAAACAATCCGCTCTTCTTGGCTCAACTGGCATCTAGCACCGAGAGTACCGATATACCGTCCTTTGAATACTTGAACATAATTTGCCGTTTTTTAGGTTACTTTCTTCTGTGTATGCAAATCTTTGTACATACTATTTGCATACAAAAGTAGATATTGTCGGCAAATTCTGCAAATCACAAGAAAAGAAAATTTGCCAAAATACGCTAAAACACAATGTTTTGCATATTATTGGCAAATCTTAGAAAACAGGTGAAAACACCCTATAATTTACTTATAGTAAATAAATAATCCAAACAGAGACTTATATAAAAGCAAGTTGGCTTCTAAAATTTTAGAAGCCAACTTGCTTTTATCAGTACTAAACCATTAAGCATCCCCCTTCAAATCATTCATACTGGGGATATATGGTACACGTAACTCAGGCATATTTATCTTGCCAAACTGCGATTCATACTTCTGTATATTATCTTGTAAAGCAAACATAAGACGTTTGGCATGCTCGGGTGTCATCACAATACGTGACTTCACTTGTGCCTTTGCCACACCCGGCATCATACGTACAAAGTCTATTACGAACTCCGATGATGAATGAGCAATTATAGCTAGATTGGCATAAACACCTTCTGCAATATTTTCTTTCAGTTCTATTTGTAACTGATTCTCTCTATTCTGTTCCATGATAAAATCGTTCTTTAGTTTTCTGATATAAGAGGCGTTCCTACCGGAGCAAAACGCACCAGATTTATATCGAATATGAGTGTTGAGTATGCCGGTATTTTGCTTCTATCACTTGCACCATATCCAAGATTTGCAGGGATATATACTCTCCATGTGTCGCCTTGTACCATCTCTTGCATGGCTGTTATCCAACCACGAACACAACCTGCCAGATTAAGTTTCTGTGGCACATCGAAATTGGCATCGAATTCTCCGTCATAGGACTCGTCGAACACATAACCATCTTTGTATGTTCGTGAGGGTATGAGACGCCCGCGATAGTTCACAAGCACACTGTCGTTGTAATGAGGAGAAACTGTTCCCGAGCCTTGTTGCAATACCTTGCAATAGACATAGTACTCGTTGCTCCACAACTCTCCATCGTCGTTGAGTCCCTCGGCAAGTATCACTTTCCAAGTGCCATCGGCATTTGTTCGTGCCACACCGGCAATAGAATCGATATATTGTATATTGCGTTGCTGCCAATTATCATACTCGCCACTCTCCGATGTTTCGTCGCAGGAGGTGAAGGCTAAAAAGCCTAACAACATAAATACAATAAACTTTATATCTTTTCTTTTCATACAGGCCACTTTTTTACTGTAATTTCTTTAACAACGATGTGATGCTTACACTGTCTTGTATAATTGACTTAAGGTCGGCAATTGCTACACGACGTTGCTCCATGGTATCACGCTCACGCAAGGTAACCATGCCATCTTCCAATGTCTGGTGGTCGATTGTTACACAATAGGGAGTACCAATTGCATCCATACGACGATAGCGCTTGCCAATAGAGTCTTTCTCTTCGTAATAACAGTTGAACGAGAACTTGAGTTCGTTCATTATCTCACGTGCCTTTTCGGGCAAACCATCTTTCTTAACCAAAGGAAGAACGGCTAATTTTACAGGAGCAAGAGCTGCAGGCAAACGTAGCACAACGCGAGTCTCACCATTTTCGAGTTTTTCCTCGCAATACGATGCACACATTACGCTAAGGAACATACTATCGACACCGATAGATGTTTCAATGACGTAGGGAACATAGCTCTCGTTTGTTTCGGGGTCGAAATATTTGATGTTCTTGCCCGAGAATTTCTCGTGCTGGCTAAGGTCGAAGTTGGTACGTGAGTGAATACCCTCAACCTCTTTGAAACCAAATGGCATCTTGAACTCGATGTCGGTAGCCGCATTGGCATAGTGTGCCAACTTCTCGTGGTCGTGATAGCGATAGGAGTCGTCGCCGAAGCCAAGAGCCTTGTGCCAAGCAAGACGTGTCTCTTTCCATTTTGCAAACCACTCTAGTTCGCTACCGGGACGTACGAAGAACTGCATCTCCATCTGCTCAAACTCGCGCATGCGGAATATGAACTGACGTGCTACAATCTCGTTACGGAATGCTTTACCAATTTGTGCTATACCAAAGGGGATGCGCATACGACCTGTCTTTTGCACGTTGAGATAGTTCACAAAGATACCTTGTGCTGTTTCGGGACGCAGATAGACCTTCATGGCGCCATCGGCAGTAGAACCCATTTCGGTAGAGAACATAAGATTGAACTGACGCACCTCGGTCCAGTTACGTGTTCCAGAGATAGGACATACGATTTCCTCGTCTATGATTATCTGACGGAGTTCGTCGAGGTTCATTGCATTCATTGCCACCGAGAAGCGCTCGTGTAATGCATCGCGTTTCTGTTTCTCTGCAACAACTTTGGGGTTTGTCTCGCAGAAAAGTTCGCGATTGAATGACTCGCCAAAACGTTTTGCAGCTTTTGCCACCTCTTTTTCGATTTTCTCCTCGTACTTTGCTATCTGCTCCTCGATGAGAACATCGGCACGATAGCGTTTCTTTGAATCGCGGTTGTCTATGAGAGGGTCGTTGAATGCATCGACATGACCCGATGCCTTCCAAATTGTGGGGTGCATGAATATAGCAGAATCTATTCCCACAATATTATCGTGCAAGAGCACCATGCTCTGCCACCAGTAGTTCTTGATATTATTCTTTAACTCGACACCCATTTGGCCGTAGTCGTACACTGCACCTAAACCATCGTATATGTCGCTCGAAGGAAATACAAAACCATACTCCTTGCAATGAGCAACTACCTTCTTAAATACATCTTCTTGTGCCATTATAGTAACTGTTTCTATATTATATTGTAAAATTTGTGCAAAGTAAAGCATTTTTTTTTGGAAAAACCTTATTTTTGCAACATAATGTTGTTAAAATAGACAACACTCGTTAAACAGCCCTCTATTGATTTATGGATTACAACGAATACGACGACAATATTGAAAAAGAGTTGCCTGCCGAGCAAGAGAATAATGCACAAAACGAACATAGCAATTACACCCCGGCACAGGACTCAACAACACACAAACTAACCGGGATGTACAAGAACTGGTTTCTCGACTACGCTTCGTATGTTATTTTGGAGCGTGCGGTGCCACACTTGTACGATGGTCTAAAGCCGGTGCAAAGACGCATTCTGCATGCTATGCGTGAGCTCGACGACGGACGCTACAACAAGGTGGCAAATGTGGTTGGACACACCATGCAGTACCACCCACATGGCGATGCATCTATTGCCGGTGCTTTGGTGCAGATGGGACAGAAGGATTTGCTCATTGATTGTCAGGGAAACTGGGGTAATATTCTAACAGGAGACTCGGCGGCCGCCCCACGTTACATTGAAGCCCGTTTGTCGCACTTTGCTCACGATGTCGTATTCAACCCCAAGACCACCGAATGGAAACTGTCGTACGACGGCCGTAACAAAGAGCCTATAACATTGCCGGTAAAGTTTCCTCTGCTGTTGGCACATGGTGTAGAGGGTATTGCAGTGGGATTATCGTCGAAAATTCTTCCACATAACTTTAACGAGATTTGCGATGCCGCAGTATCGTATTTGAACAACGAGCCGTTCACGCTGTATCCCGATTTTCAGACCGGTGGTAGCATAGACGTATCGCGCTACAACGACGGCGACCGTACCGGACGTGTACGAATTAGAGCAAAAATTTCGAAGTCGGAAGACAACAAAACATTGTCTATCACCGAGATACCATACGGAAAGACCACCCCGCTTATTATAGAATCTATTCTTAAGGCTGTGGACAATGGCAAGATGAAGGTGCGCAAAGTAGATGACAACACGTCGGACAAAGTAGAGATTCTGGTGCATCTGGCTCCCGGAGTATCGTCGGACAAGACGATAGATGCTCTTTATGCCTTCACCGATTGTGAGATAAGCATAACCCCATGTTGCTGTGTCATAGACAATCACACCCCGGTATTCCTCACTGTCAGCGAGCTGTTGCGTCGCTCCGTAGACAGCACAAAAGAGTTGTTACGTCAGGAGTTGCTTATACGCAAGGGCGAACTGCTGGAGCAGCTACACTTTGCATCACTCGAGAGCATATTCATAGAGGAGCGCATATACAAAGACAAGGAGTTTGAGCAGGCAAAAGACATGGATACTGCGCTTGCACACATCGACAAACGTCTTGAGCCATACAAGAAAGATTTCATACGCGAGGTTACACGCGACGACCTGCTACGTCTTATGGAAATTAAGATGGCACGTATCCTACGTTTCAACAAGGATAAAGCCGAAGAACTTATTGTTAGACTCAAGAAAGAGATTGCCGACATAGACAAGCAGTTGAGCGACATGATAGCCGTTACCATTAAATGGTTCAACATGCTAAAGGAGAAGTATGGCGACCGCTATCCGCGTCAAACAGAGATACGCAACCTTGACACCATTGTTGCGGCAAAGGTTGTAGAGGCCAATCAAAAGCTATACATTAACCGTAGCGAGGGCTTCATTGGTACATCGTTGAAAAAAGATGAATATGTTACCAACTGTTCGGACATTGACGATATAATACTGTTCTACAAAGATGGCAAGTACAAGATTGTTAAGGTGAGCGAGAAACTCTTTGTAGGAAAGAACGTGATGCACATCGACGTATTTAAGAAGAACGACAAACGTACTATATACAATGTGGTGTACCGCGATGGTAGCAAGGGTATCTATTACATTAAGCGTTTTGCGGCAACAGGAATGACACGCGACCGAGAGTATGACCTGACACAAGGCACGCCCGGTTCAAAAATAATCTACTTCTCGTCGAACCCCAATGGCGAGGCCGAGGTTGTAAAGGTGCAGCTTCGCCCCAACCCACGTTTGCGCAACACTTTCATAGAGAAAGACTTCAGCACCATAGCCATAAAAGGTCGTCAGTCGATGGGCAATATTCTTACAAAGAACGAGGTGCAACGCATCACATTGAAACGTCATGGCAGTTCTACACTGGGTGGACGACAGGTGTGGTTCGACCGCGACATACTTCGTATAAACTTCGACAATCATGGCGAGTATCTTGGAGAGTTCCACAACGATGACAAGATATTGGTTATTAGAGAGAACGGAGAGTTCTATCTGTTGCCTGTAGACCTAAACGCGCACTTCGACGACGATTTAATGATTATCGAGAAATATGATGCAAACAAGGTGTGGTCGGCAATTCTCTACGATGCATCGCAACAGGGGTATCCCTATGTGAAACGCTTCACATTGGATGCCAACGCACGCAAGCAAAACTGCTTGGGCGACAACAAAGACAACAAACTGATTCTGTTGTCCGATACACCCTACCCTCGCATACAGGTGATGTTTGGAGGAAACGACCAATTCCGCGAGCCACTTGTTATAGAATTGGATGAGTTCATTGCAGTAAAGAGTTTCAAAGCACGCGGAAAGCGCCTTACCACATTCGAGCTCGACGAGGTATTGGAATTGGAGCCTACCAAACACCCACTACCCAAAGAGGAGCCTGAGGAGCCAACCGAAGCAGAAGATGATGACAACAACAATGGCGAAGAGCCAATACAATTAAGCCTGTTCAACGAAGAATGAGAAAAACAGCCCGATACATATTGTTGCTTTTAGTGTTGTTACTCACAAGTACAACACTAAAAGCGCAAGATATTGTTATCGACAGCATAATTCCTCGCAGGGTATTGGTGCGCACGTCGTCGCATGGCATTGCACTGCTGAATAACTTAGATACATATTTATCGGGATATAACTACACCGGTTTAGGCTACCACTACAATTTGGAGAACTTCAGGGATGCACATTTTGGCAGTTACAAATGGAAATATCAAACCCTGTTCAATGTTACCGGTGGAATTACAGAACTAAATTCCAGCACCCAATATTCGTTAATGGCGAACCGTTTCTGGAGTGGCTATCACCCGTTCGAAATAGGTGAGCGCCTGCAATTGCTTGCCGGAGTGCAGATTCAACTGTCGGGTGGTGCGTTGTATATACCTGCAAATGGGAATAATCTTATTTCGGCAAAACTACGCTTGGCACTTGCGGCATCGGGAATGGCAATATACCACATTCCAATTAGAGGAAGAGACCATGTGGCACGTTATCAGCTGGACATACCTTTGGCAGGAGCAATGTTCTCACCCGAGTTCGGACAATCGTACTACGAGATATTTGGGTTGGGGCATTGTGCCAATACATGGCATTTTGCACACCCCTTTAACAGCCCTTCGTGGCGACATACCGTGTCGTTCGACATACCTATAGGCAGTAACAGACGCAATGTAACCCTGCGACTGTCGTACATTGCCGACCTTTATCAATCGGAGGTAAACGACCTGCGAACACACTTGTACAGCCACGCCTTTACATTCGGTTTTGTGAAGACTTTGTATAAAGTGAAACAAGGAGACCCGATAAAAGCATATACTCCCTACTAAACGATGAAAAAGATATACCGATATATATTTGCAACACTGCTCATTCTCTTTTGTCAAGGATGCATAGAGGAGGATAAGTTCAGCAACTCGCCTGCAGGGAACTTCGATGCCTTGTGGACAATCATAGACCAACGCTACTGCTTTTTTGAACATGCCGAGGATGAGTTTGGACTCGATTGGGAAGAGACATATCGCAAATATCGTCCATTGGCCGAACAATGCAAAAACAGCATGGAGTTGTTTGACACACTGGGAAACATGCTTAAGGAGTTACGCGATGGGCATGTAAACCTTGTATCAAGTTACGGAACAAGTTACTATTGGAATTGGAAGCTCGACTACCCCATAAATTTTAGCGACTCAATACAACGCAACTATTTAGGTAACAATTTCGGATATAGCAACGGCATAAAATTTAACTCTCTGATGCCCGACAGCATTGGTTATGCCTATGTCGAAACTTTTGCCGACGCCATGAGCGACAACAATATAAGTATTATCCTTTCGCGGTTATCTATAAACAAAGGGTTGATAATTGATATTCGCAACAACGGAGGTGGCATGCTCACCTCGGCAGAGAAATTGGCATCGCACTTTACAAATGAAAAGGTGCACACAGGATATATACAGCACAAGAACGGCACCGGACATGACGATTTTTCGTCGCCCGAAGCAATATATCTTGAACGAGGCGATGGCGCAGTGTGGCTACGTCCCGTTGTGGTGCTAACCAATCGTGCAGTGTATAGCTCGGCAAACTATTTTGTAATGCTCATGCGCGAATTGCCACATGTGGTTATACTTGGCGACAAAACAGGTGGTGGTTCGGGATTGCCATTGAACAGCACCCTACCCAACGGCTGGACGGTACGTTTTTCGGCATGTCCCATACTGGACAAAGAGGGCAAACATACCGAGTTTGGTATTGAACCCGACATAGCAGTAAACATCACCTCAGAAGATTGGAACAGAGGCCGAGACACCATGATTGATACAGCTGTTGAACTAATAAACAGTTTTTATGATAAAAAAAATGAAGAAGAGGTGGAATAATTCAAAAAAAGCACTATCTTTGCAACGTTTTTAAGAAAACTGAGCGCGCCTGTGGCGAAATTGGTAGACGCGCCAGACTTAGGATCTGGTGTTTCGCGACGTGTAGGTTCGAGTCCTATCAGGCGCACAACAAAAAAGAGCAGAATTTTCTGCTCTTTTTTGTTGTAAAATAGACAATGCTGGTAGCCCTGCCTTGTAGAAGGCATATAACTAAAATATAGAAGCCTTTGTTTCTGTTGTCAGCAGTTCCAGTGCTTTGATACCCATAACAGAATTGCCTTTGGAGTTCAGTCGCGGGCTCCACACCGCAACGGAATATTGCAACGGATGTATTGCGACAATTCCGCCACCAACACCACTCTTGCCGGGAAGCCCAACAAGATAGGCAAACTCGCCTGCCTCGTCATAGAAACCACAAGTTTGCATAATAGCATTTATGCGTTTTACTTGTGATGATGTGAGTGTAATTCCTGCATAGTCGAATTTACGACGGTGGTTTGCAAAGGCCAAAAAAGCCAACGACAACTCTCTGCAACTCATCTCTATCGAGCACATGAGAAAATAGAAATGTAGCACATCCTCGATATTGTTTTCTATCGTGCCATGATACTTTAACAGATTGACGATAGCCGCATTTAGAAAACCATTCTCACGCTCCGAGTTTGCTACATTAACATTATAATCGATTGTTTCATTAGCAGACACCGCACGTACAAAATTGAGGTAATCGGCCTCGGGATTCTTTAAATTCGACAATAGGATGTCGGCCATAACCAATGCGCCCGCATTGATAAATGGGTTTCGTGGCACACCTTTTTCCACTTCGAGCTGTACCAATGAATTAAAAGCTGTTCCCGAAGGCTCCTTACCTACCCTGCTCCATAGGTCGTCGCCTTTAATAGACAAACACATAGCAAGAGTAAACACCTTTGAGATACTTTGAATCGAGAAACGCGTATCAGCCTGTTCAATAGATGCTGTCTCGCCATAAATTGTATGGAGCGACATACCGAATTGGTCGGGATACACTTTAGCCAATTCGGGTATATAATCGGCCTGTTTTCCTTGTTTGGAATAGGGCTGAATAGTTTGGTATATATTCTCTAGTATTTGCTGATAATCCATAGATGAAACGTTTAAGTTGCAATCACAAGCAATTGCTCCACTATTACTATTTTTAGCAAAAGTATAAATAATCGATTATAAACTATAGCAATTATCGATAAAATTGGTTTAAGCGACATATCTAACAATAAAAATAACTATCTTTGAGCTACTTAAATTTATTTTTTATGGTGTTAAAAGGCGACAGAATGAAAAAACAATTGATTCGCATTATATATATTTTTTTGCTAGCGATGTGTGTTACATCGTGCAAGAAACTGAACGAAAAAATTTACTTGCCGGGAGTATCTGTTGAGCTTGCCGAGTATCGCAAGGAGCATATAGAAAATTTGGAATATGAGCTGTTTTTTGACATTCCTTTGGAAAAGAGTGAACAAATAAAGGGTAATATTACAATCTCGTTCAATTTAAAGAGCCCACAAGAGATTATAATAGATTTCAGAGAGTCGCAGGATAATATTCTGAGTGTTATGGCTAATGACAGGCCCACAGAGTACACATTCAGAAACGACCACATTATTATTCCCCGCAGTGCACTGCAAAAGAACAACAACCATATATATATTGAGTTCATAGCAGGTGAACAATCGCTGAACAGAAACGATGAGTTTTTGTACACTCTCTTTGTCCCCGACAGAGCACGCACTGTCTTCCCCTGTTTTGAGCAACCCAACCTGAAAGCACTATTTACATTGTCGATGCGGTTACCTGTTTGTTGGGAGGCTGTTTCGAACACAAATATTTTGAACGAGAAGCAAGAAAACGACAGGAAATTGGTGCAGTTTGCACAGACTGAGCCACTGAGTACCTATCTGTTCAGTTTCGTTGCAGGCAAGTTGAAGAGGGTCGATTACAGTTCAAAGAAAAGAGTTCTGACAGCATACCACCGAGAGACCGACCCGAAGAGAATTGCTCAACTCAGCAATATATTTCACGAGGTTGAAGTCTCACTCGATTGGCTGGAGGAGTACACCAACGTTCCATACCCATTTGCAAAATATAGTCTTATTATTTTACCGGGCTTTCAATATGGCGGAATGGAACATACAGGTGCAACACTCTACAACGACAATGTTTTGTTTCTGGGGGAGCATCCAAGCATAGACGAAAGGCTTGCACGCGCCAAACTCATTGCACACGAAACTGCACACATGTGGTTTGGAGATTATGTTACCATGAACTGGTTCGATGATGTGTGGACTAAAGAGGTGTTTGCAAACTATTTTGCGGCAAGGATGACAGAGCCACTGTTCCTGAATATAAATCATAAGATAGCAAGCTTAAAGAATTATGCTGAGCCTTCTATGTCCGAAGACAGGACACAGGGTGGCACCGCCATAAAACAGCAACTGGACAACCTCGCAAATGCGGGACTCATATATAATCAAATAATATACAACAAAGCCCCATTGGTTATGGAGAAACTTGTTGAGATTATGGGCGAGGAGGCTTTTCGTGAAGGGATACAGGAATATTTGCAATCGTATGCGTATAGCAATGCCACTTGGGAAGAGCTAATTCAAATTCTCGACAAGAAGAGCGACAAAGACCTAAAGCAGTTCAGCAAAGTATGGATTACCGAGCGAGGCATGCCAACCATAAAATTCACACAAGAGAATGGCGTGCTGAAGATTGAGCAGAAAGACCCTTACGAGCGAGGTTTGTCGTGGCCTCAATCCTTTAACATAGTATTCAAAGGAGAAAGTGATACTGTTCAAGAAGTTACATTGACTGATGCCACACTCACAATGCCTCTGCCCGAAGGAGCTAAATATGTGCTTCCAAACAGCGACGGCAGAGGATATGGCCGGTTTGTTCCCGACAGCACATCTATGAACTGGATTATAAAGAATTGGAAGGATATTGAAGATGAAACAACAAGACTCTCGTTACTGATGATTCTCTATGAGAACTATGTGATAAAAAGAATTTCTACCAATGATTGGCTTAGATTTGTGCTGGATGCGATAGATAGCGAGCAGAACGAACTGATTGCCTCGTCGTTGGTTGGATACATTGGAGAGCCTTTAAGAAAAACAGAAGGAGCAGAGCGCGATATTTTAGAGAAAGAAATTCTTGCAAAACAGCGTACACACCATTTGAGTTCATGCCGTCAGCAACTGCTTCGTTCTATTATGCAGAACATGACATCGCCGTATGTTATTAGTGAGATACACAACATTTGGAAAGGACAAACAGTGCCATTGCTAAATGAGAACGACTATACCAATATGGCATACGAATTGGCAATACGTTTGCCCAAAGAGAACGAAGCGATACTACACATGCAGAGAGAGAGAATTAGCAACCCCGACAGATTGCGACAGTTCGATTTTATTAGTCGCGCCGTTACATTGGATACACTAAAAGCCGACGTACTATTCAATGAACTATTGTTGCCCGAAAACAGACGCATTGAGCCTTGGACGGCTAGTGCACTGGCCTATCTCAACCATAGACAAAGAGGAGAATATGCAGTGAAATATATACGTACAGCATTGGAGGAGTTAAAAGAGATTCAGCGTACAGGTGATATATTCTTTCCCAGCAACTGGGTAAATGCTCTGCTCAGGCACCACGACAGCGAAAAAGCGAAAAGAGAGGTTGAGAGGTTTCTGCAAGATTACCCCGATTATCCGCAACTTTTGAAAAGCAAAATATTACAATCCTGCTTTCATCTGCAAAACATGTAAGTTCACAACGCTGAAACAGTTTCCTTAAAAAAACAGAAAAAGAAGGCTGAGAAACAATAATGTGCTCTCTTTGTCGAAAATTTTACATATTTTCGCAATAGATTTGAATTGATTAGGAATGAGTGAAACAAGCAGAAGAAAACAGATTATATATTGGTCTATAACCGGTATTGTGATAGTTATTGCTATGGCAACAGCAATTCTCTTTGGAGGGAATGGAGGATGCAACAGATGCGAAGAGGAATTATTGGCAGAAAGCGATAGCACTGTTATACAAGATACGGTTTTTAAATATGGGCTACCGATTGAAAATTTCGTCATAGAATATGACACAGTGCGTCCACACCAAACATTGGCAGAACTACTTATGAAGTTTGGGTTCTCGGCGCAACAAGTTTACGACATGGCACAATGCCCCGACAGTATATTCGATGTACGCAAAATGCGTCCCGGACAAGCATGCGCCTTGGTTTCGGAGAGGGATAGCAGTGCAAGCCCATGCTATTTTGTCTATGAAGAGAGCCCCAAAACATATATTCGTTTCGACCTAAAGAACAACTATCATGCGGTGAGGGCCGAAAACCCCGCTGAATGGCGAGAGAGCGATGTAGCTGGCAAGGTAAATTCGTCGCTATGGGTTGCCATGCAAGAGAGTGGAGCATCGCCACAATTAGCAGTAATGCTATCACATATTTTTGGTTGGTCTGTCGATTTCTTTGGCATACAGAAGGGAGATGAATTCCGACTCATATATTCACAGGAATATGTCGATGAAAAGCCACTTAACAATTTCAGGATACATGCCGCATCGTTCTGCGCATCGGACAGCATGGTGTATGCCATTCCCTTTGTGCAAGACGGTGAAGAGCTTTTTTACAATGCCGACGGAAATAGTTTGGAAGGTGCATTTCTGAAAGCACCACTCGACTACTACCGTATCTCGTCGCGTTTCTCAAACAGTCGCTTTCACCCTGTATTAAAGCGCTATCGCGCACACCATGGAGTAGACTACGCCGCGCCTACAGGCACCCCGGTATATGCCATTGGCAATGGTAAGGTTATAGCAAAAGGATACCAAGCCGGTGGAGGTGGCAACTATGTTAAGATTCGCCATAACAGCATGTACGTAACAACATACATGCATCTGTCGCGCTTTGCAAAAGGATTAAAGATAGGCGATACCGTTAAACAGAAACAGGTTATCGGCTATGTGGGCTCCACAGGAATATCAACAGGCCCCCACCTCGATTTTCGTGTACATGAGAATGGAAAACCTATTAACCCTTTGACAATAAAATCACAACCCAAAAAGCCCATAAGCGACAACAACCGAGAAGCGTTCAATATCGTTCGCGACTCACTTGTACATCGTTTGAAGAACATAGACAACAATACCATTGCAGAGGCAGACACCTGCTCAACGAGTGAAATTGCACAAGAAACAAGTTTAACAACCAAATAACCGACTATGAGAAGACAAATTCAAGTATTTGCAAGAGTAGCACTACTATCATTGGTGCTCATGTTTGTATCGTGCGAACCTTCGTCAAAGGAGGAATACATTAGCATGTTCAACGAATTCGTAACAGAAATTGAAGAAAAGCACCAAGAGTTCGGAGACAGCAAATGGAGTATCCAGAAAGAGAAATATGATAAATTATCGAAGGAGTGGTATTATAAATTCAAAGATGAATTGTCGTCGAGTGAGAAATTTAGCATAAAAAAATTACAGGCCGAATTTCTTTATTACTACAACATGCACAAGGCCGGTAGCATGATAAATGATGCTATTGACGCAATACAAGAGACAGACATAAAAAAGGAGATTAACGATGCTATAAACAAATCGGACTTAGAAAAAGAGATAAACGATGTAGCTAAAGAGCTGGGAGATTTGACAGAAGAGGGTGGAGAACTACTCGAAGGAATAATAGAAAAAGCAAATGATGCAACCCAAGAGATACTGAAAGCAGCAGAAGATGCAATGAAATAAACCGACAAAAAACAAAAGAACTACATATTATAGTAAATATTGAGGTTTGTTTTTGATTATACAATACAATTAATGCGATGCAATAGAAATTTGCATCGCAATTTTTATACCATTCATTTCATAAGGATGTAGAAGATTATATCTACAGAATATTTTTTATATCTAAAAGTTCATTAACCTCGTACGTTGGTTTGAACAGCAAATCTCTTGTACCTTTACAATTTAAAAATATCTGGTCTATTCCAACACCTGCCGCACCGGCTATATCAGTTTCAAACATATCGCCAATCATGATGCTATCTTCGGGAAGCGCTCCCGCACATTCCAAGGCATAACGAAACAGTTCGGGGCGCGGTTTGTTAATGCCAATGTCATCGGAAAGTATCAACTGTTTGAAATAGCCATCGATGCCGGCAGTACGCATCTTGTGCGACTGTAGCTCCTTGAAACCATTGGAGAGGATATAGAGAGGATATTTGGGATATAGATATTCGAGCAGTTCCACTGCACCGGGAATAAGTTTCTTTTTTGTTGGTATACGCCCCAATGCCTCACAACAAAAACGAGCCGCCAATTCCGCATCGTAAACGCCCACACACTCCAATGGGTAACTATAACGTATTCGGTTCAACTCCTCTTTACTTATCTCGCCACGTCCATAAATTTCCCAAAGTTCTCTGTTACGCGGTTCATAGAGACTCATGAACTGCTCAAAAGAGCTGAAGTAGCTATTATAGTTCAGCAGATTATATGTCTCTACAAATGCTTCGCGCGATGCAGCCGAAAAGTCGTAGAGAGTGTCATCTAAGTCGATAAATATGTTACGATATTTACACATTATTCACAAATAATAGATGAAGAGGGTGAGACATCTCACCCTCTTCTATTGTTATTAAGCAATTCTTATTTTACCTGAATAACCAAGTAACGCGACACGCTCCAAAAAGCCACAGGGTCGATAATGTTCAGTGTGTACATTTTGTTCTCGTCACGCACCATATTATAGCTCGATTCCGGGTGCGATGTAAGTAGTTTGGCACTCTTTGCGTATGTGTTTATAGACTTTAGCTCGCGCATATCGGCTTTTGTAAAGTAATCCATATTTGCATTTGCTTCGCGCAATACATCGCCCCCTGAAAGGATATTTTCGCCTTTTAACTCGCGTTTTGTACCAATGGCATACCACACCGAGTTGAGTTCACTCTCTTGCAGTGATATTACACGCTCGCTAACCTCTTGCGCCTGCTTTAGTTCTGCAATAGTCTTATCCAACTCTTCTATGTGTATATTTTTCTGCGCCAAAGCAGTTTGCAGTGTCTGCACCTGAAGGCTCTTCTCATTCAACTGCTTTTGCAAATTCTCTACCATAACCTTCAACTGTTTGGAGCCCGACTTGCTCTTTTCCAACTGCTTTTGCAATAGTTCTATCTGCTCTTTGTTTTTTGCCAATGTAGAACTTATGAAAGCAATATCCTCGAGTAATTTATCGGACTTGCTTTTTTCACTACCTACCATATCGAGATTAACACGTCCTTGCGCCTCGTTGATAGTACGAAAACCCTCCTCTATAATGTTTATCGAAGTAATCATTTCGTCGAGAGCAGCATCACGCTGATGTATCACATTCTGCAAAGAATCGTTCTCGTTCATTAACTGAAGGCGTTTAGGGCCATTCTCACACGCTGTAACCACTACAAGCAACAGCATAAACAGATAAAATGCTTTTTTCATAAATTTAATCTTTTGTTGTTTATTCAAAATCAATTACTCAGCACCACCAACGAGTATAACAAATTCGCCACGCGGTTCGTTTTCTGTAAAGTGCTCAACAAGTTCCGACAATGTTCCACGCACACACTCCTCGTGCAGTTTGGAAATCTCACGTACGGTAGCAGCCTGACGGTCGGCACCAAACAGCTCGGACAACTGGGTTAATGTCTTTAACACTCTATAAGGCGACTCATAGAAAATTATGGTACGAGTTTCATCCTTTAGGATGTTCAAGCGAGTTTGACGTCCTTTTTTTTGTGGCAAGAACCCTTCAAATACAAATTTCTCGCAAGGCAAAGCAGAACTAACAAGAGCCGGAACAAAGGCTGTTGCTCCGGGCAAACACTGTACGTCGACATCGTTTTTGGCACACTCACGCACGAGCAAGAAACCCGGGTCGGATATTGCAGGTGTTCCGGCATCGGAAACCAATGCAACATGGTGTTCACTGTTACGTATGCGCTCAACCAAAGAAGCAACGGTTTGATGCTCATTAAATTTATGATGAGAGTACATTGGTACCTGTATATCGAAATGTTTTAGCAGTTTTCCCGATGTACGTGTATCCTCGGCTAATACAAAATCGGCCTCTCGCAATATGCGTATAGCACGCATAGTAATATCTTCAAGATTGCCAACCGGAGTTGGCACTACATACAATATTCCCATTTAATACTTATTTATTATTGCAAATATAGCAACAAACGAGCGAGAAATATGAAGTTTACTTCAATATTTTTCAAAGCGACGACGCAAAAATCAAACAATCTATTGAAGTCTGTTAATTAAAATGTTAATAACTTATTCTATTTTAAAATTGTATATTAAAGCACAATAACTAAATTCGCACTTTACAGAAAAAACAGACAAAATGAACAGATATTCCGAATACAATCAGATGGAAATGGCCCGCAAAGGAAGAATAGAGGTTGTTTGTGGCTCTATGTTCTCGGGCAAGACAGAAGAACTAATACGCCGTCTAAAGAGAGCGAAGTTCGCACATCAGAAAGTAGAAATATTCAAGCCTGCACTCGATACACGTTATTCGGAGCAGGAGGTTGTTTCGCACGACAGCAATCATATACTTTCGACCCCTATTGAATCATCGGCAAGCATACTATTGCTGGCAAACGACGTAGATGTTGTTGGTATAGACGAAGCACAGTTCTTTGACAACGATTTGGTAGATGTTTGTGCAGAGCTGGCTCGTAGGGGCATACGTGTTATAGTTGCCGGGTTGGACATGGATTTTAGAACAACCCCATTTGGTCCCATGCCAGCACTAATGGCTATAGCCGACGAGGTTACAAAGGTACATGCTATATGTGTACGTTGTGGAAATTTGGCATACGTTTCGCACCGTATTGTAGAAGGCGAGAAACAGGTTCTTTTAGGAGAAAAGGCTGAATATGAGCCGTTATGTAGAGAGTGCTATTATGCAGCTCTTGCAGAGCGCGAAGAGGCCAACAAATAAAACCATCAAAAAAAAGGAGAGAGGTTATGGCTCCATTAAAAACTATCACTAACAGTGGAAAGAATAGAAAATTTCCTTTCTATTTAAAAAATATTCTAAAGACATATCTTATACCCAATTTTTGGTGTAGGATGCGTTTGAAGCGTATACTTGCAACACTCGACAAGCGTGCCGACAAAGAGTATATCATTGACAGAGTCAATTACTACTGCAAACTGAACGAGGTACGCGGGCTGAGTGCTCAAAACCCAATTGTCGGCACATTCAAACGCAAAGGGCACAAATCGGTATATTTCTTTGACACTAACGATGTTATAAGATATTTTCCTGTACATTACCGTTGGAGATATCTATTTGGCGATATACGCGACCTTCAGCCGGAACCGACACTGCTAAAAAGCCGACCACTGAATTGCGATAACAGCAATTCTGTACTGCTAAAGATGAACAAAGTGCGCCATTTTATTTTTATAGATGACAAAAAGAAGTTTAGCGAAAAACGCGATATGGCAATTTTTCGCGGTGGTGTAAAAGGCAATAAGCTACGTACGCTCTTTTTGCAAAAGTGGTTTGGTAGCGATATTTGCGATGCCGGTGAAGTGGGCAGACATTTGAGCGACAACAAGGAGTGGCATGTAAAGAAGATGACTCTTTTTGAGCATCTCGACTACAAGTTTGTAATTTGTTTGGAAGGCAACGATGTGGCAAGCAACCTCAAATGGGTAATGAGTTCCAACTCCTTGGCTGTAATGCCACGTCCCACATGTGAAACATGGTTCATGGAAGGACGTTTGATTCCCAACGTTCATTACGTCGAAATAAAACCCGACTATTCCGACCTGCGCGAGCGTTTACAGTATTACATTAAGCACCCCGACGAAGCAGAAGCAATAATAAAGAGTGCCAACGAATATGTAGCACAATTCAAAGACAAGAAACGGGAAAAACTAATTTCGTTGCTTGTCGTGGACAAATATTTCCGTATGACCGGAATGAAACAGTAAACAACATGAAATATCAAGAGGTTACACTAGGTCGCTTTTTGCGCATAATTTTGGTACTTATAACCATAGGCATATCCTATCTTGTTCTAAATAGTTTGAGTAGCGTATTACTACCATTTGCAGTAGCATGGTTGGTGGCATATCTACTCTATCCAATGGTGTGCTTCGTGCAGTACAAACTGCGATTCAAATCGCGACTTTTGGCCATTCTTGCTGTAATGCTCGTTGTAGTTTCATTGATTGTGGGTTTTGCAATGCTCATTGCACCATCAATAACCAATGAATTCAACACGTTCAAGAATGTAACAGTTAATTTCCTTAGCAACCAGATTAGCAACCCATCTATTTCACCTGTAATAATAGAGGCTGTTAGAGAGTATGCCAACGAGCAAGATGTTGTAAGCCTGTTGCAAAACAACGGTGTGCAAGACCTTCTGCAAAACATATACCAACATACACAATCGCTGTTAGTGGGCACTATAGGAGTGATTGTTCACCTGTTCTCGGCATGTATTGCCTTGCTATACATATTTTTTATACTGCTCGATTACGAGAAGCTATCGGATGAGTGGAAACTGTTTTTGCCTGTACGTTGGCGCGAGATTGCTGCCAAGCTGTCGAGCGACATTTCGGCCGGCATGAACCAATATTTTCGTGGACAAGCACTTGTAGCGCTTTGTGTAGGCATACTGTATTCTACCGGATTTCTTATAATAGATTTCCCTCTTGCAATAGGTTTTGGACTATTCATAGGATTGCTGAACCTTGTACCATACCTGCAATTGGTATCTCTATTGCCAATGATTATGCTGTCGTTGCTTAAGGCGGCAAACAATGGGGAGAATTTTTGGTTCGTTCTATTATCGGCATTTATAGTATTAGCCATTGTGCAGGTTATTCAAGACCTTATATTGGTACCATGTATTTTGGGACGTGGCATGAAACTGCATCCGGCAATAATCTTACTATCACTTGCAATATGGGGCAAGCTATTGGGAGTTTTGGGAATGATTGTAGCGTTACCCATGACAACATTACTCATTGGATACATTAAACGCTACCACGAGATAAACAGCATAAAAAGATGCGACGTAGACGACAAAAAAGAGGCTAATGAAACTGAAAATGCCCTAAAAAAAGCCATATCAGAAAATAAAAATCAATAAAATCGCAAAATTTTCCCAAAAATATTTGCAAATAGAAAAATTTACCCTATCTTTGCACACGCTTAACGGCACTTAGGTAGATTCGCTAGCTCAGCAGGTAGAGCACATCCCTTTTAAGGATGGGGTCCTGGGTTCGAGCCCCAGGCGAATCACTGAAGATGAAGAAGCAATGCTTCTTCATCTTTTTTTATTTGAACGGATAGGATTATTATGATTACTCGTTGCTACCTCGAAATAACAAATATATGCAACCTCAACTGCTTCTTTTGTCCAAAGACCGATAGGGCAAAGCGACGTCTTACATTAGAAGAGTTCGAAACGCTCACCAATCGTTTGCAAGGCAAGATAAAGTTCCTATATTTTCATCTTATGGGCGAGCCGTTACTACACCCTCAACTGCCACAGTTCATAGAGATTGCACGTAGAAAGGGATTTATTCCGGTGCTCACCACGAATGGCACGTTGCTTGCAAAGGCGTATGACATTATTGATGCACTACCCCACAAGATACAAATATCGCTACACTCGCACGAGGGAAACAGTCGCGAGGATGCCGAAGAATACATACGCGAGGTTATGAAGTTCTCTATCGAGGCTGTGGCGCGAGGCATTGTCATCGTATTGCGTTTTTGGAATCAAGGAGGCAGCGAGAACAACAACGAAAGACTCATACAACTTATATCGGAATATGCGCCACAGCCATGGAGCGAGCGCTACTATGGATGGAGACTACAAGAGAACCTATATATTGAATTTGACAAAATATTTGAGTGGCCCGATAGCGAAAGCGACGAATATGCTTGTGAGGAATCTTTCTGCTATGCACTTAGAAACCAAATTGGTGTGCTTGTAGATGGTACTGTTGTCCCCTGTTGTCTGGACCACGAAGGAGAAATAGCACTAGGCAATCTTTTCGAGGCAGAACTTGAAGATATACTGGAGTCGCCACGAGCACGCGCCATTTACGACGGCTTTACACGCCACAATGCTGTTGAGCCCTTGTGCCGTCGCTGTGGCTATGCAGCCGTTACCAAAAGATTCAGAAAGAAATAAGCCTATAATAGTTTTGCATTTTATTAAACAACATATATAAACGACAAGACAGCATACATTAGGATGCTGTCTTGTCGTTTATATGTAAGAAACTGTTTTTAATGAACAAGGAACTTCTTGCCCTGCATGATATAAATGCCCTTAGGCAATGATGACAACGTTGATTTATCACCTACAGACTGTCCAAAAATATTATACACCGTTGTATCATTACTCTCAGATGCCGAAGAAGTGATAATTACATTGTCTACGCCTGTTTCAACCTTATCTACCGCGGTGAAACGCAAACGGTATTCGTATGTTCCGCTTTTGGGAAGTATATACTCGTTAAGTACACCGGCACCACACGAACCGTTACCTATACCAAGCTGTGCATAATCGAAGTTCACATATATATTATCGGAAACAGTCATATTCCACTGGTGCAGATAGTTATGCTTATACTCGTCGGTGTAATTATCAATAGTCATATTTACCTGTCCCTCTGTTTCAACACGAATACCGGCACCATCGGAATTATAGAGTGTAACCCAACGTACATCCTGACGGTCGCCACTAGTTTGCGGACGCACATAATCGACATGGAAATCTTTCACTGCGTGTTCATAGATTCCGATATCGGCACCCTGCTTACGGTCGATGGTGTTATCCAGAGGACCACGTGCATAGTACTGTGCATTAGAGAGCTCAGAATTAAACTGCATAATCATACCTATACGACGCAGAGTGCTTGCCACTACAGTATACTGTGCATCGAGCTCGACAGAGCCATCGCGATTTATAGTGTAAACAAATGTGTTATTACATAAACTACCCGTTGTATTCTCGGTAATGGTAGCTTTTGAACCATCGGCATTTAGAGCCACAGTGAAGCTTCTGCCTTTAATACCATTACTTGCACTATAATAGGGGTCAGTTCCATAGGGTGCATCATTTTCTATCCAACGATAGTTGCTATACATGGGTGCGGTTGATGCATTGGTCGATTCGGGAATGACATCTATACCACCCAATGTCCACGAAGTGATACCATAGGTTTTGCTAACTGTCATGCGAACACCTTCGCCCTCGATAGTATAAATATCGCCATTCTGCTCCAATGTAAGCGGTTTACCTGCTGTTGCATCGGCTATTGGCAGAGGAGAACGCTCGGTAACGGAGTATTGGTAGCTGGCAATGGCATAGCCTTCTTGCGCCCACACTGTAGGTTCTGACAAGCATACCGACACATTCAGCAGATATTCACCTTGTAGATCGGCACTATAAGGAACTGACACCTCTGACGAAGAACCCGATGGGATTGATGGAAGGAGAATTGAACCCTCTTGTACTTTCTTACCCTCGAAGAGCAATACCCAGTTGAGTTCCATTCCTTGGAGATTTATGCTCTCATATTTATTTGTAATTGTGAATGTCTTGTTAGCCTTATTTAGCTCACTAAACTTAATATGCTGGTAAATACGTCTTACCTCGGCCAATTTACCTGTAGGCTTGCGGTCGGCTGTGATTATACCGTTATTAACGAAGTTACCCTGATGGGGAGCCTCTTTATAGTCATTACCATTACGATATTTGTTAAAGCCGTTCATGGTGAGAACACCGTTTTTGATATCTTCGGGAGCGACAATGGCTTGGTCTACCCAATCCCAAATACAACCACCCATACCATTACGACTATTCTCCAAGACATCCCAATACTCTTTGAGATTACCAACCGAATGACCCATAGCGTGAGCATATTCACACATGAAATAGGGTTTTCCGACATTATCCACCTTATACTCCACGTTTGGAACCGATTCATACATTACGCTGTATATGTCGGTGGGACTGGTACCTGCGCGTGTTGCACCCTCATAGTGAATGGGGCGAGGGTCGAGAGCACGTGCAGCCTTATATGCATATTCGAAGTTCACACCTCCATCACTCTCGTTTCCAAGACTCCATGAAACAATGCTGGAGTGGTTTCTATCGCGTAGCACCATACGCTCTACACGGTCTACGATTGGTGCACGCCATGACGAAGATTTGTGGATATTTCCTTTATCGGTCCAGTTCTTATGGAACTCCACATCGGCCTCATCCATGTGATACATACCTATATAATCCATCATAGCATTCATTTTTGGGCTACGAGGATAGTGGCTCGAACGTAAGATATTCACATTGGCCTGCTTCATCATAACAAGGTCTTTCCACATTGTCTCTATGTCTACGGTGCGACCCGTTATTGGATGTGTGTCTTGCGCATTAACACCCTTCATGAGCACACGTTTACCATTTACAAGGAACTGACTGTTCTTAATTGTAAACTTGCTGAAGCCATATTTTGTAGAGAAGACACTCTCTTCTTTGCCATCGGCATCTTTTTGTACAACCTCTACAGTGTACAATGTTGGAGAATCACTAGTCCAAGGAGCCAGATTGCTCAAGCCCTCGAATGTTAAATTGAGATTCTTATTTGTTTCGGTGGCGAGGAAATCGGCTGAACCTTTTATTGCCTTAACTAAGGTTCCGTCGGGAGCTAAAAGACTAACCTCATAAGTTTTACTTGTAGCCAACCCATCGCGATTATCTAAGGCAAGTTGTACAGTCAAGTTACCCGATGTTGCATCGTCGGACAAACTAGAACTCAAGTAGTGGTCCCTAATAAATACTTTTGGAACAGCCATCAGATACACATCGCGGTGTATACCGCTCATGTGCCACATATCCTGACCTTCGAGATAAGAGCCATCTGTCCAACGAATAACACGAACAGAGATATTGTTATCTCCAACTTTGACATATTCGCTGACATCAAATTCAGCATCCATGTTACCACCTTCGGTGTAGCCGACATAAGCTCCGTTCACCCACACATAGGCTGCTGAATATATACCATCGAAATGGAGCAAAATTCGTTCGTTTTCCCATTCTGCCGGCACCACGAAATTGCGACGATAGCTACCAACGCTATTGTCGAGCCCACTTCGCATTGTTATGTAGGGTGGATTATCGGCAAAAGCATAATCGACATTTATGTAGTATGGTTTACCATAGCCCTGCATCTCTAAACAGCCGGGAACAGTGATATCGTCCCATGTAGAAGCGTCTACATCGTTTCCATAGAACTCTTCTTGAGGCATAGTATATTTATCATCGAGCACATTCCACAACAATTTCCATGTACCATTGAGGCTCATCCAACGATTGCTGCCCTCGGGTTCAACCCAAGGCTTGCCGTAATATGAATCGGCGCGCATTGCACTCGTAGAGTGATATGGGATATATGTTGCGTGTCCTCTCTCCTTGTTCTCTTCGTAAATATTCTCGTCTTGCCAAAATAATCCCTTAGGAAGATTAGAATCATCGACTACCGAGAATCGGAAATGAGTATTGGTACTTGCGGCATTTGTTTCTCTATACACATAGCCACTTGCATTAACAGCAATATAATAATATTCAAATGTAGGATTCCATTTGTTACCTATATTCCTTCCTACCTTTAATTGATATACATCTTCTGTACCTGCAACCTCGACAATCTCGAACATTTGGTTCCAATTGGGATAATCTTCGTTTGTATTACGAGCCCATTGCAGAGGCATTTTTGTTGATTCCAATGCAGCATCAATACATTTTCCGCAATTTGGGTTAAGCAACTGATACCATGCTGTAACACCACCCTGATACATTGGTACAGCCATTTGCCACATTTGTGCCAAATCGCCCTCTTTCATTGGTTCTACAACAATGAGAGCATCGTCATCAATATTGCTTCCATTTGATAGCACACCGCCGTTAGTAACACTCTCAATTGTATATGTTTTATATGGCAATGGCATTTTATTATCTTCGACATTGACTACCTCTTCCAATGTAAAATATGTACTTGTATTGGAGAGGTCATCCATCATCCGAAGTTCACCGTTCTCTGTTTCGGTAACGACCAATGAAGGATCGGTAAAAGAGAGCAACTGTATAGCAGAGCCTGCTATACCGGGAGAGTGTATCTTAAGTGATTGGTTCTCGTTTTTCAAGTTTGGTTTCCATTGCACAAGAGCACCTGCATTATTTTCGGCATTGAGGGTCATATCGATGCACATGCGAGAAGCCACGTTCATGAGACCATACTTATCACTTATACCGTCGCTGATGAGCACCCACAATTGTCCTTCATCATTCTCATCTAGTTCAGCCATTGCAATAGATGAAGAGGCTGTCTTGCTACCATTATTTGAAATTACTTTATTGGTATTGTACGAAACAATACGAAAAATACTACCCACTGTTTGCGAGTACATACTAATTGTAGCAACCATCGCAACAAGTGTAAAAATTAATCTTTTCATAGTTTTTTATTTAATTTGTTTTATTTCGTATGATGTCTAAACTACGTTATTTAACAAAATCGACTTTTATGCAAGCAACATAAAAAAAGCGATTTAACGCAAATATAGTTAATTATCTATATCAACGTATAACTTTTATAAAATTTTTAGAAACAATCCTATTTTATAACAAGCCAAAAACATCCTAAAAATTATAGGATTAGCAGACAAGAATTACTCCTATCATCTATTTTTTACGCTTTGGATTGGCGGGGAACCACCCTTTCTCAACCCTTTTCTTTTGTTCAAACACCTCGCCTATGCTCCAGAACGAAGAGAAAGCAACCACACCAAAAAGTATCGATAAGTCGTTATTTTCAATGACCAACGACACTGCAAGCGTTATAATTCCAAGAACAAGAAAGAGCCACCAACTTTTTACACCTATATAATATTCACTTTTTATAACCAATGGATGGAAAAGGCCAATAATGAGAAAGGTTGCCACGCCTATGAGTATTCCGTGAAAATTAAGTTCCATAAAATATCGTTTTAAATCTATAATTTATCCTAATTATTCATCGCGAATATAGTTCAAAGAGCAGAAAGAGCAAAATAATAGAACAAACTTCATATAACTCATTCACTTTTTTTATATATTCGCACATCACAAAAACCAAAAACAGATGAACACATTAAAAAGATTTATATCGACAACACTTGTTGCGATTTTTGTTTTTGTTTCTGCAATAGAAGCACAAGAGTACGTTCCCACTCCCGAGAATCTGAAGGCACGTCAAGAGTTCGAAGAGAACCGTTTTGGTATATTCATACATTGGGGTATATATAGCATGTTTGCACAAGGCGAATGGTATATGCAGAATTTCCCCATAGACAAAAATGAGTATGCAAAGGTGGCCGATGCCTTTTACCCGCACCGATTCAATGCCAAGGAGTGGGTTTCGGCAATAAAGGCTTCGGGAGCAAAATATATATGCTTTACATCGCGCCACCACGACAGTTTCTCGATGTGGGACACAGAGCAATCGGATTACAACATTGTCGATGCGACACCTTTTGGTCGCGATGTCATTAAAGAACTTGCCGATGAGTGCCACAAACAGGGTATTAAGTTACACCTCTACTATTCGCACCTCGATTGGGCTCGCGACGAATATCCCAGAGGACGCACCGGTCGACAGGTTATAGGCGTAGACTCAACAAAGGTAGATTGGCCAGCATACTACGAGTTCATGAACAAACAGCTCACCGAGTTGCTCACCAACTATGGAGAGATAGGTGCCATTTGGTTCGACGGTCATTGGGACCACGACAACGACTCTGTTCCTTTCGATTGGCAGTTAGAGGAACAATATGCACTAATACACCGCTTGCAACCGGCATGTCTTGTTGGAAACAACCACCATGTTACCCCACACGCAGGAGAGGATATTCAGATTTTCGAGCGCGACCTGCCGGGAGAGAATACAGCCGGTTTGTCGGGACAAAGTATCAGCCGTTTACCATTGGAGACCTGCCAAACAATGAACGGTATGTGGGGTTATAAACTGATTGACCAAAACTACAAGAGCCTCGACACACTTATAAGATATCTTGTGAGTACAGCCGGTAAAGGAGCAAACCTTTTGATGAATGTAGGTCCCCAGCCTAATGGAGAGCTACCCGCTGCAGCCGTTGAGCGTTTAAAAGGAATGGGCGAATGGATGCAAGCCAATGGAGAGACCGTTTACGGCACCACAGCAGGAGACATACCGGCACAGGAGTGGGGTGTTACCACACGCAAGGGAGAGCGTCTGTTTGTACACATATTCAACCACCAAGAGAAAGAGTTGCTGTTGCCACTCAACTGCAAAGTAAAAAAGGCATTTACCTATAGCGATAAAAAGGCTGTAAAGGTAAAAAAGAGAAAAGAGGGAACAGTTCTGATGCTCAACGAAGTTCCACAAGGAGCCGATTATATTGTCGAACTAATAACAAAATAGAGAATGGCAATACTCGAAGTGTGTGTAGGCAGTGTGCAGAGCGCTATAGCAGCTCGCGATGGAGGTGCTAAACGTGTTGAATTATGCTCTGCTCTGGAGATTGGCGGTGTAACCCCATCGGCTGGCCTCATTCGCGAAGTACGTAAGGTTGAAGGGATTGCACTCCACGTACTTATTCGTGCTCGTGGAGGCGATTTTCTTTATGACGACAACGAAGTGGCAAGCATGGAGCAGGATATTACTGTTGCAAAAGAGTGCGGAGCCGACGGCGTTGTCATTGGAGCACTTACAGCCGACGGAGACATAGACAAAAAGGCTTGCCAACGACTTATTAATGCAGCACAAGGCATGACAGTTACCTTTCATCGCGCTTTCGACATGTGCAGAAACCCATTGCAAGCACTCGAAGATATAATTCAATTGGGATGCAACAAAGTGCTCACATCGGGACAGGCCACCACAGCACAAGCCGGCATTGAACTGCTGAAGACATTGGTACAAACAGCCAATGGACGCATCTCAATAATGCCCGGTTGCGGAGTGAATGCCGACAATGCATCAAAGATAATCGAAGGATGCGGTGCAACAGAGATACATGCATCGGCACGTAAAAGCGTAGGCAGTAATATGCGCTATCGCCATAGCGGAGTGAGCATGGGTAACCCCGACAACGATGAGTTTGCACGCAAGGAAACCAACCCCGACGAGGTTCGCAGAATCGTAGAGGCAATCGCCTAATCACTATTCACCCTCGACTATCCGATTACGCTTGCCCGTAGCCAACAACATGTGTTCCCCATCACCTTTATAGTAAAGAATTGGTAACATATCGTGTGGAATAGACTCATTTACCATACAGAAATTACATCTATGCGGAATAGTCAAAGCATCACGCATATCCATTTCACATATTGGTAAATGACGAAAGATGAAGTTACGGAAAGCACGTCTATCCTTTAAATCGGAACTATCAAAGATGGGGTAACGTTCATATATCTCACCAACATGAATATCAGCCTGTTTCTTACGTTCCAAAGGAGAGCAATATATCATTCCCGGAAGACCCTCTTTACAAGTCATCTCACAGTGTTTTATGATATCATTCAAACCATTAAAAGTGTGCCCGAGAATAGTTATCTCGTCTTGTATATGATAACACTGAATATCGTATTCAGCTATACAACTACCACAGTCGTTCCACCATTTGCGTAGACAATCGATAGTATTACTGTCATTATTTAGCTCAGGAGCCTCATCACACAATTTCTCTATGAGCAATTCTATACCATACTCACGTAAATAATCACGATAACAGATATTGTACTGTATAATATTTGCTATCAGATAAGAAAAATCACAATATTTCACATACATAAAATACCTGTAAGCCTTTTGCAGAGAATTAAAATGTCTGTGCTCATAATTTGGGAAACAAATTCTCGACATATAGTAATAGTTATATTTAGAAAAAGGGAGTGCCAAAATATCTTGACACGCCCTCTAAAGTTCATAATAAATTACGTTCCTATTCCGATATATTGTAGTAGTTATAGACTACTGCCCTTACATCGTTGTATGGCCATGTACGAACGTTTATTTTATTGTTTATACACTCATCGACCAAAGACCTAATATCCTGCGATTTAGGAGTAACGGTTGCCGGCATAACATATAATATTGCCTTAACAGCCAAAGCCTCTTCTGTTAGAACAATCATTCTCTTTACTATCTCGGAATTTTCGGCAACGTCTGCCTTATTATTTTTAAAGCGCACATCATCTTTTAAAGCAATTATTTTCTCATATACCTTATCGTATTCTGCCTCGGTCGTACAAGAAACCACTTCCGATGATAACTCTTTCAGATACTCCACCCCACTCTGCTGGTTTTGCGAACAGGAAAGAAATAAAGATAACGAAATTATAGTAATAACCATCAACAAATCTTTCATAACAAAGAGGCTTTAGTTTTTAATTATTAATTTTAAATTGGGTATCAAACAGTTCATTCCTATAAAATACTTCTTTTGCACATGCTTTTGCAAGTTCCTCAAAGGCTGTAATTTGTCCTCTAACTTGTTGCTCTTCATCACGCGATAATTTAAAATATTTACCAGTATTAACTTCTTCTAAAATCCCATCGGCTTGATCTCTTCTGTCTGTTCTATTTCTTTGTATATTAATATTAAGACCTCCTAGACGTTCACACCATCTTACTCTGGTTTCTATCTTGCTCCGTATCTGTTCTAAAATAGAATTTACTGTTTCTGCAATATCAAATTTATCATCTTGTAATGTAATATTATCACTATCTATTTTTATGTTTTTTTCATCGATATTCAGCCTCTCTACTAAAATATTTGTAATATTAGGAGAGAGTTTACATATTAATTCCTTTTTTATTCTATCGTGAAGCTCTCTCTTGTAATTATCATCTTGGATAATCCGTTCTAATTCATTACGTATATCTTCTAATAATACAGAAACAGACAGATCTTCTGTAGCATTAGCGTAATTATTGCATATTGTTTGTAAGGGAGCACTTATCATTGGAACCAAAACCTTAGTTCTTGCCTCTTCATAGAGTTTCAAATATGTATTGTTTTCACGTAGTTCTTCGATTCCTTCATCAACTCGTTTTAAACATTCCAACTGAGCAACAGCATATTTTACTAAACCATCAGAAACCACATGAGAAGCATTATCATACTCCGGAATAATTGTGTTTGCATCATTAAATACATTTCTGACCATATTCTGAAACCAATCCATTCGAGATGCACCACCTGTAACGATTATCGTATCAAGTTTTCTATCTCCTAAATGTTTGCCAACCACACTTCTTAGATACTCCAAATCTTTCTTTACAGTATCTTTATAATCATTAATCAAAGTATCTATATCACAATCTTCGTATATAAATTGATAATCTCTACTTCTATATTGAGGATCATTTGTAACTCTATAGATAATGTTTGCTTTAGCATCAAAACCACCTCTGTCTTCTGTAGAATAGAACCTCTCTTTTTCTTTTCTAAATGTATACTCTATAAAATTATCGACTCCAATAAAATCAAGTCCTCTATCTCTTAGGACCTGTATTGTTCTTTTATATTTTTCTTTATAGTCCTCTTTGTGCTTATAACTTCTCAACATTTTATTTTCAATATATGATGCTCCATATTGATTAGCGTAACAGTCTATATTTCGTTTTTTATTATCAATTATCAATGTATAGTCAATAGTACTAGAGCCATAATCAATTACGAGAACAACTTTCACCTCATTAGAGTTTTTACAATAAAATGCAGCATCACTTTCATTAATTACCCACTCCACATCATGATTTAATGCCTTTTGAATAAACTCCTTATATCTAAGTTTTTCATTAGCTGTCCAGCTTGTAGGCGCTGCAATATAAAGTTTAAAATCTTTTAACGTACCGTCCTGTTTTTTAAGAATTGCTTCATTCATTTGGATAAGCCTACCATAAATTTGTCTTACAAATGCTCTATAAGCATCCAAACGTTCTTCCTCATTATCTATTTTTCCTTTAATCTTAATTACCACATCACTAATGTTATCGATGCTATATTCATAACCTCCATTACGCGGGGTTCTATATATTAATGAAGGAGCGACTCTTCTTGGTCTTTCAATTGCCGGGACAGAACTTAAATTTAAGGTTTCTGGTTCATTTTTATCATTAGAAAGATCAATATATGAAGCGGCAACTTCACCATGACCGAAATCAAGACCTATTAATATGTTTCCCATTTTTTTTCATTTATTAGGCACTATTACATGCCCTTTGATTATACATTCTTTTGTTTCTTTGTTTATAAGTGCCGGTAGCGAAGTAGTTGTCAATTTTACATCTCCAAGAGTTTGTTCAAAATAACCAGCATTATTATTTGAATAATTCACCAAATCATATCCATATCTATTTAGCATTTTTCTTATATCAGATTCTATCCATTCATTACCCTCGATAGATTCTAATGCATAGTGAAACCATTCTAATATTCTATAAAATCTATTCTCTAAGGGATACCTATCGATTTCATTGTTTTTTTCATATTCGTTACTATTTGATTTGTTACTTAATAATTTACACAAGATTTCATATCTTTCACACAAGTTTTCTACGTTTTTACAAATAATTTCTATTTGCTGATTATCTAATTTATTGGGAGAATTATCTGTAACTAGAATAAATTTATCAACACAAAACTCCCCTATAATAAATCCTAAAACAGCACCAATAACAGGTAAAGAACAAAATAAATTAAATAACAAACAACCAATAATAACAAGCATCAACAACAATCCTCTTTTTCTCCATAAATTTAGGTTACTTACTTCCAAGTTATATTGAGACACAGGAAACGATAGATTCTTAGTAATAGGTTTTAGTATATCAACTTGCTCGGGATATTTATTTATAACTTTATTATTTAAATACTCTATACACCTTTTGTTAATAAGAGCCTGCACATTGTCATTATCAGATGTATTCAATAGTTGTTTTATTGACAACTTAAATTCTGTTTCCATAATTAAAAATAACCATTTATTGTTATTACTGCATTTTGCTCCTTTATTGCTAATACATTATCATAATCTCTACTTAAGTCTTCAACTATTAACCAACCTTTTGTTATATCTAACTTCCCATTAATATCTACAACAGCCATACTATTGTCATTGGCTATAAACGAAACAACATCGTCGATATATCTATATATAATTTCTCCAGAATCATTTATACAAGTTTGAGTAGTATTGGAAAAATTAAAACCGGAAAGAGGCTCACCATAAATAATCAACCTTGTTGTAGCTCTCGTGGGATGTTTTACCAATTTAAATGTCAATCCGGCTATATTACGTTCATTTGGAAGCAGTTCACAAAGAGTTTCCCCATGAAATACTCCTACAACACAATCCTGAGGTCGTAATTCCACTTCATTAATAGTTATATTTTCGATACTACTATTTGCAAGAATTTTTAATTCAAAAGGAGGTATCAATGAACCTCTTTGATATTGCTGGTCTTTGTATAGGTTTTGAAAGATTTTGTTTTCATTAACTTTTTCATACTTAATTGATATATCACTATTTGGTTCACCAGCACCAAGCAATAAATATAATAATGTATAACCATTGATCGTTTTAGGATTTATTATTTGTTTTGCTTCAGAAATACACTGCCTAATTTTGTCATTTAACAGATATTCATAATAGACCCCATAACTTGTTTTAATCGTTAATTTTGACTTAGAATCATCACGGTATAAATTTATTTCTTTTGTTGGTTCTTCTATCCACTTTATAAGTGTGGACAATAGAACATATTCTTTATCATCATCTACAAAAAATAATTTTCCAAAACGTCTGTAATACATTTCTTCGTTCTTGAATAATGCAAGAAACTCACTTTTTTTTGCCCAAAACTCATTCCAATCAAAAAATCTACGAAAATCAGAAATACGTAATATTATTACTCCTTGAAGTGTTACCATTATTTATTCCTCCGTTCATTTATAATTTGTTGTGCAAGACCATTAATAACATTTCTAATTATTATATATAAACATTTGTCATATGGACTTTTCAGTTTATTATTAAAATGCTCCTCCTCATTATTTAATTTGTATAAGGGGATATTTGTCAAAGGTTTACCATTAGATCTTGCAATTTCTAAATTAACATTGTAATTCAACTCATCATATCCCTCAAATGGTAATATGGAACTTTGAGAAGCCGGATTAAAATTATTTGTTACTAATAGAGCATAACATTTAGCTATATCCTCCAAATTTGTTTCACCGTAGGTCTTGAGATTCTTTAGTGTATCACGTATACAGTCTTTAAACTTATCAGAATCATATTTATATTTTTGCTTATCGCTTAATTCTTTTCCATACTTATGAAAATACAAGACTTTGGAGGTTTCAATAAGCTGGGAGATGTCAGCACCGATAAAAAATTTATTTAATCTGTTTATTTCTTTATAATTTAAATTTAATTTTGGGCCCCTAAGACATATTTCACTTTCAATTAATTCCTTAAAATACTGGCCATTTATTTTGGTAGTATCAAATAACAATATTGTCTGTTCCCTTGTTTCCTTGTATTTCTTATTTTGCTGTTTTATATTAGTGTCAAATATTATACTGCAATCCTCGGCTGATGGCATAAAGGTAAAATATTTAGCATCGAATCTGCCATTACGAAATAGTTCCGAAGGTAGTTTAGATACATCATTCGATGTTGCGAAAACAAAACATGAGCATTTTTCTTGTAGCCAAAATAGAAATTTTCCAAAAACTTTCTCAGATGTTTCATGAGTATTTTTATTTTTATTAGGAAAAGCCTTTTCAATCTCGTCAAGCCAAAGAAGACATTGTGTAAGTGTATCTATCAATCCTAGAGCCTTATCCATATTTTTCTCAGAATCGCCAACATAGTTGCCACCAACATTGCCAATATCGAATCGTACAAGTGTTAAATTCAATGCATGAGCAATATATTTAGCCATCATAGATTTTCCAGTACCGGGAACACCTGTAACAATCATACCTTTAGGCGACCGAACCATATAATCGGTTGTATTTCCTTCTTTTTTTACACTTTCTTTACTTTCCTCAATCCACTTTGTTATATTTTCCAGTCCGGCAGGAGTTTCAGATGAAGTTTCTTCCAATGTAAGTGCCCTTGATTGATCTAATAATTTTTCAAATTCTTGCTTTATGTTTTTAAGTAATACACCTATTCGTTCTTCATATCTGTTTTGCTCTTTTTCGTAATATATGTTACCAAGTAACATCTTGTTCTTTATTAGAATACTTCTTATCTGAGTTGCATTTAAGCATAGCATATTTCTATATAACCGCGTGAGATAATCATCGTTAGTTACAACCTCATAGCCATTGTCAGCAATAATCGTCTTTACATTTTCTACATTTTTTAGAAATAAAGAGACATACTCCTTAAACTCTAATTCATTCATAAATGGAACAACTATAGTCTCAGCATAATGCTCCATATATGATGGTATTTTAGGTTTTGAATCAACAAGAAACAAAATTAGAGAACGTTTTATATATTCTATTTTTTTATTTTTCTCTTCATTTAATGAAATATGACATGTCGATAAATCGGTTATGAAACTAACATATTTCTCCAATTCATTTATTTTATTTTGTAAGTCTTTATCTTCTTTTATTGATAAACAATCGCACACATATAAATACGGTCTATCTACTGGTAAACTTTTAAAATCCTGATAATTAAAAGGATTTGTGAAGGAGATATTAGATATCCTCTGAACATTATCTGCTTCTGGTTTTAAATTCGGGAATAAACTTGTTGAACTTATAATATCCTTTATAAACTCCGGTTCATTACAAACCAAAAAACAGATATTTTTATTACTTAAATATGCTTTTTTTATCTGTTCGATAGTTTTACCTAATCTACTATTTAAATATTTTACAGCAATCATGACATTACAAATCAGTTTCTACAATCCGAGGATACATTTTTTCTAAATCGTGATATTTGGTTGCCTCTGCATCACATATTTTTTGATATTCTTTCCAAACATCTGGCTGATTATTTTTTATATCTTCAAATACAGATTGAGGTATCAAAAGTCGTGTTCTATGCCTGCCGTACAATAAGAAAGATATCAGAATTTCCAATCTCTCTTTATCATTTCTTTCTTGAACCTTTTCCAGTTCATCAAGCATTAATAGTGCTGCTAGTTCATTAAAACCATATAGATCGACCAAATCATATGATGATATTTCAAAAGAACTATTCTCTGAAGTTCTTACATTTATATACACCGTTGGTAAATCTTTATTAATTTTCCACTCTTTAATTGCACTTTTTATTTTAGGATTACAATTAAATATACGGTACGCTGTATATATTTTACCTTTCAAAGAACCTATCGGTTCTAATAAATCTTTTATTTTCATAAATAATTTTCTATTTTATAAATCAAAGACTGCATCTACAAATTTATTGGCATCTATTTCAATTATTTGTTTTTCATATGCTTCTATACACTCCAAAGAAGTTGGCGAAACATAATTTTGCCAACTATATAAATATTCAGCGACCCTTTGTGGAGAATATCCCCAAACATTATTTGTTATTGTTTGGATTTGAACACAGTGTTTTAATTCATGACACGCAGTTTTTATAAGTTGTATAGGATCATCTACGAGAAGTACTTCATCCAAACGTACTGTAACAATCCCGTTAGAACTTCCTGTTTCACCGAAAGCCCCTTTCAACTCTTCATGCACAAATTCAATATTATCAACCTTTACACCTATGCTATTTATTAACTCATATATAACTTGTTGTGCAAATAGTCTTTTTTCTTCAACTGTTTCCCTTTTTAAGAATTCATTTTCAATATTACCCCTAAATATATCTTTTATTTTATTTTTAAAGCGTTCTATCAACTCCGAATCAGGTTCTTCCAACGAATAAGTTTCTGCATACGTACTTAATGATTTTTGCAGAGCCTCCTTCTCCACATGTAGAGATATTGCCGCAATTAAAATCTCTTCATTTTTTCGCTTTATAGCCTGATATTTATTTATTCCCCAAGCTACCGATGCAGAAACAACGATAGCCACACCGGCAATAGTCATAGTAATTGGTTCCATATTCTAATTATTGAATGTATATGAGGGCAAACATTAATAAATTTATGCCCTCATATACAAAATTGTTCATTATGCCATTACTTTTGCAGTTTCAACATCACAGTCTTCATCTGTGTCTACTGTTACTGTTTGTATTTGCTCTGAACTTTCAATAGTTTGCTTTGTAACCATATTTTCAACATTATCAACAATATGCTCACTAGCCCATTCCTTCATTTTTTTATAATATACACCAATTTTGTTTATAAGAGGAATAATATGGGCATCGTAAAAATCAAGAAACATCTCAAAAATACTGTAAACACTTTCTGCAACATCTGAAGAAACCTTTGAAGCAACATAATAACCAGCAAACATTCCTATCAAGATTGTGGTTGTACATGTACCAAAGATAGCTAAAACAACACTATATATACCAAATCCCACAAAGCCTGTTACTGTACATGCTAAGGCGAGTAGTGCAAGTCCTATTAATGCAGCAAGGATCCATTTCATTATCTCTTGCCACTTTGTCATATTAATTTTATTTTCTTGCAAATCTTTATTGACTATAATAGTCTCAATCGATGCGGCTGCCAACATTCCAAGTTCTTCTGTAGAAAGCGGGAAATTAGAATCATTCGACAATAAGTTTAATTTACCTTCACGCTGATTAATATAAAGTAATAAAGCAACAACTAAACTATACTCATTTTTCTTGTTTTCGATTTCTTTAGCAAGAGAAGAAAGAATCTCCGAAGTCAATTCATCCTTAACAGACTTGGCTAATTCACCTAACGACAATGACTTATCTATTGTTTCTGATATGTTTTTTTCTATTTCATCAAGTAATTCTTCTGCTGATAAATTTGAGAGTGTATTGATTACCTCTTCGTTAGAACCATTTGTGCGCAAGATCTCACGAAGTGTTTTTAAATAAATCTCTTTACGCTCTTCATCTGTATAGTCCTTTGTAACCTCTTTAAGACACTCTTTTATATGAATGTTTTCTGCCTCTTTATTTTTATTAAACTGAAAATAAAACTTTGAACAACCATTCTTTAATCCATTTACGATTTCTTCTGCTTCAATTTGAGGAACAGTAAATTTACTCATAAGTTGTTCTTGACAGAGAGCATCTATTGAAATTTCCGAATCTTTCTCATTTAAAATTGCCTCTACAAATACTTTGTTGTCATTAACAAGATTTACAACATCTTCTAAATGTTTTTTTGAAATTGAAAATTGTGCATTCATAACTTTTTTGTTTTTAAATTAATATTATCGTTTTATGCTACTTCCATTTTAATAGAACATCGACAAGTCCTTTTCTTACTATTAATTTGTTGCATTCTACTCTTTAATGTTTCATAAGCATAGAGACTAACAATGAGTTTTTCTAGTAAAATTCTTATTCTTTTTTCGGATTTTATTATTTGTGGCCATTCTATACTCACTATTAAAATTATGATTGATCGTTATTGTTTTTGTTTATACTGTATAGAAATCATCGACTTAATATATTCATGATATTTCCTTCTATACCTATATCATCTTTTAATACAATTATAAACATTATAAATCTTTAATGTTTCATAAGCATAGAGACCAACAATGAGTTTTTCTAGTAAAATTCTTATTCTTTTTTCGGATTTTTTTTATTTGCCGCTATTATATACTCACTATCAAAATTATGATTGATTGCTATTGTTTTAACAGACTCTGTATTAAAATCATCTTCCCCAATTAACTCATTAGCATACTCTTCCAAACCCTCATCGTAAGACAATTGTAAATGATATAGCATATTAAGTTCTCCATTCTCCTCTAATTTTCTTTTCAATATCCTTATTTCTTCTTTATTTAGTTCTCCTTCTAAATATGCAATAAGTTCTAAATCTCTAATCAAATGTTTCATACTATTTTACTCTTCTTCTTAAAATAAGTTCGCGTAAATGTCTTTTTGCTTGACTCTTCATTAATGAGATTACATCTTGTTTTTGTTTTCTAGTGTATTGCTCTATTGGAATATTTGTCCTTACATATTGAATCATTTCATCAAAAATTTCTAGTGGCTTTCGGTTCTCTATTACTAAATATTTTAATATCAACCTATCTCTTTCTTTAAGTGAATCCCAAGCCTCCCTAAGTTCTTCATATTTGGGATTTTCTTCTGATAATATAAGTTCATCAAATCCATTGTGATCTATTAGAATAGAAACACTCTCAGATTCTAGCATATCATCTATATTTTTTTCATTTTTTTTATCCAATTTCTTTTTAAGATTAATAAAATGTCTTACAGTTATTGTATTTATATAGGTATAAAGGCGCGCTTCTTTAACTCCTTTATTTTTCACTCCTTTATATAACGCAACCTTATACCATGTTGGAATATACTCATCTTCGGTAGAATTATTCATAGATAAATTCACATAACTTTTTTCAAAATATTTATATACAAACTTATCTATTGGCTTTATAAATTCAGCACCTATAAACGTATAATAATCGGCGCTTATATCAGGATAATAGCATAATATACCATTTACATAACACCCTTCTAATTTCATTATTTCTCTACCTATATAATTTAAAAATGGAATAGAAAAACTTCCTAAAAAATAGTGTATCGCTATTTTATCATTACAAACAACCCTTCTTGCAATTTCTAAATCACCTTCAACTGATTGAAGATTCTTCAAATAATTCAAATCTTTTTTCGTTAAATCAATCATAGCCTTTTTATTACTATAGCCTTTGCAAAATTTATTTTGATAAAGTTAAATATCAATTTTCTTTCGACTCTTATAGAGAGACGAAACGATTTTTCACAAATGTATAAAATTATTCGTAAATTAATTTAAAGTTGCTTAAAAATATTTACTCTGTATAAAAAATAGGATTTGTTTAGTTAATACACTCTTTGAGCAAGTCTTTTCTACTTGATATTTAAACAGTTATAATATTTGTTCGTCTCTCTATAAGAGTTTTGCATCACTATATACGTATTGTAGTCGAATCGTAGAGGCAATAAGATACAAGCATACAAACAGTCAGTGGGGCTGAACCAAAGTTCAACCCCACTGACTGTTTGTGTAATCCAATTTTTGTTATAACGGTTATTACCTTCTAATTCTTCAGTTTGTTTATCACTTTTAGGAGTTGCTCGCCTAGACCAATAGAATAGCCCTGCGACATAAACACAACCCTATTGAAAGTGTCGGCAACAAGAATTATGGGACGGTTGGTTGCCTTTAGTTTCAAGTTGGTGGCAATCTCTTTCTCTATTGTATTGTCGATGTCGGTTCCCATTACTACCGTCGATGGAAGGTTGGGGAAATCATCGGCTTTGAAACGTTCTACTGCAGAACGGTCCTTGAACAGCAACATCATCTTTTGCCCCCACGACTCAAACTGTTCTTTGTAGGGCATTACGTCGCGCAAGAAGTGGTTGGTTGGTTCACTGTTTGGGTCTATGAGTGCTATAATATAGTAGCCACGTCCTGTTGTTGAGAGGAGTGAGCGTTTGCTGTCTGTAGCAAGGTCGTAATAGAGATTTTCGCTGTTAAAATCGCCAATAACAGAGAGGTCGTCTTTACTTTCGCGTTGCACCATGTGTAATTTCGTTTTACTATCTTGAGGCACATTAAAGAATGTGAGGTGTGCCAATACACTGCCACTTGCCATACGTGTTCCTGTAATGAGCAGATAGTCGCCACTATCTATTTTTGTGCCGTTTTTCAGCAACGACTGCCACGATGTTGCCTCTTCGGGGTAGGATTGCAGGTGCAAACGTCCATCGACAATTTTAGAGATGGTAAAATGAGAATAGTATTTTGGATTGTCTATGAACTCAGTGGGTGTGTAACTTGCATATAATGTTCCGCTCGACTGCGATGCTGTACCCGCTGATGTTACATTGAAATTGACATCGCATAGATGGCCTTTTTTGTCTATGTATTGCGTTTTTCCTGTAACTCCGTCGATGCGGGCAGGGATGCCCATGCTACGAGCCGCTGCAACGAAGAATATGTCGCGTGAATGGCTGTCGGTTGTTCTGCTGTTCCACACTCCTTCAGGCGACATGCAGAGCATCAAAGGATTCCATTCATTATCGACCTGTATATTGTTGCGACACCACTCCACCCATAGTTCGGGATTCGCACGATATTCCTCCATTTCATCGTTGGAAATAGCATTTCTAAAGAATGATTTATAGGGAGTGAGTTGTTCGTTGCTTATGCGCGGATTGAGTATGTAGCGATTGTAAACGTCGGGGGTTAACCCGCTGTTCTGTGGCGACATAGCAAGGTGGTCGGCAAGAACATCGGGAGAGATATCTCGCAAATCCTTATCGGAAATTGCTTGTAACAAGTTAAGCGCCATTGCACGATTATCGGTGCTTGTTTCACGTAAAAAGGTTGTAATGGTTGAATGGTTTCCACGGGATTTCTTTACCAATTCCACCACAATGTTTTGTGGCAAAGATAGTTCTTTCGCAAGTTCTGTCGCCTGCTCTGCTGTTGGGAAGGTTGCCACATAGGAATTTCGTATTGAGTCCTCGAGAGTGAAACGACGACTATTCTCTGCTATCTGTTCGTCGGTGAGTGGAGGCACTGTGCTGCGTTCTACAGGTGGAGTTACATCCATTGTTTCCACAGCTGTGTAACCTGCCGATTTGTCGAGTACAATCTTCAGGGTATCTGTCTTACCCACACTAATTTTGCCATAGCCATATTTGCCTTCGTTGTATGCCCATGCTATTATATCGCCTAGACCGGTTTTGAGCGATGTAAAACCATTTTCATCGCACTCGCGCTTTGCAGCGGTAAAGAATTCGGCATAGTTGTATATCTTGAATTCCACTGTTGCTTTTACCGGAGCTCCTTTTTCGTCTACAACCTGTACTACAGACAATGCTGTTGGTGCATAGTTGTCGGTAACATTTATTTCGGTGTAGCAAGGTGTTTTGCTCATAACCTCCTCGGGGCCGTTGTAACATCCGAAGGCTTTGGTGTGCATGAGCATGCCTCGAGATGCAGGAGCATTGAACCAACCTAAATCGAGAACAGGTTCCGGCTCGCAAGCTCCAAGGAAATGCCATTGGCCATTTACCCAAGCCTCAACCCATGCGTGGTTATTATCGGTGTGCGCCCAGCGTGGGGTGTAAACCTGACGAGCAGGGATGCCCACTGCACGCAGAGCGGCCACAGTAAATGTAGATTCCTCACCACAACGGCCGTATGCGGTACGGACTGTTGCAAGCGGAGCACTTGTACGCTCGTCGCTAGGGGTATATGTTACCTTCTCGTGGCACCAATGGTTCACTTCGAGCACTGCGTCGTACATAGAAAGGCCCTTCACTCGTTCTTTTAGTTCTTCGTAGAAGACCTTACGACTTTCGTCCATGTTTTCGTTATTTACACGAACCGGCAACACGAAATGGAGGAATTCTCTGTCGGGTACCACACTGCCCCATGGCATTTCGGTGCGTGCTTTGAGCGCATAATCGACATTCATAAGATAGAAATCGCCGGAATAATCGACTGCGTCGGGCAATGGCATATAGGCATACAAGAATTGTAATGCCTGATTCTGTTCTGTTGTGAGTTCTTTCTCAAAAACAGAGAAGGAGACAGCATTGTCCAAAAGTGTGCGACGAGATTCAAAATCGGATACAAATTGTTCACTACCCGAAAAACCATTTTTGTCGGTAGCTCCGCAAGCCACCATTGTGATTGTAATCAGCGCCATAAAAAGCGCTTTTGCGCATTGCTTCATAGGTATATAGATTTTTATTATTTTTTGAAATTGTTTGTACACAAAAGTAGTGCTTTGTTACAAGAATACAAGATTTTTACTCTTTAAATTCTTTTAAAAGGGGACAAAATTATGCTCTATACATTGCAAAAAAGGATGCAATAAGGTGTTCATTTATACGATAATGGACTTTTTTATTGTATATAAACGATGCATTTTGTAACTTCGCAGAGAATTTAAATTGTGATAATTGAAAAAGTTAATTTCTATAAAGACACTGCTCTACTGGCTATGGACAAACTCCAAAGGGGCACGTAAGCAAGTGATATTGAGCACTGTTGCCGGGCTAAGCGACGTTGTGTGTCAATTGCTGTGGGTGCTCGCATGCAAAAGAGCTATTGACATTGCCACCGGAGAGGTCAATGGTTCCTTGCTGATTACAGGAGTGGTTATAGGTGTTCTTATGCTAATAGAGATTTTGGCACGCAGTTGCAATCGATGGATTAGCAACATTCTTGGTGTGAGAGCCAACAACAGAATGCGTTTGAGTATATTCTCTCGCCTAATGCGTAGCCAATGGCTATATCTTCAGAAGCACCACACAGGAGACCTCATTAACCGTTTGGAATCGGATGTCAATGGAATAACCACGCTCATCACCGAAACCACACCTGCTGTCATAGTGGTTGTAATACAACTTATTGCATCGTTCTTTCTGCTGTTCAGCATGAGTCCGCTACTTGCTGTTGCTATTCTTTTTATCCTGCCGGTGTGTCTTGTTGTAAGCCGTATTTATGTAAAAAGCATGCGTAACTACAATCGTCAGATACGAGAGAGCGATAGCCGTATACAATCGGTATTACAAGAGAGCCTTCAGCATAAAGCTCTTATAAAAGCTTTGGAACAAAACAGGCAAACCGAGGAGCGACTGACACAACTGCAAGACAACCTGCACCAACAGGTGCGCAGTCGCACAAAGTTCTCTATTGGTGCTTTTTCGTTTATACAGTTGGGGTTTGCAGGTGGCTACTTAACTGCTTTTCTATGGGGTGTTCAAGGATTGTATTCGGGAAGCATCACATTTGGAACATTGTCGGCATTCTTGCAATTAGTAGGGTTGATACAACGCCCAACAATGGACCTTAGCAGATATTTACCGGGGATGGTGTCGGCACTTACCGCAACCGAGCGACTCAAAGAATTGGAAGATATTCCACAAGAGGAGCAGGGAGAGGTAAAAATGTTAAGTGGCATTGCCGGTGTTCGTTTTAAGAATGTCGGTTTCAAATATGACAATGAGGGCAACAGTATTTTCGAGAATTTCGACTTCGATTTCACGCCCAACAGTGCCACTGCAATAATTGGAGAAACAGGAGCCGGGAAGACTACTCTTATACGTCTTTTAGTTGCGCTTATAACTCCACAAGAGGGAACAATTGAGATTTACAACGACTCGGAACAGCATAATTCATCGCCACTCACACGCTGTAATTTCGTGTATGTGCCACAAGGAAATAGTTTGGTAAGTGGTACCATTCGCGACAACCTGCTTATGGGCAATCCCGAAGCAACCGACGAGATGCTATGCAACGCACTTAGGACGGCATGTGCCGATTTTGTTTTTGACCTGCCACAAGGCTTGGATAGCGAACTATCGGAGCAAGGAGGTGGTTTGAGCGAAGGACAAGCACAACGCATTGCTATAGCACGCTCCATATTACGTCCCGGCACTATTCTTATTCTCGACGAGGTTACATCGGCTCTCGACGAAGAGACCGAGCAAGAGATGTTGCAACGTCTTACATCGCAACAGACAGGCAAGACCCTTATATTCGTAACACACCGCCCTGCAATAATACAATTCTGCGACAGAGTTCTGAAAATTGATAAAAAATAGTGTTGTAACAGGGCAACATACCTATATTCATATACAATAAAAAGGGAAAATCTGCGTTTAGGATTAAGATTAGCGTAATTGTCTTTTGACTTTTACCATGCTCTTTATGTACAAAAGATTTATACTATGATAGAATATTTGAAAGGAGAACTCGCCGAGCTAACCCCGGCTACTGCCATAATTGAATGTGCAGGAGTTGGTTACGAGACTAACATAACACTAAACACATACAGTGCTTTACAAGGGAAAAAAGATGTAAAGGTGTTTATCTATGAGATTATAAGAGAAGACACACACCAACTTTTTGGTTTTCATAGCAAGCAAGAGCGCGAACTATTCTTGTTACTCATATCGGTTTCGGGTATAGGTGGCAACACTGCACGTACAATATTGTCGGCATTTACAGTAAATGAGTTGTGCGATGTCATTGCTTCGGGCAATGAGACAATATTGAAAAGCGTCAAAGGCATTGGGCTAAAGACTGCACAACGTATTATCGTGGATTTAAAAGACAAGATTAAGGGCGTTGCAACAAGCGAAATCACAGGAGCTACCACCGTTGCACATGCAAACGGCGAGACTGCAGATGCTGCCGTTTCGGCACTTGTTATGTTGGGATTCCCAACATCGGCCGCCTCAAAGGTTGTTCAGAATGTAATTAAAGCCGAGCCTTCGGCAAGCATAGAACAGGTTATAAAGCTGGCACTCAAACAGTTGTAACAGACTAAAAAAACGATGAGACTACGCACCGCACTATCGATTTTAATTCTTTTCGCATTTATACAGGGTATATTTGCGCAAGGTGATGTGCGCACAGAAACAGACTCATTGGCAAACGATACAACAAGCAACGGTAGTATAAAGACACGATATCCGATATCACACATTGTACCAAATTCCGTTAGCGATTTCAAACGCTATCCACTGGACCTGCGCCTTCCGCAGAATATTGTTACCGACACTCTTTACAACGAAAAAGACAGTACCTATTCATTTGCCACACGCTTGGGCAGTTCACTACTGAGCACTCCTATCAGTTTGACACCCGAACAATATTCTAAGTGGCACATGAAGCAGTCGATGCAAAACTATTTCAGGGACAAGAACAAGACCGAGTTCGAGAATGCAATGAACAAAGACAAGTTCGATTTCACCGACATGCATTTCGACTTGGGACCTGCCGAAAAAATATTTGGACCGGGAGGAGTACGTATAAAAACTCAGGGAAATGCCGAAATGAAAATTGGCTATTCGATGCAGACTATCGACAACCCATCGTTGCCGGAGCGCAGTCGTAGCACCAACAGTTTCGATTTCGATGAAAAGATTAACCTGAATGTAAAAGGTAGTGTTGGAGACAAAATGAACCTCGATTTTAATTATAACACCGAGGCTACATTCAGTTTCGATGCACAAAAAATTAATTTAAAATACGAAGGCAAAGAGGATGAGGTAATAAAACTGATTGAGGCCGGAAATGTATCGTTTGGAAGCAAATCGAGCCTTATAAAAGGAGCATCGTCGCTATTTGGTGTGCGTACCGATTTTCAGTTTGGTAAATTGTCTTTGCAAACCGTAATATCTCAAAAGAAATCGAACAGCACTACTGTAAGTTCTAAAGGAGGAACACAATTAACCACATTTGAGATTGAGGTTGCCGACTACGACGAAAACCGCCACTTTTTCCTTGCACACTACTTTAGAGACAACTACGACCGTGCCATGGCACAACTACCCACCATCATTTCGGGAATAACAATTAACCGTGTTGAGGTGTGGGTTACCAACAAGAAGAGCGACCACTCGAGCCCACGTAACGTTGTAGCGTTTACCGACATTGGCGAAAGTGAACATATAAGCAACAGTAAATGGCATGCAGCCGGTGGCACACGTATTCCTCACAATAATGCCAACGACTTATATTCTACGATGAACACAACCTATGCCGCCATTCGCGACATAGACCAAGTGAACAACATACTCAATGGAAATAATGACATTAACGGAGGATTGGACTACGAAAAACTCTCTAATGCACGTATGTTGTCGTCGTCGGAATATACCGTAAACAGAGAATTAGGTTATATTTCACTGAAGAACTCACTGCGTGCCGACGAAGTTCTTGCCATAGCCTATGAATATACCTACGGAGGAGAGACATATCAAGTGGGTGAGTTTGCAAATGACCAAAAAGAGTCGTCAGCAACACTCTTTGTGAAATTGCTTAAACCTAATGCCTGTTCGCCTAAGAACGGATGTTGGGATTTGATGATGAAAAACGTATATGCTTTGGGCACACGCAGCCTGCAAAGCAATAGTTTTAAGCTTGACATTTACTATGCAAGTGATAGTTTGGGAACAAACATCACATACTTGCCCGAAGAGAGTCTGAAAAGTACTCCTTTGTTGCGTTTGATGAACCTCGACCGTTTGGACACCAACAACACAAAAGAGGCTCCTAACGGATTTTTCGATTTTGTACAAGGATACACTGTAGACCCATCTAGCGGACGAATATTCTTTCCATCGGTAGAGCCGTTTGGTAATTATCTGAAAAACAAGATTGGTAATGACGCCATTGCCGAGAAATATATCTTTCAGGAGTTGTATGACTCAACTAAGACCATTGCCAAACAGATAGCCGAGAAGGATAAATTTTATCTTATAGGTGAATATACCGGTTCATCGGCCAATGTAATACAAACAGGTTCAACAAATATTCCGCGCGGTTCGGTTGTGGTTACAGCCGGCGGTGTTACTCTTGTGGAAAATGTCGATTATCAGGTAGATTACTCTTCGGGTGTTGTAACAATTCTGAACCAAAGCATTATTGATGCCGGAACAAATGTAAATGTATCGTTGGAGAGTAATACTCTGTTCAACATGCAACGAAAGACAGTGCTTGGTCTTAATTGGCAATATGATTTTTCTGATGAGTTGAATTTTGGTGGAACATTCATGACGCTTAGCGAAAAGCCTATGACATCGAAGGTGGATATGGGTACAGAACCACTTAACAACACCATTTGGGGATTCAACGTTGCATGGAAAAAAGAGAGCCAATGGCTCACAAACATGCTCGACCGCCTGCCATTGATTAGTTGCACTGTTCCATCGAGCATAAACCTTACAGCAGAATTTGCACGTTTAGAGGCCGGTACATCGAGCGAGATACAGAGCCAAGCATCGTACATCGACGATTTCGAAGGAACAGAAAACGGCATAGATTTATCGGCGCCATCGGCATGGGTATTGGCCTCGTTGCCAACCGGAATGCCTAACAGCAACCTGACAAACAACATTCTCACAGGATATAATCGTGCACTCATTAACTGGTACACCATAGACCCATTGTTCACCCGTCGTAGTTCTTCATTGACTCCGGCACATATTAAAAGCGATGTGGAACAATTGTCGAACCACTACGTGCGCGAAGTATACGAGCGTGAGTTGTATCCCAACAAGGAGTCTACATACGGTGAATCGTCTACCCTATCGTTGATGAATGTCAGCTTCTATCCCAATGAGCGCGGTCCATATAACCTCGACCCCGACCTTACTTATGATGGTAAACTCAACAACCCCGAAAAGCGTTGGGGCGGAATCACACGCCAGCTTACCACAACCGATTTCGAGGCAGCAAACATACAATACATAGAATTTTGGATGCTCGACCCATTTATTTATGACCAGACAGAGATGGGTGGCGACCTATATTTTAATTTAGGTGAGGTTTCGGAGGATATTCTCAAGGATGGCAAGAAATTCTTTGAGAATGGCTTGCCGTCGAGCAACAACACGTACGGCTACGAGGAGACTGTTTGGGGACGTGTTCCCACAACAAACAGCCTTGTGTATGCCTTTGACAATAATGCCGGAAGTCGCGACCAGCAAGATGCCGGTTTGAACGGATTAAAAAGCAACGAGGAGGCACAATTCCCCACTTACGCAGCATATCTTGACGCTATTAAAGGCAAGGTACGTCAAGAGGTTTACGACAGCATAGCCAACGACCCGGCAGGTGATAATTATCACTATTTCAGAGGTGGCGACTACGATGCTGTTCAGAAAAGTATTTTGGAGCGTTACAAATACTTTAATAACTTCGAGGGAAACTCTCCATCGTCGGGCGATGATAGCTACAATAGTGCGGCAAAGACCACACCCGATATTGAGGATGCAAACCAAGATTTCACAATGGATGAATATGAAAACTTCTTCCAATACAAAATTTCGTTGCGTCCCGATGACATGGTTGTTGGTAGGAATTACATAACAGACAAGAGAAGTGTAAGCACCAAGCTACGTAACGGAAATACAGAGAGTGTCGATTGGTACAAGTTCCGTATACCTATAAATGAGTATGAAAAAGTTGTTGGAACAATACGCGATTTCACATCGATACGTTTCATGCGTATGTATATGACATCGTTCCGTAAACCTATCACACTGCGTTTTGCTACGATGCAACTCATACGTGGCGATTGGCGTCCCTACCAACAAGCAATTGCTTCGATAAACAACACATCGCCATCAATTTCGGGCGACTTTACAATGTCGGCTGTAAATATTGAGGAACATGGCGACAGACGTCCTGTAAACTATGTGCTACCTCCGGGAATATCGCGTATTCTGGACCCCGACCAGCCACAATTGCGCCAAGACAACGAGCAGTCGCTATCGCTACATGTAAACAACCTAGGCAGCAAAGAGTCGCGTGCAATATACAAGAAGAGCAACCTTGACATACGTCAGTATGAGAGAATACAACTTTTTGTACATGCCGAAGCTCCTGAACTTGATGTTACACAGTTGAAAAATAACGATGTTTCGTTATTTGTACGTTTGGGTTCCGACTACAAAAGTAACTATTATGAATATGAGGTGCCATTGTCCATTACGCCTCATGGTACATACGATGTATATGGCAATAGCGGTGCAACAACGGTGTGGCCTACCGAGAATATGATAAATATTCCACTTACAAAACTGACAAATATTAAAGTGAGACGTAATACACTAAGAAACAACAACAGTTCGGGTGTAACGAACACCACCATATATAGCGAATACGACGAAGATACCCCAAAGAACCGTATAAGCATTGTAGGTAACCCTACATTGGGACAGATTAAAGTGATGATGATTGGTATTCGCAACAACACCGGTAATGCAAAGTCGGCTACAGTGTGGGTTAATGAGATGCGTCTGTTAGGTTTCCGCAATAAGAGTGGCTGGGCGGCACAAGGAAATTTAGATATTAAGTTGTCGGATTTGGGTAGCATTGCTGCACAAGGACGTATTGAAACAGCCGGATTTGGTGGTTTAGAGGACAAATTGGCATCGCGTCGTACTGATGATTTTTACAGCTATACTATGACCGGAACATTCGACTTTGGACGATTCCTGCCGGCTAAAGCAAAAATAGCGTTGCCAACGTACTACTCATTCTCACGCGAGGTAACATCGCCATTATACAGTCCATTCGACACCGACCTGTTACTCGATGATGTTTTAGGCTCTTACAGTGGCGCAGCACGCGACTCATTAAGGAATATTGCCGAAGTACGCTCTACCACACGTAATTTCTCGCTCAGCAATGCTAAAATTAACATTTCGAGCAAAACACCTATGCCTTATGACCCTGCCAATTTAAGTTTCAGCTACTCCTACTCGCGTACCGACAATAGCGGAAGCACTGTAAACTGGGAGAATATTATAAATTGGAAGGCATCGTTGAACTATGCCTATTCGAGCCCCATCAAGACGATAAAACCTTTTGAGAAGATTCAGAGTAAATCGAAATGGCTAAAGATATTAAAGGAGTGGGGAGTGAATCCTCTTCCGCAAAATCTTAGTTTCAACACCGACATGACACGAAGCTATCACGAGTTACAGGTGCGCGACCTAAACAGCATGACAGGTGGTAGCGAGATACCTCTCACATTCTCGCAACAGTTCTATTGGAACAGGGCATTCACCCTTAAATGGGACCCCACTACAAACCTACGTATGGATTTACGTACCGGAACAAATGCGGAGATTGAAGAGCCATATGTACCTGTAAACAAAAAACGATATCCCAACGAATATGAGATTTGGAAGGATTCTGTTAGAATGAGTATCAAAGGAATGGGACGTCCTTTGACCTATCAACAGAACTTTAGTGCATCGTACTCGTTGCCACTTAACAAACTACCTATATTCGAATGGTTAAAGGCCGACGCAAACTATAGTTCGTCGTACAATTGGGCACGTGGTAACAAGACATCGAATATTAACTTTGGCAATAACATATCTAACAAACGCGATATTTCGATAAACACGACTTTCGATTTTGAGAAGTTGTATAACTTGGTACCCTACCTCGAGGAGACTAACAAACGTTTTGCAAGTAGCAAAAAGAACAGCCGTTCTACAACAAAGAGAACTGCAAAGAAGGACGACAAGAAAAAGGAGAAGAAAAAGAAAAACAAGCCATTCTCTACCGAGATACAACTGTACGAAGATAGTACGTTCACAGTAAAGCATGGCTTGGGTAATAAGAAATTCGATATTATCGCTCGCAGGAAGAATGGAAAACTATACAAGCTAAAATACAAGGTTGTAGACGAGAACAATATTCTCATTAAGAGCAAGGACACTGTATCGTTGAGGATTATGCTCACAGCAAAAGACAAAAACGAGAAATCGTCGTTTGCAAAGAACATGCAGTACCCCACACGTATGCTTATGATGTTGCGTAATGCATCTATAAGCTACAAGAATTCGTATGCCATGAGCCTACCCGGTTTCATGCCCGAAATAGGCGACCTATTCGGACAGAAGAAACATAGTGGAGTGTTTGCTCCGGGTTTGGATTTTGCATTTGGCTTAACCGACGACAGTTATTTGAAAAAAGCCCACGAGAGGAACTGGTTATTAAAGAGCGACAGTATATCGCAACAGGCAAGTACAAACGCCGCAGAGGATTTACAATTGAAAGTGGTGCTGGAGCCTGCTACCGACCTTAAGATAGACCTTAACGCAAGCTGGACACGTAACAAGAGCCGTACAATACAGTTTATGTACGACGGTATGCCCAGCACCGAGTCGGGTGGTTTCTCAATGACAACCATTACACTTGGCAACTCATTTGGTGGCAGTAATGCCGACAACAATTACAAATCGTCGGTATATGATAAGTTCATTGCCAATATTGACAGAGTACAACAGATTATGGAGAACAGATATGTGGGAAGTGTTTATCCTGCATCTAGCAGCCTTGCCGGACAGCCCTACGACCCCGCCAATGGTTCTGTAAACAAATACTCTGCCGAAGTGATGATACCGGCATTCTTAGGTGCATATTCTAATGGTAGCAGTACAACAGGAAAGGCCAGTGATATATTCCCTTCGTTCATGAGAATGTTGCCAAACTGGAGAATAAAATATTCGGGACTATCTAAATTGGCATTCTTCAAGAAATACTTCAAGAGTGTGAATATTGAACATGGCTACAAGAGCGTTTATGCAGTCGGTTCATACAACACCTATGCAACATACATGGAATATACCAATGGCATTGGTTTTGTGAACAACACAACAACAGGCTTGCCAACACCCAGTGGACGATATAATATTAGTTCTGTATCACTCAATGAATCGTTCTCTCCACTTATTGGAATTGATGTAACAACAAAGAATGATATTAAGATTGGAACAAAATATATTCAATCGAGAGTATTGAACCTGAGCCTTACATCTATTCAATTATCGGAGACCTATTCACAGGAACTTGCTGTGAATATTGGTTACAAGTTTGTTGGACTTAAACTGTTTGGCGGAGGTAGCAAAAAGGCTAAAAAGAAGAGCAGTAGTTCCACAGGCAATGACCTGAACATTCGCGCTGACTTCTCGTATAAAAACATGACATCGCTCGTGCGCAGTATCGACAAAGGCACTACTCAAGCCACCAATGGTACGAAATCGTTCAACTACTCGCTGTCGGCCGATTATACTTACAGCAAGATGCTGACATTCAGTTTCTACTTCGACCGTCAAGCAACAATTCCGCTCATATCGACCAATTCGTACCCCACTACAACAACCGATTTTGGTGTAAGCATGCGTTTCTCACTCACACGATAAACGGTGTTTGAGTATTAAATGATTGAAACAAGCAAGGTGGTGTAAGAGTTGTATGAGATAGACAATACACTTACCTTGTTGTGTTACAAAATAAATTGTGCAGGACTACAAAAAAGGTAGTCCTGCACAATTTTTATAATATTTAATCAACTATTTTTCTGTGTCGGAGGTATTTTCAAACTTCTCGCGAGTTTTCTCTACAAATTCAATGTGTCTTACAGCCTCATCGCGCATCTCCTTCATCGTGGTAATATTCTGTAAGATTCTAGACAATTTAAAGACGGCCTTTATTGCCTGTACATCGCTTTTGCGAAGATTATAATTATAGGATTTGTTTCCTGATAATTCAACCTTTATGTCGGATTCACAGTTTACAATAAAATCAATTAAACCACTATCCTCTCCATAACGATAATCGACTCTTTCGGTTGTAACACCTAGATGTTTCGAATTATATTTACTAAAGGGAGCATCACACTCGGCATAATTATCTCCGGAAGAGACTTTTACAGTAGTGTGCCCTATCGCTTTTCCGCGATAAACCGATGTGATAGTTGTTACACCATTTTCATCTACCTGAGCACGTAAATATGTATTACCAAGGTTGTTCTTTACAGTTTGCGAAGGAGCCATGTAATTACCCACGTCCTGATACTTACGGTCCTTTTCTAGAACAAACTGCGGGAGCAGAGAGTCGCGTAGGGCATATTGTACAGTCAATGAACTATCGAGAAATTCCACACTGCGCTGCTGTTCTCCAAGTTCCACTTCGCGTCCCAGTTTTAATGCGGCACGACGTGCATCGAAAGCTTTTGGATAGGTGCTTTTTAAACTGTCGAGCAACAACTTTGCACAATTGTAATCTTTTGATTCGTACGCAGTTTGCGCCTCATTGAGCAGTGCCTGCGCCTTTTCCTCTATATTTTCGCCACAAGATAGTGTACACAATAGCGCCACCACACACAATAGAACCTGTTTTTTCATATTCTTAGATTTCATTTATTATTCTTGTTCTTTGTTCACAAAAGAAATACCAACGCTTTTTTGTAATTCAACAAGCGACACTGCTCTGTTATATAATGTTTCGATATATTCGGTTTGCATCATGTTTTCGCTACGTTCTGTTTCAATAAACTCTACAAAGGAGATTTCACCGGCACGATAGGCAGTGCGCTTTGCGCTGAGCAGTTCCGCTGTCTCTTGTAGCAATCCACGTGTAAATGTTTTAACCTGCTGTTCGGCTATTTGACAATTGTTGTATGCTTGCATAACCTCGCTCTGCACATGCATGCGGACATCGGCCAACTGCTGTTCTGCCTGCAGAACTCTTGCTCTATCCATGGCACGTGCACCACCATTTATATTGGAGAACTTTAAAGGGATTGCAGCACCTACTTTTAATTTTGTAAACGAAGGCTCACCTGGCTCCTCACGATGTGCCCCTTGGTTATATTCTGCTCCAACACTCAACTGCAAATCTACACGTCGACGTGCACTGTTTAGTTGCTTCTGCGCCTGAGCAACATCTACATTGTTAATAGCTGCTGTTAAATCGGCACGATTGGCCAAAGCGTTATCTATATATTCACCTATTGGGCGTAATTGAAATGCACAATTTTCTAAATTGCCATTAACAACTATTGATTGTGCATCGGCAAGATTACCCATATAATAGCCTAAAACAATAGAAGTGTTGCGTTGTTCAGACTCAGCGGCAAGACGTTCATTATGTGCAAGACCTGCAGCAAGACGTGTCTCTACCCATACAGTTTTGGCAATCTCGCCACGTACAAAACGCAAACTGTCGTTTTGTGCCAATTGAGCCATATAGTTCTCGCGCTCTAATGCAATATTAAGTAAAGATTTTGCTTTTAGATGATTGAGATAGGCAACTGTAGCATCGGCATTGAAATTACGCATATAGTCGTTAAACACTGCTTTCATTGCGTTTAACTCATTTTTGGCAAGGCGAATTGTTGCTTTACGCACACCAAATGTGAATGTGCGGCTAAGTTGTGCAGCAATGCTCTGACCGAGTTTCTTATCCCAATCTTCATTATTTCCATATTCTACAGAAAGCACCGGGTCGTTAAAAACCTTGCTACTTTTTAGATTTGCCTGAGCGATGTCTATATCGAGGCTACGTGCCACCACTGCTGTGTTATTATTAAGCACACTTTGCATGTAGTGCTCGTATGTCAATTGTTGCGCTTTGGCATGCATCGCCGCCACAACAAGAGCAATTGTCAATATTAATTTTCTCATATTTATATTATATTTATACCGGAGCAATTCCCAACTTTGCAGCACACTCTATTATGTATTGTAATGCCGCATCATGCTCATTGGGTATTACTCCATCGAGTATTGCATCTTTTACATTACTTTTTAGTCGACCAATTGTGTCGCATGGCGGAAGGTTGAACAAGTGCATAATCTCTTCGCCGTTTACAGGGGGTTGGAAGTTACGTATGCGGTCGCGCTCCTCCAAATCTTTAAGTTTTTCTCTTACCATGCGGAAATTGTTCAAGAACTGCTTCTTGCGAACCTCGTTCTTCGATGTAATATCTGCCTCACACAACATCATCAAATCGTCAATGTCATCGCCGGCGTCAAAGAGCAATCGTCGCACAGCCGAATCGGTTACCTCGTTGTCGGCAATGGCAATAGGACGCATGTGCATACCTACCAATTTTGCAACATAACGCATCTTTTCGTTTAGAGGCATCTTGAACTCCTGAAAAATTCTTTTTACCATTCTCTCGCCTACGGCATTATGGTTGTGGAAAGTCCACTTTTGTATAGGGTCCCAACGTTTTGTACGTGGCTTGCCAATATCATGTAACAATGCAGCCCATCGTAGCCACAAATTATCACTGACACGAGCCACATTATCGACAACTTCCAAGGTGTGGTAGAACATCTCTTTGTGTCCGTAGCCATTTTTCACCTCTACACCTTGCATTGCTGTCAGTTGCGGGAATATAAGTTCCAACAGGCCACAACGGTCGAGTTCTATGAAACCTTTTGATGGTATTGGCGATAGAAGTATCTTGTTTAGTTCTTCGTTTATACGTTCACGCGAGATAATCTTTATGCGCTCTTTGTTCTTGCAGAGTGCCTCGAATGTTTCATCTTCGATATAAAAATTCAGTTGAGTAGCGAAACGTACACATCGCAACATGCGCAGAGGGTCGTCGGAGAATGTTATTCCCGGTTCAAGCGGTGTACGTATTATGCGGTCCTCCAAATCCATTACACCGGCAAAAGGGTCTACAAGTTCTCCAAAGCGAGGAGCATTAAGGCAAATGGCAAGTGCATTGATTGTAAAATCGCGACGATTCTGGTCGTCTTCCAATGTTCCATCTTCGACTATTGGATTGCGGGAATCGTGTGTGTATGACTCACGACGTGCGCCAACAAATTCTATTTCATGCTCACGATATTTCACCTGTGCAGTTCCAAAATTGGCATATACGGCAAGATGCGCTCCCCTACCAAGACGCTTGGCAAAAGCACGTGCCATTGTTATTCCCTTGCCCACTACTACAACATCTATATCTTTAGAGGGACGCTCAAGGAATATATCGCGTACATATCCACCAACCACATAACACTCCATGCCCAATTCATCGGCTGTCTCGGAAATTTTGCGAAAAATTGGTGTGTCGAGTTTTTTACGTAGCTCTTCTCTATTTGGTATATACATTATCTCTCAATTTATCACTGCGAAGATACATAATTATTTTGGAACTATCGCGATAATAATGTTAAGCCAAACAGAAAAGTGTCATTTTAATTAGGAACTATTTTAATTTCTAAACAGTATTTTCTTATAGAAGTCATTTGTTTCGCCATTTTTGCTCTACAAATAATTGGCGATATAAATTTACACAGCTTCTTTAAAATGAAGAAAGAATTTATTATTCTATAGAATAACGAATATCCTCATATATATATTTATTATCCAATATTCTATCCTTGCATAAATAGTTTGGAGAAATAATATCGAGCGTATCTCTATAATATGGTGTTTCTATTTTGGCAACATTAAAAAGTATATTGGAAACGTTGTCTATAACAAAAGGCTTATCTACTGCGTTCCTGATGTTACCGTACAATATCGGGATTCTTTTCTTTAAAAAAGCGTGGAGCACTATCCATGCTTTGTAACTTGAAGGTCCTAGGAAAACCTGTAACACGATGATATGGGTATAGTAGCCCACGCCATAGGTGTGAGAACCACTATGCTTCCTCTCGTGTTACTTTGAAAATTTCCTAGGTTCTCAAGTTACAAGACAAGCATAACGCTTCTTAATATTTTCACAATAATAGTAGGTAAAAAAATTCTACCAACGCCAGTAATTAAGCATACAAAAAATGTACACCCCTTACTACACTTGTACCTCCGACGAGAATCGAACTCGTATCCCAGCTTTAGGAGAGCCGTATTCTATCCATTGAACTACGAAGGCGACCACACCGAAAACAATCGATGATTTCGAACGCGAAGATAATTATTCTTTTAGAAACGACGAAATTTTATAATCAAATTCACAAAAGAGCATGAAACCTCTAATAAAAAACACTTCTTATTTTATAGAAACTATTCTAATAGATGTTTTGATATTTCTATGATGTTTTTTGATAATTTAAATAGTTTCTTAATGTTATTTAAATTGAAAAAGATACCGAAGAAAATCATTATCTTCGCCAAAGAAAACCCGACCCAATGAAAAAAATTATCACATACATTCTGCTATTGTTTGCTGTAACTGTTTCGGCTCAGACATACGATGATTTTTACAACAGTGGCACCGACTATTTGAAACAACACGATTACAAAAATGCCATTGCAGCATTTCAAAGAGCCATTGCAAGCGAGCCCAACAACAGAAACAACGAATATGCATATATAAATTTAGCATATGCCCAAGAACAGGTGAAAGATATTGCAAACGCAATAGATTCTTACACAAAGGCAATAGAGATTAACCCCTCTTCTGTTCCGGCATTGGAACAGAGAGCAAAAATTTCCATGACACTCGACAACATAGAAAATGCACTTGCCGATTACAATTTACTTTTACAAATAGAGCCCAAGAACTGTAAGGCTCTCTTTTTCAGAGCATATATTTATAGTCGAGATAAGGAGTATGACAAAGCACTAAATGATTACCATACTCTGCTAGCCATTGAGCCCGACAACAACAAAGCACGCTTGTCGCTTGCCCTGCTCTACCATAAAAGTGGCAGAATTAATGAGAGCCTGATGCTACTGGAGCAACTGATGACAGAAGAGCCAGACAATGCCGAATATTATGTTGCACGTAGCAATATTGAATTAAAGGAGGGGCAAACGGAATTGGCAATTATGGACATTGAAAAGGCTATTGAGTTGGAGCCACAAAAAGGAGAGTTTTATTTAACCCACGCCGAGATACTGATAAAACAAGGGAAAAAAGAGAGAGCCAGAGATGTTTTAAACAGAGCTATAGAGTTGGGATGCGACAAACAGAGTGTTATTACTCTTTTGAATAAATGCAGATAACTGCTACAAAGCTTTTTCAAAAAATTTCAAAAAATTCAGACAAAAGAGAGTGTTTTACCAAAAAGTATTGTATATTTGAGGACAACATTGGAAAAACACTATGACAGACACAAAGCACACTCCCTATAACATAAGGGAGAAAAAAGAGAAAAACGCAACCTACCGTTCACTGATTAGAGCGGAATTGGCCGATGAGATTTTTGAAAATATTCTCAACATGATTGTTATTCAGAAGAGATATCGCGACAAAGATTTTTCGGCAAAAGAGTTAGCTAACGAGTTACAAACAAACACACGCTACATTTCGGCGGTGGTAAACTCACGTTTCAACACAAATTTTTCGTGCCTCTTAAATGAATACAGAATAAAAGAGGCCATGCACCTTTTGAGCGACAAGCGCTATACAGACATGACAATAGAAGAGATTGGTCTTGCAGTAGGCTTCGCAAACCGTCAGTCGTTCTACGCATCGTTCTACCGAATAATGAACGAAACGCCAAACAGCTATCGAAAAAAGCATCAACCTGTGAAATAAGTTCAGTTTAATGGATAGAGATATCAACAAAGAGGTTTTAGAGATAAAAAAGAGCCTAAGACTATCGATGAACGGCATTGTATCGGCGCACCAACGCAAACAGGGGCTCGACTACAAAATCAATTTTGGGGTTGAAATTCCACGATTAAAAGCGTTGGCTACCGAATATGATAAGAGTCGTGAGTTGGCAACAACATTATGGAATAGCAGCATACGTGAATGTAAAATGTTGGCAATTTTTCTAATGCCGACAGAAGAGTTTACTATAGCAGATGCAACAGAATGGATTGCATCGGCACCATTTACCGAAATTGCCGACCACCTTGCAATGAACCTGCTATCGAAGCTGGATAATGTTCAGGATAGTGCTCTGCAATGGATAGAGAACGATAAAGGGCTGTTTTCATATTGTGGCTTTCTGACCCTATCTCATATATTTAGAAAAGGAAAAGCGTTGAACAAAGAAAAAGAGAGCAGATACTTCATGAATATTGCTAAGATATTAGGGAAAGAGAACAGAAGCATGCATCCATTGATAAATTCGGCCTATACATCGTTAATACACTATTTGGAGATTGATGAGGATAATAAACTAGAGAGATTACAAGATGCAGTTGCCACAACCAATGTAGAGGAGAATAGCATACTCAGCGACATTGTTCAAAAAAGATAAGAGAATTAGACTAAAAAAGATAAAAAAAGAGAAGCATAACATCTTTTAAGTAAAAGTTCAAGAAAAAACAGATATAACAAACCATATATTACAAAAAAGAGGTATCTTTGTAAGCAACACTGAATGTAATGGATAGTAGTAAAAACGAAGAAACTGTAAAACAGATTTTTACAGAATATTTAAAAGAGAACAAGTTCCGCCGTACACCGGAACGGTTCGCTATCCTAAAGACCATATATTCCATAAATGGCTGTTTCGAGATAGAGACATTGCTAAAAAAAATGGAAGAAGAGAAATTCAGGGTGAGCCGTGCAACCGTATATAACACTATTGCGTTGCTGACAAACGCAAACCTTGTTATTCATCATCAGTTCGGTTCTACATCGAAATACGAAAAATGTTTCGGTAACGAAAAGAGCCACATGATATGCACGAATTGCGGTAAAGTGGTAGAGACAACCAACATTAATATTAAAGAGACCATAACGGCAAACATAAAAAAATTTCACTTAACACACTACTCTCTCTACATTTACGGCCTTTGCAATAAATGTCATCAGACTGCAAAAAGACGCAAAATGAGAAAGAGACAATAAAAATATAAACCTATGAAGAAGAGCATAGACGTATTATTGGGTCTCCAATGGGGAGACGAGGGAAAAGGTAAGATAGTTGATGTTTTGACACCTCAATACGACGTTGTGGCCCGTTTCCAAGGAGGCCCCAATGCAGGACACACACTGGAATTTGGTGGTAAGAAATTTGTTTTACGTTCTATTCCATCGGGAATATTCCAAGGAGGACAGACAAACATCATAGGCAATGGAGTTGTTCTCGACCCTGCATTATTCAAAGGAGAGGCCGAAGATTTGGAAAAAGCCGGATACGATTTGCGCAAGAACCTTTTTATTTCTAAGAAGGCACATCTTATTTTACCTACCGGTCGTGTTTTGGATGCAGCTTATGAAGCTGCAAAAGGCGATGCAAAAGTGGGCACGACAGGCAAAGGTATCGGTCCCACATATACCGACAAAATTAGCCGTAACGGTTTGCGTGTAGGTGATATTCTTGAAAATTTTGACGAGAAATATGCACAAGCTAAAGCACGCCACGAGCAAATTCTGAAGAGTCTCGATTACACTTACGACATAACCGAGATGGAGCAGAAGTGGTTCGAGGGCATAGAGTATCTGAAAGGATTCCGCCTCATTGACAGCGAGCAGATGGTGAACGACCTGATGAACGAAGGAAAAAGCGTTCTGGGCGAGGGAGCACAAGGAAGCATGCTGGATATTGACTTTGGAAGTTATCCTTTTGTAACATCGTCGAACACTGTATGCGCCGGCGCTTGTACCGGTTTAGGTATTGCACCCAACAGAATAGGGAATGTTTATGGTATAACAAAAGCATACTGCACACGTGTTGGTGCAGGCCCATTCCCAACCGAATTGTTTGACGAAGTTGGAGCAGAGATGCGCGACCGCGGACATGAATATGGAGCTGTTACAGGACGCGAACGCCGTTGTGGTTGGATTGACTTGGTAGCACTAAAATATACCATAATGATAAATGGTGTTACCCACCTTATTCTAATGAAGAGCGATGTGCTGGACACCTTCCCCGTTATAAAAGCCTGCGTTGCATACAAAAAGAATGGAGAGACATTGACCTACCTGCCCTACGACATAGAAGGAGTTGAGCCTGTTTATGAAGAGATTAAAGGTTGGCAGTGTGACCTCACAAAGATTACAAGAGAGGAAGACCTGCCCGAAGCATTTCTAAACTATGTGAAGTATCTCGAAGACAAATTAGGCGTTCCTATAAAGTATATATCTATAGGCCCCGACAGAGAGCAGACAATTACTAGAAATATTTAAATAGAAAACGTAACAGGCATAATCTTTACGATTTGCCTGTACGTTATATAATATAAACCATTATTCATTATGACTATACTAACATCGGCTTATATTTTTGCACAGGCTGTAACCAACCAACCGGTGCAATATAGTTTTAATTACGTATATATCGCTTTGTTCATTGGAATTGCATTAGCAAGCTACATTGTACAGGCAAACCTACAGAGTAAATTCAAGAAATATTCCCAAATGCCTATTGGCAACGGAATGACAGGACGCGACATTGCCGAAAAGATGTTGCACGACAACGGTATATATGATGTAAAGGTTATTAGCACACCCGGACAATTAACAGACCACTACAACCCTGCAAACAAGACCGTTAATCTTAGTAATGGGGTTTACAACTCATCGAGCATTGCAGCAGCGGCTGTTGCGGCACATGAGTGCGGACATGCTGTACAGCATGCAAAAGCATACGCACCACTGAAGATGAGGTCGGCGCTGGTTCCTGTTGTGTCATTTGCATCGAATATCATGACATGGATATTGCTCATTGGCATATTGACAGTGCAGATGTTCCCGGGAATACTACTTGCCGGCATAGCCCTTTTTGCAACAACCACACTATTCAGTTTCATTACTCTTCCTGTTGAGGTTGATGCAAGCCGTCGTGCCATAGCTTGGCTTTCGGCATCGGGAATAACAAACCGCAGTACACAACCTGCCGCATCGAGTGCATTGCGTTCGGCAGCATATACCTACGTTGTTGCCGCACTATCGTCGCTCGCAACACTCATTTACTATGTCATGATTTATCTTGGTCGTCGCGACTAAATAATATTTAATAAAAAACAGAAGAAAATGGCTTACAACAAACCATCAATACCAAAGGGGACACGAGATTTCTCTCCCATTGAGATGTCAAAAAGAAACTACATATTCAACACCATTAGAGACGCCTTTCACCTATTCGGATTTCGCCAGATAGAGACACCGGCAATGGAGAATCTAACAACGTTAATGGGCAAATATGGCGAAGAGGGAGACAAGCTACTCTTTAAGATACAAAATTCCGGCGACTACTTCAATGGAATAACAGACGAGGAGCTACTGAGTCGCAATGCAGCTAAGTTGGCATCTAAGTTCTGTGAGAAGGGACTACGTTATGACCTCACAGTGCCTTTTGCACGTTATGTTGTGATGCATCGCGATGAATTGACATTCCCATTTAAACGCTATCAGATACAGCCGGTGTGGCGCGCCGACCGCCCACAAAAGGGACGTTACCGCGAGTTTTATCAGTGTGATGCCGACGTTATAGGAAATAATTCACTTATAAACGAGGTAGAACTTATTGAACTTATCGACCATGTATTCAATAAACTGAATATTCGCGTAGCGATAAAACTGAACAATAGAAAGATTCTTGCCGGCATAGCCGAAGTTATTGGAGAGCCCGACAAAATTATTGATATAACAATTGCCATAGACAAGTTCGAGAAGATAGGACTCGATGGCGTTGTTGCCGAGATGAAAGAGAAAGGTATTGGCGATGCATCTATTGAAAAGCTATTACCTATTTTGCAAGCACAAGGTGGCAATAATGAAAAATTGGAGACTATAGCACAAGTGCTAAAAGGCAATGAGACAGGAGAAAAAGGTGTTGAGGAGATATCTTTTATTCTGAATGCAATAGAATCTTTAAACATAAAGACCACAGTAGACTTAGACTTGACATTGGCTCGTGGACTAAACTACTACACAGGAGCCATTTTAGAGGTTAAAGCATTGGATGTGCAGATAGGAAGCATAACCGGTGGTGGCCGATACGACAATCTAACCGGTGTATTTGGAATGGATGGTGTATCGGGTGTAGGTATATCATTCGGTGCCGACCGTATCTACGATGTGATGAACCAGCTTAATCTATATCCCGAAGCATCTATATTGAACACAAAGATTATGTTCGTGAACTTTGGCGAAAAAGAGGCTATGTATTCACTTGGCTTGATTAGCAAATTGCGCAATGCGGGTATTTCGGCAGAGCTATATCCCAGCAACGACAAAATGAAAAAACAGATGGGGTATGCCAACAACAATGGTATTCCTTTCGTAGCATTGATAGGAGAGAACGAGATGCAGTCGCACACAATCACCATAAAAGAGATGAACAGTGGCGAACAAAAAAGTGCTACCATCGAAGAGCTTATTGAGATATTAAAATAGAGCATAGAAAAAACAAGCAGGCTACAATTTTTTTTTGTAGCCTGCTTGTTTTTTCTATGCTATTAACTATTCATCGTATCCGTAAACAGCATGGTCGCCATTGACTTTCCACACACCGTCGACAATCAATAGTTTAACTGTTAAACGTACCGGTTGGCCAAGGGGATTATCACCCACAAGAATTACTTCGGCCCTATCACCATCTATTGTCTCTTTTGCAACAGTATAATTCTCTTCAAAGGTGGCAGTATTTTCGTCATACTGTTGCGACGACATTGCAATATCGAGATAATGCTCAAACGATTTGCGTTGAATAGAATCTTCGATATAAATATTATCTTTTATCACTTGAGCCTCACCCGATGTCAAAGCTGTGAATACTTTTAATGCAACATCACAGGGAGGGACATCAGGAGTTGTTTTACACGATATCAGCAAAGCTAATATAAACAAAAGTTTCAGTTTCTTCATACCTTTATTTTTTTGTAAAAATAGTAACAAAATTCAAAATACAACACACAAATATATTTATTGTATCAAATGATGTATTGTTATTGGCTCAGGAAAATCTTCGTTAAGAGGAAAATACATTATTGTTGGAATATTTTTAGGCGATAGGGAGTTGCTCCAAAGCATCATTTTATAGCCCAATTTATCATAATAACCACATAGCCAAGTAGAAGCAGGCAACAGAACCGTAGCGACAAAACCTTTGGATTTAAGATTTTCGTGTACCTTTTTCATTAGGAGCGACATGAGTCCTTTTCCTCGATGAGCCTCATCGGTTGCAACCGCATAAATATATGCGACAGAGAGCTCTTTACCATTAGAAAAGATTGTAAAGGGCAATGCATAGAGTGCCGAAAGAACAGTATCGTTTAGCGACAAAGTATGCAAATGATACTTTGCGTCAAAAAGGTCGAAAAAGGCTGTTATAAAATCGTCAGAGTCTCCAAATGCACTTTGCCACAGTTGTTGTAACTGTGGAGAAGCACTTTCAAAAGAGATTGCATTATACTTTACGTTATTGGTCATAGATTTCGTGGCTGCCACTGCAAAAATACCTCATTTATGTCTAAATAATGCTTTTATCCACCAAAAAATATCATTAGTTATTCTACTAAAACAATCATTTACACAAAAATGGATGCCATTTAGACAAAAATGTATATCTTTGCACAACTCTGTGCAAAAAGGACGTGTGCACCTTGTGTGTATAAATATCACTTACACTACAGCCACACAAATTCCACACAGCAAATCATATAAGTATGCCTGCGAGATAACATCCCACAGACATTATGTTAATGAACAATTTTAAACAATTTTTATCATAATGGATGTTATAAAACAACTTATTGAACGCGCAAGTCAAGACAAACAGCGCATTGTACTCCCCGAAGGAACAGAGGAGCGCACATTAAAAGCAGCCGACAAGGCTCTTGCCGATGGTATTGCCGACCTTATTATTTTAGGTAACAAAGAGGAAATTCAGTCATTGGCTGAACAGTTTGGTCTGAAAAATTTAGACAAAGCAACAATTATCGACCCCGAGAACAATCCCGATGCCGAGAAATATGCTACATTGTTATTTGAGCTTCGCAAGGCAAAAGGAATGACAATGGAGGATGCACAGAAATTGGTACGCAATCCTCTTTATCTCGGTTGCTTAATAATAAAGAATGGCGATGCAGATGGACAAGTTGCCGGTGCACTTAATACTACCGGGAATGTACTACGTCCTGCACTGCAGATTATTAAAACAACACCGGGCATTACATGTGTATCGGGTTGTATGATGATGATTACCAACGCTAAGGAGTATGGCGAAGATGGTGTTCTATTCTTTGCCGATGTAGCAGTAACACCTAACCCCGACGCATCACAGTTATCTCAAATTGCAGTATGCACAGCACAAACCGCACAAGCCATTGCAGGCCTTGAGCAACCTCGTGTGGCAATGTTAAGCTTCTCTACAAAAGGTTCGGCTAAACACGAAATGGTTGAGAAAGTTGCAGAGGCTACAAGACTTGCACATGAATTGAATCCTGCACTCGACCTCGATGGTGAGTTGCAAGCAGATGCCGCATTAGTTCCCTTTGTGGGAGCAAGCAAAGCACCCGGTTCTACTGTTGCAGGTAAAGCGAACGTTCTAGTGTTCCCCGACCTTGGTGCAGGAAACATTGGCTACAAATTGGTACAGCGTTTAGGCGGTGCAGAGGCTATAGGACCTATTCTTCAGGGTATTGCACGCCCTGTAAACGACTTATCTCGTGGATGCTCAATTGAAGATGTGTATATGATGATTGCCATTACAGCAAACCAAGCTATCGCATCAAAAAAATAACCAATAAAATATAACACAGATGAAAATATTAGTATTGAACTGCGGTAGTTCATCAATAAAATACCAACTATTCGATATAGAAACAAAAGAGGTACTTGCCAAAGGTGGAATTGAAAAGATAGGTTTAGAGGATTCATTTTTGAAACTAACATTGCCTAATGGTGAGAAAGAGGTTATATACAAACCTATTCCTGAGCACACTGCCGGTGTTAGCCTTATAATAGAGACTATTACAGGTGATAAGTTCGGAGTTTTGAAATCTATTAACGAGATTGATGCTGTTGGACACCGTATGGTACATGGTGGTGAGAAGTTCAGTAAATCGACATTGCTCACAGACGAAGTGTTAAAAGACTTTGCCGCATGTAGCGACCTTGCACCCTTGCACAACCCTGCTAACCTAAAAGGTGTAGACGCAGTAAAAGCAATTGCACCCGACATGCCTCAGGTTGGTGTATTCGATACATCGTTCCACCAAACAATGCCCGACTATGCATTTATGTATGCTCTTCCCTATGAGTTGTACACCGAATATGGAGTACGTCGCTATGGTTTCCATGGAACATCGCACCGTTATGTAACAAAACGCGCACTCGAGATGCTTAACATGCCTGCAGAAGGTAGTCGCATTATCACTTGCCACATTGGCAACGGTGGTTCTATCACTGCTGTAAAAGATGGTAAGAGCGTTGATACATCTATGGGTCTTACACCATTGGAAGGTCTTATGATGGGTACACGAAGTGGAGATATTGATGCCGGTGCCATTCCTTTCATCATGGACAAGCTTAATTTGGACACTCATGGTTTGTCGGACCTTCTTAACAAGAAATCGGGTGTTACAGCCATTTCCGGTATTTCAATGGATATGCGTGAGGTAGAGAGTGCTGCCAAAGAGGGCAACAAACGTGCTATTTTGTCTAACACAATGTATGCATATCGCATAAAGAAATATATCGGTGCTTATGCCGCTGCAATGGGTGGTGTAGACGTGATTGCATTCGCCGGTGGTGTTGGCGAGAATCAGGGTGGAATTCGTGAGGCTTCTCTAAATGGTTTGGAGTTCCTTGGAGTAGAACTGGACAAAGAGGTTAATGCAAAAATGCGTGGCGAAGAGTGTGTTCTTTCAACCCCGGAGTCAAAAGTAAAGGTTTTGCTTATTCCTACAGACGAGGAGTTAATGATAGCAAGCGACACTTACGAGATTGTAAAAGAGTTGAAATAATATACATTATTATATTAAAATCAATAGCGCCTTAGGCTTTCCTAAGGCGCTATTGATTTTTTTTAATGTGTTAAACGACTACTCACTCTGAGAAACTATTAACCGTTCATCACCCTCGACATAACGTTCGTGCGAGATTGTCTTTCCATCGTACACGACATATGCAAAGGAGTATATCCAATCGCCCAAAATTATACAACGTGCCTTTTCGTTAAGCATCATATCCTCGTCGCAATGACGATGACCGAATATAAAACAATCTACTGTAGAGTGTTTTTTTAGATATTGTTCGGCAAACTGTACACAAGGCTCATTTTCCTTTCCCAAGAATGGGGTGTCTCCTTTTATCTTGTGTTGTATCATGCTTTGTTTAGCCCAACTATGCCCCAGCCATATACTCCAACGAGGATGCAATGTAGAGAACAAGAAACGCAGCAGGGTGCTACGGAACATAGAGCGTAGAAGTGCATATTTCTTGTCATTTGAGAATTCATCACCATGAGCAAGAAAAAACTCCTTACCCATAATCTCTGTCAGGAATGGTTCGCGATGAACAATCATACCGCACTCCTGCTCAAAGTAGTCGAGGCACCATTGGTCGTGATTTCCTGCAAAAAGATGCACTTCTATTCCACTATCGGTGAGTTCCGATATTTTTCCCAAAAAACGTGTGTATCCTTTTGGTACCACATATTTATGTTCATACCAAAAATCGAACATGTCGCCCAACATATATATAGCTGAAGCATCGCTTTTTATTTTGTCGAGAAACGACACTATGCGACGCTCCTGAGTGCGACGATGTTCCAAAGCCCACGAGCCCAAATGTGCATCTGACAGGAAATATACTCTTTTCATACCTTTTTATTTATCAAAGCAAGCCCAACTCCAATTTTGCCTCTTCGGTCATGAGGTCTTGACTCCACTCCGGCTCAAACACAAGATTTAGTTTCAGTTCTTTGACTCCTTCTATTGAAGATACCTTCTGTTTTACATCTTCCATCATGAAATCGGCAGCTGGACAGTTAGGAGCAGTAAGGGTCATATCTATCTCCACAACATTGTCCTCGAGCACGTCGATGCGGTATATTAGTCCTAGGTCGAAAAGGTTTACAGGTATTTCGGGGTCGTAAACCGTTTTCAACATTTCAACAATTTTCTCCTCTAGCTGATATTTTTCCATAATCACAAACGATTTTCATCTGAATAACTGTAATAATTTCCATCGGTAAATATAATGTGGTCGAGAAAGCGAATGTTCATTACCTTAGATGCCGATGCCAAATTATTTGTCAAACGGTCATCTTCGGCACTGGGATAGACATTTCCCGATGGGTGGTTGTGGCATAGTGCAATTGCTGTAGCTCGCTTAAGAAGTGCTTCACGCAAGACTATACGTATATCGACAACTGTCGATGTGAGCCCTCCGGTGCCAATTTTAACACTATCTATAACACAATTGCGATTGTTGAGCAATAGAACATGGCTCTCTTCTATTGTGAGATCGCAAAGCAACGGATAGAAATATTTATATATGTCGGTCGAAGAGGTTATTTTAACTGTTTCGCTACGCTCATCCGATTGACGTCGTTTCCACAGTTCGCATGCCGCCATAATTGTTATAGCCTTTGCTGTACCTATTCCTTTGAATGTGCATAATTCGTTGGCAGACAACTTTGAAAGTTCGGCAATGCTATCGCCACATGAGGCAAGAACTTTTTTCATGAGTTCAACAGCCGACTCGTCGTGGTTACCTGAGCCAATGAGCAGAGCAAGCAGTTCCGACTTGCTTAGTGCCGACACACCGCAACGAAGTACTTTTTCACGCGGACGTTCATCTTCGGGCCACTCCTTAATGCTTAATTTAACCTTCTCGCCACTCATTTTTGAGACTTCACATTACTTTAACCGCGATTATACAATTTAGTTAAGTTCTTTTTTGTTTCCAATGGCTGTTTAAGTATAAGTTTGAACCAAAAAGCCTTTATGAAACCTGTACCATAGCCTGTAATTTGTACTATTGCGGCAAGCACCGACAAACATGCAACATTAAAACTACGATTCTTTATAAGTGAATCGGAGAATATAAGCAACAGATATATCAATGGCAACAGTAGCAACCAAGGATAGAAGATTGATGCCACAAGCAACATTGCGCCCATAAAGAGCATGAGAGCAGGAAGTGTGTGAACCAACTTCAACGAACCGGGATGTTTAATCTGCAACCATATACGCGCCTGACCAAAATTATTCACCTGCTTAAAGAAACGAGATAGATTGACACGACGTTTATGATATACAAATGCTTCTCGTATGAGACGAGTGGTGAAACCGGCCTTGCGTATTCTGAGGCTGAGGTCAATATCCTCGCCCATCATATCTTCGAAACCACCGACTCTATCGTACACCTCTTTTGATAGGCCCATGTTAAATGTACGAGGACAGAATTTCTCCATGACAGCCTTACCACCACGTATTCCTCCTGTAGTCCAAAAAGAGGTCATAGCATGACTTACAGCCTTTTGCATATTAGAGAATGAGGCATCGGCAGCGTCCGGGCCTCCAAAACAATCGCAATAGTTGGCATTCATTGCCTCTTGCAGTTTTTCAAAATAGAAAGGAGGCAAAATTACATCGGAATCGAAGAAGAGCAGATAATCGCCTGTAGCCCTTTCCATACCGTAGTTACGAGTGTCGCTACGCCCTGAGTTGGGCTTGTAATAGTAGTGAATGGAAAAAAAAGAACGATAGTGATCAAGCAAATGATCACATCGTTCTTTTGAACCATCCTCTATAATTAGTAACTCAAAAGGTTTTACCGTCTGAGCAGACAGACTATCGAGAAATTCTTTTATCTCTCCGGGTCTGTTATAAACCGGAACTATTATAGAGTATAACAATTTTCTGTAATTTTTATTAAGCTTTTACACGACCCACGTATGAACCGTCGCGAGTATCAACCTCAACAAGTTCTCCCTCGTTGATAAAGAGAGGTACACGAATTTCGGCACCTGTCTCCAATGTCGCGGGTTTTGTTGTATTGGTAGCTGTATCGCCTTTTAGACCGGGTTCGGTATATGTTACAGCCAAAACAACCTTAACAGGCATATCGGCAAAGAGAACGGTTTCGGTAGAAGCGTCGCTTACAACCTCGAGTATCATACCCTCCTTCATGTAATCTACACCGTTAATTTGGTATGCAGGAATGGGTACTTGCTCGTATGTCTCCTGATTCATGAAAATGTAATCGCTACCCTCTTGGTAGAGATATTGATAGGGACGACGCTCTACACGTACATCCTCCAATTTTTCACCGATATTGAAACGACGCTCCAAAACGTAACCGTTAACAACGTCTTTCAACTTTGTACGCATGAAAGTATTTCCCTTTCCGGGTTTTACATGCAAGAAATCGATACAAAAATACAACTTGCCATCCATGCGGATTGCTGTTCCAATTTTAATGTCTTGAGCATTAATCATAATATCTTCTTTTATTAAATTAAATATTCACTTTTCTAAATTCGACGCGAAGATAGTTAAAAGTAGAAAAATATGCAATTATTAAGAGAGATAAATCTCTTATATTACAATAGAAAGAGAAATATAAGGCAAAATAGTTTTAACTTTGCACAGCAATTAAACTTTTGCTCAAAAATAGAGTCTTATTAAGAAAAAACATCGATACAAACCATGCGAAAAATATTCTCTTTAGTTTTACTTTTTATAACACCCATAGTACTTTTTGCTCAGGGTAGCAATATTGTAACCGGTTCAATTATAGACTCAAAGACAAAAGAGCCACTTGGGTTTGTTACTGTCGCACTTATTCCCGAAGGTAGCACAACACCCGTCAATGGCTGTACAAGCGATGATGATGGAGTATTTTCTATAACCGATGTCAAAAATGGAAATTACAAATTACAGTTCTCTTTTGTTGGTTATTTGACAGATATACGCCATTTGAATTTATCTGCAAATGGGAAAAAGGATGTTGGTACTATCGCTTTAAAGCCCGACACAAAGTTACTTAAAGAGGTTGTTGTTACAGAGCAACGCAGTCAGATGAGTTTTGAGATTGACAAACGTGTTTTCACCATAGACCAGAATATAGCAGCAACAGGTGGCTCTGCAACGGATGTACTCACCGATATTCCTTCGGTTGAGGTTGATAATGAAGGTACAGTATCATTGCGCGGTAGCGAAAGTGTTACAGTGTGGATTAATGGTAAAGCATCGGGACTTACATCGGACAATCAGGGAGATATTCTTCAACAAATGCCTGCAGGAAGTATTGAAAAGATTGAAGTTATAACAAACCCATCGGCAAAACACTCTCCCGAAGGTACTGCCGGTATCATAAATATTGTTCTTAAACGCGACCGCAAAGCCGGGTATTATGGAAGCGTGCAAGCCGGTGGCGACTCTGAAGGTGGATACAATGCAGGTGGTAATATAAACTACAGCAGTGGGAATTTAGATGCGTACGCAAATATCAACTACCGTAACATGAGTCATGAAAATAGCGGAGAAACAATGTCGGAGTATTACAACCGCGATACATTCCAACGACAATGGAGTGAAGGAGAACGTAAGCATCAAAATATTTTTATGCGTGCAGGAGTAACATGGCGTTTCACTTTGAAAGACGAACTATACACCAATGTTACAGGAATGTTTGGTGGCGGAAAGCCCGAAAGCAATGTTTGGAGCGAGAGTGGCTCACTATCGACACAGGAAATTTTTGAAAAGAGACAGAGAAGAACATTGCAAGACAACGCACCCCAAATGATGAATTTCGACATGGGATATCGTCATACATTCCGCGACGGGCATTTTATTGATTTGTCGGTTGCACACAATGTTTGGAACATGAATCGAGAGGCTACATACTTGCAAACAAATGAGAAATTAATTGATGGAAGCATATACGAGACCTATCAGTTTCAAGAGAATAAATCGAGAAACAACAACACCGAAATAAAACTCGATTATGAGAACAAAATTAACGATAATACACGAATAGAGGCCGGCTACCATGGCTCGTTCTCACGAGATAAAAGCCCCACAAAAACATATACAGACAAAGCGCACAGCACAATTGACGAAGGTCTTTACAACCGTTTCATATATAACCAAGACACCCATGCACTATACGGCACATATTCAGGCCGTTTAGAAAAACTAGGTTACCAATTGGGCCTTCGCGGAGAGTATTGGAAAGTACAGACACGCAGTGTAAATTGGTTGCAAGAGAGCAGTGGTAATATTCCGGCATATACGAACAAGGATTTCTTTGAGTTATTCCCCAGCCTATTTCTTTCATACTCTTTGCCTAATGGCAATGAGATGCAAGTTAATTACACACGTCGTTTACGTCGTCCTCGCGGACATCAGCTGAATAATTTCAGTAATATAAGTGATTCCACGAATATTTCGTATGGTAACCCCGACCTTACTCCTGAGTTCTCTAATGCATACGAGCTTAACTATATAAAAAATTGGAAGGAGCATACATTGTCTGTGTCGGGATATTATAGAACTACAAGCGATGTGATAGAGCGTATTAGCTATAGCGATAAGAATGTTATATATACCACATTTGAAAATGTAGCGAGTGAAGAGTCGGCCGGATTGGAAATTATTGGAAAAAACCGTCTTTTCAAAAAGCTAGACCTTACAACAACTTTAAATCTTTTCTACTACAAGCTAGACGGCTTTAGTTACCACATTGCCGAACAGGATGTAACCGGAAAAGAAGATGAACATTTCTCTTGGAATGCAAGAATGACAGCAAGCCTCATGTTGCCATGGTCTGTTACTATGCAGGCAACAGCAAGATATGACGCAAAACGTATTGTAGCACAAGGATATCGTAAGCCAAACTATTCATTGGATTTAGGATTAAGAAAAAGTTTCAACCAGAAGTGGAGTGTGAGCCTTAACGTGCGAGATATTTTGGATTCTAGAGGGTGGCACACCGTTACAGGCGACAACACATTTCATCGCAATGCCGAAAACAGACATGGAGGTCGCAGATTTAGTGCAACAATCTCATACAGTTTCGGAAATATGAAGGCTAAGCGTCCCACCCGCAAACAGAGTCAAAACAATAGTGGATATGAAGACTATGAAAGTGGAGAAGGTATGATGTAGAAGTTTAAACAAAAAGATAAAAAACTATTTAGAGTATATAGCCCCAAACCGATTTCTAGGTTTGGGGCATATTTTATACAAAGAAATTTAAATAGTTTCTAAAACTATTCGCTAAAATACTTTTTCTTTTGATAAATGTTTACGAAATTTGGCATCAAATAAGTAAACAACTATCTAATAGACCTTATAGACATGACAGAACAGAAAAAAACACTGGCATTGGATCAGGTTATTGTTCGTTTCTCGGGAGATTCGGGAGACGGTATGCAACTTGCAGGTAATATTTTTTCAACAATATCGGCAACGGTAGGTAACGATATATGTACCTTCCCCGACTACCCTGCCGACATTCGTGCTCCGCAAGGAGTTTTAACTGGAGTTTCGGGATTTCAGGTACATGTTGGAGCAAATAAGGTGATGACCCCCGGAGATAAATGCGATGTACTGATTGCGATGAACCCGGCTGCTCTAAAGACACAATACAAGTATTGTAAACCCAATGCTGCTATAATCATAGACACCGACTCTTTTACAGCAAAAGATTTGGAGAAAGCAGAATTCAAGACAGATGACCCTGTTGCTGAATTGGGAATAACTTGTGAGGTTGTTCCATGCCCTATAACATCGATGTGTTTAGAGACACTCAAAGATAGTGGCCTTGACAATAAAAGTATCGTTCGATGCAAGAACATGCTTGCACTTGGTTTGGTTTGCTGGTTGTTCGACCGCGACCTTTCGCTTGCCGAAGGTATGTTAAGAACTAAATTTGCAAAGAAACCGGAAATTGCGGAGGCAAATATTAAGGTTCTGCGTGCCGGGTATGATATGGGACATAACACTCACACATCTATTTCGCACACATACAGCATAGACAGCAAGCACAAGGAGAAGGGAAGATACATGGATATAAATGGCAACAAAGCTACTGCATATGGCCTTATCGCAGCAGCAGAGAAGGCAGGCATGCAACTATTCCTTGGCTCTTATCCTATTACTCCTGCAACAGATATTCTGCACGAATTGGCAAAACATAAATCGCTGAATGTTGTAACCATGCAAGCCGAAGATGAGATTGCAGGTTGTGCATCGGCTGTAGGTGCCGCATATGCCGGAGCATTGGCTTGTACATCGACTTCGGGCCCCGGTATTTGTCTAAAAAGCGAGGCAATGAACCTTGCTGTAATAACGGAACTTCCGTTGGTTATAATTGATGTACAACGTGGTGGCCCATCAACCGGATTACCTACAAAATCGGAACAGACCGATTTGTTGCAAGCACTGTTTGGAAGAAACGGTGAGAGTCCTATGCCTGTAATAGCAGCGACATCGCCAACAGACTGTTTCGACGCAGCATACATGGCATGTAAGATTGCAGTGGAGCACATGACACCTGTAATTTTGTTGTCGGATGCATTCATTGCAAATGGCTCGGCGGCATGGAAACTTCCCGATTTAAATAATTATCCTTCCATTACCCCCAATTACGTAACAGCCGAAATGGCAGAAGGTTGGTCGCCATATAAACGCGACCCCGAGACTCTTGTACGATATTGGGCAGTTCCCGGAACCCCCGGCTTTACACATCGTATTGGCGGTTTGGAGAAGAGCAATGCGACAGGTGCTATAAGCAACGACCCGGAGAACCACCATTTGATGGTTAAACAACGTGCAGAAAAGATTAGTCGCATAGCAAACTGCATACCCGAGTTAGAGGTAGAAGGAGAGAAAGATGCCGACCTTTTAATTGTTGGCTTTGGAGGTACATACGGACACCTATACGAGGCCATGCAACAGATGAACAACAATGGTAAGAAAGTTGCTCTTGCACATTTCAAATATATAAACCCATTACCAAGAAATACTAAAGAGGTTCTGTGCCGATACAAAAAGGTTGTTGTGGCAGAACAGAATATGGGACAATTTGCAGCATACTTGCGCATGCAGATTGAGGGTGTTAAACTATATCAGCACAACGAAGTAAAAGGACAACCATTTAACGTTGCCACTTTAGTTGAATCATTCACTAAAATAATGGAGGAATAAATTATGAGTGATTATAAAGCACAAGATTATAAATTTGGACAACCACGTTGGTGTCCGGGTTGTGGCGACCATGCATTCCTTGGTGCACTGCACAAAGCAATGAGTGAAATAGGCGTTGCACCACATGAGATAGCAGTAATTTCGGGTATCGGTTGTTCTTCTCGTCTACCCTATTACATGAATACATATGGTTTTCATACAATTCATGGACGTGCAGCCGCTATAGCTACCGGTGCAAAGGTGGCAAACCCCAACCTAACAGTATGGCAGGTTTCGGGCGACGGAGATGGCTTGGCCATAGGTGGTAACCATTTTATTCATGCAGTACGTCGTAACATTGATTTGAACATGATTCTGCTCAATAACCGTATATACGGATTGACAAAAGGACAATACTCACCAACATCGGTACGTGGATTTGTCAGCAAATCGTCGCCTTACGGAACTGTTGAGGACCCGTTCCGTCCTGCCGAGTTATGCTTTGGCGCACGTGGTAATTTCTTTGCACGCTGCGTAGCAACTGACATGGGAGCTGCTGTAGAGTGTCTTAAAGCAGCGGCAAAACATAAAGGTGCATCGGTAACCGAAGTGTTGCAAAACTGTGTAATTTTCAACAACGGAACACACGACAGCATATACACGAAAGAGGGACGTGCCAAAAATGCCATTTATCTGAAACATGGAAGCCCCATGCTTTTTGGAGAGAATTTGGAATTTGGTTTAGCACAAGAAGGCTTCGGATTAAAAGTAGTGAAGATTGGTGAGAACAGCGTTACAGAGAACGATATACTTGTTCATGATGCACATTGCAGCGACCCGACACTGCACCTGAAACTTGCGCTTATGGAAGGGCCCGATTTCCCCGTTGCTTTAGGAGTTATACGCGATGTCGAAGCACCTACATACAACGATAGTGTTCACGCACAGGTCGATGAGGTGAAGGCTAAAAAGCCATATCACACCTTTGCCGAACTATTGGAAACAAATGAAATTTGGGAGATAAAATAATAATTATAGTAACAGATAATATATGTACGATTTAGCGATATTAGGTGGTGGACCGGCCGGATACGTTGCCGCAGAAAATGCCGGAGCAAAAGGATTAAAAGTTATTCTTTTTGAGAAACGTGAGTTAGGCGGTGTTTGCCTGAACGAAGGCTGTATTCCCACAAAAACCCTTCTTTACAGTGCTAAGATGTTCGACCACGCACAAGGAGGTAAGAAATATGGTATAACAACCGAAAATGTTGTATATGACTATAAAAAGATTTTTGACCGTAAGACCAAAGTTGTACGCAAATTGGTTGCCGGCATAAAAATGAAAATGGAGCATAACAACATAGAAGTTGTTCGCGCTGAAGCATATATTAAAAAAGGAGATGCAAACAGCATTACAATAGCATGCAACGAACAGGACTACGAAGCAAAGAGGCTTTTAATATGCACAGGTAGTGAAGCGTTTGTACCTCCAATTCCCGGTACAGAGAACAATGAGGCAATACTTACCAACAGAGAGATTTTGGCTCTGACTACAGCCCCCGAGAGCCTTGTGATAATTGGCGGTGGTGTCATTGGCATGGAATTTGCAAGTTTCTACAACACCTTGGGAATACCTGTTACCGTTGTTGAAATGTTGCCAGAAATTCTTGGAGGTTTAGACAAAGAGGTGAGTGAAATGCTACGTGGTATATACACAAAGAAAGGTATTAAGTTTAACCTATCGTGCAAAGTAACAAAAATTGATGGTAATATCGTTTATTACACCGATGCCGAAGGAAACGAGCAACAGATAGAAGGCGACAAAATCCTTATGAGCGTTGGTCGCCGTCCTGTTCTGAAAGGATTTGGGTTGGAGAATATACCTGTAGAGGTTGAGCGAGGAATAAAGGTTAATGAATACATGCAAACATCTATGCCTAATGTATATGCAGCAGGAGATGTTACCGGTTTCTCTTTATTGGCACACACTGCAAGTCGCGAGGGTGAAGTTGCAGTAAACCACATATTGGGAATAGAGGACCGCATGGAATATAATGCTATCCCCGGTATTGTATATACCAACCCTGAAGTTAGTTGTGTTGGTTTAACCGAAGAGCAAGCACAGAGCCAAGGCATTGAATACAAACTGAGCAAACTGCCTATGACCTATGCAGGACGCTTCGTTGCCGAGAATGAAGGACAAACCGGTTTATGCAAGATTTTGGTTTCTACCGACAACAAAGTTTTGGGAGTTCATATACTTGGCAACAGTTCTAGTGAGTTTATTTGTGCGGCATGCATGGCAATAACCAACAAATTGACTATTGACGAACTACGTCGCACAGTATTCCCCCACCCGACAGTTTGCGAGATACTCAAAGAGGGACTTTTTGAAATTGCTTAACAGGATTTTTATTAATATTTTTAAACAAAATAGTAAAAATTAGGTTTATTGAACAAAAAGCAGTTCTTTTGCCACAGATTTCGAAACATTGTTTGAAAACAAAAAGGAATATAAAAGATTAAAGATATGAGAAATTGTAGGGTACAACCCGCGAGCGGAAAACTTGGAGTAATGTGCATTGGTCTTGGCGCAGTTACAACAACCACCATTATTGGTGTACTTATGTCGAGAAAAGGATTGTCAAAGCCAACAGGCTCTTTTGCATGCGAAGGTATCATGCGTTTAGGCAGAGGGGAAGAGAAGGTATATAAAGAGGTAAAAAACATTATCCCTATTGCCAACTTAAACGACATTGTTTTTGGAGCATGGGACATTTACGAAGACAATGGCTACGAAGCTGCAATAAAAGCCAATGTACTAAAGACATGTGATATTGAGCCCATTAAAGAAGAGCTAGAGGCCATCCGCCCCTACAAGGCTCTGTTTGACAAAAGCTACGCAACAAACATCGATGGCCCCAATGTAAAAACCGGTGCAACTCGCTGGGACCTTACAGAACAGGTTCGCGAAGATATTCGTCGATTTAAGGAGGAGAATAACTGCTCTCGCGTTGTTGTGATATGGATTGCCAGCACCGAGAAATATATTCCACGAGATGATGCAGCGCATGGTAGCATTAAGGCTTTTGAAGATGCTATGAAAGCAAACGATGTTGAGCGTGTTGCACCAAGTATGTGTTATGCTTATGCAGCGATGCGTGAGGGTTGTCCATTTGTAATGGGCGCTCCCAACTTATGTATCGACATACCCGCAATGTGGGAACTTGCCGAGGAGTGCAAGGTTCCTATCGCCGGCAAGGACTTCAAAAGCGGACAAACCATGATGAAGACCGTACTAGCACCTGCCTTCTTCACACGACAGTTAGGTGTTACCGGTTGGTTCTCTACAAATATTCTTGGAAACCGCGATGGTGTAGTACTTGACGCACCGGAGAACTTCGAAACCAAAAGACGCAGCAAGATGTCGGCAGTGGAGAATATTCTAGACAGCGATGTTTACCCCGACCTTTATTCGGATATTTATCATAAGGTACGCATAAACTACTATCCACCTCGTGGTGATGAGAAGGAGAGTTGGGACAATATCGACATCTTTGGTTGGATGGGCTACCCCATGACAATAAAGGTTAATTTCTTGTGTCGCGATTCAATTTTAGCTGCACCTCTTGTGTTAGACCTTATACTATTTAGCGATGTTGCAATTAGAGCAAACCTCTATGGAATACAAGAGTTCATGTCGTTCTACTGCAAAGCACCTATGCACAAGGATGGGGACAAACCTGTACACGACCTGTTCAAACAGTTTGCAATGCTAAAAAACAAAATAAGAGAACTTGCCGGGTACGAGGCCGATCAAGAACTCGATTAAACAGTTTAAACATGCAAGAATTTGTTTCTTGCATGTTTTTTTTATTACAAAATCTATTTTATTGCAATTTTTCTGTAAATTTATTGCATATATCGTTTAAATATTCTTATTTTTGCAACAAAACAAGAATAAATATACAAATAAAGGAATAAACGACCTTTAATTACGAATAAATTTACACAAGATATGAAAATAAAAAATTCACGCCTCGATGCGATCCGACTTATTCTATCCACCCAAGAGATTGGAAGCCAAGAAGAGTTGCTTAGCGAACTTGCGAAGGAAGGTTTCACACTGACACAGGCAACATTGTCGCGCGACCTTCATCAGTTGAGAGTTGTTAAAACTGTTGGAGTTCAAGGAAGATACAGATATGTACTCACACGCCCACACCAATACCGCCACGAAGGGGCAGAAGGCGACATACGCCCAATAACACCTCCACAAGAGGTTGGAGGTTTCTTATCTATAAAATTCTCGGGTAATATTGCAGTTATTCACACACGACCCAGTTATGCAAGCACGCTGGCCTACCACATAGACGGATATCACTTTCCAGAGATAATAGGAACTATTGCAGGTGATGACACAGTGTTGCTGGTAATGGCAGAAAACACCACAAAAGGAGCTGTATTGAGAGCGCTAAGGACAATTATACCAAATATTTGAGGATAATGTATATGGAATTAGAACAAAACAATAACGAAATAGAGGTTATAGTTGCCGATGCATCACACGAATGTTATGTCGATGAAATTCTTGAAACTATAACTGCCGCCGCCAAAGTTCGTGGCACCGGTATTGCAAAAAGAACACATGAATATGTTGCACAAAAGATGAAGGAGGGAAAAGCGGTCATAGCCCTTTGCGACAAAGAGTTCGCCGGATTTTGCTATATTGAGAGTTGGGGAAACAAACAGTATGTCGCAAATTCGGGATTGATTGTTGCCGACAAGTTCCGACGTCATGGATTGGCAAAACGCATTAAAAAGACTGCATTTGAACTTTCGCGAAAAAAGTGGCCTAATGCAAAACTTTTTGGTTTGACAAGTGGCGGTGCAGTAATGAAGATAAACACCGAATTGGGATATGTTCCTGTTCCATTTTCGGAACTAACCGATGACGAAGCATTCTGGAAGGGATGTCAGGGATGTGTGAACCACGATGTCCTAGAGCGCACCGGACGACGTTATTGTATATGTACAGCAATGCTATATGACCCGGCAAAGCACAAAGAAGATAAATAAGCATTATAAATTATTTGTAAAGAGAAAAACTTTACATACCTTAGTAACAATTTAAGAAACAGACTAAATATGAATAAAAAGAAGGTTGTCGTAGCATTTAGTGGAGGTTTAGACACATCCTTTACAGTTATGTATCTGGCAAAAGAGAAAGGCTACGAGGTGTATGCCGCATGCGCTAATACAGGTGGCTTCAGCGCAGAGCAACTTAAGCAGAACGAAGAAAACGCATACAAACTTGGTGCGACGAAATATGTAACATTAGATGTAACACAAGAGTACTACGAAAAGAGTTTACGTTACATGATTTATGGTAATGTACTTAGAAACGGTACATACCCAATATCGGTTTCATCGGAAAGAATATTTCAGGCATTGGCCATAGCACGATATGCCAACGAGATTGGAGCAGATGCTATAGCACATGGCTCTACAGGTGCAGGAAATGACCAAATTCGTTTCGACATGACATTTCTTGTACTAGCACCCGGAGTGGAAATTATAACACTCACACGAGACATGGCACTGACACGCGAGTTTGAAATTAACTATTTGAACGAGAATGGTTTTGCCGCCGACTTCGAGAAACTGAAATATTCCTATAACGTCGGAATTTGGGGCACCTCAATTTGTGGAGGAGAGATTCTCGATTCAACTCAAGGCCTACCAGAGAGCGCCTATCTGAAGCAGATTTCCAAAGAGGGATGCGAAGAGATGCGCCTCACATTCAAAGAGGGCGAATTGAAAGCAGTAAACGGCAAAGAGATAGATGACCCTATAAAAGCAATTCAGGCAGTCGAAGAGATTGGAATGGCATACGGCATTGGACGAGATATGCACGTTGGAGATACCATTATAGGCATCAAAGGACGTGTTGGATTCGAAGCGGCTGCACCAATGATCATTATTGGAGCACACAAGTTCCTCGAAAAATACACATTGAGCAAGTGGCAACAATATTGGAAAGATCAAGTAGCAAATTGGTATGGTATGTTCTTGCACGAAAGTCAATACTTAGAGCCTGTTATGCGCGATATTGAGGCGATGCTCGAAAGTTCTCAGCGCAATGTAAGCGGAACCGTAATACTTAAATTATCGCCAAAGAGTTTTGAGACTGTTGGTGTAGACTCCCCCAACGACCTTGTTAAAAGCAAGTTTGGTGAGTATGGCGAAATGCAGAAAGGATGGACTGCAGAAGATGCTAAAGGATTTATCAAAGTAACATCGACACCATTGCGTGTATATTACACAAACCACCCCGACGAAAAAATTTAAACAGAGATTATGATACGAGTTGGAATTATTGGAGGAGCCGGTTACACTGCCGGAGAGTTGATTAGGCTCTTATTAGGACATCCCGAAGTTGAAATATGCTTTATACATAGCAGTAGCAATGCCGGGAACAAAATAACCGACATACATTGTGGGTTATTAGGCGAAACCGATTTAACTTTTACAGACGAATTACCCCTAGAAAGTATCGATTTATTATTCTTTTGTACAGCACATGGCGACACACGCAAATTCTTGGAAAGCCATCAGTTGCCCGATGAATTAAAGGTTATAGACCTTTCTATGGACTATCGTATAAAAGGGAACGACCATGATTTCATCTATGGACTACCCGAATTAAATCGTCGCCACACATGCAAGAGCAAATACGTTGCAAACCCCGGTTGCTTTGCAACATGCATTGAGTTGGGATTATTACCATTGGCAAAACATCATTTATTGCATGGCGATATATCGGTGAATGCCATCACAGGCAGTACAGGCGCAGGAGTAAAACCTTCGGCAACTACACATTTCAGTTGGCGCAATAACAACATAAGCATATACAAACCTTTTGAGCATCAACACCTACCCGAGATTTTGCAGAGTATCAAACAACTGCAACCCGACTTTGACGGGGAGATTGATTTCATTCCCTACAGAGGAGATTTCCCAAGAGGCATATTTGCTACCCTAGTTGTGAAGTGCGACACCGACATAGAGACTCTATACAACATTTATGAGGAGTACTATGAACGCGACTCATTCACCCACATAGTGCCACACCCCATTGATTTGAAGCAGGTTGTAAACACCAACAAGTGCCTTATTCACTTAGAGCGTCATGGCAACAAGTTGCTCATAACATCAATAATAGACAACCTGTTGAAAGGAGCGAGCGGGCAGGCTGTACACAACATGAACCTGCTGTTTGGCCTAGCAGAAACAGTTGGTTTGCAATTAAAACCATCAGCATTTTAAGAAGAGATGAAATTATACGACGTATATTCATTATTTGATGTAAATATCGTAAAAGGGAAAGGGTGCAAGGTTTGGGATGAGAAAGGAACAGAGTATCTCGACCTCTACGGAGGACATGCCGTTATATCCATAGGCCATTGCCACCCCCACTATGTAAGTTCCATAAGCCAGCAGGTTGCAACATTAGGGTTCTACTCAAATTCTGTTATAAATAGGTTACAGGAAAAAGTTGCAGAAACACTTGGAGAGATTAGCGGTTACGAGGATTATAGTTTATTCTTTATAAATTCCGGTGCCGAAGCCAATGAAAATGCACTAAAGCTATCCTCTTTCCACAATGGGCGAACAAGGGTAATAGCATTCAACAAAGCATTTCATGGACGTACATCGCTTGCTGTTGAAGTAACAGACAACCCAAAGATAATTGCACCTATCAACAATTGCGGACACACCACATACCTGCCACTTAACGATATCGATGCTGTTAGAAAGGAGTTGGAGAAAGGTGATGTTACAGCTGTAATAATAGAAGGTATTCAAGGTGTGGGTGGCATACGTATTCCCGATGCTACGTTCCTGCAACAGTTGCAACAGGCATGCAAAGAGAACGGTACAGTGCTTATTCTCGATGAAATTCAGAGTGGTTGCGGACGCAGTGGAAAATTCTTTGCTCATCAATGGGCAGGAATACGTCCCGACATTATAACGGTTGCCAAAGGTATTGGTAACGGATTTCCCATGGGTTGTGTGCTTATAAGCCCGCAGTTTACCCCAACAGCCGGACAATTAGGTACCACATTTGGTGGTAACCACCTCGCCTGCTCTGCGGCTCAAGCAGTATTGGATGTTATACGCAACGAGAATCTTCTGCAGAATGTGAATAGCGTGGGAGAGTATCTTATGAATGAACTAAAAGCAATTCCACAGATAAAAGAGATACGCGGAAAGGGATTGATGATAGGCATGGAATTCGACGAACCAATAAAAGATATTCGTCGCCGTCTGCTTTTCGAGGAGCATGTATTCACTGGTGTAAGTGGAACAAATGTTATTCGCCTGCTCCCGCCTCTGTCGCTCACAATGAACGAAGCCAAAGAGTTTATAACACGACTCAAAAGAGCTTTGCAGTAGTTCTATTTTCTATGGTTCTGTCGGTATAATTGCCATGTATTAACGCTGTTATGCCACAGACTGTAAAAACCGCCCGCTATAGCTGTTACAGGAGTCAGAAAGGTGTAGGCAAGCCAAATGGCAAAAACTGTATTCTTTTGCCCCAACGCCTGACCTCCTGTTACACGTTCACCATATTTCTTACCAATCCACCAACCGAAAACAAATTGTCCCACACAACAGATTAGTGATACAACCGATATTCCGGCCATAACAAGAACCGACAGATTGGTATGCACAATAGCGCGTGTTGTCATGGCAATAGCAAGTGCTAGTGCCACCAACCATAGATAGAACGGTAAATTTCGACCTTTGGAAATAAAATATTTATGTATTTTTGGGAAAAGCAACCTTAATATTTCGGCTGCCAACAATGGACATAACAGCAGAGGAAAAACCTTGCCGGCTATTAACAAAAAGGATGTGATGAACGAAGCTCCCTCAACCCTGTTTGACAATGTAAGGAAGAACGGCGCCACTATTGCCACACAAATATTTATGAGCATAGTATAAGAGATTAGTGATGCAGAATTTCCTCCAAGCTTTGCAGTAATAACAGCCGCCGCCGTTGCTGTAGGACACACCAAACAAATCATAAAAGATTCCAACAACACTCGCTCTGCAAGAGTCAATGGTTTTATGTATGCCACTGCAAGTGAGAATGTTATGAACAGTAGCATTTGAAATGCAAGCAAGATAAAGTGCCAACGCGAGGGTCTTAAATCGCTTATCTTTATTTTGCAAAAGGTTACAAAAAGCATAGCGAATATTAGTGCAGGTTGCAATATTGATACAACTTTGTTTGCCAACATGTGCGTAGAGTCAAATAAAGGTATATTCACATAGAGAAAATAGATTACTACTCCACCTATCATGGCAATAGGCAACGACCAGTCTTTTAAGAAACGGTGAAAATTCATACTCTACTCTTTTTAATTCAACAACTGTTTCCATGCTTGTGGAAGAGCCTCCACTATATCACTAGCCATAAGAGAAATTTCACTCAACTTCCCACATGCTATGTCCCCTGCCAAACCATGCACATATACCCCGATACGACAAGCATCGAGTGGGCTGTACCCTATAGCCAACAATGCCAGCAATATTCCGGTAAGCACATCGCCACTTCCACCTGTTGCCATGCCGGGATTTCCTGTAGGATTAAAGAAGCAATCACCATCGGGGGTTGCAATTGCAGTGAAAGCACCTTTGAGTATTATATAAATTTTATTTTCCTGTGCAAACAGACGTGCTTTTTGCAAACGCTCATGAGCATCATAAGATTTTCCTGCAAGACGCTCAAATTCTGCCGGATGCGGAGTAAGTATTGTGCCTTGTGGTAACTTTGAGAAATATTCAGGTTTTTTTGCAAGGATGTTCAATGCATCGGCATCAATCACTAACGGTTTCTTGTGATTACTTATTATATCGAACAGCACATTAGCTGTGTCGGGATGTTGTCCCAGACCCGGACCTACTGCTACTGCATTGTAGCGAGACGTATCAACCTTTTTCGATATGTGAGTGGCTGAGTCGTCGAGCAATGTCATTGCCTCGGGAATTGCAGTTTGCAGAATATGGTTATTACAGTGAGGGATATTCACTGTTAGCAACCCAACCCCTGAGCGCATCGCGGCACGAGCTGCAAGCAGTGAAGCACCTGCCATGCCTTGCGAGCCTGCGACCAACAATGCACGACCAAAACAACCTTTATGTGCAAATCTATCACGCGGATGGATTAGTTCAGCTACACGCTCTTTCTCCAACATATAATAGTTGGTTGCCTCATTCTCTATAGCTTGCCTGCTAAGTCCAATATCAAGTACCATGAATGTGCCCACATAGGGAGCATTATCTGCAAGCAAAAAGGATAATTTAGGGAATTGTAACGTAAGAGTTATATTGGCACGTACAATGTTCTCGCAAATATTCTTGCTGTTATCTTCGCCAAAAAGGCCCGATGGGACATCTATTGCAACCACCTTGCAACCCGCACTATTTATAGAGTGCACTGCACTGCTCCACACCCCTTGTAAAGGCCTGTTTAAACCACTTCCAAAGAGAGCATCTATTATTATTGTGTCGGCAGAAAAAGATGGTAAAGAGAAGTTTTCACTTATTTCTGTTACATTAACAGAAGGAATATCTTTAAGACGTAACAGGTTTACAGAACAATCGGACGACAATCTCTTTTGCGGGTTGAAGAGAAAGACCGAAACTTGTCTGTTGGCAATTGAAAGCATTCGTGCAACGGCAAGACCATCGCCACCGTTGTTTCCGGCACCGGCAAACACCACAAAAGGAGTTTCAGCGTTGGGAAAGAGAGCAAGCAAAGCATCGGTAATTACCGATGCTGCCCGCTCCATAAGATTTATAGATGTAATTGGTTCATGCTCTATGGTATAAGCATCCAACTGTTTTATAACCGATGTCGGAAATATTTTCATTTCTTGCTAAGATATTCCAATGCCTCACGATAGCCTTCAAACCCTTTACCACATATTCTCTTTTCGGCATATAACGAAACGAATGAGAATTTACGAAAATCTTCGCGTTGCGATATGTCGGTTAAGTGCACCTCGACAGTAGGAATGGCAACAGCCTTCAATGCATCGAGTATGGCAACACTTGTATGTGTGTATGCCGCAGGATTTATAAGTATTCCATCATAAACACCATACGCCTCTTGAATAGCATCGACTATTGCACCTTCGTGGTTCGACTGAAATAGTTGCACCTGCAATTGCAACTCATCGGCACAGCCACGTATGAACTGTTGCAATGCCTCAAAGTTCTTTGCACCGTACAATGCAGGCTCGCGTAGGCCCAACATATTCAGATTAGGGCCATTTATAACAAGCACCTTTTTCATGGTAGTATTATATTATTTCGGCGTATGTTCCAAAATATTTAAACTGCTCGCCACATTCGTTCAATTCGCACATCAGCGACATGAACTCCTCACTATATACAGATGCCTCTATGTCGAAGTAGAAACGATATTCAAACTCTCTTTCGGGTATATGACGACTCTCCAATTTCACGAGATTAACACCGGTAGCGTTGAAACGCGACATCACGCGGAACAATGTTCCGGGACGGTTGGGAATAACCATCATGATACTTGTGCGGTCGGCACCCGAATAAATTTGCGGTTTCTTTGCTATACAGATGAAACGAGTGTAGTTGTTATCTCTGTTCTGCATCGATGTTTTAAGAGCCTGTAATTGGTATAGTTCGGCACAAAGACGAGAAGATATAGAGGCCTTGCTGCGGTCGCCCGACTGTGCTATCATACGTGCAGCCTCTGCTGTATTTTCTACGGGAATGATGCGTACACCCTTTAGCGTTGATAAAAAGTCGGAACATTGGTTTATAGCCTGCTGATGAGAATATATCTCGCGAATATCCTCGAGTTTTGTTCCGGGATGCACCAACAATGAATGGTCTACCTTCATGCGTACACTGCGCACGATACTTACATTGTAGTTCGAAAGAAGGTCGTATACGGCATTAACCGAGCCGGCTGTGGAGTTTTCGATGGGCAATATACCAAACTCGCACAATCCACTGCCAACAGCCTTAAACACTCCCTCGAAGTTACTCATGTACATAATTTCGGGAAGGTCGAAGAGACGTTCCGATGCCAAGTGAGCATAGGAGCCTTCGCAACCGGCACATGCCACCGAAGCGCGTTTAGGGAATGGTTGAGGAGGCACCGATGTAACCTCTTTTATTGCATTAAAAAAATCGGAACCTTCGGCCAATACACGCGTTTGATACGACTCGCTGAGGTCGAATATAGTATGATACAATGTACGTCCGTAGCCTTCGAATTCAGGACCAAGACGTTTCGATACATTATGCAACACATTTCGTGCACGCGAAGGATGATATACAACCATATTATTCTCTTTCTTGTAACGTGCAACATCGGTTACAACCTGCATGCGACGTGCAAAAAGGTCGCACATCTGAGAATCTATCTCATCTATTTGTTTACGTAATTCTTCTAAGTCCATAGTATCTTTATTATTAGTTTGTTCACTTTTCGTTATCAATATTTCACACCACCAAGGGAGGTGAAATCGTCATAGAAACATGGGTACGATTTTGCCACACACTCAGCACCTTTGATAGTGGAAACATCATTGCACAATGTCGAGAGTATTGCTGCCGACATTGCTATTCTGTGGTCGCCAAAGCCATCTACATCTCCTGCAGAGAGTGCTGTTCCACCATGTACAGTAAATGTATCTTCGCCAACCTGTGAGGCTACGCCAAAGGAAGCCAATGTTGTTTGCATGGCTACCAGCCTATCGCTCTCTTTAAAACGCAAGCGACCCACATTTGTAAATAGAGTATCTCCATTAGCCGCAGCCGCTGCAACAGAGAGTATCGGTAAAAGGTCGGGAGTATCCATGCAGTCGAGTTCAGCACCAAAGAGTTGCGAAGGCATTGCTACCAACGCATTCTCCTGCTCCTCGATGAAAGCACCCATCTTGCGCAGATGGTTTATGATTTTTCTATCGCCCTGCAACGAATTTCTGTTCATACCTGTAATAGTAATAGGATGCTTGCCAACCACACCTGCCACTATCCAGAATGCAGCCGACGACCAATCACCCTCAACCACTAGTGCATCGGGTAAAGAGTATTTTTGATTTCCCGGTATGCGAAAGATGTTTCCTTCGCGAGATACAGATATATTTGCCTTTTGCAATGCATCGAGCGTCATAGAGATATACGATGCACTTGTCAGGCCACCCACTACCTCAATTACACTATCTTCTTTTGCAAGAGGCAGTGCAAAGAGTAGGCCTGTAAGATATTGCGACGATATATTTCCCGGCAATTTGTATATGCCCCCCTGTAGTACCCCGTTGCAAGTTAAAGGTAATTCGGCATTGTCGGAATGTTTTTTGAATGTGATGCCATGCTCTGCAAGAGTGTCGCACAACGCTCCGTTGGGGCGTTGTGGCAGTTTACCCGCACCCACAAATGTTGCATCGGCACCAAGAACAGCCGCAATGGAGAGCAAGAAGCGGAGTGTCGAACCACTCTCGCTACAGTTCAGCGTAGCTCCTTTTACCAACTGTATGGGAACAACTGTAAACTTTCCATTGGCATATTTTATATTGGCTCCAAGAGCATTAAGAGAATTTGCAGTAGCCACTAAGTCGTCGTTGAGCGCACTGCAAACAATGGAACAAGGTTTTGTTCCCAGAGCAGCACAAATGAGCAAGCGGTGAGCCTGCGATTTCGATGGTGGCGGTGCAACCATTCCCGATAGTGTTCCGTTTAGCCTTATATCCATTTTATAATGTCAGTTCAATATAATTTTCAATTTATCGTACAACTCCTCAATTGGGAATGTTACAAGAGCACAATCGCCAATAGAACGAGGTAGCACAACAGTAATGGAGCCTCCACGACGTTTTTTATCGGAGAGCAGGGCATTATATATTTCATCGGCACCGTATGGGCACGATAAATCGAAGCCATAACCCAGCAACAGGCCATGCAGTTCATCGGTTACATCGCACATATTGCACAAAGCTGCCATTTTAGTGGCAATGACCATTCCTTTTGCCACTGCTGAACCATGAGAAACCGAGAAACAACTCAGTTTTTCTATTGCATGACCAAAAGTGTGTCCAAAATTCAGCAAGCCACGCAGACCATTGTCGAACTCATCTTTTTGTACAATATCTCGTTTAATTTCCACACAACGAGCCACTACTCTATCACGCTCAAAGGGATGTATCTTTAGTGTATCGTACAAAGCCTTGTCGAGTATCACTCCATATTTTACAACCTCGGCACATCCATCACGATATATTTCGGGCGATAGTGTATCCATGAGTGCTGTGTCGCAACAGACGAGCACCGGTTGATAGAATGCACCCACCAGGTTCTTTCCTGCAGGAATATCTATTGCAGTTTTGCCACCAACCGAGCTATCTACAGCAGCAAGCAAAGTCGTTGGTATTTGAACATATTTTACTCCACGCAGATATAACGATGCGGCCAAGCCTGCCAAGTCGCCAACAACACCACCGCCAAAAGCAATTATCGAATCGCTACGTGTAATTTGACATTCGGCAAGGAAATTCAAGAAATCCAACAGGTTTTCGGCACATTTAGAAGCTTCGCCTGCCGGTATCACAAATTTATCGGCCACATAACCTGCATCGGTGAGATATGTTATGATTTTATCACCATATAAGGTATCCACATTGCTGTCTGTGAGCACCACCAAACGGCAATCGCCCAGCAGAGGACGAATGAAATCCCCTATTTGTGAAAGGATTCCACGTCCTATGTGTATATCATAATTACGAGAAGCCTCTACATGTATTGTTCTGTATGACATAGTTTCTATTTTTCTGTTTGCTCTTTTGCTATGCGACCATCGCGAAGAAGGTTACAAAGCATTTCGTCGTTGCCCGTTTCTATTGCATCGCGATATTCATGCAAATAATTTATGAGCAGATTAAGTTCGTTCAGCAAATGTTCTCTATTCTCCATGAACAGTTCGGTCCACATCTTTTCATTAAGACGCGACACACGAGTGAAATCTCTGAAACTACCCGCGCTATACCCTTTATGCTGTTGTGCAGTAGGACTTTTTATGAAGGCATTAGAAACCACATGGCACATTTGCGAAGTATATGCAATCATTTTGTCGTGGTGTTCTGCCGTAGTAACCACATATTTTTTGAAGCCCAATGGTTCCAAAGTTTGTTTCACTCTGTCTAGTAACGCGATGTCGTCGTGCACAGGAGGCACCAGAATTACCGACGCACCATTAAAGAGTGTTGCACGCGAATGTTTGTATCCGGAATATTGCAAGCCGGCCATGGGATGTGCTCCCACAAATGTAAATCCATATTTCTGCGCCATAGCAAAACCCACCTCACAAACCTTTTGCTTTGTTCCGCAGAGGTCTATTACCAAAGCCGATTTTGGGAAATGAGAGGAGTTTTCGTGCAAAAAAGAGATTACAGCCTTAGGTGTTGCTGCAAGCAAGATGAGTTCACATTCCGCGAAGTTGTCTCTATGTAATTTAAAATCGACAGTTCCCTCGAGTTGTGCATATTCCGTTATCGTTAAATCGATATCGTAGCCATATACAGTGTGCCCGGCAACCTTAAATGCTTTGGCCGCCGAGCCACCTATAAGTCCCAGACCTACTATTCCTACTCTCATTTGAACAGAAAATTAGTGCATAATGCTACGTATCTCATTCACGCGCGAAGCCACTTCGGCAAACTGCTCGGGTGTGAGTGATTGCGCACCGTCGCAAAGAGCATGAACAGGGTCGTTATGTACCTCGATTATTAATCCGTCGGCACCTGCCGCTGTAGCCGCACAAGCCATAGGACGTACCAGACGCGATACACCTGTCGCGTGGCTTGGGTCTACCACTATAGGCAAATGGGTGAGTCCTTGCAGAACAGGCACTGCCGCCAAATCGAGTACGTTACGTGTGTAGTTATCGTAACTACGTATACCACGCTCACATAATATAACCTGCTCGTTACCCTCGGACATAATATATTCGGCACTCATGAGCAACTCTTTGAGCGTTGCCGACATACCACGTTTCAACAAGATAGGTTTGTCGCAACGGCCTAGTTCCTTTAGAAGTTCAAAGTTCTGCATATTACGTGCTCCAACCTGTATTATATCTACTTCGGAGAAGAGTTCAAGATGCGAAGCACTCATAATTTCGGTAACAATGGGCAAACCGGTCTCTTTACGAGCCTCAAGGAGAAGATGCAGACCCTCGGCACGCAGTCCCTGAAAATCGTAGGGCGAGGTACGAGGCTTGAATGCACCACCACGAAGCATTTGTGCTCCCGAAGCCTTTACCGAACGAGCCACTGCAAGTATTTGTTCCTCGGATTCTACCGAGCAGGGGCCTGCAATGATACAGAAGTTTCCGCCACCTATTTTCACTTTCGACTCGCCTTGTCCAACCTCAATCACTGTATCATCGGGATGAAAACGACGGTTTGCACTCTTAAAAGGCTCACTTATTCGGGTTACATTCGATATAATATCGAGACCCGATAAAAGGTCTATATCTATTTTGCTTGTATCACCTATTAATCCAAGAACAGTTTGCATTTCTCCCTCGGAAACGTGTACTTTCACATTTTGCGACTCCAACCAATGAACAAGGTTGTCGCGTTGAGTTTTAGTAACTCCATTCTTTAATACTGCTATCATAATGTCAATTTGCTTTAAACTTTTCAAAAATCAGATACAAAAATACAAATAATGTTGTATTATCCTCTAATTTTTGTCAGAAAAAAGTGCGCCAAATAGCAACAAAACACATTTTGAGGAATAAAACAGAGAAAAGCAGAGTGCAAAACCGGGAATTATCTCTTTGTGAGACGTGCCAAATAGTCGTAGTGCTCACCCTCGAGACACTTCTCACAATTAAAGCCATTTTCATTGGCATAATAGCAAAGAGTATCGAAATCGATGTACAACCAATCGAAAGAATCCCCTTTTATGTTTTTATAACGCATATTGAAATCTACCTCGCCATAGTACCCGGCGGCAAGGTCAATATCCATTGAGCCGTCTTCATTTTCAAAGATATAACGTATATCTGACGAGTCGAGCAATATAGCTCCTTCGGGATTCAACAGTCTTTTGGCACAACGGAAAAACTCCTGCATGCACTCTGTTTTACCAACGATGCCAATTCCGTTCATAGCCATTACTATTGTATCGAACTTTTCGTTGAATGTTTCGTCGAACAGATTAACCATGCGGGCATCCACGCCACGCTCCTTCATAACCTGCACAGATAGTTCCGAGATGTCTATTGCAACCACCTCGTGCCCGCGTTGCATAAATTCCACACTATGACACCCCGAACCGGCACCAACGTCCAATATTCGTCCTTTTGCAAGTTTGAACATCTCTTGCTCCAACAGAGGCATATCGCCGAACTTGCGAAAAAGTGTTGCAACAGGAATTTCGTCTTCGTAGAACATAGAAGAGAGCACACGTAGTTTGGCAGCCTTGCCTGTTGAGTGAAAGTCGGCAATGGCACGCCCCATAGGGTCTTTTGCTGGGTCTAATGTCCTATTATTCATGTTATGTGTTTTTCAACAAGTTCAATATATGGTCTACAATTCTTTCGGGCGGAATGTTCATGCATCGGTAGTCGCCATATTGGCATGGTTTGTTGCCAAACACTGAGCAAGGACGACATTCGAGTGGCAGTTCCACACAGTTCTGTTTTGCTTGTCGCCAACCCAGAAAACCTGCCATAGGAGATGTTGCGCCCCACACCGAAACTACAGGAGTGTTCACCAAAGAGGCTATGTGCATATTGGCAGAATCCATGCTCAGCATAACATCCAAATGGCTTATAAAACGCAGTTCGCCATCGAAGCCGCTTTTGCCAATGAAAGAGTGAACATTCTCAAACGATTTACACCACCCATCGACAACCTCCGTCTCTTTTTCTCCGTTGCCAAAACAGAACACCTTTATATTCTGTTCTTGCGACAGCAGTTCAACCACCCTGCGCATTTTTTCTATAGGATAGATTTTGCCTTTGTGCTTGGCAAATGGAGCAATGCCCACCCATTTATCTTCTCCTTTTTGGGGCAAAAAACCAAATCCAGATATATCTCCTTTGGAGTTACCAAAGAGAGAAACAAAATCGCATGTAAATGGCAGGCCCATGCATTCAAACACCGCTTTATAGCGTTCAAATGTTGTCGGGAGTTCTTTAAGCACCTTGTTATGTTGTCTTGTAAGTGCCTTTTTCTCTTTGCGTCCTTTTAGCACATGCGAACACTTTAGCCCACTAAGACGGAAAAAGAAGCGCAATATTTTTGTACGCAACACATCGTGCAAGTCGGCAAAAGCCACAGGCCTATACTCCCGTTTCAGTTCTTTGTACAATCTGTACAAACCCCAAAAACCACTATATTGTGCAGGGTCCACCCCTTTAAATTCCAAATTCGAAGGAGCATTTATGAAAAACTGCCCAAGACGTGGACGGCTCACAAACACAAAACGGTGCGTGGGATATGACGAAGCAAGCGAGTATAGCAATGGAACTGTCATTGCTATATCGCCTACTGCCGAAAAACGTGTTATTAGAATTGTCTGCAAATTATTAGAAACAGTTTTAATTTACCGCTAATATACAAATCGTATTACGCCAATAAGATAGTTGCCTGTTTCTTATTCTTTTTTGCCGGAGCCATAGAGTACCGGGTTCAACGAAGGGTCGTTATACATTTTCATCTGACGATAGACCTTCATATATTTGCGACCGGCCTCAATATCTTGCAACAACTGACCTATAGAGGTTGTCATGTCTCTGTACTGCTCTTGAAGAACATCGAGTTTTGCCTGACATTTTGCACGATGCTCGTCATCTACATCGGTGCGATTAACCTCCTCTTGCATGTGATATATTTTAAGAGAAAGGATTGAGTAACGGTCTACCGCCCATGCCGGACTCTCGGTGTTTATTGTAGCATTCTCCAACGGTTTTACATCTTTGTAGAGGTCTAGGAAATAACTATCGATGAGTTCTACAAGGTCGGTACGGTCTTGGTTCGACTTATCGATACGGCGTTTCAAAACAAGTGCCTCAACAGGGTCGATATTCGGGTCGCGGATAATATCCTCGAAGTGCCACTGTACTGTATCTATCCAACATTTCAGATAGAGATAATATTCGATACTCTTTACAGGATAGGGATTATTGATAGGAGTATCCACATTATCTGTTTTGTGATAGTCGGCAATAGCCTCATTGAATATCGGCCAACTCAATTCGGTAAATGTTTTCATGCTGTTATATTTTTGATAATTATCTTCACTTTTGGCAAATGTAGTTAAACTTTATGATATGTACAAAAGTTTACATAAAAATGAGCCATTTTACCCTTTTTTGTTATCTTCGCCCAAAATTGCAGAACAAACTATGTATATTATAATTGACAAGAATATTCCGTTCCTGTACGATGCACTCACGAGCATGGGACACAAAGTAGACGCCATGCCGGGTACAGCCATTTCAAAGGCCGATGTAGAGCATGCCGAAGCACTGTTTGTGCGCACACGCACCGAGTGCAATGCCTCACTGCTCGAAGGCAGTAAGGTTCGTTTCATTGGCACCGCCACAATTGGCTACGACCACATCGACTCCGACTATTGCAAGCAGAGAGGTATAGAGTGGGTTAGTGCACCCGGATGCAATGCCGATGCAGTGTTGCAGTATGTACAATCTTCGCTCTACATTTGGAGCAAAGAAAATGGTGTGCAACTGCACAACCTCACTTTGGGAATAGTAGGTGTAGGCCGGATAGGTAGCCGCATTGCATCGTGGGCCAAGGGCATTGGCATGAGAGTGTTGCTGAACGACCCACCTCGCGAGGCGACAGGCGAAAAGGGCTTTGTTTCGCTCCACGACATAGCAAAGGAGTGCGATATTATAACGTTCCACCCCACCCTGCAAAAGGATGGAATGTTCCCCAGCTACCACTTAGCCGATAGTGCTTTCTTCTATTCATTGCAAAGAAAGCCACTACTCATTAACGCATCACGCGGGGGAGTAGCAGACAACAGAGCGCTCCTTGTGGCATTGGAAGAAGGCGCCGTTTCCGATGCTATAATAGATGTATGGGAAGGAGAACCCGATATAAACATAACCCTATTGAATAAAGTATATATAGGAACACCACACATTGCCGGCTATTCAGCCGAAGGCAAACTGAATGCCAGCCGCACGATGTTGCAAGCCTTTGTCAAATTCACCGGGAGCAACAATGCAATACCCGAGATATCGCTCCCTGCACCCGAGAATGTAATAATAGCAGCAAGCGACGAGCAAGATGCCTTTTTGCAGATATACAACCCAAAGAACGACAGCGAGCAACTAAAATCGTCTCCTGACCAATTTGAGCAACTGCGCAATAACTATCAGCTTCGCAGAGAGCCAAAGGCCTATGACATTAAGCTCAAATAGTACAAGAAAGGGTAAAAAAGTGCATATTTTTTGTCTAATTTTGCACAAAATTGCGTAATTGTGCAAAAGTTAATATGTTTTTTCCTTCTTTTCTTTGTAGTTTCTAAATTTTATCATACTTTTGTCGCAAATAATTTACAATCTTTTAAATTATACTATTATGTCAGAAATTGAATCAAGAGTTAAAGCTATTATCGTAGAGAAGTTCGGTGTATCAGAGTCTGAGGTTACTTCTGAGGCAAGTTTCACAAATGATTTGAGCGCAGACTCATTGGATAGAGTTGAGCTTATCATGGAAATCGAGGACGAGTTCGGTATCTCTATACCCGAGGATCAAGCAGAAAACATCGTAACAGTAGGTGATGCTGTTAAGTACGTAGAGAAGATGGTTGCTGAGAAATAATATTTCTCTTCGACACATATTTATCTAACTTTTCTATTTGATGAAACTTAGAAGAGTAGTTGTAACAGGTCTTGGCGCTGTTTCCCCTATTGGAAATGACATTCCCACTATTTGGGAGAATGCCTCCAATGGAGTTAGCGGAGCAGGGCCTATTACTCGTTTTGATACAACCTTGTTCAAAACCCATTTCGCTTGCGAAGTAAAAGATTTCGACCCCAAAGCCAACATGGGTCGCGAGGCACGTAAAGTGGACTCAGACACCCATTTTGGAGTAGAGTCGGCTATAAAAGCCCTCGAAGATAGCGGATTGGTACTCGAACAAGAGAACTGCGAACGTATTGGAGTTATCTACGGAGAAGGCATTGGAGGTATTCGTGCTCTCGAGGACGAGCTTGCCCCCTATTTCACAAACCCCGAGAACGGTCCCCGTTTCTCGCCTTTCCTCATCACCAAGATGATTTCCGATATGACCACAGGTATCATATCAATAAAATATGGCTTAAAAGGCCCCAACTACGTAACCACATCGGCCTGTGCATCGGCATCAAATGCAATTATCGATGCATACGACCAAATTCGTTTAGGCAGAGCAGATATTATGCTCACAGGTGGTTCCGAGGCGGCAATTTGCCCCACAGGTGTTGGAGGTTTCAATGCCATGCATGCTCTGTCGGTACGTAACGATTCTCCAACGACAGCATCGCGTCCGTTCAGCAAGAGTCGCGACGGATTTGTCATTGGCGAAGGTGCCGCATGCCTTATACTCGAAGAGTATGAACATGCCGTAGCACGTGGAGCAAAAATTTATGCCGAGATAGTAGGAGCCGGACTCACAGCCGATGCACACCACATGACAGCACCCCACCCCGAGGGCGACGGAGCAATTCGTGTGATGAAGAGCGCATTGGAAGAGGGCGGTTTAAAACCCGAAGATGTAGACTATATAAATGTTCATGGAACATCGACATACGCAGGCGACATTGCCGAGGTAAAGGCCATTCAGAGCCTCTTTGGCGAGCATGCCTATAAATTGAACATAAGTTCTACAAAGTCAATGACAGGACACCTTCTTGGCGCTGCCGGCGCAATAGAGGCTGTTCTCACTGTTTTGGCACTTAAAAACAATCTTGTACCTCCTACCATCAACCACGAAGATGGCGATGAAGACGAAGCTATCGACTACAATTTGAATTTCACATTCAACAAAGCTCAGGAGAGAGAGATTAATGTTGCCATTTCAAACACCTTTGGTTTTGGAGGCCACAATGCATGTATCGCATTCAAAAAGATAGATGCCTAAGAGATTAAAACAGACAATAGATAGGATAAGGCTTCTTTTCTGCAAAGAGAAGAGGTCTTATTCTGCATTGTATAATATCCTAGGGTTTGTGCCAAAAAGCATTGAGCCCTACAGAACAGCATTCACACACAGTTCACTAACCACCACAACAGCACGCAAACGTTCATCGTGCAATGAGCGCCTCGAGTTCTTGGGCGATGCGGTGCTCAGTTCCGTAATATCGGACTACCTTTATTGTAAATTTCATCACGAGCGCGAAGGATTTCTTTCTAAGTCGCGTAGCCGTCTTGTGTGTCGCGAGCGTCTCAACAACATTGCAGTAGAGATTGGAATAGACAAATTCGTCAACACCCATGGAATTGAGCAGAAGCACAACAACTATATCTATGGCAATGCCTTTGAAGCATTTATAGGAGCCATTTATATCGACAGAGGCTACAATTATTGTCGCACATTCATATTGGAGCGCATACTACCCCGTTTAGGCGATGTAGAGAGCGTAATAAAAGCCGACAAGAACTATAAGAGCCAACTGATAGAATGGGGGCAGAAGAGGCATAAAGATGTCTCATTCGAATTATTGGGCGAGGAGCGACGTACCGAAGGAGTTTACTTTAGAAGTTGTGTGAGCATCGACGGAGAGCCTTACGGCGAGGGAGAAGGCTTCTCTAAGCGAGAGAGCCAACAAGTAGCATCGTACAACGCACTATGCAGAATTAATTCCACCGACACACAAGAGAGCGAGAACGAAGTTATCGTCTCGCCTGCATAGTAACAGCAGCGCTCAGCCTGTCGCCACCCATTGGCGGTGTATCCTTAGAAATTGTAATTTCAATCTCCTCAACCGTTCCGAAACTATCGAAGAGCGCCACCATAACACGTTTACAGAGATTTTCGAGAAGGTTCGACGGCTGTGCCATTTCGCGCTTAATAATATTGTAGACATCGGCATAGCTTACGGTGTTTTCGATGCTGTCGCTGTCGGCACAACTGCAATCATTTACCCCCAGCACAATATTTACTGTAAAGTTTGCACCTACCACACGTTCCTGTGGCATCACACCATGATGTGCATAGAAATGCATATCATGTAGTTCTATTTGATATCTATCTATTTTCATTGCTATCCGTTATTTGCCGACCGTCGCAAATGTAATAAAACAATTCCTAATGAAAGAAATTGCAAGAGATTAATTTTAGGAGATGAATAATAACAAAAAGTTTCGACCTTCCTGTAATTGGAAGGTCGAAACTTTATAGAGTATTCAGAGTCTTGCTTATTCGCCCCAAATGTTATTCCAATCGCCACGATACTCGTTCGAGCGAGGAATAACCGGTTTATCGGTTACCTCTGGTTTAGATATATCAAGAATCATATTAC
>JAFWYF010000034.1 GCA_017522785.1 Bacteroidaceae bacterium | reverse complement strand
TATATCTACGCTCTCATCCTTTTTTGACAATGCAAGCATTGTCTCTGTCTCCAATTTAATCTCTGTCAATGCAGGTGCTATATAATTCTTTTTCATAATTCACACTCCTTTTACTTTACCAATACTTTGTTACCATTCACAATGTAGATACCGGGTGCTGTGATAGCCTCCACGCGACGGCCTGTTAGGTCGTAAATAGTTTCTACATTATCACTCTCTCTGTTCACGTTGTCGATGCCTGTTGTCATGCCATCCTCGAAACGGAAACTAAATCCGTTGCTGCCGGCTACAGGTGCATTGCTTACAGGTAGGTATGCTTTATGGCTACCATTTATGAACGAACCACCGGTTGCTGTTCCTGTGTTAGAACTTAAAGGATAAAGACCAATCTCGTTCTTTGAACCTGCAGAAAGAATATATGCATCGGTGTACTTTGTCTCTTTAGCTACTGTACCTTCTAGCTTGTTGTCAGTTATAGCCTCAACATCGTTTGTAATTACAAAGTCGAACTGAGTGCTTTCTGTTAGTTCGTTTGTTGATTTTAGAATTACAGCTGTGTTTGCAGGAATTGTTGTCTCAATCTTTTTGAGTGTAGCAACAGCACCCTCGAAATCACTAATGTAGTATGCCTCTATGTCGGCTGGAATAGTTAGTGCAACAGGTGTGTAAAGGGTGGCCCAACCTATATTGCTTACAGTTACAGGAAGCGATGTTACAGTTTCAATGCTCCAGTTATATCCATTACGATCACCAATCGCGCTTTGATTGTTTCCACTTCCACTATCCAAGTAATCACTTGCACCATAAATCCAATGATGATTACCCGATTGCGGGTGTACCTCAATATTGTAATAGCCAAGAGCCTTATTATTGGCTCTGGGGAATGTTACTGTTAAGGCATTCATAGACGCTGTTCGCTGGTTAAGATAATTTCCACTGTTATAGAATACAACATTTTCTCCACTGTAATATAGTATTGATGTTGCATTGCCTCCTGCCGAAGTATCCATTTTGTTACGGTCTTCACTATCTTTCTTTGTCAAGTCCGAAGTCAAATATCTTCCACCGTCTTGGCATTTAAAACGGTAGTAGCCTGTAGCAGGCTTGTTTATATCTGCATTGTCTATAGCTGTTGCAAGGTTGTTGATTGCTTCAACTGTTTGTGCAATTGTAATTCCTTCGCTTGCATAAAGTGTTTCAGCAACCAAAATAGTGTTTCCAAGATTCTCGTCTTTATATTTTCCTAACCCTTCGACATACAACCCTTTGGCATTGTCAATGTGTAGTTTTAGTTCTGCTTTGTTTTCCTCTTCAGCAGGAATAACGTATGTACATGTTCCTGAATCTGCGTTAGGATTACCGGAATAGAATCCCATTTTATTAACGGTACCACCATAATTACTCAAATAGGTGCTTTGGTTCTTATATGGTTTAAAACCAAGTTTATCTCCGAAAGATTGGTCTAAAACCCATGAATAATGGAAATCGGTTGAAGCAGGGTCTACAATGAACAATTTATCAGCTGCTGCAGTCGTGTCATAATAACCTATTACTTTGCCACCGCCGTTGTATGGGATAATTTGCAATGCGTATTGATAATCATTTGTCATTATCTCCTTGAAATACCAGTACTGTGTGTCTGAACATGTGAAATCCGCCAATTTAATTCCATTATCAACTAATGTGTAATAGAAGTTTCCACGTCCCGATTTCAATACATATAGTTTTGGATCATTATCGTCTGTGGTCAGCTCAAATGGATATGTTGGCTTTGTTAAGGTTGCTTCGTTGAATGTTTTCAATGCCTGCTTGTAACTTTCTGTTGTTGCAGATGTTGAATTTAAAGCCTCTTTTGCCGCATCATAGTTTTGTTTTAACAACTCACCCTGTTCGGTGTACTTTTCTATTACTAAATCAATTTCGGCAAAAGCCATGGTATAATCTTTGCCATTATTATCAATGTTATAATCCGATTCTGTACATGTTATACGTATATATCTGTATTGGCTTCCGGCATCGTTTGTCGTATTATAAGGGCCAAATCTGTTTGTAGCACCCTTGTCTATATTTAAGTTATCAATAGTAAGAGTGTCAAGTCTTGTCCAATTTGTTCCATCGGCACTTGCAGTGATAGAACCTTTTTTAATGGCATTATAGTCTCCAGTATCACGATTTCTGTTAATCCATTCGATGCTGAACTCTTTAAACTCCAATTCCGGTGCTAAATCAATCTGTAGGTAGTGATTTGCATTTATTGCACCGCCCCAGTTTGTGCCAAAATGAGTATTGTTTTCATTGTCAATCAGGTCGCTGAAATTTCCATCAGCACCTCCCCACCAAGCCTCAGTTCTGGCATTTGATGATAGCATCGACTCGGTAAGAACACCAATTTTCTCTCCGACAATAGTAACCATATTGGCTAAATTCTCCTTTGCTTCTAGTTTCTCAGCCTCTGCATTCCATGTGCTTAATAGTGTCTCAAGGTTTTCGGGAGCATCAATTTCCTCAAAATACCAGTGAGATGCATCAGCACCAACATACCAGCCAACAACATTATTCCATGACCAGTGTGTGGCATTTCCGACATCATTTTTAGATACATTAAGAGTCTTGTATGGGCCATTGGCTACACCAACAGACTGTACATATAATAGTGAACCATTATATTTCTTGCCGGTCCATGTTTCAGATTGCCCTGTTGCATACATATAGTTACCTGTTGAAAGGTTACGTACACGATAACCATCACAAAAACTCTCTAAATACCATTGCTGTGCCAAATTGTCTGCTACGGCAGTTCTCGAAACTATATTGCCATTCTCTTCTGTTATAAGGTCGGCGTGTACTTTGTTAGTTATACTGTAAACCTTGCCGGCTGCAATATCAGTAATCATGGGAGTATATTGAATTGTTATTTCAACATCGCTATCACCCATAACTTGTGTTGTGTAATTGTGGCTGTATCCTACGTATTCAGGAGCTACAATATTTTCACCTTTTGCTAAATAGAGTGTGCTTGTGGTTGTTGTAGCATCTTTTTCCAGTTTTAATGTAGCTACATGGTAATTACTCATGTCATAGACATTGTGTATAGTCCAACCACCGGTTGCTCCAGCATTTTTGTATACAGGATTAGCGCCAGTTGCTTGGCAGTTAAACCAAACAGAATTGTCCGAAAGAACAAAACGGACAAATTTTGTGCCATCAGCTCCTTGTGCGAGTGTAAAGTTATAATTTAACGCAGTGTATCCATTTGTACCATTCGCAGTTGATGGCTCAACAGCTTTTAACTTTGCTGCATTGTCAATGGTTCCAAATGAGATTTTGTCGTTTAATGCACCTTGCTGTATGTATGAGTTCTCATCGCCATAGGTCAATTTAAGATAAAAAGAACCATCTGCGTTGGGTATCCAATCGAACACTACATTACGTGATAGTACTTCGATGTTACTTGTTGCCACAAACCAACGATAGTTATCGCTACTAACGTTTTTGATGGCAATTTTTTGTGTAGTAGTCGCAGCATTCAACTGTTCTGCAGTAAGCATTGTACTAGGTTGTGCCATTGCTATAATTGAGCATAGCAATAACGAAAAGAATAGTGTAAATTTCTTCATGAGATTTTGTGTAAATATTTAGTTATCAGTTATATACAATGTGTTTATTAAAAAATCTCTTACTAAGAGATTTCTCAATAAGTGCAAAGTTATAAAATTCTGTAGAAACAATTGATTATCAAGAACTTTTTTAAGATATTTTTTCTATGAAACCCAAAAAATACTAAACAATTTTATTTGGTTATCAATAGAAAAACCTCACTGCAAATTAACAGTGAGGTTTTTCTGTATCTATCATCTCTTAGTAAGAGTTAAATTGCATTTTAAGAAAATAGCTCATTCTTTGAGCGATTATGCAAAATTGGTGCTGTCAAGTAAATTCCAATCTCCACGTGTAAAATCGGGAACATCAATAGTGCATCCTTTTGCAACCGATTGTTCAGTAAGTTCAACCAAACAACTCCATTCTACTGCATCGTAAACATCCATGTCCAATGGCAGTCCATTACGCAGGCAATGTATCAGTCTGCTATCCATGGCATAGTCAATCCAACGACGGCCACACAATTGTTCGCCATACTCTTTGTACTGTTCTACAAAAGGATGTTTGTAGTTACAAATAATATTCTGTAGCTCTTCTCCTATGATTGCTCTCTCTCCCTCGGGGTCGAATGACATTTGTGATATGGGATATTTTTGTGCAAATCCTTTGGTTCCACTCAAAAGAAACGAGCGACTATAGGGGTGTGGTAGCGATATACAGTGTTGAACAAGAATTGTATGTCCTTTCTCTGTTCTTATGATAGAACTATTCATGTTGCCTACAAGGCCCTGCTCGTTATCCTCTGCTACGACTCTTTTAGACGACACCGATACAATACTTTTCATTCTATCACCTCGGTGTATGTTCATTGCCAGTGCAATGGGGCCTAATCCATGTGTGGGGTAGGGGTTCCCATTGTGGTTCCTCATGAACTCTACCTGCCAGTTTGCCCATCGTCGGCCACCATCGTCATTAGAGGCTATACGTTCACGCAGGTCGTGCAGGTATGAACCTTCGGCATGAATTATCTCTCCTAATACTCCCTGTTGTACCATCTGTAACAATGTTAGTTCAAACTCGTCGTAACAGCAGTTCTCCAACATTATACAGTGGCGCCGGGTGCGTTCTGCTGTGTCTACTAACTGCCAACAGTCGGCAACGGTCATTGCTGCAGGAACCTCAAGTGCGGCATGTTTGCCATTGTTCATGGCACAAATGGCAATATTTGCATGGCTTAGCCAATCGGTGCAAATATAAACAAGGTCCACCTGTGGGTGGGCGCATACAGCCTGCCAACCATCGTTGCCACAAAATTCTGTAGCGAGTTGTTTGTTGTGCGATACTATTATTTCTTGCACCTCTTGTATGTTGGCTTCAACAAGGTCGCATATTGCCACTATCTCTGTTCCTTCAATGTGCAACATACGTTCAATCGCACGCTTTGCTCTCACACCAAGCCCTACAAATCCTATGCGAACTGTTTCTAGTGGCTCGCACCGTAGTTGTAGAACATTTTCTATTCCTTCTGGACGTGGTGTGTAACAATTCATATCGCTATTATTTGTTTTTATGAATGTATTTAAAATATGCGATTACACATATTGCAATAGTTGCCACGCCACCAAGGATATAGGCTACAGTGTGGTTTTCCATACCCATCATCATTGGAGCTATAAATACGTATGTTGTACAAACATAGGTCATGATAATAGCTGGAATAAATCCTATTGCAACCGGTTTTTTCTTTTTAATAAGATATATGGTTATGCACCATAGTGTTATAGCCGCAAGGGTTTGGTTTGTCCATGCAAAGTAACTCCATATTGTGCGGAACGGCAATAAGAATATAATTACCAGTCCCATAGCAAATAGTGGTAGTGAAACAATAATACGTCGCATGGTGTTGCGTTGCGAAATTCCAAACATGTCGGCAACAATAAGACGTGCGCTACGGAATGCTGTGTCTCCCGATGTTATTGCGCATGCTACAATACCTGCAATTACAAATATTGCAACTGTACTGCCAAGTGTTGTTTCCGAAATGATGCTCACAAGGCGGGCTGCACTGCCATTGTACTCGGCTATAGCATTGTTCAATCCTTCGACTCCACCCCAGAAAGCCATTGCAATAGCTGCCCAAATGAGTGCAATGATACTTTCTGCAATCATTGCGCCATAGAAAATACTACGGCTCTGTTTCTCCGATGTCATGCAACGTGCCATCATTGGCGATTGTGTTGCATGAAAACCCGATATGGCACCGCAGGCAATAGTGGTAAATAACATGGGGACAATGGGGTTATGCTCTGCATCGGCAATGTAGTTGTGCAGTGAATCTAATTCGGGAATAACATATCTATCACTTTGCAACAGCAAAACAAATAGAATGCTTATAGCCATTACAAATAACGCAATGCCAAATATTGGATAGAAGCGACCTATGATTTTATCAATGGGAAGTACTGTTGCCAATATGTAATAAACAAGTATTATCATCAGTATGGCAAACAGTTCCCACGATATATTGTCAAAAGCAATAGTTTCTAAACAGGGCATACTAATGTTAGATGCTATTAGCTCTGCCGGTTGCGAGATGAAAACAGCACCAACAAGAACCATTAATAGCACCGATGCCACTCGCATGAACATTTTTGTTCCGTTACCCATGTACTTGCCAATGATTTCGGGCAGGCTCAAACCATTATTCTTCAAGGATATTACTCCTGCCACGAAATCGTGCATTGCTCCCATGAATATGCCTCCTAATGTAATCCATAGGAAAGCTACCGGCCCGTATGCCGCTCCCAATAAAGCTCCGAATATAGGTCCTAGTCCTGCAATATTCAACAACTGAATCAGGAATATCTTCCATCGTGGCATAGGTATATAATCCACGCCATCGTATAGAGTTTGCGATGGTACCGGGTTCTTTGCGTCAATGTCGCAAGTCTTCTCAAGATACTTTCCGTATGTAAAATATGCCGTTATAAGTGCAGCAAGGCATATCAAAAATGTTATCATGCTTTTCTATTTCAATATTATTTAACAACTGAGATACGTAGTTTGTAGCTCATCTTCTCATTTGGAACACAATATTCGGGCATTGTGCCTACATCGTGTCCACACGATGCGTTACCTATTCCGCGTAACCATGCATCGAAATGTACAACGGTATAAGGACGTTTGTTCATCTCCCAATAGTGTTGTGCGTTCATAAGGTCTTCGTCGGTGTAGGGTAGTGCCGAGAAACTAACGTTGCCTTCTGTCTCAATTCTTACACCCTCTCCAAGATTGTTGGTGAATATCACCTCACGTAAACCTTCGCGACTGCCACTACTCTGTGGTTTAACATAGCGGTCGGCCATTGCATCTACTACTGTGTTGTAGCGTCCAACTACTGTACCATCTTTGCGGTCTACGGTGTTCTCCCAAGGACCGTTTGCATAGTAGTGTACATTGTTCAATGTTGAATCTATTCCACATACTAAGCCTGCACGACGCAACTCTCCGTTTTTGGGTGTGAATACAGCCTCTACATCTACAACACCCTGAGGATATATTGTGTAGTTAATCTCGGTGTCGCACAACGAACCTTTGCGTGTAGTCTTAACAACAGTGTTGCCATTTTCTTCTACAACAATTATTTCGCCCTTTGCTTCCAGACCGTTAGATGTGTTGCCATATTTGTCATTCTCAATCCAGCGATGGTTGCTGTATAAGAAACCTTGTCCATCGGTGATAATATTTTTGCCACCAAATGCAAGTGCTGTCAATTGTGCTGTTTCTGCATCGAATGTCAATGAAACCTTTTCGTTTCCTATTATTGTCTCATGTAGCGATGATGTTGCAGCTAATGCATCACCTTTTGATTTGAGTGTTGCCAAAGGTGCACGCTCGGCAAGTGTGAATTGTTGCATGGCAACTTCATGTCCCGCAGGAGCATATAGTTGTGCATTGCGATATTGCAAACGTACTGTTATAAGCAACTCATCGCCATTCTTAATGGCTTTTGTTATGTTTGCTTTTTTAACTGTGAGGTATACTTTTGCATTCTCTCCACTTGCTGCCATAGGAGCAAATGTGCGTCCGGTGTAAACAACTTTACCATTCTTTACAATGTCGTATACAACATCAAATTCATTGAGGTTTGTAAAGTTGTATTTGTTCTTTAAGTTAATTGTAACAATGTCAAACTCTTCTGTTACTTTAGGCATGGTAATTTCTACAAATTGATGTGCGGCTTTAACCTCTTTCAGTTTTGCACTTTCGTGTCGTGTAGGAGGTATAATACCATTTGAACAGAAGTTTCCTTGATGAGGACCGGGGTAGTCATAACCTGTATGTATGCGATAGATACCCTCTTTCATCTCCTGTGGGTCGTATATAGCTTGGTCTACCCAGTCCCAGATACAGCCACCGATGCATGAGTTCGAAGCCTCTATCTTTTGCCAATACTCTTTTAGGTTGCCAATTGCGTTACCCATAGCGTGTGCATATTCGCAAATGAACATTGGTTTGTCAAGGTCGTTGGTATATGCTTTCATCCATGCCTGTCCGGGGTACATCTTCGAGTAGAAGTCGCTGAATCTGCCACCACCATAGTCGCCGTTAGAACGTGTTCCTTCGTAGTGTACAGGACGGCTGTCGAGACGTTTTGCCTCGTCGTAGCAGGGTCCAAAGTTGTCGCCATTGCCGGCTTCATTACCCAAACTCCACATAACAACGCTTGCGTGGTTACGGTCGCGAAGTACCATGCGGTTTATACGGTCTACGAATGAAGGAATCCACGATGGACGGTCCGAAATTGTTTGGTTTGCGTGGTCCTCTAGGTCGGCTTCATCGCAACAGTACAATCCATAGTAGTCGAACATGGCGTACATTTTTGCAGCATTGGGATAGTGGCTGGTACGAATGGTGTTAATATTGTTCTGCTTCATCAAGAAGACATCTCTGAGCATAGACTCTGTTGTTACAGCACGACCATATACGGGGTGAGTGTCGTGGCGGTTCACGCCTTTGAACATAACTCTTTCGCCGTTAATGTAAACAAGAGAATTCTTAATCTCAATGTCGCGGAAACCATATTTTGTAGAGAATGCCATCTCCTCGTTGCCGTTCTCGTCATATTGTGATATGCGTACAGTGTAAAGATTAGGCTTCTCTGCACTCCAAAGTTTAATATCATCGATTACGAATTTGAGGTCGCCACTTAGAGATGCAACTTTTGCTGCTGTGTTCATTACAACAGAATCGCTTGCAATAAATCTGTCGGCAGTGTCGTAAATAGCTGCTTTAACAGTCTTTTTGCCTGCAATAAAATCGCGGTTGTCTAGCTCAAAATTAACATTAACTTCGGCTGTATATCGGTTGTTTGTCAATTTGCTTGTAATATAATGGTCGCGAACCGATGTCATAGGAACGTTGTAGAGATATACATCGCGGAAAATACCACTCATGCGGAACATATCCTGACACTCCAAATATGAACCATCGCACCAACGGAATACTTGTACTGCAAGCTTGTTCTCGCCTCTCTTCAATTGCTTTGTGATGTCGAACTCGGCAACATTGTTTGAACCTTGTGTATATCCGATATATTCTCCGTTGACCCAAACAAAGGCTGCAGAGTAAATACCACCAAAGTGAATGAATGTACGACGGCCATTCCAATTCTCGGGAATTTCGAATGTACGAACATAAGAACCTACGGGGTTAATACCGTAATTTTTTCCGCCATCGTTAAAACCGGGACGTGCATTGATAAATGGAGGTGTGTTAGAGTGGGGGTATTCCACATTGTTGTAAATAGGTTTGTCATATCCATGCATCTCCCAGTTAGAAGGTACAGGAATATTGTCCCATGCGCTAACATCAAATCCCTCTTCGAAGAAATCCAAAGGACGTTGCGATGGCTCGCTCACAAGGTTGAATTTCCATGTGCCGTTGAGGCTCTGGTAACGACTGTTCACCGGCTCGGTCCAAGGTGTTGCATAGTATGCAGCATCGGCAAGCATCTCTGTTTGGTTGTTGTAAGGCATGTATGTTGCAACACCACGCTCTTTGTTCTCTGCAAATACGGTTTCATCCTCCCATTTGGGTGATGCAATTTTAGGTTTCTCAACTTGCTCGAATGTAAACCATGCACAACTGTCGGCAGGGTTTTTCTCTACGCGCATCATGCGACCATCTTTTAGTGTGTACATTGTACCTTCTTTACCGGCCGAAGTAATAAGATATGTTCCAATCTTTTCCTCAACAGGCTCGAACACGAATTTAGCATTGTTCCATACACCCACTGTGGCAGGCCACTGCAGTAGATAATCGATGCTTGTGTTTCCACCGCCGTCGTCAAAGTTCTGTCCATAGAATGCATTTTCAACAGCAAATGTGTGTAGGTCAATTGTCTTAATGTTCCAATATTGTCCACGATTGTCTGCATTTACAGCCTCGCCAATGATACGTGCGTTGTTCTCGCCTGAATCGTTGTTGCCAAGTACGGTCTCGGGGAAAGATACAGAACGAATACGATAGGTGAGGTCGTCATCGAAACCGGCATATTGAGACTCTTCGATGCGGAACTGTGCAGCCTTATGTGTTAGTGCTCTCTCTCTTTTAATTAGCACAAGTCCGTCTTTCGATTTAGCAGCTGCTACATGTGGGCTATTAGAAGGAATTAAAAGACCATCCTCGTACTTCCACAATTGTGCTTCGTCGGAACCATTGTTTTCACCAACTTCAACACGATTACCATTAACACGCAACGCATGGTTTGTTACAGGGTTTATAAAGCGCCAACTGCCGGACAACTCCGAAATTTTCCAGAATTGTGCCGCATTTCCTTTCTCAAAATCTGATAATCCAACAGCGTTGTCAGCCTTTTCACAGACAACATTATTTGATTTACCCGAAGAGTAGATGTGATATAACTTGCCTTTCACAAATGTGTCTTGTGCAAAGCCTGTTGCTACAAAAAATATAGCAATAAGTGCCGGTAGTAAGCCGTGTTTAAAAAGTTTGTTTGACATAATTATGTTTAGTTAAAGTTAGATTCTTTGTCTCTGCGAAAATAGTGAAAAAATATTATTTACCCAATTTACCACCCATTTTGCCTCCCATTTTTGCACCGTTTGCCACTTTTGTTGCAAAAATGTTTTCTCCGTAATTCACCGCTTTGAAGCCGGCATCCTGTTTACGACGGAAAGCAATTTCAATGAGCCTGTCTATCAATTGGCTGAAATTCATTCCACTATACTCCCAAAGATAGAACGATAGCGAACCCGGAATAGTATTTATTTCGTTTACAAAAATTTTATCGGTAGCCTCGTCAATGATAAAATCGATACGTGCAACACCATCGCAGTCGAGAGCGCGGAATGTGTCGCATGCTGCTTGTTGAATGAATTTCGTTGATGTCTCGGGTAGGTTGGCGGGAATTTCGCGCACTGTAGAACGCATGCCTTGCGATTGCTTTCCTCCGCCATTCATGTATTTGTCTTGATAAGATAAAATTTCTCCGCTACGAACAGGTACTTCACATACCGAAGCCTGACACTCATAATAATTTCCGAGAACAGAGCAGTTTACCTCTTTCAACTTCTGAACATATTTTTCAACAATTATACGGCTTGTAAAAGAAATGGCATAATCAACTGCATCCAATAATTCCTCTCTGTTGTGTGCAGCACGTATGCCAACGCTTGAACCACTGTTCGCTGGCTTAACAATAACGGGATATCCCAACTCTTCTATTTTTGAAATGGTATTCTCCTTCTTGTCGTCCCACTCCTTGTCGCTGAACCAACGATAATCGATAACGGGTATTCCGCACTCTTTCAGTATCATCTTCATGGTTACTTTATCCATGCCGTTTGCCGATGCAAGTGTGTTACAACCGGTGTAGGGTATTCCGCTGAACTCCATAATACCTTGGAATGTACCATCTTCGCAGTTTGTCCCATGCAATGCCGGTAGTATCACATCCAATTTTATTACACTCTCTTTCTGAAATAATTTTCTGTTTGCACGATAGAGGTTTGTGTCGCCATATACTGGACGCATGTACACCTCTTCGCACATAGAAAGCAATTTCTTTGTATCTCGATAGTTTTCGACATTGAGCAGCGCATCGCCACTATACCATTTCCCGGTTTTTGTTATGTAAATAGGCGTAATGGCATATTTCTCTCTGTCCATAGCCTGTATTGCCTGATTTGCTGTAATTACCGATATTTCATTCTCTACAGATCTGCCGCCAAAAACGACACCTACATTAATTTTCATAGTTATATATTGTGTTTTGTTTATTCTTTTACTTAAAATTATCGGGCAGGTCGTTTTCGTAAAGAACAACGTCGCCTGCTTTTAATATTGTTGCAAGATGCATGTGCGCATGGTTCAGAGAATCGGCAAGAAACAGCTTGTCGTTTGCAAAATTTTGTATCTCTAAACCACTTTTTATTGCATCGCGGTTGGTGGCATTTACCACAATTGCATAGTCGCAACTTTTGGCTATATATTCTCCCAGTTCCTTGTTTGCTTCGTATTGTCGGCTACCCATTTCAACAAATCCCGGAGTTATTACTATGCGTTTGTTATTCTCGTCAACAGCAAAGTTGTGTAATACGTCCAAAGCCATTTTTGCTCCTTGCGGGTTGGAGTTGTAGGCATCGTCAAGCACTGTAATACCATTAGCTCGACGCATCGACAGACGATGCTCAACCGGTTGCAGACGTGCTATAGCGCTCTTCTGTTTCGCAACGGGAACAGATAAATGTTTTGCAACAGCGATAGCTGCAAGCATGTTAAGCAGGTTGCCGGCTCCCAACAAGCGACTTGCGAATTCATCTCCATCGGCAGTGAATGAGATACCGTTTGCGTTGTATTCCACATTCTCGGCTTTGAGCATAGCATTTCGTTCTATTGCATAGGTCAATAGCTTGCAATTACTTGTTATTCCTTTGAACTCAAAAGCCAATTGCGAGTCTACGTTAATTATGCCTAAACCACTCTCTTTTAATGAGTTTATAAGCTCAAACTTTGTTTTTTGGATATTCTCTACACATTTGAATGTCTCCAGATGCATCTCTCCAACAGCTGTTATTATGCCTATTGATGGTTGCACTAAGTCGCATATCTCTTGTATATCACCCTGTTGTTTTGCTCCCATCTCAACAATGAACACTTGGTGGTAGGGGCGCAACTGTTCACGTATAGTACGAACCACACCCAAAAGAGTGTTAAAATTGCCGGGGGTAACAAGCACGTTATATTTTTCTGCCAATAGATTAGCAAGATAATTTTTTGTACTTGTTTTGCCAAAACTGCCTGTTATACCAATTACAATAAGATTCTTGTTAGCACGAATTGTCTTCTTTGCATCGTTGTAATAGTATCTGTTAATGGATTTCTCCAATGGGGTATTCACAATATTTGCAACAAGCATTACAATGTTGGAAAATAGCAATCCCAATGCAGCAACAACGGTAACATGGTTTGGTATGAATGTTACCGAGATTGCAATTCCGACAATGTACAGCAACAACGATGTAGTATAGAGACGTTTTATCCTATCGGTAAAAACCAATGGAGTTTTGTAACTCTTTCCTGTTTTAATCTCATATACAATATATGCTATAGCCGGTAACAGAATAAACGGGAAATAGAAACAGAGAGAATTGTCATTGGTGTACGTGAATGCCAATTGAAATAATAAACATAACGAGGCAACCAATATCAACCATTTATTGTGAGTGTGAATATTCGCAGGAAACAGCCATCTGAAATATCTGCTATATCTGTATGAATTCAATTGAAACATGTGAATGTCGTATTTAATTGCAACGACAAACAACACAAACCCTGTTGCTAAATTTATAATCGCGTTATAATCCATTATCTGCAAGTATTAAATCTTAAAAAAACTTTTCATTACCGAAGCAAATAATCCATGGTTTTCCAAGAAAGAGAAATGCCCCGTACCATGTGCAACCACTAATCCGGCATCGGGTATCAAACGCTCCATAGTCTTAGCATCTGATAGTGGGGTTGCGGTGTCCATGTTACCCCAAAAAAGCAGTGTTGGTGCTGTAATCTTTGGAAGCAAGCAGGTTAAATCTTCATTTACCACCTTCGATAGTATGGCACGCATCATTGGCGATGCATTGCTGTAGTCGCTCGAACCGGCATTTTTACGTCGTTTGTCTATAATCTTTTGCGCTTGCGCCTTTGGAAGGAAGGTGTTGCACAACCATTTAATAAGTTTAAATGAATATACCTTGAAATAATATTTCAATGGACGTTTTGGCTTTATTCCTGCGGCATCTATCAACACAACACGACTGACATTGTTGCGCGAAGCAAAAATAATGCTTATTCTGCCACCAAAAGAGTGGCCAACAAGCGCAGGACATGTAATGTTGTTGTCTTTAACAAACGATTCAACCATGCAGGTGTACTCTTCGGTGCCCCAAACCTTGGTAGGTTCCTCTGAATCGCCAAAACCGGGAAAATCGAAATTATATACCTTGTATTTTGTAGATAAAATCTGCTGAATGGTGGAATAAATCTGGTGTGTGCAACCCCAGCCATGTAACAATATTACAGGCTCTCCATCACCTGTAACATCAACGTATATATCTCTATTTTTATAATTGTAAATCATAATGCCTAAATTCGTGCGAAGATACTAAATAATCTTCTATTCTAATTATTCTATAGTCAAAAGTTTACTTCCTATTACTAAAAAGTTTTTATCTCTTGCAACACGTAAATTTAGATAGTTTCTATATGATTTTTATATTTTTGCAATTTCTGAATTGTGCTAGTAATAGAAATTATAGAAGATGAACAAAAAAGAAGATAAACAGAAGCGTTTGATGTCGCTCGACACATTACGTGGTTTCGATATGTTTTTTATTATGGGTGGAGATGCCCTATTCCTCTGTTTGGGCACGTTGTTACCCGGTACATTTCTTGAGGTCTGGGGCGGTCAAATGATGCATGTCGATTGGCATGGGTTTGCTTTCGAGGACTTCATCTTCCCCCTCTTTTTGTTTTTGGCGGGTGTGTCGTTCCCGTTTTCTCTTGCTAAACAACGCAATAATGGAAGTGGTAATATAGCTGTCTCGTTACGCATTATCCGTCGTGGCATTATACTCATACTGCTAGGTATGATATATAATGGATTGTTGCAGTTCGATTTCGAAAATATGCGCTATGCCAGTGTGCTCGGGCGTATTGGCTCTGCGTGGATGTTCGCAGCGTTGCTATATGTGTGGGTAGGTCGCAAGTGGAGTGCCTGTTTGTCGCTCTTTTTGCTTTTTGCTTATTGGCTTTTGTTGCGTTTTGTTGTGGCTCCCGACTCTGTTGGAGCTTCGGGATACTCCATGGAGGGTAGCATTGTCGGATATATCGACCGTTCTCTTTTACCGGGGCGTTTGCATCTGACGATTCACGACCCTGAAGGGTTGTTATCCACTCTGCCTGCTATTGTTACAGCCTTGTTGGGAATGTTTACAGGTAGTTTTATCAGTGCCAAGAGCATCGGTGGTATACGAAAAACGGTATCACTTATTGCTTTTGCTATCATTCTTGTTGTTGTAGGAATGTTGTGGAACAGAGTATTTCCTATTAATAAAAACCTATGGACCAGCTCATTCGTGTGCTATGCAGGGGGGCTCTCCATGGCTCTGTTTGCTCTCTTCTATTTTGTTGTCGATGTGCTCTGTTGGCGCAAATGGACTCTCTTTTTTCGCGTAATAGGAATGAACTCTATTACAATATATCTGGCTCAACAGTTTATCGATTTTTCAAAGACAACAAACGCGTTATTTGGCGGTGTTATAGAACTTTTCCCCGAAGCATGGCATGCTGTTCTCTTTTGGGTGGGATATATTTTAATTTGTTGGCTGTTGCTGTACGTGCTTTACCGAAACAAAATATTTCTTAAAGTGTAGAATCTTCCTATTAATTGAGTATCATTCGATGTTTGTTTTGGGGTTCTCGGCATAATACTCATTCCACTGTTTGAGTACCTCCTGCCAATCTATTGCTTCGCCGTTAGCAACCGCTTCGGCCTGACGCAGAGCCTCGTCGTGCTGACGTTTCTCTGCATGTCGTTGTTTCATAGCCTCTATTGTCGCATCATCAAGAATCTGAATACGTCCGCGACGCACACACTCTTGCAAGTCGTCGTAGCCAAAAGCCTTTCCCTGTATGTTGAAATCGGCAATGTTAAATTCAAAGACTGTACGCAAAGTGTGTCGTACCATTTTTTGCTGTGAACGGTTGCCTGCCGCTTTGCGACGTAATAATTTACCTATAATTTCTATCTCCTTCTGTGAGAATTTCTTTCTACCCATTTTTTCAACCAACTTTTTAAATTCAGGAACTTTTGCAAAAGTAAAAATAAAGTCTCTTAATCACAATTTATTTAAGAAACTGTTTTGCGGAATTAATAACATTAGAACCTATATATTAACTATCAGAATAAGGAGGTTACTCCACTGATAAGTAATAGAAGATATACAATTTTTTTTACGTAGCTTCCGTCTATGCGTTCAAATAAATATTTACCAGCCCAACTGCCTATAACAACACCACACAGTCCTATGCACCACCATTGTAAAATCATATCTCCAAAGAAACCGGCATCCCAACGAAAAACAGTGTAAAAAATATTCAGAATGACAGAGAATGCCTGTAACGTAGTAATGTAACAGTGCTTTTCTTCAATGCGCTCTATGCAATAGAGTACTATCGGTGGCCCGGGCATAGCAAACATGCCACCCATAACACCGCTCAATAAGCCTAATATGGGAGCGCTCCATCTGTTCTTTATGAATGCTATTCGTCCATTGCAGAAAAGAGAGTATAGTGCCAAGACAATGAACATAACACCAAAACACTTTTTAAGAGTGAAATGGTCCAATGTGCTCATGTACCTTATAGCAATGAACGATGCTACAAGATTAAATAGAAGTAACTTAAGAACGGGTCCCCAGCATATATAACGCCAATTGCGTATGCTGATTATTAAAGCCGTACTGCCGGCAAGAAGTCCCGATAACATGGTGCTCTCTCCGTATGAAGGCAAAATATAGGGAAAAAACATCATCACGAATATTCCGAAACCGAATCCGCTGACACGTTGAATGAAACTTGCACAGACGCTCAGCAGAAATATAAGTATAAACATTGTTTGCATTGCTCTATAATTGAACTGCTCCTAATAGAGTAATAGAACTATTCTTCTCGGGAAACTTAATTTCTTGGCGAATATAGTAACAAAGGGGCGAAAGTAGTACAAATAGGCAGATGATTTTTTGTTTGAAAGAGTGAAACTACACTTCACATAAGGCTTGCTTTACCATTGGCATTCATTGTAAATATGAACATTCCTCTTCTTAGTTCCCACCCTCTTATATTTAATCATTTAATTTCATTTGAGATTCTTAATATTTTCTTCGTCGAAGAAAATATTCTTTTCATAATATTAGTTATTTGTAAACTAGCGATTTATAAAGTTCTTCAAAATGAGGACCTACATTTATTTTAATTCCATTTTCATCATATTTTTGAAATTTTCCATAAAAAGCACTTTGTTATTAAAGTGCTCAAATGCAATGGACATTGTTTTCATTAAGTTAGGATATCTTCTTTTATTGATATTATAAAGAACTTCAAACTCTTTTTCTTGGCTTTGGCCATCTACTATATTCGACCAATAAAATTGCCAGAATTGCATTTGGTGCCCCTTTTCTATTTTTGATAAACAATGAATGAATACATCATTCTTTTCTTGTATTTTGTCGTGCAATAATGTTTGCAGATAGTTAGGTGCGTCTACATCAAGCGACGCTCCAACTGATAATGCTATTAACTTATTGCAGTATAGAGTGTCATTTATTACACAACATTCCGCGAGAGCCTTTATGTGCTTATATGCTAGATTATACATTGACAAGTCGTATCCTTCTTTGTCGCTGTATTTATATGTAGAGTTAAAGTCGTCCCAATTATCAGGAAATGCTCTGAAAAAATCCAGTTGCAACTCTCTGGATTGTGGATTTTGCAATAATGTTCTGTATGCTTTATTCAGTTGTGCAGTGTCAATAGGAAAATATTGCGCTGTGGCTGTTGAAAGAAACGTTGCAAATAGTAATAGTGTATAAAGAAAGCGTTTCATAAGATTTCTTTTTTATAAAAATATTTTACTTGGAGTGTACATTTATTTTAATTCCATTCTGTCCGTATTTGTCAAAAAAATCAAAAAGTTCTTTTGTTTTTGTCTTAGAAATGATCTTGTAGTCTCCTTGTATAATTGATGTATCGCTATTTTTTACTTTTGATTTATTATAAATTGTTTCTGGTTCAAGGAAATAACCTTTTATTGAGTCTACTTTATTGCCTGCCTTATCGTATGCCATTGCAGTAAATACACTTAATGTGCTTTTTTCCCATATCCAATTCTGGTTGTACTCACAACAATATTAGTATTTGGTTTTTGGTCGATTTCACCACTCTTTCTATTCTTATACGCTGTTGCAATCTCAAAAATTGTTGGTATTCTCATACAAATAAAATTTAAAGTAAATGTTACAGCAAGATTATTGTATGGTTTTCGTGATAAGATTGCAGATTTGCCACTTTGAGTCCATTTTCAAAAGCAAATATACAAAACGGGCATGCTGTTGTCAATAGTTACTGGTAGAAATCTCTTTTTGCTTCAATCGATTTAACAAAAAAGAGGAGACTAAAGAATGTATTTAAATAGATAAGTCTATTCTTGGAGTACAACAAATAAACAGTTTTTTCGTGTTTAAATAAATAAAAAAATAAGGGAAACAAGTTTTCTCTTGCTTCCCTATTGAAAAATCAATGGTTTAACTAATTGTTTGATTTTAATACTCTTCTTCGTCAAAAAACATTATTTGTCTTTTAATACGTTGATAATCAATACTATTGTTTCGCTATGTTGTAATTGAGAGATACAAACTTGACTCTAAAAGGCGATGAAAGATTATTCGTCATAAATATGTATTATTCTCTCCTTGTCCATTATAAACTTTTGGTCAATTGGGAAAATATAATGTTTCTCTACTTCCCTTGAGTCAAAATCAGCATTAACGCATTGTATTTCGCTGTAAGCCTCTACTTTACCGTTTTTTATAAAGAGTAAAGTGGAAAATGAATCAAACATCGTATTATTGTCACACTTTCTTCTTAATATATTTGACATTTTCAGGTTTAGAAAATCTTCTCTTTCTGTGTTGAAATAAGAATATACTATGAATATGCTATCGTAGTCTTCTTTGCAGTAGCCCGAAAATGAAAATGGCTCTTCAATATTTTGATTATCAAATGATAAACTAATTCTTGGCTCACGCGGGTTTAATAATCCTGCCATATCTAAAGCAAAGTAAAAATTGCTTTTTGCATTCTCGCTACAACTTGTAAACAAGATGGTGATAATAAGTGTGAAGACAAATGTTTTAAAGCCCAATTTGTAGTTTTCCATTATTTGCAGCATTTATTACTTGATTTAAAAGTTCTTCTTCACTCCAACCATTGATTATTGCTAGGTTGCCTAAATGATATCCAACGGAATTGTTGTGCAAATCCATTGTCTTGGCTTCGTTATTCGGAATATTCTCGTAAGCATCTCCAAATTCTTTTGCACGGGATGAATTTAATCCTGCATCCTTTTGGTTTAGTGCACACCAATAACAATGCCTTACGGCATCGCCATATCCGTTTTTCGTTCCTTCTAATTCTCTTCCAATTCTTTTTGCTTTTTTTGCATTTTTGTTGAACTTATATGCAAGAATTGGGTGTCTATATACAAAACTCTTTTCATCACTGGAGAGGGTGTTGTATGTGTCTTCATATCCATCTTCTTGCGGTTGAAAGTTACCTTCATTCCTATTCTCATACGCTGTTGCAATCTCAAAAATTGTTGGTATTCTCATACAAATAAAATTTAAAGTAAATGTTACAGCAAAATTATTGTATG
>JAFWYF010000033.1 GCA_017522785.1 Bacteroidaceae bacterium | reverse complement strand
TTTGGGGTTTGCGGAACTCGCTCACTTAGTCGCTTTCTGCGTCTAAGTAACGCTCAGACAGTCCTCAACCTATTCCAAATATTTATCTACCACAAACTGTCTCTCTTACGGTGCCGTTGTTTTAAAGATTACCTTTTACGCGATAAAGTTATATGGTGGTTCGCGGAATTATTCATAGCAGAAGTAATTTAAAAGAACTGCACATTCCTAAATTATAATTTTAATTAGTTCTCTCATTCCAATCCTCGGAATCCAAAGAGTTGTTCTTTCTCTAAACCATTTCTCTTTTGTCTTTCCTTTTTCAAAAAAGAAAACGAAAAACTCTGCGCATTGTCCTTTATGTCGGCACAGAAAGGACAATATATTAAAGTGTTAATTAAGAATGTAGTAAGAATGTGCAGTTCTTTGCTTAAATTTCTCTTTGCCAACCACAAGCACCCTACACAAAAAATAAAATCACCCCACTATTTATGATATTCAATAAGCCCATTCATTGGACTAGCCATAATCTTGCCAATAGATAAACCGAGGCTTTCAGCAGTTTCCTTAATCTCTTCCGAGAAAGTTATGCCAATACCACCTACAATGTGAATAGGTAGCCACGAATGACGGTAAGTCATTATGTTACGTTTAAAGAACTCGGTAAAGCAGCGTATAAGCAAATTATGTATCTCGGCTTTTTTTCTATTATCTGCTAAAAAAGGAGTGAATCCGGCAAGAAAACGGTTGGGCATTGGGGTATGATAGACACTCTCCAATATTGTTGCCAAATCTAGTTTGTATTGTTCGAGAAAGTTACTGCATAATTCTTGCGACAACTGCTTCTTGAGGCAATCGCTCACCAATTGACGCCCGAGATGCGCTCCGCTACCCTCATCACCTAAAATAAATCCAAGTGGTGGGGTGTTGCTGACAATGTTTTTTCCGTCGAATAAGCAAGAATTTGAGCCTGTACCCAATATGCAAGCTATTCCCTCTTCATGTCCGCAAAGAGCACGAGCTGCCGCTAATAGGTCGCTGTTTATGTAAATATTTTTCGTGTCAAATATCATGCTTAGCGCGTCATACATTCTGCGGTTTGCACTCTCGTAGGCACAGCCTGCACCATAAAAGTGAATAGCTTCGGGTGATGCTCCGGTAATCTCCTTGTTCAACTCATTCGATAAGATTTCAAAAATATCTTCGGTATTCTGTTGTGTCGGGTTCAATCCTTGAGTCTTCATACGAGCCACTACTGCTCCGTTGTCGAGCAGTACCCAATCGGTTTTAGTAGAGCCGCAATCTGCAATTAGTATCATACGCTTTGAAACTTTTTTGCGAATATAATAAAATTTAATGGACTGTTTAAATTTCTCCTGAATAAAATAATCTCTTTGCGATAAGGTCTTTACTTTTTATGCTCTTTTTTGCCGTTGCATAGCCCGCTATACATCTTTAGATAAATACAAACAATCTAAAAAAAGCGCTATAAAATTTCCGAAATATAAACTCAAACAGTTCCTGTTAAAAATACAAAAATGTAAAAAAACTTTATTCGGTTCTTTTACCAAAATTCGGGTCAATTTTAATCAGTGCCGACACAAGGAATGTAACAACGCAACATATCATCACCCAAATAAAAAAGTTCTCATATCCTAGAATTTCCTCTATCTTTCCCGAAACCATTCCAGGGAGCATCATTCCGAGCGACATAAAAGCCGTTGAGATTGCAAAATGAGCAGTAGGATATTTCCCTTGTGCAAAATATATCATGTACAAAGTGTATGCTGTAAATCCAAAACCGTAACCCAGCTGTTCTACAAAAATACAACTGCCAATTATATACAAGCTGTCGGGTAAAAGCATGCTCATGTAAACATACACAAGGTCGGGAATGGAAATCGCAATCACCATGGGCCATAGCCAAAACTTCAATCCCTTCCACGATACGCAAATGCCTCCAACAATTCCACCAATTATTAGTCCGGCAACACCCACAACGCCATTTATCAAGCCAATAACATCAGTTGTAAGCCCAAGCCCACCAGCCGATACGGGGTCCATCATAAATAGTTTACCCATCTTCACAAGTTGTGCCTCGGGCAGGCGAAAAAGTAGTAAAAACAGTAACGCTCCAACTATTCCCGGTTTTTTAAAGTAGCTGGTTATCACCTCGCAGAACTCCGAAGCTATGCTTTTGGCATTGTCGGGTTTACGCGATATATCCTCTTTGGGTCTAGGTAGCATTTTGTTATGGTATATGGCAAATAGTGCCATCAAAATGGCAACAATGGCAATTGTTGTTCCCCATGCAGTGGCATTGTTGCCACTCATTCGTGCCAAGTATCCGCCAATCATCACCAATACACCCGAGCCAAACACCATTGCTATACGGTAGAACGTGTTGCGTATTCCCGAGAAGAACGACTGTTTCTCTTCGCTTAATCCCAGCATGTAAAAACCATCGCATGCAATGTCGTGAGTAGCCGACACAAAAGCCGCCAACATGAATATGGCAAGTGTTCCAAAAAGAAAATATTTCGTTGGCATCAACAGCGCAATCATTACAAAACATACTGCCATAGTGGCTTGTGTTGCAATAATCCACCAACGTCGGGTGTGTAGCATCTCTACAACAGGGCTCCAAATAGGTTTTAATGTCCAAGGGAGTAAAAGAATGCTTGTGAACAGCGTTATGTCGCTGTTTTCCACGCCCATATCTTTATAAATATAATCCGAAATATTTGTTATGGCATGGTAGGGCAGTCCCGATGCAAAATATAGCGTTGGTATCCACATCATAGCCTGCACCCACGATGCTTTTTTAGTGTTGTTCATGTTGTAAAATATTTTTAAATAAATCTTTCCGCGAAGTTGGCTAAAAATCCCGACTTGTACAAATTTGTAATAAAAAATGATGTATTTAAGTGCATTTTGAGATTTTTTGTTGAAAACCATTTTTTTCAAACTTCATTTTTAACACAAAAAACTTTATAAAAATTGGTTAAGCAATTATTTTTTTTCTTTATATTTGTCGAAATTGAGTAACATCGGTTGCATTTGTGCAGAATTTTGCAGGTATAATGCATGTTTAATATTTGCATCTGTTTTACACAATTTTTTTTGAATTAAGTTGAGTGGTTTTAAATAAAATACACATAACTATTTATAAATTAATTAATTATGAAACTTAGAAAAGTTGGAATTTCACTTCTGGCGGCAACTCTTTTAGGGCTTCCGCAGGCAGCCATGTCTGTAAACAGTACAATGGCTGAAGCAAATGTGATGCAGCAACAAGACGGTACAGTAAGCGGAGTTGTAAAAGACTCAAACGGCGAACCTGTATTCGGCGCTATCGTCTTTGTTGTAGGTACTACAAATTCAACCATGGCCGACATGGATGGAAACTACAAACTCGACCGTGTCAGCTCAGGTGCAACAGTACGTGCACAAATGATGGGTTTCACCACAGTCGATAAGGTTTGGAACGGTGGTGTTCTTAACTTCGTTCTCGACGAAGAGAGCACACAGCTCGACGAGATGGTTGTAACAGCCATGGGTATTGTTCGTAAGGAGAAATCACTTACCTATTCAACCCAGCAGATTAAAGCCGACGACATTATGAAGGTTCAAGATATGAACCTTGTGAATTCGCTCGAAGGTAAAATTTCAGGTATCACCATTACTCCCAGTGCCGGTGGTGCGGGTGGTGCTTCAAAAATCACACTTCGTGGTAACAAATCAATCCAAGGAGACAATGCTCCTCTTATCGTAGTCGATGGTGTACCCATGACAAACGGTGTACGTGGACAGATTGGTAGTTCCGACAATATCGCATATTCCGGTGCTACCGAGGGTTCCGACCCATTGTCAATGATTAACCCCGATGACATTGAGTCTATGAACGTATTGAAAGGTGCGAATGCCGCTGCTCTCTACGGTTCACGTGCTGCCAATGGTGTCCTCATGATTACCACTAAAAAAGGTAAAGAGGGCAAAATGGAGGTAACATTCAACTCAAATACCACATTCGAGACTCCTCTGCTCACTCCCGAATTGCAAAACATCTATGGTGGTGTTCGCTCAGTAGCAGGTCGTGATGTTCTCATAAACGACAGCTGGGGTAACAGACTTGCAGGTGGCGAGGGATATCTTCTTAACTTTACTCCGCGTCCCGGCGACTTTCTCAATGGCGCTACATTCGATGCACACATGCGTCGTCATGCAGCCGACGACATCGAGGATTTCTTCGATACCGGTATAACACTCAACAACTCGGTTTCGGTTTCAGGTGGTACAGAGAAGGTTCGTACTTACGTATCATACTCTAACTCACACTCAATGGGTATGATTGAATCGAATCGTTACAACCGTAACACATTTGCGTTCCGTCAGAACTACAAATTGTGGGACAAACTTGTTATCGATGTAAATGCCAACTACGTACAGTCTAAGACAAAGAACCGTGTAGGTGGTGGTGGTACAGGTAACCCCATCTATCACCTCTATACTACTCCGCGCGACGTAGATATGGGCTACTACAAGAACAATTACGAGGTAGCAGGTTCATGGTTGACAAAAGAGACTACCTATTATGAATATAGTACTGTGCATGGTGGTTACGATGCTGTAACAGGTATCGCTGAATTGGAAGGACCATTGCAGAACTGGGCATTCCAAGAGACAAAGAGCAATAACCCCTATTGGTTGACAAACAAGAACTTCGACGAGAACCAAGAAGACCGCTTCTTTGGTAGCTTCCAAGCAAACTACGAAATAATCAAAGGTTTGAACTTGCAAGCACGTATCTCACTCGACTATACAAAATATACAAGTGAGTCGGGACGTTATGCAAGCACATGGGGCCCCGATGATATGTACCGTTATGGTTCATACTATTTGACAAACAGCAAAACAAACGAAATCTACACCGACTACCTTCTATCTTACAACACACAGTTGGGTAAAGATTGGAGTCTTTCGGCAACAGCAGGTTATGTAGGACACACAATCAAATCAGAATCTGTCTCTACAAGCCACTATAATGCAACTATTGACGTTCAAAAGAATGGTATAGTTACAGAAATCCCCACTCAGGTGAACGTGTTCTATCCCAATGCCGGTTATTCAGGCTCAACAACTAAGGGCAACACCTCTAACTGGGACCAAGCAGCTCTCTTTACAGCGCAGGTAGGTTGGAAAGATAAAATCTTTGTTGATGCATCATATCGTCAAGACTGGTATCGTCCTTTCAAACAGTTTAAATATTTGGGTACCGACGAAAGCTACGGCTACTTTGGTGTTGGTGCGAACGCAATTGTCAGCGACCTCATCGAACTTCCCAAATGGTGGACATACGCTAAATATCGTTTAAGCTATTCAGAGGTGGGTAACTCAATTCCTAATACCTATTTTAATGGTACAAGCATTGACCTCGTAACAGGTGCTATTGCAGCTAACGGATATAACTCATTCCATCCCGAGCCCGAGAAAACCAAATCATTTGAGACCGGTCTCGAAATGCAATTCTTGCGCGACTGTTTGAATGTAGACGTTACATATTATAACTCGGCAATGCACAAATCATATCTTGTAATTGCAGGACAGAACGGTAAGAAACAGCCTGTAAACTCAGGTGTCATCCGCAACCAAGGTATCGAGTTGTCAGTAGGTTACGATTGGAAAATCAACAACGATTGGCGTTGGAAAACCAATGTGAACTTCTCTTACAACTACAACGAAATCGAAGAGACATACAAAGACGAAACAGGTTTGAGCAAAGAGATGTCTCAAGGTCTTGTAACAAGCTGTGCTGAGGTACGCTACGAGAAAGGTGGCTCATACGGTGACATCTATGTAAAAGACTTCACACGCTATGGTGAAAATATCTATCAAAATGCCGAAGGCAAGTTGAATAACACAGGTGATGGTACATTGGTACACAAGAAGGGCGATATCTTCGTTCAGAACGGAATCTTCAACTACAGTTCAAATGCATTCCTTAACGAAACAGCCGATGGTTACAACTTTGTAAACCACGATAGAACATACGGTAAGTTTGTAGGTAACATGAACTCCGACTATCAGCTCTCTTGGTCTAACACATTTACATACAAAGATTTCTCACTCTACTTCCTAATCAATGGACGTATTGGTGGTAAGGTAATCTCTATGACAGAGGCTTATCTCGACCAAATAGGTTCTTCAAAACGTACAGGTGCCGCACGTGCTTATGCCGAGGCTAACGGTATATATCTCGAAGATGGAACAACTCTTGCAATGGACATCAACGAAGGTCGCGACCGCGTAGCTATCGAGCAATATTATAAAGAGGTAGGTGCAAACATCATCGAAAACTACATCTACGATGCTACAAACTTCCGTCTACGTGAGTTGTCATTGGGTTACACATTCCGCAACCTCTTTGGCGATTACAAGAACTTGAGTTTGTCATTTGTTTGCCGCAACCTCTTCTTCATCTACAAAGATGCTCCCGTAGACCCCGATGTGTCAATCTCTACAGGAAACAGCTTGGGTGCTTTGGATATGTTTAATATGCCTTCTGCACGTTCGTTCGGTTTCAACTTGAAACTTAATCTCTAATGTGTGTAAAAAAATTATTAACCTTAATAATAAAATAATATGAAAAAATATATAATGATAGCGGGTACATTGCTATTCTCGACATTTGCATTGCAGTCGTGTCTCGATTACGATGACCCGGGAGATGAGTTAGGTCTTGGAAGTATTAAATTGGAGACCGAAGTTCACCATGGTACTATTGACAAAATAGATTATCACACTCATCCAACATTGGAGCAGGTAAAAGAGGCTGCCGAAGGATTAAAAAACGAGTTGGCAATGACAAAAACTGCCTACTACTGTATGCGTGGTGGTAAGAATGGCGAAGTACCCGGTGCACATGCCTACCAATATCAATTTACTTTTGGTCCCGACTGCTATGCGCAGTATCACGTAAATCCCCACTGGGATTACGCATTCGGAACAGGTGGTTTGACATCGACATACGACCTTTCACTCGGTTACAACGGTGGTCCTTTGGGTGCATATACAATGGCTAAAAATGCTGTTATGTCATTCTTGCATCATCCTCTTTCCGATTATGTTCCCGAGGTGAAAGCTATTAACCTTCTCTTCTACTGCATTGCAGCGCAGGAGCAGGCCGACTATTCAGGTCCTTTTACCTACTTAGAGGATAAAGAGAATTCAGAAACACCTGCTATCTACAACGACCTTCAAACAATCTATTATGGTATTGTAGACAACATCGATACAATTGTAGCTTGTCTAAAGAATTTCGAAAATCGTGAGCAATGGTACAAAGACCAAATCCTTGGTAGAAATTTCTTGAGAAAATATAATGCCGCATCATTGTTGG
>JAFWYF010000032.1 GCA_017522785.1 Bacteroidaceae bacterium | reverse complement strand
CCGTACACAACGGCAGGGCAAGTATGTCGGCAATCTCGCTGTATCTGTACCCTTTTATCAACAATCTCAGCGGAACAGAATATTCCACAGGCAAGGAGCATATTAACTCACAAATATTCTTGTAAAGCGTTTCGTTGTCGCTGGCATTGTCTCGCTCTTCATCGACAAACAGAGATATTATCTTCTCTTTTTGCCTTATGTAGCGCTCCTCTACGACCTTGCGACGCAAATTGTTCAGGTGAGTGTTGCGCATAACAGTGAAGCTCCATGCTTTCAGGTTGGTACCGACGATGTAGCTGTCGGCATTGGTCATTATGCGCAAAAGAGACTCTTGCAATAGGTCGTCGGCAACAGCCTCGTTTCCCTCGGCCAGACGCATGGCAAAGGCTTTGAGTTCGTCACTCATCGATAATATATCCTGCTCAAATTGTGTTTCCATAGTTATATCCGTTTTTATATATTTTGGGTTATATATATGAAAACACCTAAGTGGGCTATCTCAATTATTTTATAGCCATATTTTTGTATTTTTTAACAACTACAACAAGACAGCCTATACCACGAACAGGGAAAAATGGAAGAAGGTATATACAAAAACAGACAGATGCAGAGAAATCTACATCTGTCTGTTTTTGTATGATAAACTTAATTATTCTTCTCCAAGTGTTTTCGCAATTACAGCACGAGTCTCTGCCATAAGATTATCTACAGCTTCGGCTCCCTTACCCTGCATCTCAATAGCCTTGTGGAATGTAATGGTTATTGGCGACCAACGCATAAAGATTGCACTCTTTGGCATTATATCGTATGAGCCTTGTATTGCAACAGGAACAATATCGCTACGAGTGAGACTTGCCACAACAAATGCGCCCTTTTTGAAACGGCCTAATTTGCCATTTGCGCTACGGGTACCTTCGGCAAAAATTGTCATTGACTTTCCATCCTTTATCACTTTTTGCGCTTTTCTGAGGATATCCTTTTGCGGGGTTGTTCTATTTACATATATATGGTCTGTTTCGGCACATGCCAAGCCCAAGATTGGAACTTTACGCAAAGCGTCTTTCATCATCCATTTAAAGTTTTGGTTAATGTAGCCATATAGTGCAAAAATATCGAACATACCCTGATGATTTGCCACAAAAATATGATTTTTGCTATAATCAACGTTCTCGCGACCTATGACTCTGACAGGTATCAAGAACAAAAGACACATAAAACGACACCAAACAAGTGCAGGATAGTAATCTCCATTCTTTACCGGAATGTACTTTCCGAAAACTAAAATTAGTATAGCAGTAATCATTGTCGCTAATATACCTACCCACCACGCAAAGCAGATTTGGTAGAGCACGTACAGAGGAAATAGAATTTTTCTCATACTCTTATTTTTATTTTATGAATATTCGTTGCTAAGATAATGTTTTTTTCATCACATCACATTTCTTACAAGAAATTTCTTTAGATAACTAGGCGAAATAGCACGTCGCGAAGCATAATCTATCAACTGTTCTTCGGTTATATCGCCCACCGAGAAGTACCTTGCAAGAGGATGCGCTAACATGAGTCCGCAAACCGAGGCATGAGGATACATTGCTCCCGAATCGGTTAGTTCTATACCTATTTCCTTAAGATTTAATATTTCATCGATAATAAATATTACTGATTGGTCGGGCAATGATGGATAGCCCACTGCGGGACGTATCCCTTGAAACTGCTCTCTGTTCAACTCTTCTATCGATATATTTTCATTTGGTGCATAGCCCCATAAAGTTGAATCGGTGCGAACTATTTTATGCAACAACGAAGCTGTTGCCTCGGCAATACGGTCGGCAACAGTTTGCACCAGCAGACGACGATAGGAATCGTTTTGTTCATCTGCTACTCTCTTTTCGAGATTTGTAGTTGTTGCAAAAAGGCCTATTTTATCGGTTTTTGGTGATATAAAATCGCTCAAACAAAGGTTTGGTTTAGAGCTATCGGCATGCTGTTGGCGAAGCAAAGGCAAACAGGTTCCCTCTATTATAATATCTTCGTTGTTGCTATGCGCATCACAAAGAGCAAACAGAGCTTTAACATCAACTGTTTCATCTAACACCTGCAGAGCCTCTCTTTTCAATTGCAGAACAACGGATGAGTTATAATCCTTTAGAGAAATACTCCAAGCATGAAAAAAATAGCTCCAATCGATGTAAGGGAGCAAATCGCTTGTTGTAAAAGTAAAAATTTGCCTTTTCATCGACAGAATTTAAGTGCTACGCCACGAACAGAGTCGTCTATTACACCATCCCTATAGACACATTGTCCATTTACCCATGTTTGTCTCACGCTCCAATCGAAAGTTCTGCCTTCGAATGGACTCCAACCACATAGGCTTAAGATTTCATCTTTTTCAATTGTATGTTGGTGAGTAGGATCTAAAAGAACAATGTCTGCAGAATATCCTTTTCTAATATATCCGCGTTTGTCTATTCCAAAAATATCGGCAGGTGCATGGCACATTTTCTGCACAAGCGTCTCGATATCGAACACGCCTTCGTTACACAACTGCAACATTGCAATTAACGAGAATTGCAATGTTGGAATTCCCGATGCTGCAGAAAGAGCACCGCCCACCTTGTCCTCGGGGCGGTGAGGGGCATGGTCGGTTCCTATCAAATCGACCAAACCATTTATTACCGCATTGCGCAAAGATGTTCTGTCGTATTCACTTTTTATCGCAGGATTACATTTAATTTTTGTTCCAAGTTCTTTGTAATCTTTGTCGCAGAAGAGAAGATGCGCAGGGGTTACCTCTGCTGTTATTTGTTTGTTGTCTAGCGATTTATCACACAACAGCAGTTCCAACTCTTTTGCAGTACTTATGTGCATAATGTGCAGGCGTGTTCCATACTTTTTCGCAAGTTCGACAGCTCTTTTTGTGGAGCGATAGCATGCCTCAGTACTACGTATTATGGGGTGAAACGACACATCGGGGTCGTTACCTTCGCGCAACATAACCTGTTTTGTATTCTCTGCAATGATGTTACTATCTTCGCAATGGACCGCAACAAGAAGATTGGCTGTTCTGAAGACCTCTTCGAGAACACTCTCTCCATCGACAAGCATGTTACCGGTGCTAGAACCCATGAATAACTTTATTCCACAAATTTTTCGTGGATTTAGACGCGAGAATAGTCTGCGATTATTATTTGTTACTCCGAAGTAGAATGAATAGTTTATTGCACTATCTTTTGCTGCAATCTTAAACTTATCGCGCAAAGATGTGATATCGGTTGTCTGTGGCTTGGTGTTTGGCATATCCATAAAAGATGTTACACCACCCGCAGCCGCAGCTCTACTCTCGCTATAGATTGTTGCTTTTGATGTTAGACCCGGTTCACGAAAATGCACATGGTCGTCTATTACCCCGGGGATTAAAAACATGCCGGTGGCATCGATACACTGGTCATACTTACGAGAAATTTTTTCGTTCTCGCGCAAAACTTCGGCAATACGTTTTCCGTTAATTAGCACTGAGCCAATGAAACGTTCGCCTTCATTTACTATTGTTGCATTTTTTATGAGTACTCTCATTGTTCAAAGTATGAAAAAAGCTATCTCCATTATTCGGAAATAGCTTCGTTTATTTTCTTTGCGATTTCTTGAAACTCTTCCGGTTTCAGCTCCAGTTTTGGATTGGTAAACAACATATCGCGTTCACTCTGCATAGGTATAAGATGTATGTGTGCATGAGGCACTTCGAGCCCCAACACCGCTTGACCTACCTTTATACAAGGAAAAACTTTTTTTATACCACAAGCCACTTTTTTTGCAAAAACCTGCATTGCAGCAATTTCTTCGTCTTTGAGATCGAAGATATAATCAACCTCACGTTTGGGTATAACAAGTGTATGTCCTTTGACCAAAGGATTTATATCGAGAAAGGCATAGAACTGTTCATTCTCTGCAACCTTGTAACTTGGAATCTCACCGGCTACTATTCTACTGAAAATTGTCGCCATATCTTTCTTAAATAGATATACTTGTAATCTCGAGACTTATTTTACCTTGCGGAATTGTTATTTCAGCAACATCTCCAACCTTTTTGCCTAACAAACCTTTTGCTATTGGAGTGTTGATTGAGATTTTTCCTTCGCGGAGATTAGCCTCGCTCTCGGGAACGATAGCATATTGCATGGTTGCTCCGGTCTTAGTATTCTTGAGACCAACTTTTGTAAGCACCTGTACACTGTCGGTACTAAGTTTTGAGGTATCGATAATCTTTGCATCGGCAATAATCATCTTCAGCTCACTAATTTTCATCTCCAAAAGACCCTGAGCCTCTTTTGCCGCATCATATTCTGCATTCTCAGACAGGTCTCCTTTATCACGAGCCTCAGCTATCTGGCGAACTATTTCGGGACGTTTGCCCTCCAATTCTTTTAAATCGGCTAACAGTTTCTTGTAGCCCTCTTCGGACATATAACTCATCTCTTTCCTTTTTTATAAACAGTAAAACAAAGGATTCCGGCACGAGTGCCAGAACCCAAATCATCTATCTTTCTTTTGCAAAGATAACTCTTTTTTTGCTAAAAACAAATTAAAAAGTCTAAAAAAACAATTTAATTTTCGGAAGATGCTCTAAACTTGTAAAAGTTTCATATTCAGCACCTATTTATCTGCAAGAAGGGTTTCTATTGTTTTTCTGACATCATCGACCTGCTCGTCGCGATACACCAATTCATTCTCTCTGTTTATTAAGAAAAAGGTTGGTATATGATCGACACGATAGAGCATCGCATGGGACGATGCAAAAGAATTTTCGTCGTGCACACATATCCATGGCAGATTTTCGGCAGATATTTGCCAGAAGTGTTTATCACCATCCAACGATACCTGATATATCTCAAAGCCACGTTCCTTGTAATCGGCATACAACTCGCGTAATTCAAGATTACGACTGCTTATTCGAGCATCACCATAAACCGTAAAGTCGAGTAGAACAACCTTTCCTTTGAGTGATGTAAGCGAGATAGTATCTCCATCAATATTTGGCAATTCTATGTCGAACAGCGAAACATTCTTTATTTTACTTTCAGAAACATAAAGAGTATCTTTTGGCACATTTGGGCGAGTTGTTTTTATTCCTTTTACTGCCACATTATAGAGATGCATTGCTCTGGTAGCATGTGGATAGATATTGTTCAAACTTGTGGCCACAGCCGAAAAACATTTGCTGTCGAAACGATTATGCAATGGGTCGAAAATAGGTTCACCATTCAAACGCAGGAATAGTGCGTAATATGCACTAGCCTTGTTTGGACCGGGAATGATATACTCATTACATATGCTACGTTTGAAATCGGCAATAAGATTGTATATTGCAGAACGGGTTTCACCTATTGCAGGCGAGGTGTTTTCTATCAAATAATCGACCTGCTCTTTCAGTGCCATCTCAAGTTTCTCCAACTCTTTAATTTTTACACTCTCGAGAGAACCGCTTATTTTGCAACTATCGGCAAAATGCAAAGCATCTGTTTCAACGACAACTGTTTCAACAGAATCTATGGCTATGGTTATCTGCCTGCCTTTTGCACCCAAGCCCAACCTATAGAAATCGTAACACTCTGGACGTGGCAAAGAGAACTCAAAGGTTCCGTTCTTTTTCAACTTTACTGAATCGAGGCGCACTATTCTATCAACGCCAATATTTGATATATATAGCATTTTGCCGTTGGCATTCGATACAGTTCCTTTTATTGTGAAACTATCTTTTGAATCACACGAAAAAAGTGTGGAAAGTATTGTTGTTGCAACAGCAACCAACAGCATATTTATTCTATAAGTATACATATTCTATTTAATTTATTACATTATAACTAATGGGTTACTTCTCTTTGCAAAACAGCAATTCGTTATTCATTGACAAAATATTCGCCGTTTAGCACAGTTAGAGCACACACATCTGCGCAAAATCTTTTGCAAAGATAGTAGCAACAAATGAATGAAAATTATTTTCATGCACAATGAGTGTAGCCTATTTTCGCAATTTTTCTGCAAAGATAGTTGAAAATATGGAAAAAGATGTATCTTTGCACGAATTTATGGGATTATAAAAAATTTAAATAATCGAAAAAGATGAATGTTGTAACGAAAAATGTGGCTTTGCCCGACGGGCGTATCATAACGCTCGAGACAGGCAAGCTGGCAAAACAAGCAGATGGCGCTGTGATGTTGCGCTTGGGCAACACTATGTTGTTGGCCACCGTGTGTGCTGCCAAGGATGCAGTTCCCGGAACCGATTTTATGCCTTTACAGGTTGAGTACAAAGAGAAATATGCCGCTTTTGGACGTTTCCCCGGCGGTTTCACAAAGCGTGAGGGCAAGGCTTCGGATTACGAAATCCTCACATGTCGTTTGGTCGACCGCGCTTTGCGTCCTCTTTTCCCCGATAATTATCATGCAGAGGTTTACGTAAATATCATTCTATTCTCGGCAGACGGTGTAGACATGCCCGACGCACTTGCAGGACTTGCAGCATCGGCAGCACTTGCTGTTTCGGACATACCTTTCGGAGGCCCTATCTCTGAGGTACGTGTTGCACGCATCAATGGCGAGTTTGTAGTAAACCCCACATTCGCTCAGTTGGATGAGGCAGACATGGATATCATGGTAGCCGCTACATACGACAACATAATGATGGTTGAGGGCGAAATGAAAGAGGTTTCAGAAAACGACCTTCTTCAGGCAATGAAAGTGGCTCACGAGGCAATCAAAGTACATTGCAAGGCTCAAATGGAGTTAATGGAAGAGGTTGGTTCAACCGTTAAACGTGAATATTGCCACGAGGAGAACGACGAAGAGCTACGTGCACAGGTTCACGAGGCTTGTTATGCAAAAGCATACGAAGTAGCAGCAAGCGGAAATTGCGACAAACATGGTCGTGCTGCTGCATTTGAGGCTATACGTGAAGAGTTCAAAGCACAGTTCACCGAGGAAGAGTTGGAAGAGAAAGCAGCACTTATCGACCGTTACTATCACGATGTTGAAAAAGAGGCAATGCGTCGTTGCATTCTCGACGAGGGCAAACGTCTCGACGGTCGTAAGACAACCGAGATTCGCCCCATTTGGTGCGAGGTTGGTTACCTTCCCGGTCCTCACGGTTCAGCAGTGTTCACACGTGGCGAGACACAATCACTCACCTCTGTAACACTTGGAACGAAACGTGATGAGAAAATCATTGACGATGTAATGAACCAAGGAACAGACCGTTTCCTTCTTCACTACAACTTTCCTCCCTTCTCAACAGGCGAGGCACGCGCTCAACGTGGTGTAGGTCGTCGCGAAATTGGCCATGGAAACCTTGCATGTCGTGCACTTAAGAACATGGTGCCTGCCGACTACCCCTATTGTGTTCGTGTAGTATCGGATATTTTGGAGTCTAACGGTTCTTCTTCTATGGCAACCGTATGTGCCGGAACACTTGCACTAATGGATGCCGGCGTAAAAATCAACAAACCCGTTTCGGGTATCGCAATGGGACTTATCAAAAACGCCGGTGAAGAGAAATACGCTGTTCTTAGCGACATCTTAGGCGATGAGGACCACTTGGGAGACATGGACTTTAAAGTTACAGGAACTGTCGATGGTATCACAGCAACACAAATGGATATTAAAGTAGATGGTTTGTCTTACGAGATTCTAGAGAAGGCTCTTAACCAAGCACGTGAAGGTCGCATGCACATTCTTGGCAAGATTACAGAGTGCATAGCAGAGCCTCGTGCAGAATTGAAACCTCATGCTCCCAGAATTGAGACTATACGTATACCTAAGGAGTTCATTGGTGCTGTAATTGGCCCGGGCGGAAAGATTATTCAAGGCATACAAGAGGAGACCGGTGCAACAGTTTCTATTGAAGAGGTAGAAGGCGAAGGCATCGTTGAGATTTCTGCAACAAACGGCAATGCCATTAACGAAGCCTTGGCAAAAATTAAAGCTATCGTTGCTATTCCCGAGGCCGGCGAGGTTTACGAGGGTGTTGTTCGCAGTGTAATGCCTTACGGTGCATTTGTTGAATTCATGGCCGGCAAAGATGGCTTGCTTCATATTTCGGAAATTGATTGGAAACGCTTCGAGACAATGGAAGAGACCGGTATTAAAGAAGGAGACAAAGTTACCGTTAAACTTCTAGAGATTGACCCCAAAACAGGCAAATTCAAATTATCACGCAGAGCGTTAATTGAGAAACCCGAGGGTTATGAAGAGCGTGAGCGTCGTCCCCGTCGCGAGCCTCGCGATCGCAAACCCCGCAACAATGAATAATCGCAAAAAATAGTCGCAAGAGCTCTTGCGACTATTTTTTATATACTTAATAAAAATCTCACTTCATTAATTTTTTTTAAACAAAAATAAAATCATTGCTAAACTCATTTTATATATATTCGCATCACATTAACATTTTAACTTAATAAGAAGATGAAAAAGATTAGAGCAGCAATTGTCGGCTACGGCAATATAGGTAAATATACATTACAGGCATTGATTGCAGCGCCCGATTTTGAAGTTGCAGGTATTGTAAGACGTTCGGGTAACGAGAATTGCCCTGCCGAATTGCAAGGGTATACAGTGGTAAAGGACATTCGTGAACTTGGCGAGGTGGATGTAGCTATTTTATCGACTCCCACACGCAGTGTCGAGAAGTATGCAAAAGATATTCTGGCATTAGGCATAAACACCGTAGACAGTTTCGACATACACTCGCAAATAGTTTCTTTGCGTCGTTCTCTCAACGAGAGTGCAAAAGCTGGTAATGCCGTATCTATTATTTCGGCAGGTTGGGACCCCGGAAGCGATTCAGTTGTGCGAACACTATTACAGGCAATTGCTCCAAAAGGAATAACATACACAAACTTTGGTCCCGGAATGAGCATGGGACATACAGTTGCAGTTAAAGCGATTGAAGGAGTTAAAGCAGCTCTTTCAATGACAATCCCTGTTGGAACAGGCATTCATCGCCGCATGGTATATGTTGAGATTGAAGATGGTTACAATTTCAATCAGGTTGCCGAAGCCATTAAAGCTGACCCCTATTTTGTAAACGATGAGACTCATGTAATAAATGTTCCTTGCGTTGATCAACTTTTGGATATGGGGCATGGAGTAAATTTGACACGTAAAGGCGTGTCAGGCACAACACAAAACCAACTATTTGAGTTCAACATGCACATAAACAACCCTGCACTAACCGGGCAGGTACTTGTTTGTGCTGCACGTGCTACAATGCGTCAGCAACCCGGATGTTACACAATGGTAGAAGTTCCTGTACTCGACCTTTTACATGGCGACCGCGAAGAACTTATATCACATTTAGTATAATACCTGATTAAAAGTACTACAATCCTCCCTGCATCTAACTATTTCGAAGAGATGCAGGGAGGATTTATTTTTACCACACACTTGTATCGATTTGTTATTCTTTGACATTCACAATATTGTGTATTTGCTCCATTTTTAGTACTTTCGCGCTCTAAATTTAAGAAAGAGTGAATATGAGCGAAGAAAAGAGAGCATCTTTTGGTGGAAAATTAAGCGTTATACTGGTTGCCGCAGGTAGTGCAATTGGATTAGGAGCAATTTGGCGTTTCCCATATATTGCAGGAGAATATGGTGGAGCAGCCTTCCTTTTAGTATTTGCAATTAGCGTGTTTGCGGTTGGTATTCCTGCAATGGTAGCCGAATTTGCAGTAGGAAGACATTCTCGTAAAAATGCTGTAGGTGCTTTCCGCGCTTTGTCGAAGAAATGGAGTTGGCTGGGATATAATGGAGTACTGGGAGCATTGCTTATTTCGGGATACTATTATATAATAGCCGGTTGGTCTCTCGAGTATCTTACAAATTCCGCTGTAGGGAGCTTGTACAATTCACCGCTATCTTTTACAGAACAATTTGCTGAGTTTCAGGGCTCATGGCGCCCACTATTCTATGCAATTGTATTTATATTGCTAACCCATGTTATAATTGCCAGAGGAGTAGAAAAAGGTATAGAGAAGGCATCACGCATAATGATGCCGGCTCTGTTTATCATTTTATTGATAATGGCTGTACGTGTAGCCTTTATGCCCAATGCAATAGAGGGATATCGTTTCTTTCTTTCGCCAGACTTTGAGAAAGCATTCTCGCCAAAGACAATAATGATGGCTATTGGGCAGGCATTCTTCTCACTTTCAGTGGGAATGGGATGCATGGTTACATACGCTTCGTATTTCAAGAAAAAGAATAATCTTATTTCGACATCGTTCAATGTTGCCGGACTAACCCTATTAGTATCGGTTTTGGCAGGACTTGTAATATTCCCCGCGGTATTCAGTGCCGGGCTACAACCTACAGAAGGAGCATCTCTTATTTTTGTTACTCTTCCCGAGATATTTAAAGACATGCCATTAGCATCATTATGGTCGGTTATTTTCTTCACATTGGTGATGTTGGCATCTCTAACCTCTACGATATCGTTTCACGAAGTTCTTACAGCATATTTTGCCGAGGAGTTTAAGTTGAGTCGCAAGTGGGCGGCACGTACTACATCGATAGTATCAATTGCGTTAAGCATACTAACTACCTGCTGCATCTTTGATATCGATTTCTTAGGAATAAAGATAGCCAATGTAACCTTTATAGATATCTTCGACAAATTTACAGCCAACATTTTAATGCCACTTGGAGCCATGTTTACATGTATATTCGTTTCGTGGTTCATGAAACGTAATTTCATACATGACGAAATTAGTAATTACGGCAACCTAAAGGGAGCTACAATAGCTATAATAATATTTATGCTAAGGTATATAACTCCCCTGCTCATTCTTTACATATTCATAAAGAATATAGGCCTACTGTAATTATTCGCTGTAATATACCCGCTTAATTCTTGTCGACACAGATGTCAATATTTCGTATGGTATAGTGTCTATCCACTCTGCAAGTTTTGTAACCGGCAGATGAGTACCAAATATTTCAACCTCGTCGCCCGCTTTGCAATCGACATCGGTAACATCGACCATACAAACATCCATACATATATTCCCAATGTATGGAGCCTCTTTGCCATTTATGATACAGTAGCCATTACCATTACCAAATTTACGGTTCAAACCATCGGCATAGCCTATGGGCAATGCAGCAATACGCGATGGGCGTGTAAGGAGTCCACGACGGCTGTACCCGATGGTTTCAGTAGCCGGGACATCGTGAACTTGCAATATAATGGTTTTAAGAGCAGAGATAGGATGTAATCCTTTATCTTCGCCTATTGGAGAAACGCCATAGAGGCCAATACCCAAACGCACCATTTCATACTGTACATCTGTAAAGCGTTCGGCACCGGCACTATTGCATATATGGCGTAATATGCGATGCGAGAAGGAGCTTTGCAACTCATTGGCAGCCTGTTCAAAACGCGCTATTTGCACTTTAGAGAAATCATCGAAAACAGCACTGTCGCTACCTACAAAATGGGTAAATACAGAACGTGGAGTAAAGGCATTCTGATGCTTCAAGACCTTTATCAAATGGGGAATTTCCTCGGGCAAGAAACCCAAACGATGCATTCCCGTATCTATTTTTATGTGAATTGGATAGTCTGTGATTCCTTCGCGACAGGCCGTTCTTAGCAACGACTGCAACATATCCATACTATACACCTCGGGCTCTAGTTTATTACTAAAAAGCACACGATGCGAACTAGGCTCTGGATTCATCACTATTATTCCCGAAGTTATGCCCTCTTTGCGCAGTTCTGCACCCTCATCGGCAACAGCAACAGCCAAATAATCGACATTACACTCCTGCAAAGTGCGACCAACCTCCAACGACCCTGCACCATAGGCCGAAGCTTTTACCATACATACAATCTTTGTATCGGGATTCAATTTACTTCTATAGTAATTCAGATTATCGCGTAGTGCACTCAGATTTACTTCGAGAATTGTTTGATGAACCTTTTTTTCCAATGCTTCGGATATATCCTCGAAATGCAGAGAACGAGGCCCTTTGATGAGAACAGCCTCATCGTGCAATTCACTAAAAAGAGAAGAGAGTATAAAAGACTCTGTATCTTCGAAGAAATGGCACTCGATACCACTCTTTGCAAGACGCGAGGATTCGGAGCAGATATCTTTGCCTATTCCTATAAATTTTTGCACACCACGCTTTTCCATAAAGAACCTTACAGTGCGATATAAGGAACGAGCAGTCATTCCTGTCTGCTTTATATCTCCCAATATAAGTGTTCTTTTGAGATCGGGACGAGTTTTGCACCTACGTTCCATGAAATCGAGTGCAATGTCTAATGATGCGGTGTCCGAATTATAACTATCATTTATAATCATGCAACCACGATTGCCCTCTTTTACCTCGAGGCGCATAGCAACAGGCTCCAACTTTGCCATACGTTCAACGACAACTTCGGGCGAGATCATTAGGTATAGTGCTGCTGCCAGACAGTTTATGGAGTCCTCTATCGAAGCATCGTCAAGGAAAGGTATTCTATAACTATTTTCAAATGTCAGATATCGGTATTTTATTGTAGTACCTGTGTCATCTTTCTCAATAGAACTAATATAAAGAGGACGACTGGGATCTTCTCGCGACCATGCAATTTCACGCGACGAGAGCAAAGCTCTGCTTACCCCATTGGCAAGCAACGGGTTATCGCCATTGTAGATTATCACATCACAATTCTTGAACAGAGATATTTTTTCATCACACTTTTCTTGCAAACTGTTAAAATTCTCTTGATGTGCACTGCTGATGTTTGTCAGAATACCAATTGTTGGTTGAATTATCCTATGAAGATTATCCATTTCGAGTGTCTGTGATATTCCGGCCTCGAAGATACCCAAAGTGCTATCGTCATTTAACAACCAAACCGACAAAGGCACACCTATTTGCGAGTTATAGCTACGTGGAGAGCGTGTAACAGTATATTTACCGGCTGTAAGCTGATAAAGCCACTCTTTGACCATTGTTTTGCCATCGCTACCTGTTATGCCAACTATTGGAATATTATACAGTTTACGATGGTGGGTTGCCAAAAGTTGCAAGGCGCGCACTACATCTTTTACAACAACAAAATTGGCATCGGAAAACTTTTCTATGCCCTCTTGCTCATTTACAACAAAGTTACGCACACCGCGACGGTATAAATCATCGATATATCGGTGTCCGTTACCATGAGCTGTTTTTATTGCAAAGAACAGAGTCTCCTCGGGGAAACTGAGTGAACGGCTATCGGTGAGTAACCTTGTAACAGTTCTTGTCCCTGCACCGCCAACAAACTTTGCATTAACTATTTTTGCTATCTGTTCAGTATTGTATTGCATTTCGAAATTTCCTTATCAAAATCTAAATGTGGATTTTTCTCTATTATCTTCTCTATTTTGCATTTGGTATCCTTTATGAAACCGATATAAGCTTTTGAGGAATCATCAAAAGGACGATGCAAAAGAGCTCTGTTTATAGTTTCTATATCTCTGTTCAACGCTTCTGTAGCATTATCGAAAAAGCATCTACCAAAACACTCCCAAATGTACTCTACAGCCAAAGAGGATGGATGTAGCATATCGTCGGCATAGAACCTGTAATCACGTAATTCATCGAGCATAATCTCGTATGCAGGGAAATATATTGTATTTTGTGGGAAGTGACGACAAAGTTCATCTATTGCTATCAAAAGTGTCGATTTACTTATTTGGTTATCGTGAGCGCCATCACGCAGATGCCTTATTGGGCTCACCGTAAATAGCACCTTTGCTTTAGGAGCAACGCTAAGCAGATGTTCCATTGTCGAATGCATTGTATCGACGATTGTTGCGACATTCAACAATTCACGACTAAACATATTTGCCGGCATCTTGTGGCAATTTCCAACAACGATATTATCGGACAAGCGACGATAGACATACGCAGTACCAAATGTTATCATAACCACATCGCAATGTTCTATTCCATCGTGTGCCGACATCAGTCTGTTATTTACCATTGAGAGCATTTGAGAACATTCTGCATGCGAGAAATCGCCATGATGTAACATGCTGTGCCACCTCTCTTGGTGATACTGTAGTTCCATAGAATTTTCATCAAAAGGAGTGCCATCGATTATACGATTCAAAGCCGTCGCTATCGATATTGGATTATACAAAATACCAAATGGATTAACATCTGCCACGAACTTTCGCTCAACAAGCTTTGTCCCTATATTGTTAGAGAAGCATGAGCCCAAAAGCAACAAATTACTTTTGTGAGTTATCGCATGTTTCTTGATAGGCAGTTCAACGACAGTGGATAGTTGCATACTTTGCAATATGTTAGTTTAGAGATATTATGTGCAAAAATAATCAACTTGTTTTAATTTCATTCATCAGCCCCTAACTTATTTTACTTAAAAGATATTATATTTACAAAATAGACGTTATTAAAATAAAAATTAAACAGTTTATAAATATTATCACTTTTTCTCTAAAAAGATTTATCTTTGCATCGAAAATGCAAAAATAGGCGACACATAGCTGTACCGCTTTTGTATTTACAAAAACCGATTCAACGAACATGACCGAAAAGATGACATACAAGCTTTTAGACAAGATTAACACCCCCGAGGATTTGCGACGATTGCCCGAAGAGCAACTGCCGGAAGTGTGTGCAGAACTGAGAGCGTTTATCATTGAATCGTTGTCGCAAAATCCGGGTCATTTTGCATCGAGTCTTGGCAGTGTGGAACTTACCGTTGCACTACACTATGTATATGCAACCCCCTATGACAAAATTGTTTGGGATGTTGGGCATCAGGCTTATGGGCACAAGATACTCACCGGTCGCAGAGATAAATTTCACACAAACAGAAAGTTTGGAGGAATGAAACCGTTTCCCTCTCCCGATGAGAGTGAATATGACTCTTTTGTAGCAGGGCACGCCTCTAATTCAATATCGGCGGCATTAGGACTTGCTGTTGCCGCACAAATAGAGAAACGCAATGACGAGCATATTGTGGCAGTGATAGGCGATGGCTCAATGAGTGGAGGATTAGCCTACGAGGGATTGAACAATGTATCTTCTACCCCAAACAATCTGCTTATAATTCTGAACGATAACGACATGTCAATAGACAAGAGTGTTGGTGGCATGAGCCAATTGCTAATATCTATGCACTCGTCGAAACTATATAATAAAATACGTTATAAAATAGCACGCTTATTGACAAAGATTGGCTTGCTAGACAAAGGGCGTGCCAGTTCGCTTACACGTTTCAACAACGGTTTGAAAGCCATGCTGTTCAAACAGCGTAACATATTCGAAGGTATGTCGGTGCGCTATTTCGGCCCTATCGATGGCCATGATGTTCGCGAACTTGTGAGGATGCTCAATCTTATTAAAGAGATGAAAGGACCTAAGATGTTGCATATTCACACTGTCAAAGGAAAGGGATATGAACCGGCAGAAAAGAATGCGACTATATGGCATCAACCCGGTCTCTTCGATGCAGAGACAGGCGAAAGAATTGTAAGAAAAGGTGGCACACCACGCTTTCAGGATGTTTTTGGCGAAACATTGTTGGAGATTGCAAAAGAAAACCCCAATGTTGTAGGTATTACCCCTGCTATGCCTTCGGGATGCTCAATGAACATTCTGGGAAAAGAGATGCCCGACCGTTTCTTTGATGTTGGCATAGCCGAAGGACATGCCGTTACTTTCTCGGCCGGCTTGGCACGAGGAGGAGCCATGCCTTTCTGTAACATCTATTCATCATTCATGCAACGCGCATACGATAATATTATTCACGATGCTGCTTTGCAGAGAATAAATATGGTGCTTTGCTTGGACCGCGCAGGCATTGTTGGCGAAGATGGACCGACACACCATGGAGCATTCGACCTTGCCTATCTACGTCCCATCCCAAATATAACTATAGCCTCTCCCTACGACGAATGTGAATTGCGACGCATGATGTATACAGCCCAACAACCCAACATGGGCACATTTGTCATACGTTATCCACGTGGCTGTGGTTCTCTTGTCGATTGGCGCTGTCCGCTAACCACGTTGCAAGTAGGAAAAGGACGATATTTACATAAAGGAGACGATGTTGCACTACTCTCTATTGGCCCTATCGGCAAGCTTATGGAGCCTGTAATTGCAGAAGCAGAAAAGCAAGGAGTTAGTGTAGCACACTATGATATGCGTTTCCTAAAGCCATTAGACACTGAACTCCTTAAAGAGGTTGGAGAGAAATATAAAAAGGTTATCACAATAGAGGATGGTGTTCTGCTTGGTGGACTAGGTACAGCTGTTACCGAATACATGAGTGCAAACGGTTACACCCCTATAATAAAATCGATAGGTATTCCCGACAAGTTTGTTGAACATGGTACTACACAGGAACTTTATCGTCTGTGTGGCATGGATTGCGAGTCGGTACTTAATACCATACTGAACATTAAACAACAGTAGTTATGAAGATTGTGATTGTTGGTGCAGGAGCAGTAGGTACACACCTTGCCAAACTGCTATCATCGGAACACGAGAACGTGATTCTAATGGACGAGAACGAAGAGCGTTTAGGGAAAATGGAATCGCTTTTCGACCTTAAAGCTGTAACCGGATTCCCAACACGAATATCATCGTTAAAGTCTGCCGGTGCCGGTGATGCAGACCTTTTCGTTGCTGTTACACCCGACGAAAGTTCTAACATAACAGCCTGCATATTAGCTCATTATTTGGGAGCTAAAAAAACAATCGCTCGTATCGACAACTACGAATATCTGCAACCAAAGAACAAGGCATACTTTGCCTCGCTTGGTGTAGACTCTCTAATTTACCCCGAGCAATTGGCAGCAGAGGAGATTACCACCAGCATCAAATATAGCTGGATGCGACAGATGCTTGAATTTGGCAATGGAGCACTTGTTATGATTGGAGTAAAAGTACGTAGCAATTCTTCTATCATAAATATCCCATTTAAAGAATTAGTGCGCGAAGTTCCATACCACATTGTTGCAATTCAACGTGGAGATGAGACTATTATTCCACATGGACACGATATTATAGAGGCCGATGATTTAGTCTGTTTCATGACAACAAAGGAACAGATTGCACATGTGAGAAAGATTTGCGGAAAAGAGGACTTTACCGAGGTAAAGAGCATAATTATTATGGGCGGAAGTCGTATCGCAGTGCGCACTGTGAATCTTATTCCCGACAGCATGCGTGTTAAAATAATAGAGAGCGATATAAACCGTTGTCGCAAGCTTGTCGAGATGGTTGACGACAGAATCATGATTATAAATGGAGATGCTCGCGACCCCGAACTGCTGTTGAGTGAAGGGATAGACCACACCGATGCGTTCATTGCATTGAGCGACAACTCCGAAACAAATATTCTTGCTTGCCTATCGGCGAAACGTTCAGGTGTTTATCGTACTGTTGCAGAGGTTGAAAACATTGAATATATTTCTATGGCCGAAAGCATGGACATTGGCTCAGTTATCAACAAAAAGAAACTTGCGGCAAGTAATATTTTCCAGATGATGTTAAAGACCGATGTCTCCAGTGTAAAATGTCTTACATTCATTCAAGCTGTTGTCGTAGAGTTTCCGGTGCGCGAAGGAGTGGGAATAACCCGTAAACCGGTAAAGAATTTAGGACTACCGTCGGGAGCTAACATTGGAGGCTTGATTCGCAATGGAGAGGGCGTTCATGTTAGTGGTAATACCATTATACAGGCAGGCGACCATGTAATCATTTTCTGTCTCGAGAATGTTTTGAAGAAATTGGAAAAGTATTTTGAGTAAACCGTTGGCTCATGTTTCATCCAAAAATCATATTACGCATAATTGGTCTGTTGTTATTAATTGAATCGCTCTTCTTAACAACATGCATCGGCGTTGCCATTTACTATAACGATAACATGCTACAGCCATTCTTGCTAACCTTGGCAGCACTTGTTGGAAGTGGTTTCTTGTTTGCCTATCTTGGCAAGGGCAAGGAGCGAAATATTTCGCGTAAAGATAGTTATGTTGTAGTTACACTATGTTGGATTGTGTTTTCAATATATGGAGCACTGCCCTACTATTTGAGTGGTTATATATCGAGTGTTACAGATGCCTTTTTTGAAACATTGGCAGGATTTACCACCACCGGAGCATCTATTATCTCGAATATAGACGAATTGCCACGTAGCCTAATCTTTTGGCGTATAATGACCCAGTGGATTGGAGGTTTGGGTATTGTATTTTTTACAATAGCCGTAATTCCAATATTTGGCCTAGGCGATATTAATCTTTTTGCCGCTGAGACAGTTGGTGTAGCACGTGCAAAACTGCACCCGCGAATTTCTGTTACTGCACGTTGGATATTAACTATTTACATCTGTTTCACACTAATAGAAGCAATATGTTTGAAACTTGCAGGAATGAGTTTCTTTGATGCTATATGCCATGCAATGTCTACAATGTCCACCGGTGGTATATCTACCCGTAACGGCGGTATAGCATCGTTCAACTCTCCAATCATTGAATATATTATAATAATATTCATGATTATTGGCGGTACCAGTTTCTCTTTGCTTTATCTCTCTTTCTTCAAAGGGCGCTTTGGCGAGATGTTCCGTGATGCAGAGTTTAAATCGTATATTTCATTACTGCTAATATTCACCATTATAATTTGTGGAGGTTTGTTGATTACCGAGCCTATGGGTGTCGAAGAGTCGCTTCGCACATCACTTTTTCAAGTAGCATCGGTGATAAGTACTACCGGTTTTTCTACTACAAACTATTCGCAATGGGCGCCGGTATTATGGCTCACCCTTAGTGCCGCAATGTTTGTAGGAGCATGTTCGGGTTCAACAACAGGTGCTATGAAGAGTATTCGTGTTGCAATACTAGGCAGAGTCATGGTGAATGAGTTTAAACGCATTGTGCACCCCAATGCTGTTATTCCGGTGAGAATGGGTGGTAAGATTATATCGGAACAGGTGCAATCGGCTATATTGGCATTTACTGTACTATATTTTGGAATGGTTGCTGTAGGCATTTTTGTGAACATGTGTTTTGGTTTGAATCTTGTAGATGCTTATGGACTTTCACTATCCAGTGTGAGTAATGTAGGCCCCGGACTAGGTAACTATAGCTCGGCAAATGCAATGGCAACACTTCCCGATGTTCTTAAATGGTTCTACTGTTTTCAGATGCTTGTTGGTCGTTTGGAATTCTTTGCCGTTCTACTGCTGTTTACCCCTGTATTCTGGAAAAAGCAATAAACAACATACAGACAATAAAGAGATATGACTCATTTAGAAACATGGCTAATGGCTTTTGCACTAGCAATGGACTGCTTTGCCGTATCTATTGCAAGTGGAATAATCCTAAAACAAATTAAATGGAGACCTATTCTACTGACAGCATCGCTCTTTGGTTTCTTTCAGGCATTCAACCCGTTGATTGGATGGATTGGTACAGACTATTTCAAAGAATTAATAGAGAGTATCGACCATTGGATTGCATTCACCATTCTTTTTATTTTGGGAGTACGAATGATTAAAGAATCGTTCAAGGAGGAGGATGAAAAACGTTTTAACCCCGAATCTCTAAAGGTTATATTCACAATGGCAATAGCCACCAGCATAGATGCTTTTGCGGTAGGAATATCTTTCTCGTGCATGGGTATTTCTTCTTTAAGTAGTCTATTGTATCCACTTTTTGCTATTGGCGCTACAGCATTTACAATGTCGCTGGTTGGGCTTCTCTTTGGAATAAAATTTGGTAAAAAATACGCTGAGAAACTACATGCCGAGCTATGGGGAGGAGTCATTCTTATTGCCATTGGTGCTAAAGTTTTAATAGAACACACCTGTTGCTAAAAATACTCTTTTTAAATGCTGTTTTGCCTTACTTTCTATACAAAATAAATCAAATTACATTACATATAGTTAAAGAAACATTACATTTTAGTTAGAATTTGCTATTGTGTATTGCTCTGCCCGTCTCTACTTTTGCTACATAAAAATTACCATACAACACTTTGGTTGTTGTAGAATTAAGATGTAACAAAAACAAGAGATGAGATATAAAGATTCACTTGCAACAATATTTTTTTTGTTTTTCGCGGCATTATATTCGGCAAAAGCCGATAATATAACCATTTCGGGATATATTACAGATGCCGGGGAAAATGCCATTCCTTTAGCAACTGTTGGGCTCGAAGGAGTAGCTATTGGTTGTAATGCCGACGATAATGGTTACTATAGTATGGAAGTTCCTTTAGGTAGTTATACTTTGTCGGTTTCGGCTGTTGGTTATAGCACCATTAGAAAAGATTTTACATTTATAGGTAACAATCCGGTAGAATACAACGTTACGTTACACGAATCGACCACCAAACTTAACGATGTAGTAATATCGGCCAACTATTCAGGTATATCTCGCACTAAACGGTCGGCATACAATGTAGTAACAATTGACACTAAGGAGTATTTGAACAGCACTAAAAACCTTAGCGACATGCTTGCAAAAACTCCGGGTTTGAAATTGCGCGAAGCCGGCGGTGTTGGTTCTGATATTCAAATATCTTTAGATGGGTTCAGTGGCAAGCATGTAAAGGTATTCATCGATGGAGTGCCACAAGAGGGAGTTGGTAAATCATTTAGTTTGAACAATATCCCTGTGAACTATGCAAAACACATTGAGGTTTATCGAGGTGTAGTACCTGTGAATTTTGGTACAGATGCAATGGGTGGGGTTATAAACATCGTAACCAACAAGCGTCGTGAAGGTTGGAATATTGAAGCGTCTTATTCCTATGGCTCGTTCAACACACATAAATCGTTTGTAAATTATAATCACAAGTTCAAAAATGGATTTACATACGAAATACATGCCTTTCAAAACTACTCCGACAACGACTACCATGTAAATGCCCCGATAGAGGATTTCGAAACCGGACGCATTGAGAAGAAAAAACTATATAGAGTAAAACGATTTAACGATAAATACCATAACGAGGCTGTTGCTATTAAAGCCGGTTTAACAGGCAAGAGTTGGGCCGACCGTTTATTGTTTGGTTTCACCTATTCACAAATGTACAAAGATATTCAGAACGGTGTTCGCCAAGAGATTGTTTATGGAGAAAAACATCGTAAAGGGTACTCTATAATGCCATCTGCTGAGTATAGCAAACGCAATTTCCTACTAAATGGCCTAGATGTTGCATTTACTGCCAACTATAACATGAATTCCACCACCAATGTAGACACTGCAAAATATAAATATAATTGGCGAGGTGAAACCATGAAGATGAACTCCCCCGGTGAGCAGTCGTATATACATACAAAATCACAGAACGATAATTGGAACGCTACATTCAATGTCAATTACCGTTTAGGTGGTTCACACACACACCTTTTTACATTGCATCATGTATTTAACACATTCAAACGCAAAAATACCTCACTACTGTTACCACAAAAAGTTGAGGACCCTATCGACAAAATAACATATAAAAACATTACAGGTTTGTCATATCGTTTTATGCCAAGCACCAAGTGGAATATAACAACCTTTGGCAAATACTATGGTTTGGAGGTGAGCGGACCCATTCCAACCACAAGCAACCAAGACGATTATGTAAAGAATGAGCGTTCCATGAACTGTTTTGGATATGGCATAGCAGGAACATATTTTATTATCGATGGTTTGCAAGCAAAACTATCATACGAAAAAGCATACCGTTTACCCACAACAGAAGAGATATTCGGCGATGAAGATTTGGAGAGTGGAGATATAAATATCTCTCCCGAGAATAGTCATAATATAAATTTCAATATAAGTTATAATGGTACATTCGGCAAACATTCTGTGTATGCCGAAGGAGGGTTAGTATATCGCGATACGCACGACTATATACAGCGAAACATTATTGACTTGAGCGGAGGACGTGCCGGAGCTTCATATATAAATTATGGTAAAGTTCTCACTAAAGGATATAACATTTCACTCAGATACACTTTTGAAAATATATTGTCCGTCGGAGGAAATTTTACACAAATGGAGGTGCTTGACAATATGAAATACGCAATTGGCAGTTCTGCTCCAAACATTGGCTACAAAGAGCGTATGCCCAATTTACCTTGCATATTTGCCGATTTTGATGCTACCCTCTATTGGCACAATCTTCTCAAAAAAGGGAATTTGCTTACAGTTACATACGACACCCGTTTTGTAGAGGAGTTCAGCTATTATTCTTCAAAGATTGGTGCAAACAAAGGCGACTACATGGTCCCAAACCAGTTATCACATGATTTATCGCTAACATACAGCATAAAAAACGGGAGATACAACTTTTCGTTTGAGTGCCGTAATATAACTGATGAACGTCTATACGACAATTTCAGTCTACAAAAAGCCGGCAGAGCTTTTTATGGAAAGATACGAGTTTGTTTTGGCAACTAAATAATAACAATAAATTAAAACGTCATGAAAAATTCATTTACTTTTAAAAAACTTCTTTTTTCAATTGCGACATACTCTCTTTTTGTTGCATGTTCCGACAGTGATTCCACACCTGCTCCACCACCGGCAGATGAGAAGCCCTATGTTATAGCAGCGTCAATTACAGGTTCCAACAATACAACAACTGTGCTGCTGAACACAGAATCGTTAGACGAGGGAACTGTATCGGCGGTGAACCAAGGTGAAGTTACAGATGCGGCGGCATACTGGGTGTTTCATGGTACTAGCTACCTGTATGGTTTAGCATACAACCAAGGAAATGCAGGACTTTCACGTTCATTTATCATGAACGACAATTACAATGTAGAGGCTCGCAGTTCCGAGTTTTCCGTTAAACGTTTTACAACATACGGAATTTATAAAGACTACATTATTACGACATCTACAGGTGATGGCGATGCGTCGTGGAAGGATGCAAACGGCTATATACCAAAAATGTTCCTTATTTCGTATCTGGACACCGATGACGAGACTTATAACACACCACAGCCCGACAAGAAGCTCCTATCCGAGAACTTCTTAGGAAATGGCGAATTTGTTACACTTGCAGGAATTCAGGAACGTGGTGATAAAATATTTGCTGCAACTATTCCAATGGGATTAAGCCAATATGGTGCCGCAGTAGAAGGAGGTAAATGGGTGCTACCCGGCAATGAGGACCTTGTAAAAAGTGAAGATGGTGGTAGCAACAGCAGTTCATATAAAAAAGGTGAACTACAATGGACTCAATATCCAAACGAGTGTCATATAGCTATTTTTGACGATGCAACATTCACTACAAAAAAGATAATAAAGAGCGACAAGATAAGCTATGCTTGCGGACGTAACAAGTCGCAATACTATCAGATGTTATGGGCTACAGACAATGGTGATATATATGTATTCTCGCCATCTTATGCAAAAACAATGAGCGATGCGCGCCAACAAACCACATTGCCGGCAGGAGTTATACGTATAAAAGCGGGTGAAGAGGAGTTCGACGAGAACTACTATGTAAATATCGAAGAGCTTTCAGAGGGCCGCTCATTCCTACGTTCTTGGTATATTGGTGGCGACTGTTTCCTTTTGCAGATGTACGATGCACCTTTCACTTTGGGTGGGAAAGCACCAACAGCACTAAGCCTTGCTATTTTCAATGTTTCCAACAAGACATTAACCGAGGTAACAGGATTGCCCGAGAACCTTTCGGCGTTTGGCAAAGCACCATACATGGAGAATGGCTATGCATATATGCCTGTAACCTATGATGCGACCAGCGGTCTTTATCCTGCAATATATAAAATTGACAGCAACACAGGCGAGTCCGTAAAAGGAGCGACTATTGAGGTTACATCGTTGGAGGGTATAGGTAAATTGTTACCTTTGAACTAGAAACCGTTGTACTAAAGATTGTTACATGAAAAGATTATTTAAGAAACTGCATCTGTGGCTATCGATTCCTGTAGGACTGATAATTTCAACTACATGTTTTTCGGGGGCCATGCTCATATTCGAAAAAGAGATAACAGCCCTTTGCATCAACACAACAGTTGATGCAAAGGAGAAGATTCTACCAATTGACACTTTAGCAGGTATCGTTGCAGAGAATATTCCAAATGGAGTTGAAGTTACCGGTGTAACAATTACAAACGACCCCAACAAGGCATATACAGTAAATATTTCCAAACCACACCATGCGGGTATTTACATTGACCAATATACAGGTGAGATAATGGGCAAAAAAGAACGATTGCCATTCTTCAATGTAATGCTACGCCTGCATCGTTGGTTCATGGATGATGCACCAAGAAACGGTGGGACATGGGGGCGACCACTTGTTGGAGTATCCACAATAATTTTTGTGTTCATACTGATAACCGGATTTGCGATTTGGTTGCCACACAACAAGAAACTTCTGAAGAATAGAGTTAAAATTGTTTCGAACAAAGGGTGGCGACGTTTTTGGTACGACCTTCATGTTGCAGGAGGTTTCTATGCATTGATACTTTTATTGGCAATGGCCCTTACCGGACTGACATGGTCGTTTCAATGGTATCGTAATTCATTCTACAATATTTTTGGTGTAGAAACGGCGAAATCGGCTACTAATAATGACAAAAAGAGCACAAAAAAAGGAGAGAAGAAAGAAAGAGAGTTATCTTTTGCACATTGGCAAGCAGTTGTTGATAAAATAGCACAAGAGAACCCCGATTATAAACAGATTTCCGTATCAAATGGAAGTGCCACTGTTTCAACAGAATCATTTGGCAACCAACGTGCAAGCGACAAATACACATTCGATGTTAAAACGGGAGAAATTACCGATAGAATTGTATACGAGAACAGCAAGCCACAAGATAAGATGAAAGGTTGGATTTATTCTGTTCACGTTGGCTCATGGGGTGGCCTTTTAACCCGTATACTCTATTTTCTTGTAGCAATGTTAGGTGCTTCACTACCTTTGACAGGCTACTATCTGTGGATAAAACGAACTTTTATTAAAAGGAAGTAATATCTAAAGAAGGTGTTAAAGTAACTTTTGAGAAAGTTAATCATAAAGCATGTAGAACTCCGAAGTACGAAAAATCTTCGGGGTTCTGTTTTTTGTAAAAAATGTTTTCTACATTTGTAATTGTGAAAAGGTTCTTAAAATATTTGTCATTCAGTACGGTGGGAGAAATTTTGTTGATGCTTGTCTTTGCCACCATATTGGAAAAGCAACACGGAACACCATTTGTGTCGGAACACATTTATCGTTCACCGTGGATGATAGCGTTATGGACAGTTTTGGCAATAAGCGGAGCCTTGTTTACGTTACTTAGCAAAATATATAAGCACATTGCATCGTGTATGTTGCATATATCTTTTTTGGTTATTCTTGCAGGCGCATTAACTACCTACCTATTTGGTAAACAAGGGCTACTTCATTTGCGCACCGAAGCTCCACCTACAACTATTTACATGATATCAGACGGAAGCATAGGACGCTTCCCATTCCAAATTTCTCTGAATGAATTTCGTTTGGAGTGTTATCCGGGAACATTTGCCCCAATGGATTATGTCAGCAAAATAACAATAATTGAGAATGGAAAAGATTTTGAAGGTGTAATATCCATGAATAACATTTTCAAATACAAAGGCTATCGTTTATATCAATCGGGATACGACGATGACATGCAAGGGACTACCTTATACGTATCACACGACCCCTATGGTATAGCCATAACATACACAGGATATGTTATGTTGTTGCTGAGTATGCTGGCATATTTCTTTGATAAAAACTGCCGGTTCCGTAAGCTATTACAGAGCCCATTGCTCAAAAGAGGAACAACAGTGGTTCTGTTTCTGTTTGCTTCTATTGGATTGGCAAATAGTGCAAACACACTATCGCACGATTTCACCAAAGAGTTTGGGAATTTATACATATATTACAATAACAGGGTTTGCCCCTTGCAGACTTTCGCAAAGGATTTCACTATAAAACTATATGGCAAAGCGACGTACAATGGAGCTACAGCCGAAGAGGTTCTTGCCGGTTGGTGCTTTTATCCGGAAACATGGAGCAAAGAGCCTATGATAAAGATAAAAGATAGGGAAATAGCCACTATCTTAGGTATTGAAGGTAAATACGCATCGTACAACGATTTCACATTGCCAAATGGGAAATACAAGCTAGAAAACACATTACGCAACAGTAATAACAATGCTTTGCGACGCGCTGCACTAAAAGCTCATGAGAAGTACAACCTTATTGAGATGGTGTGTAATGGCACCATACTAAAACTATATCCACATTACAAAGGCGATAATGAAACGCCTGTATGGTATTCCATGTCAGAGAAAAAGCCTGAGAACTTCGAGGCTGAACAATGGCCATTTATGGAGCATCATTTAGGCAATGTTGCAAAATTAATAAAGACGCAAAACTACGACAAATCCATTGAAGAGTTGTATATAATAAGAGATTTACAACGTTTTACAGCAGGTAGTTCATGCCCATCCGACGCCCGTTTCGAAGCAGAGAAAATATACAATACACACAACTACATACGCATATTGGCAATGCTATGCGCTACAATTGGAATCTTCACATTCATTTATTACTGTCGCATAATTGCTTTTGTTGTAAACATACAAAATCCACTACACAAGCCTTTAACAGCTCTGTTAATACTTATTCTTGCTTACTTGTCAATATTCATGGTATTACGCGGATATATCGGTGGACATTTGCCCCTTTCCAACGGGTTTGAGACTATGGTATTCATGGCATGGTGTGTAACACTACTTACACTCATTGTTAATAGTAAATTCACAATGGCAGTTCCATTTGGCTTTCTGCTTTGCGGGCTGGCACTCATGGTTGCGATGATTGGAGAAAGCAACCCACAAATAACACAATTGATTCCTGTTTTACAATCACCACTATTGAGCCTGCATGTTGTAGTTATAATGATTTCATACTCTTTGTTTGCGTTTGCCATGCTTAATGGAGTTACCGCACTCACTCTATGGTATATTAAAAAGGATTACAGACAGGTTGAGCATTTGGCTGTAATCAGCAAAATTATTTTGTATCCGGCAGTGTTTCTTATTACTGCAGGAATATTTATAGGAGCAGTGTGGGCAAATGTCTCTTGGGGCAGATATTGGGGGTGGGACCCCAAAGAGGTGTGGGCCCTGATTACCATGCTTGTATACTCTTTGGCATTACACGATAAATCGTTATCTATATTTCGCCGGCCACTAACTTTTCATGTTTTTTGCATAGTGGCATTTATTACAGTGTTAATGACCTATTTTGGAGTAAATTTCATACTTGGAGGAATTCATAGTTACGCATAAAAAAAGAGAAGTATTGTTTTTTTTAAATAAATTTTACATATCTTCGCATTTATAAGACTTAAAATACAGATATTATGACTATCCCAAAAGAATTTGACGAAATTCGTCCGTATGTACCGGAAGAGTTACCGGCTGTGTATGAAGAACTTATCGCTGACCCGGAATTTAAAATGGTGATAGAGCACATTTTTCCACAAATACCGTTTGAGAAAGTGGCCGAAATGATGCGTAACAGCAAAACCAACCTAGACTTTCAGAAAGCGTTAGTTTACCCATTCCTTGGTACTTTGATACAAAAATTCAGTCGTGGAATAACCATGAGCTACGACAATAAAGAGCACCTTGGAGCAATCTTGTCAATATCAAACCACCGCGATATAATATTGGATTCCGCTTTCTTGTGTCTGCTGATGGTTCAAAACATAGACAATACAGTAGAAATTGCAATTGGCGATAACCTACTCATACGTCCATGGATAAAGAAATTGGTACGCGTAAACCGCAGTTTCATTGTACAGCGCTCAGCCTCTATTCGCGAGATGTTAGCATCATCGAAACGCCTTTCTTCTTATATACACCATGCTATAACAGAGCGCAAACAGCCAGTTTGGATTGCGCAACGCGAAGGACGCGCAAAGGATTCTAATGACACAACACAAGAGGGACTCATAAAGATGTTCTCTATGTATAGCAATGAAGATATCATAGACTCATTGAAGGTATTGAATATTGCACCTACCACCATATCGTATGAGTTCGACCCATGTGATTATCTTAAGGCAAAGGAATTCCAACAGAAACGCGACAACCCCGAGCATAAGAAATCGCCAATAGACGATCTTATAAACATGCAAACGGGCCTATTTGGCTACAAAGGAGCTATACATTACCATGTTGCCGATGTAATTAATGAGCAGATTGCACAGATAGACCGTGAACTAACAAAAAATGAAAAAACTGCAACAGTTGCTCGTATCATAGACCACATCATACACAAAAACTATCGTCTATGGCCCGTTAATTACTACTATTACGAACTGCTCACAGGCGATAGCCAATTTGCCGACAAATACACCGAGGCCGACAAAGAGCAACTCGACAAATACCTTGCCGAGCGCATCGAGAAAGTGGACCTTCCGAACAAGGACGAAGCATTCCTGCGCACCAAAATACTTGAGATGTATGCAAACCCGCTTATCAACTATTTGAAAGCGACAAAATAAGAAATTTGTATATCAATTGAACAAAAACCGTTCGTAAGTATTTATATATATGAGTCGCGGTTTTAACCTTTGTCTGCGACACTTACGTAACGGTCTGGTTTGTGGTTGATATGTGATGTAGACAGGCCGATAGAGGCCGACCAAAGGTCGGCCTCTTATTTTTCACCCTATTTATACATAGTTTACTATTACAGAAGAAGCAATATATTTTTATAGTGTATAAATAGATTAAAAAAATACACTATATTTGCACCCACAGCAAACATCAGGCCAATAGGCTGTTTATAAACATCATATTACTATGAGAAAACTTATCCTTGTAGGGCTTTTCGCTCTATCTTTCGCAAACATCTTTGCTCAAAGCAATGAGTTATTGAACCTTCGTATCGAAGCACGTGGAGATTACCAACACGAGACCATAGATGGCGACAAAATCCACAACAACAGTGGTTTCAAAGGAAAATTTCTAAATATTCGCATGGATGGAAATATTAGCGAAGAGTTCTCATATTCCTATCGCCAACGCCTTAACAAGCCTAACAAAGATGCCTCATTTTTTGATGCTACAGACTGGATATATCTTACATATACCAAAAAGAACTGGAGTGTTTCGGCAGGTAAATTAGTAGTTGGCCTTGGTGGATATGAGTACGACCGTGCGCCAATAGACATTTATTATGCATCGGAGTATTGGAACAACATTCCTTGTTATCAGTTAGGAGCAAGTGTAGCATTTACCACCAACAACAAAAACGACAAATTTGTGGCACAGATATGCGAAAGTCCCTTTCGTAAAAATGCAGGAAACATTGAGAACAAAGAGATGCTTGCATACAATGTTATGTGGTACGGTTCTCACGACTGGTTTAATACCATATATTCTGTAAATATGATTGAGTATCTGCCGGAAAAATTCATCAATTACATTGTTCTTGGACATAAACTGAACGTAGGTGATTTCTCAATGGAACTGGATATTATGAATCGTGCGGTAAGCGGACATGCATATCTTGGCAAAGATATGTCGGTTATGGGTGAGCTTATGTGGAGCCCCATAAATTGTCTAAATATTTTTACACATATATCATACGATGTAAACAACACCAACAAACAGGGAGATTATTGTGTATTGCCCGGAACAGAAATCACACGTGCCGGACTTGGTGTTGAGTTCTTCCCTATAAAGAACTCCAAAGATGTTCGTCTGCACCTAAACGGTTGCTACACTTGGGGTAGTAACAATCCCTTAGGAGCATTGTCCGACAAGCAGACAATTATAGATGCGGGCGTAACATGGAAAATGGACCTGTTGAGCTTTAAAAGAAAATAAGAAGTAACACAAATTAAAGATATTGATTTCAACCATGAAACCTTCATTCGACAAATTGTTTAGCTGGATACCCAATGGTATTATATGCCTTGTAGTTGTATTTTCCCTATTTGCATATATTGCCTCGCAGATGGGAACACCCCAGATGCTCAACACTATAATGAAAACAGCACACGACCTATTGCTAAATACAGTATTCTACCTTATGGCAATTTGTGTAATTACAGGAGCCTTAGGACGTTTGTTTGTGGAGTTTGGTGTTGTAAGCCTGCTAGAGAAAATTTTACGTCCTCTGATGAAACCTCTATTCAATTTGCCGGGAGTTGCATCGCTGGGTGCTGTATTAACGTTTTTGTCGGACAACCCTGCAATTATTTCGTTGGCACAAGACAAACGATTCAGTGGATATTTCAAGAAATATCAATTTATTTCGCTCACAAACTTTGGTACTGCTTTTGGAATGGGTTTGCTGGTTATTGTATACATGGTTGGACAAGGATTCTATGTAGCACCCTTCATTGGATTATTTGGAGCAGTATGTGGCTGCATAGTATCGACTCGACTGATGCAACGATTTATACTTAAGGCATATCCACAATATAAAAACGAGGATGTTTGCTCTGCACGAGAAATTGAAGAGCTAGAAGATGAAGGAATAAAGAAACCTCTTTTTCAACGTATTCTCGATTCATTGCTCGATGGAGGCCGTACCGGAGTAGATGTGGGTATGGCTATTATACCGGGTGTACTCATTATATCGACATTGGTGATGATACTAACATTTGGCCCTGCAGCATCGGGAGAGTTCACAGGTGCGGCATACGAGGGTGTGGAGCTATTGCCATGGATTGGTGAAAAGTTGAGTTTCATTTTCGATTGGCTGTTTGGTTTTAACGACCCACACCTCATTGCATTCCCCATTACTGCATTGGGTGCTGTTGGTGCGGCTCTTGGCCTCATCCCCAATTTCATTGAGGCCGGCTGGGTTGATGCAAATGCAATAGCAGTATTTACAGCAATAGGAATGTGCTGGAGTGGATACCTTAGTACTCACACAGCCATGCTGGACACATTGGGGTATAGAAATTTAACATCGAAAGCAATTCTTGCCCACACAATAGGTGGTGTTGTCGCAGCAATAGTCGCCCATTGGTGCTATGTATTGTACACAATACTATAAGTAGAAACTTAGTAAAATAGTATATAAAGGGAGCATAGGCTGTTCAGCTTATGCTCCCTTTATAATTGTTGTTAAAAACAGAATCTAAACGAACCAATGGCAAAAAGATGTTGTTTTCATCAAACAGTTGCAGAACATCTTAGTTCTCAATATTTTATATTAATAAAATTATTAAATATTATGTATTTTATCTGGTTTATTGTAATTGGTATTATTTCGGGATTTGTTGCAGGAAAAATTATGCGAGGCGGAGGTTTCGGAATTGTGGTAAACTTGTTGTTGGGTATCGTAGGAGGAGTTATTGGTGGATGGCTGTTTGGTTTACTCGGAATTCCAAGTGGAGGAGTTATTGGTTCATTAGCGGCATCGATTGTTGGAGCAATTCTGCTATTGTGGATTGCCTCAATGTTTCGACGAACCTAATACAATTTTAATAATTTAAAATCTTTAATTATGGGAAGTGGAAAATTTTGGATTGGCATGGTAGCAGGCATGGTTGCCGGAGTTTTGGTGTACCACTGCGCATGTTCTAAGAGAGCAAAAAGGATTAGAGCCGAACTATGTGAAAGAATCAGAAACATGGGAGGCAAAACAGGCGATTATCTCGATGAAATGAGAGATAAAGCAATTGACACCGGAGTGAAAGTAGCAGACAAAGTTGCAGAGAAAGCCGAAGAGGCAAGAGATAGAGCACACAACATTGCTCAAAGCCTAAAAGGATAATTCTGCAACAACGATTTATGAAAGCAACAAAAGTTGCATATTGTTTAACTTAATTATTTGTATTATGGAGACTAAGAAAAGCGAAAAGAAACAGGAAAATGTACAGTGTACCAGCAGTAAAAAAAGCTGTTCGACCCAAGCGACCAAACCTGCGACCAAAACAGAAAAGAAGAGATAAAAATTATCTATTACACAAAAAAAAGGATATGTCGACATATCCTTTTTTTTGTGTAATAGAGTGTACTCAAGATCATTATATCTGTTAAAAAACGTTTGCTATTGCAAAAACAAATATAATATTTTATATTTGCACTTTGTACATACCCCAATAAAACAAGTAAGACTACAGCAATGGCAAAGAAAATTTACATGTCTGCAATTTTATTATGTTGCACTATTACTGTACTGGCAACAACAATGCTACAAACTCCAGAAGAGTTCAAAGTAAATGGAATTAAATCATTTGTTTCGGATAATAAATTAACATTGTGGTACGACACCCCCGTTACATTGACCGAGAGTAATAATCGTTGGATGGAGTATTCACTACCTATTGGCAATGGCCAATTGGGTGCAGCTCTTTTTGGCGGAATTGCTGTAGACGAAATTCAGTTTAACGAAAAGACTTTATGGGAAGGAAGCCCTAACGACATGGGCAGTTACGGAGGTTATAAGAATTTCGGTTGGGTGTATGCCGAGGATATCAGTGGCAACATCGGAAACAACGAAGAGAACTCTGCGACAGACTATGTACGATATTTGGATATCGAAACAGCAACAGCCGGAGTAAAATACAACAGTGGTAGCACTGCATACGAAAGAAAATATATTGCATCGGCTCCCGATCAAGTTATAGCTGTGCGCTACAATGCAGTAGGCAACAATAAATTAAGCATGAGATTTATTGTTAAACCGGGTAGCGGAATTAATGCATCGACTGTAGAATACAACAATGGAGATGCTACATTTAACGGAAAGCTAAGCACTATAAGTTATTGTGCAAAAGTTAAGGTTGTTCCAATGGGTAATGACGCAACTACAACAAGCGACAGCAATGGTATAACAGTAAAAAATGCCCATGAGATTATACTGCTTTTAGCTGCAGGAACCGATTATGACGCTTCATCGGCATCATTTGTTTCGGGAACAGACAAGCTTGCCACAACAATGCAAAGTCGTATTGACAATGCAGCAAAAAAGGGTTGGAATGTCATTTACAACGACCATGTAAAAGAGTTCCAGAGTTACATGGGGCGTGTCTCGTTGAATTTCGATGGTGCAACATGCAATGTAAACACAAAACAACTAATCGAAGATTACAACAACAAAGCATTAAATATTACCGGAAAAGAGGCACATGTACTTTTCTTAGAGCAATTGTATTTTGCCTACGGACGCTACCTACTAATTTCCAGTTCACGTGGCATAAATGTTCCCAACAACCTACAAGGAATTTGGAACAACCTCGAAAACGCACCTTGGAATTCCGATATTCACTCAAACATAAACATTCAGATGAACTATTGGCCTGCAGAGCCAACAGGCCTTAGCGAATTGCACAAGCCATTCCTTGAATACATAATAACAATGGCTAATGGCGAAAATTGGAAAAGAGCTGCAAGACGTGGAGGACAAACAAAAGGATGGACCTGCTTTACCGAGAACAACATCTTTGGTGGAATGAGCACATGGGGCGACAACTATTTTGTAGCAAACGTTTGGTATTGCTCACATTTGTGGCAACACTATCGCTACACACTCGACAAGGAGTTCCTTGCAAAAGCCTTTCCTGTGATGTGGAGTTGTGCCGAGTTTTGGTTTGAGCGTATGATTCCCGACCGCGTAGCAAAAGATGGCACTTTTGTATGCCCCGATGAATATTCGGCTGAACAGAACGACCACCCTAAAGAAGACGGAACAGCACATGCACAACAAATGGTTTACACCCATTTACAAAGTGTTAAGGAGGCTGTGAACATCCTAGGACGTAAAGCATGTGGATTGAGCAAAGAACAAATATCACAACTCGATGATTACCTGCAAAAGACCGACAGAGGACTACATACCGAGACATTTAAAGGCGAAGGTTGGACAGACTGGGGAGCAAAAAACGGTATTAAACCCGGAGATATTCTATTGAAAGAGTGGAAATACGCAGGTTACGATGTGAGCAACGACAAAGCACACCGCCACATGTCGCACTTGATGTGTCTTTATCCATTAAACCAGATATCACCCGAGAGCGAATATTTTGAGCCGGCTGTAAATGCACTTAAATTGCGTGGCGACGAAGCTACCGGTTGGTCCATGGGATGGAAAGTAAACCTTTGGGCAAGAGCACTCGATGGCAATCATGCACACCGTATAATTCGTAATGCACTGAAACATTCTACATCGTTTGGAGTAGACCAATACAGAGGTGGTATCTATTACAACCTTTGGGACTCACATGCCCCATTCCAGATTGATGGAAACTTTGGAGTATGTGCCGGTATTGCCGAGATGCTTATGCAAAGCCAGAATAATGTGATACATATACTTCCTGCATTGCCCGAGGTTTGGGAAAGCGGTTCGATAACAGGATTAAAGGCGGTTGGAGATTTCACTGTAGACATTCATTGGAAAAACGGGAATGCCAGCAAAGTAGAAATTAGCAATAACAAAGGACAAGAGTTGAAAGTGAGAGTACCAAACATGGAGAGTGCCACTGTTACTGTCAATGGCAAAACAGCCAAATACAAGAAGTGCGGAAACGAAACATACACAATACGTTCAAAAAAAGGAGATAAAGTTTTAATACGCTTTTAATTACAGATTGGATAATAATTACTAACCTATAAATAATAATTAAGATGAAAAAGATTATTTCAATGTTAATTTTTCTGCTATGTGCAATTTTTGTTGTACATGCCGAGAGTATTACTGATTTATCGCAGTTGAGGAACAACAGCATCTACACCCTGCGCAGTGCACGTGCTTTCCTGTTATACAGTAAAGCATCGGGAGTATCGGGACAGATTTGTTCAAATACAGGTACTGCAGTAGGCACCGTAACGCAAAACCCACTAGACCCTGCACAACAGTTCAAGATTGAAAAAGACGGAGACAACTACTATCTCTACAGTGTTGGTGCCGAGAAATATGTAAACGCCAACGGTAATTACGAAGAAACTCCGTCGGCACCATTGACTTTTGAAAATGTTGGTGGGACATACCCTTGGAAGCTATTATTGGGTGGCAATGGTTTGAATTCACAAATAAATAATCAAATGGCTTCTGGTATTGTTGTAAACAGTCATACAAAAACAGATGAAGGAAACTGCTATATTATTGAAATAGCAGAGATTGAGCCGGTGAATTACACCATACAAGTTCTAGGTACAGACGACAGCAATGCCGGTGTTGTATATAACGAGGTGGAGTACAATGCCAATGCTACATTTACATCCGATGCACTTCTTAAAAAATCAGATTTTACACCAAATGTAGTTGAAGGCAAAATCCCGGTTGTAACAGTTGATGAGTCATCTATTTATGTAAGTTACTTTGATGAAAATACAAAGTTCTATACAATTAGAAACGGCAAGGGAGGCTATGTAAGCATTAGTCCCGATTATATGAGCGGTACAAGTATGTTGCTTTCTAATTCTGATACACCTCAAGACAACATGGGTATTTGGGCTTTTGAAAAACAGAGCAACAACACATATAAAATTTACAACTATTCAACAGGACTATCAAAGGTTGTAGGTATCACAGGTAGCGAGGCTAATGCACGTACAAGCATGGTTTCTCCTGAGGCTACAACACATAGTACATCTTTTAGTGGTAAAATAAACCTTGACGGAACTGAATCATACATTAAGAAAGATGGAACATCTGATTGGTGGAACATGCGTGGCGATTATCTTGCATTGTGGACATTTGGTGATGTTACGGGAGATGTTGGTAGCAAATTCTTTATGGAGGAAGTTAATTTCGCCGATTTCCCCGACGAATATTACTACGAAGTATCGGATATTGAAGGAATTGAATCTTATTCACCCAAAAACCCAAATACTTTATGGTACAGAACATCTGCAGTGGCAACAGGGGTAAGTTATCCATGGATGGAGTATGCATTGCCTTTAGGTAATGGAGAACTTGGTTGTATGGTATTTGGTGGAGTACACAACGAAGAACTTCAGTTCAACGAGAAGACATTGTGGAGCGGTCCTGCAAATACAGTTGGAGCAGCTAGCGGTAACCGTACATATATGAACTTTGGTTCGTTGCTTATTACAAACCAAGACAAAGCCATCTGGGAAGGTGTTACCGATTATGTTCGTTTCTTGGATATCGAAGAGGGAATTGCAGGTGTTGAGTTCAAGAATGCTAATGGAACAAAACAGATTCGTAGATTCTTTAGTTCGGCACCCGACCAAACCATAGTAGGACATTATACTGTTGAAGGTGATGACAAAATTAACCTTCTCTTTAGACTGGAGCCCGGCAACGACATAGGCGCAGGCAATGTTACATACGAGAATGGTACTGCATCATTTACCGGAAATATGACAGCTGTTAAATATGCAACACGCTTACATGTTACTGTAAACGAAGGTGCTACAATAACAGCATCATCAAAAGGTATTAGCGTAAAAGATGCGACAGAGGTAACATTCTTCTTGAAGGGTGCGACAAACTTCAATGGCGATATGGATGTTTTTGATAACTACTTCACAAGCGAAACTGCAAATGATGTAGATAATCGCATAAAGAGCGAGCTTGAGAAAGTTGCAACAAAGAAGTATGAAGAAATAGAGGCTGACCATATTGAGGATTTCACCAATATTACAAAGCGAATGACATTGGACCTTGGTCTTCAAACACCTACAAGAGACACAAAAGAACTTGTTGATTATTACTTCCCCAATAACCAACAAGCAAACAGTACCGACAACGACCACTTGTTCCTTGAGCAGTTATACTTCCACTACGGACGCTACTTAGCTATAAGTTCTAACCGTAAACCTATTGCAGCCCCCAACAACCTACAAGGTATTTGGAACGACCGCGGTACAGATTCTCCATGGAACTCCGATATACATACCAACATTAACATTCAGATGAACTATTGGCCCACAGAGCCAACAAACCTAAGCGACTTGCACAAACCTTTTGTAAACTTTATTGTTCGTGGTGCACAAAGCAAGGGTTGGAAGACGGTTGCTGAGAAATATAACAAGAGTAAAGGTTGGAGCGTACTTACCGAGTCTTCGCTATACAACAGTATGAGCACATGGGGCGACAACTATTTTGTAGCAAACGTTTGGTATTGCTCACACTTGTGGCAACACTATCGCTACACACTCGACAAAGAGTTCCTTGCAAAAGCATTCCCTGCAATGTGGAGTTGCGCTGAGTTCTGGTTTGAGCGTATGATTAAAGATAGAAAAGTGAACGATGGAACATGGGTATGTCCTGATGAATATTCGCCCGAGCAGAACGACCACCCAAAAGAGGATGCAACTGCACACGCTCAGCAAATGGTTTACATGCATTTTGTATTTGTAAAAGAAGCAATAGAAGTTTTGGGACAGGAAGCATGCGGTTTGACCGATGAACAAGTTGCAAAACTCGACGATTACATAGCAAATACCGACCAAGGTTTGCACACCGAAGAGTTCAAAGGTGGCACATGGGCAAGCTGGGGAACACAAAATGGTGTAAGCAAGGGCGACCTTTTGATAAGAGAGTGGAAATATACCGACTACGATGTAAGTGGCGACAAAGGACACCGTCATATATCACATTTGATGTGCCTATACCCCTACGATCAGGTTACACCCGAGAGCGAATATTTTACACCGGCTGTTAACTCATTGAAACTTCGCGGTGATGCAGCTACCGGTTGGTCAATGGGTTGGAAGGTTAATCTTTGGGCACGTGCACAAGATGGTAACCATGCACACGTTATTATTAAGAATGCTCTCAAGCACTCTACAACATACGGAACCGACCAAGGACAAGGTGGTATCTACTACAACCTGTTCGATAGCCATGCACCGTTCCAGATTGATGGTAACTTTGGTGTATGCTCCGGTATTGCCGAAATGTTGATGCAAAGTGCACACGGCTATATAAGTATATTACCAGCACTGCCAAATGTCTGGAAAGAGGGTGCTGTTACCGGAATGAAGGCTATTGGAGATTTTACTGTAGACTTTGAGTGGGAAGATAACAAAGCGACAATTGTACGCATCCACAACAATCAAGGTCAGGAGTGTAAAGTTAAATCTTCCGGAATTGAAAATGCCTATGTATTCGTAAACCACGAGAAAGTTCAGGTAGAAGCTTTGGGCAACGACGTATATCGTATACCTTCGGCACAGAAAGGAGACTACATTGTTATCAACTACACAGAAGAGACAGCCGTTGAAGATACTCTTGCAGAAGAGGTTGAAGACGCTGAGGTTGTTTATGACTTAATGGGTCGCAAAGTAGAGAACCCCACTGTAAAAGGTATCTACGTTAAAGGTGGTGAAAAGTTCTTGGTGAAGTAATTTCCAACACCATACAATACAAAAAGATACCCGCTGAAAAAATCAGCGGGTATCTTTTTGTATTGTATTTATAGTTATAACAATATATCGTTTACAAGAACCTCTAGTTGAGGAATATCGCTACTTTTCATTCGCGATTTAATTGTTACATTTTCGGGCAGAACATCGAGCCCTTTCATCTCTTCGAGCATAGAACGCATCACACGACCTGCAGTAGGCGCCCATGAGCCATTCTCCAAAATTCCCACTTTGCGGCTTTGATAACCCTTTATTTTTAGATAATGTAGAAATTTGTGCATCGGTGGAAAAAGGCCGGCATCGTAAGAGGATGCACACAGCAACATACGACTCATACGAAATGCATCACTGACTGCCAGAGATACATCGCAACGGCAAAGGTCGTGAGTTATTACATTTGCACCACGTTGGCGTAGTGCATCCGCAATCCAAAGCGCAGTAGCAGCAGTTCCTCCATAAATTGAGGCATAGGCAACGAGTACTCCTTCCGTCTCGGGTTTATAACTGCTCCATGTATCGTAGAGAGCTACGTAATGAGCAAGATTTTCGGACAACATAGGACCATGCAATGGGCAAATTCTAGCAACATCGAGAGAAGCCACTTTCTTTAGCAAGACTTGTACCTGCGCACCATATTTTCCACAAATATTTATGTAGTAGCGTCGAGCCTCATCGTCCCAACCTCCACCATTAGACAATGCACCAAATGTACCGAATGCATCGGCAGAGAAGAGTGTGCGTTCTTGCTCGTCATAGATTACCATAACTTCGGGCCAATGAACCATAGGTGCAAGCAAGAAACGTAGAACACGATTTCCTAGTGAAAGAGTATCGCCCTCTTTTACAGCAATGCAACGCGATGTATCTGCCGTCTCAAAGAATTGAGTAAGCATTTGAACAGCCTTAGCAGTACACACTACCTGCATCGCAGGGAAACGCTCCATAGCCTCTGCTATTAAAGAGGAGTGGTCGGGTTCCATGTGCTGTACTAAGAGGTAATCGGGTGTACGACCGGCTAGTGCATCGTTTAGATTACTCCACCACTCTGCTCCTTTGCGTGCATCGGCTGTATCTACAACTGCAATCTTCTCGTCGAAAATAACATAAGAGTTATATGATATTCCGGCCGGAACAGGATATTGCGACTCAAAAAAGTCGATATCTGTATCATCTACGCCGATATATTTAATTGTTGATGATATTTCCATAGTATTTTACTCTTTTATTATGTAATAATTTTCTATTTGTAGATGCAAAAATAAGAAAAATAGGGAATTTCCTTTACATCGAAGTATGCTTTTTATATTCTTTTATCATTTTTGAAATGAGGCATTTTAATGAATATATTTTTAACTATATATTTATATAAGTTTATATTGAGTTATTGTTCATCGCTATAAATAAATACAACAAATGATTTCATATTTAGCCAAAAAGTTCTTTCTTTGCATAATATTGGTATTTTCTTAATAACGACTGCAAACTATTTAAAAATTTAAAATATGAATATCTCTAACTACAAAAAGATGTTTCTTGCCGGTATACTATCTATTTTAGCACTAGGCAACGCACAAGCACAAGATGATGGATTCGACTTGTCATCTCAACGCTCAGAGGTGCAGGACGTACTACCTGTACCCGGTTACAAAGTGGACCATAAAGGTATAGTGATTAACCCCACCCCACACGAGTTTACATATAATTGGGACAACACTTTGCTAATAGAAGATGGATTGGTTATTAAAGATAAACAAAAGAAATTTACCGAAGAACTCTCTTTTCTGAAACAAGCAAAAAAGGGCAACAAACTCACTATCGATTTCGGAGTAAAGGTTGCAAAGAAAAATGGAGTTAAGGAAGTTTCTGGTGCGTATGTTTTAAATATCGACAAAAAGGGAATCTCAATTGTTGGTTTTGACGAGAGAGGTGCCTTCTACGGCATACAGACACTAAAGCAATTGGTAGAGAACAAAGTAATTGCCAATGTACTGCCATATACCCAAATTAACGACTACCCCGACCTACCCAATCGCGGAGTAGTAGAGGGATTCTATGGCACACCTTGGTCGCACGAGGTGAGAACATCGTTAATAGATTTTTATGGTAAGTTCAAAATGAACAGTTACCTTTATGGTCCTAAGGACGACCCCTATCACAGTTGTCCCAACTGGCGTCAGCGTTATCCCGAGAAAGAGGCTCAGAATATCAAGGACCTTGTTGAAGCAAGCCGCCGCAACAGAGTAGATTTTGTTTGGGCTATTCACCCGGGACAGGATATTAAATGGAACGAAGAGGACTATCAGAATTTAGTGCAAAAATTCAACTGGATGTACGACCTTGGTGTACGTCATTTTGCGATATTCTTCGACGATATTGATGGCGAAGGTACAAACCCATTGAAACAAACCGAATTGTTAAACCGCCTTACCGATGACTTTGTGAAAGCAAAGGGCGATGTTTCGCCTTTGACAGTTTGCCCTACCGACTACTCTAAATTGTGGGCAAAACCGGGAGAGGATGGTGCGCTTGCTATTTATGGTCGTACACTATACAACGATATTAAGGTGTTCTGGACCGGCGACGTAGTATGTAGCGACCTTACTGCATCGACATTGGATTTTATTAACAGCCGTATTAAACGCCCAGCATACTATTGGTGGAACTTCCCTGTAACAGACTATGCCCGCCACATATTGATGCAAGGCCCTGTATATGGTTTGGAGACTTCACTAACCAACAACGATGTTTGTGGTGTTATCAGTAATCCTATGGAGCATGGCGAAGCATCGAAGCTTGCATTATATAGTGTTGCTGATTATTGTTGGAACATGAAATCGTATAATGCTATTGACAGCTGGGAGAGAGGATTGAAAGAACTGGCACCCAAAGCAAGCGATGCATACCGTACATTTGCAATTCACTCAGCAGACACAGAAAATGGTTACCGTCGCGATGAATCGTGGGAGACAGAGATATTCTCACTTGCAAACTGGGATGATAACAAAGCAAAAGCATTAGAAAGCGAGTTTAAGAAGATTGAGAGTGTACCTGCTGTCATGGAGAATGGTTGCGACAATCAAATTCTTCTTAATGAGTTACGCCCATGGCTCACCGAGTTCGGCAAACTGGGAACCAGAGGCTACCGCGCCATTGAACTTGCCAGAATTTACCGTAGCCAAAATGATGACGCTCTATTCTGGGAGAAATTCATTGAGAATCTTATGAGCAAAGAGGACAGAGAGAATTACAACGCACATAAATCGGGTACAATGAAGTTGCAACCCTTCTACGAGAATATAACCGATGACATGGCACATGGATTCTTGAAGAGACTTACAGGCGAGGTTCCTAAGGATTACAAAGGTATAGGCTCATTCAGCAGTGCAAGAACCATTCTAACAAAACAGATGTTCGACGACGACAGTACAACACATTACACATCGGGAATGTCTCAAAAAGCTAACGACTGGATTGGTGTAGATTTGAGAAGTGTACGCGACGTTACAAAAGTTTCTATTTTACAAGGACGCAACTCTATCGACGACGTGGACTATTTTGACCATGCAGTACTCGAGTACTCCGCAAACGGAAGAGATTGGTCGCCAATGATAGACGGAATGAAAAAACAGTATATCATTAATTGGGAAGGAGATGCTGTTAAAGCACGCTACGTACGTATCAGAAGATTGGATTCAAAACGTACCAACTATGCTGCTGTTCGCTCATTTGATGTAAATCCTTTGACTATTGAGGGACTGGGTTTTGCACTCGACACTAAAGAACCTAAAGAGACCTTATATGCTCTTGACTGCAATCTTGGCACATCATATAAGAGCGAGAATATCGATATTACAATGGAGGTTACACAAGGGACTTTGGGTTACACATTGCTCATGAATAAATTGCAAGCTCCTGTAAAATGCACTCAATGGGACAAAAAAGGTAACATGGTTGCAGAGACATTACTCGACAAACCTTTCTCAAAGATAGAGATTGCAGATGCAAAGAAAGTGGTTAAGGTGAAGATAGAGGGTGCTGCCGAAATCTTTGAGATTATCACTGAAAAAGCAAAATAATTACATTGTAATGAGAAAACTTATAAGTTCTATAATTGCAACAATTATAGTGGCAACAGTGTACGCGACAGATGGCTTAATGCCATCTGTCGGTTCTCCTTTTAGTATTATCCCTGTTCCAAATAAGATAGAGATTACTAAAGGAACATACAAACTGCCAGACAACGGTGCAACCTTTTACATAAAAGGGGAGAAAGATTGCACGCTTGGCGAATATCTTAGGACATCGTCATTAGCACTACAGCAGGCTAATAAAGCAGGCAGTGCCAACATCCTGATAGAGATTAGCAACAAAAAAGGGGAGAACAATCGTGAGGCTTATGAACTACACATTACTCCCAAGCGTGTAAGTATTAAGGCAACAGACGAGGCCGGTGCATTTTATGCAATACAGACTATTCTGCAAATGAGTGAAGGCGGTGCAAAAAGAGAACTACAATGTTGCTCACTGAGCGATGCACCACGTTTCTCCTATCGTGGTTTGCTATTTGACGTTTCCAGACATTTCCGTTCAAAAGAGTTTCTCATGAAGCAAATGGATGCCATGGCACTCATGAAGCTAAACAAGATGCATCTGCACATGACCAATGGTGCAGGTTGGAGAATTGAGATAGAGCGCTATCCAAGACTAACAGAGTTTGCGGCATGGAGGCCCTATAGGTCGTGGATGGATTGGGCCGACGACACAAGATATTGCGAAAGCAACTACCCTACCGCCTATGGTGGCTACTATACAAAAGAGGATATAAAAGAGATTTTAAAGTATGCAGAGGCCAGACACATAACAGTTATTCCCGATATTGAAATGCCCGGACATAGCGAGGAGGTGCTTGCCGCATACCCCGAACTATCGTGCAGTGGAGAGCCTTACAAGAACTCCGACTATTGCATAGGGAAAGAGGAGACATTCACATTTTTGGAGAATGTTCTGACAGAAGTTATGGAACTTTTTCCTTCGGAATATATTCACATAGGTGGCGACGAGGCAGTTAAGCAAGGCTGGAAAGATTGTCCCCATTGCAAAAGACGCATGCAGGAAGAGGGGTTGGAGAATGTTGATGAACTCCAAAGTTATCTCATACACCGAATAGAAAAATTTGTAAATAGTAAAGGACACAAGATTATCGGTTGGGATGAGATTCTAGAGGGAGGACTTGCCCCAAATGCAACGGTAATGTCGTGGCGTGGCACTGAAGGTGGCATTAAGGCCATGAAAGCCGGACACGATGTTATTATGACCCCCGGAGAGAGCTGTTATCTCGATTTCACACAGGATGCTGCATTCAAAGAACCTGTATCCATTGGTGGCTACACTCCTTTGAAAAAAGTATATATGTATGAACCATTGGAGCAGAATATTAGTGCAGAGGAGGCAAAGCATCTTCTTGGCCTGCAAGGAAACCTTTGGAGCGAATATATTACTGAGGACAGTCATGCCGAATATATGTATTACCCACGAGCCTTTGCAATAGCCGAGACCGGTTGGAGCAGACCCGAGAATAAGGATTATGAAAACTTTAGGAGCAGAGCATTAGGGCTATGCTCTCTGTTGCAGGCACAAGGTTACACAACATTTGATTTAGCTAATGAGTTTGGTGAGCGAAAAGAGAGTTTGCAACCTATTGAGCACTTGGGCAAAGGATGCAAAGTAAGCTACAAATTACCCTATAACTCAAAATACTCAGCAAATGGAGATGCGACATTGACCGACGGAGTGTTAGGTGGCTGGACCTATCTCGACAAATGTTGGCAAGGCACAATGAAGGACGTAGATGTAACTATTGACTTAGGCACTGTACAACCAATAAAGTACGTAGGAGCATCTTTTATGCATTCAGCCGGTGCGTGGGTGCATGTTCCCAAAAAGATGGATGTTTATCTATCGGAGGATGGAGAAGAATTTACACTTGTTGGCACTGTGTGGGGAGACATTCCAAATGAGATACCCAAAATTCTGTTTAAGCAATATTCTGTTGTATGCAACGGGAAAGCAAGATACATTAGAGTTCATGCTACAAGAAACGACAGACCGGGAGCATGGCTCTTTACAGACGAAATAGTAATTAACTAAAAAACAGCCCTAGGGCTGTTTTTTTAGTTAATACACTTTTATTAAAATCGGTTGATTGATGTTCGGAACTCTTTTACAATTCTCTCGCTCTCATTGGCAATCTTTGAGATATCCACCTTGCTTAGAATTTTTTGTAAACGAGCCACGCGCTGTTTATTGCCACTGCGCTCTGCTTCATCGAGAAGAATCTTATATTTCTCGAACTGCTGAATTCCCTGCACTAAACGTTCCCAGCGCACAGAACTTATGCTGAATGGATATACAACGTATGTATCTCCGGCAGGCCATGCGGTAAAGCGCGAATCGAGTTCAGGCTCCTCTGTCCAACTGTTGTATGCCCAACGCAAATAGCCATCGAGGTCTTTTGCCAGAGCCTCCAATGCAATAAATTCAGCATCGGCAGGGTCGGTGAATGTAAAAAGATTGGGATATTCGGCCGAACAACAGGTGTAATATGTAGATATTTTGCCTTCGGCACGACGACGAGCAAGCAGTTCCGGAGTATATGAATGGTATGTTTCTATATCGAGACAATAATCGGTGATATCGGCCTCAATCTCGGGATGATAAAGACCTGCCATCGAGATTTTCATGCCCGGAGCATATTTGTTAATCACTTTTATGGCAGCCTGCATTTGCGCTAAGCTACGTTCATCCATTGCAATAAATGTCTTGTCGAACCAACCTTTAGCCTTTAAATGAGCCGAAAAAGCATTCAACATGCCACCCCAGAACTTTTCATAGGCCTCATCACCGGGAGTACATTTAAGTTCTTTATGTCCATCGCTGGCTTGGTCATAATAACGGAAAGTGAGATGCCAAGGAATCATAGAGAAACATGTTATCTCTTTATCAATTCCACACTGCATCATGAATTCTACCCAACGGTCGAAGATTGTAAAATCGTACAACCATGTTCCGTCTATCTTGCGTATCCATGTTACCATACTGCCAAAGTGGTCGTATGTTTGTCCATTCCAAGGTTTGTGTATAAGTGTTGCTGTAATAACTTTCTGACCGGCAGAAGCAAGTTTCTTCATATAAGGACGCAACACATCAAAATGTTCCTGCGACCACAAATCTACGTTATGAACACGTGCAACCGCATAGGGATTCTGCCAGAAATCGAGATGAAAGCGCCATTGTGCAGGAGCAGGCAGGGTGCGCTCAAGCACCTTTATACTATATTTATGTTTCGATTTTGAGCCATTTGCTTCAATCTCAACATATCCTGTATATGTTCCGGGAGTTGCATCCTGAGGCACCTGCACTGTAAGCCACAAGCCTCGCGAAACATTTGGTTCAATAACTGTAGGGTTGGTATCGGTAATTCTGTCTGCAGAGAGATTGGAGCCATACGCGTCTACCTCGTGACGACCACAACCTGTAAATTTATCGGTTATGACAGGTTGCACAAAACCACCTACAACATTTGTTGAAGGAATAGTGTGCTTGCCACACTTTAACTCACTGAAATAGTAATTAACCGATGTGCTATCGGAACTGTTTGTTACCAATAGTTGAAGATTTACACGTTCACCACGCCACGCCATAGTGCTGTTGATACCCTCTGTAGCAATTTTTGCACCTGCCTCTACCGGATAACGTGTATCGACGTTTCCCCAGCGTGTAGCGATTTGCGCAAACGAAGGCAATGCACAAAGAGTTGCAAGAACAACAATAATACTTTTTTTCATAATGATTTATTTAATTTTACTTTACTAATGTTCCTTTCTCTTGATTTAATTCCAACATAAATGTGCCGGCCGGCAATCCTTGTAAGTTTACAAGATTGGCTGTTGTATATGGTTGCCATGCATAGCGTACACGTAAAGGATTTGCCACTTTTGAAGATTCCACATATATGCTGTTGTTATCAATTTTTACAACCTCTGCCGGATAGAATTTCCCATATTCACCCGCAAGTTCGAAGGTGGTGATATTATCTCCATTTGAAAGATGCATACCATCGCTATTCTCAAAGGTTATTAGGATACCTTGACCAGAAGCCTCTGCATTTATTGGTGTTGGCCCCGAAGATACGATATTTTTATTTTTATATACATTGTACAATGCTTGACGCGCCAAACGCTCTCCAATAGGTTTCTTATCACGAGGATGCACATCGGTGGGATGCCCTTTATCGCTCGATACAGCCATATAGCAATTATCTACACTATACTGATGCAAACGCTGTACATTACGGAAATGTGGCCACGAAGGACGATTTATACTTGATAGTTGTACATATATAAATGGGAGAATTTCATTTGTAAGATGTGAACTCCACGCACGACGCCAACTATCTACCATACGCGGGAACATATAATCGTATAGTTCTACATTGTGAGCATTGGACTCTCCCTGATACCAAACAAAGCCACGCAAAGGATAGCAAGTAAGTGGTTCAATAGCAGTCTCAAAAAGATATGCTGGTTCATAGGGATGACGTTGCAGTGGGTTTTGTGCCAATTCTATATTCTTTTCGGCACGACCACGTACCCAGTCTTGTACCATGTCGTTCTTGCGCCAATGATATAGTATATCAACAAGCACTGGATCAAATTCCAATGTTTTACGGTCGATAAATGATTCTGTGGGTGCACCACCAATAGCATTGCATATAAGCCCCACCGGCATCTTTAGTGAGTCAGCAAGCATAGCGCCAAAGTGATATGCAACAGCCGAGAAATTGGCAATATTTTCTGTTGTAACGTTCTGCCACGATGCGGGTTTATAATGGTTATGTTTGTTTAGGTTTTCTAACTCCTCTTTTGGCCACGCATAATTATCGGTAAAGATACGAGGTTTCATATCGTATATACGAATATTCTTATCTACCGCATTTTGTATGTATTGTTCTGCACCATTAGTTTGCTTAACCATCCATGCCATGTTGGATTGTCCGGAGCAGAGCCATACCTCGCCAACGACTATGTTTTTGAACTGCAATGTTCTGTCTTCACTCTCAACAGTAAGCGTGTACTCTTTTCCGTCGGGCTCCATGGGATTGAAACTGCACTGCCATGTACCATCTGCCGAAGCATATTCTGTACGTTTCTGTTTTCCTAAAGTAACAACCACCTTTGCACAAGCATTGGCTTTACCACTAACATTGAAATATTTACCACGCTGAATGACCATGTTATCGCTATATATAGCAGGCATAGAGAGCCCGCCATAGTCTCCTGTTATGGCAGAGTAGACCGTTTGAGCAATTATACCGGCACCTTCGGGATTTGGATGAAGAGCGTCGGAGAAGAGGTCGGGACGATTATACAGCGGTGTATGCAAATCTATAAGTTGCACTTGTGGAAGTTCTTGCAAATTACTTGTTGCATCTTGTAACTGTGGGGCAGCCAAAGGCAATACCTCGTGCTCTATTGCTTTTTGTATTTGCCAGAACCATTCTCGTGTTCCCGACTTAAAACGACGATGATGATTAAATATTGGTGTCATACGACATATCCATATCTTTACATCGGGATTTATTGTGCGCAATGTATCTATCAATGAGAGATAATCTCCAACAAACTCATCGCGGTAGTTAGGCCAATTGCGAGGGTCGGTGTCGTTAAGCCCCAAATGTATTACGGCAACGTCGGGAGCAAAAGCAAGTGCATCGGTATATGCTTTCTGCTTAGTGTATGGACGATGCCCTTTGTTCAGCAATGTTGCACCGGAATGTCCGAAATTGGCAACATTGTAGTTATCGCCCAACATCTTGGCCAATTGTGAAGGATAGGATGTTTCGGATGGATTATCGTGCCCATAGCCATAAGTTACACTGTTTCCAATGCATGCTACACGAACCTTCTCTTGTGCAGTTGAAAATAGTGTTGTCAAAATAAAAAATAGTAATAGTATTCTTCTCATATTGTTTCAAAATATTTATATGTACGAAGATAGGTGAAAATAATTAAACCTCCAAAACCAAAATTGGTTTTGGAGGTTTAATAGTCCTAAAACATGACTTAATTACTTGCAGTACCTGTATATGTAAAAGTTCCACGGGTCATTTCGGCATTGAAAGAGATATTACCTGCTCTATCGATACTACCTTCTACCTTAGAAAATTTAAGCATTGGTGATGATGTTGTTCCCAAGAGAGGAATTATATCGTCATTATTCTCAAAAACAACAGCATCTTCTGTTACAACACAAGGAATATCCTGCAATGTAATATCATATGTACTTTGCATTGCCTCTGCAAATTTTACATCATAAATAGTTAGTGTGAGTGCTGTTCTTTCACTGTTTACAATAGCTTCAGTCTCTACATTCTCCATAATAAAGCCCTCTGTTGCTCCGGGTGCATAAGCCTGAAGTGTACCAAAGCTGGTTGTTCCTGCCGGAGGAGGTGTCTTATCGTCATCGCTTGAGCATGACGGCATTAAAAACAAAATTGCAAATAGCGGTAATAAAAGAAGTTTTTTCATATTATTTTATTTCATTGGTTTATAAATTCAAATGTAACGAAAGTCCAAACTGTAATGGCTTGCCTTGTGCAAAAAAGTCGTTGTTAATAGATTTAAAATAGAAGGTATTATACTCTTCGTTGAGCAGATTCTTACCCCAGAGCGACGCACCAAAATGGCCCTTTTCCCATGATAGGGATGCATAGAATAGGTCGTAAAATGGTTGAGATAGAGAATTTTCCTCGTTCCAATAGATGCGTCCCACTCTATTCCAGCCAATGTTAAGTATTAAGAAATTTGCTAAAGTACGTGGTACCGGAATATTATAGGAGATATTGGCCGAGGCCGTCTCTGACGGTGCAAACGGCAAATAGTTACCCGAATAGTCGTCGTTTCCACTTATATAGTTCTTGAAAGTCGCATGAACATAGCCATAACTACCATGCAGGGTAATAGGTCCAATCTTAGACGATAACTCCATTTCTGCACCGTAACTATGCGACTTTCCGGCATTTGACATCATGCGTCCGGTGGACATTCCCTTGGGAAATACGGTAAGTTGTTGGTCGCGACAATCGATAAAAAACATTGTTCCCGAAATAGTCAATAGTTCGTCTTTGAATGGAGAGATATGTGCACCAATTTCATAGGTCCAATTTGTTTCGGGCTTATATACTGTTGCCGAAGCATCATTATCGGTTCTGTTACCTATAATATCATCTGTTATTCTTTTTTGCAGGATGTCGGAAAAGAGCTGGGTGTTAAAGCCGCCAGCTTTAAAGCCTCTGCTTGCCGACGCATATACGCTACCCCATTCACGGCTATATGTAACAGAAAAACGAGGAAGAAGTTCTAGAGCATCTAAGTTGTCGTCTCCTTTGAAACGCGACTCCAGAGGAATATACTCGTTACTGTTTTTATCGTATTTAAAGTAAAGATTTGCGTAGCTGTTATAGTCCATAAAAGAGTACTCATAGTCGAGACGAAGACCTGCCGTAAATTCAAAAGAGCCAACGGCATAACTTAATCTGCCATAGAGTGCTGTTCCAAAGGTAGGAATGACAAACTTATCTTCGATGGGGAATGTATCATCTCGGAACTGCAAATCGTAGCCATTGGGATGATAGAAATGTTCATTGGCATTCTTGAGAATAAGATTATCTATTCCATATTTTTTAAAAAGAACCGGAGCATCGAGGTTCAGATGTTTATAGAACAGGGATAGACCACCCAACCATTTAAGTGGTTTGTCATCGGATGATTTTGTCACAAATTCTTGCGACAAGGAGTGCTCCTTTTGATATTGTCCCAGCGTAAAATAGTCCAAGGGCAAAAAGTCGTTGTCCATGTCCATTCGGTCATCGGTGTAACTATAACCGGTGATGGAGGATAGTGTAAAATTGTCGAAGAAACGCTTTACAACCAACCCATTTGACAAGTTAAAGCGTTGGTACGAACAAGCATCGTTATAAGCAACAGGTGCCAGAAATTTTGTTTCGGGATTGTAGTTACGATAGGCATACCCGCCTTCATCTACAAAGCCAATTGTTAAAGAGTTGTCTATGCTCCATGCATCGGAAGGTAGATATTGAAAACGCAGACGAGTAGAGATGTTGTCGCCTTCATCGCAATTTTCGCCACGCTCTTTATTCATGAAGTAGCCATCGGTGTGGGCATAATAGACTGCAGCCGACCAGCCAAATCGCTTGCTTGGTGCTGCAAAATGCGATGCCTTAAGCCTTATTGTGTTTTCGTTCCCATATTCCAATGTGAGTCGCTTACCCTGAAACACCAAAGGCGACAAAGTCTCTATGTTGATTGCACCACCCGAAGTGTTACGCCCAAAGAGGGTACTTTGTGCACCTCGCACAATTTGAATACTGGCAATATCGAATAGGTCGAAATCGTAGTTGTTTTTATTCATCACCGGTTGTTGGTCGATATTCATACCAACCACAGGTTGATCGATACGTGAGCCAAAGCCACGAACATAGATAGATGACGTCATTCGTGAACCGTAATCGGGTTGGTAGAAGTTAGGAGCTAAAGCCGATAACTCTTTTATAGAGGTTATATGGCGATTTTCTAAATCTACTCGTCCGAAATTTGATGAGGAGTAGGCTCCTTTTTCAACATCGGATGTTTTCATTGAAGCAACGACATCTACCCCTTGCAATACAATAGAGTCCAATGGCTCTTCTGTAAAAGGTAAAAATAGATATAACAATGCAACAATATAGTTCACAGGCAAAATTATTTACGTCGTATTCTTATTTGAATTGCATTCTTAACAGGTTCATCATTTACTATGACAAGATATCCTCCACCACCTGCTCCCGATATTTTTATACCTTTTACATTATCGATATGCTCATTAACAGCATCGAGGACGTAATCGGGTGCCATGTTAGGGAACATAGCAATCTGTGCACGGAAAGACTCTGTTGCAGCCTTTCCCCATGCATCGATATCTTTATTTAATATTGCTTTCCAACATTTGTCGGCGGCGGCAGCCAAACAGCGTGCTCCAGCCTCATCTATTTTTGTATCGGCAAGCACATCGTAATCGCCACGACGAGGCGACAATGGTATTAACCATATATTTTTTTCTATAAAATCGAGAATATCGGCATCGAGCACACTATCAATATTTACAGGCCAATAGTTATTATCGTAATCGAGACGATTCAAACCGGGCATAACAATACCTATTGCATCTTGTGAGCCACTGACATATTCTGTACCGGGAGGATTCTCAAAACAGAATAACATTCGTGCAAGAGTCTCTTTGTCGCCCTCGGGTATATCAACCTGCCACATCTCGACAGCGGCTTTACGTGATGATGTACTCATGCCACTACGATTATTAAATTCGTAATCGGGTTCAATGCTTATTGTAAGCACCGGTCCTTTTGCAAATTTGTTTACATAGGGTTGGTCGAGCCATCCACCGGCCAAATCGATACGATAAGGTATTTTACATTCTTGTCGAAGTGCTGTTGTAGAACGACGGGGCAGTCCTGCAGCAGGGACTCTATTGCTAACAAGCAATTCTATTCCGTTTTCTTCGCAAAAACGTTTCTTTTCGGGAGTATAACCATCGGTATTTACAAAGAATATATCGGGTTTCAAACGTTTTACATCCTCGGCAAAATCCATTATACCGCTACCGGAATTCACAAAAGCATCTTTTACATAACGTATAGATTTAACCATATACAATCGTTCACGTTCGGTGTTGATTGTTTTGCGGTCTTTCAACTCATGGATTGTTTTATCGGAGCCAATTCCAACGTATAAATCGCCATGACGCGATGCCTCTTCGAAGAATGCGACATGTCCGGAGTGCAACATATCGTAACATCCCGAAACAAAAACCTTCTTACTCATTATTCTCTGTTTTAGTTATTAACAAGTTATACCCTAGAGAGAAGTTTATCTCCCTAGAATGCAAAGATACTATTTTTTTCGAAAATAATATATAATTATACAATTATCCTATCTGGAACAACGCCTGTTTTATGAATATTTATAGAAACGATTCACCACCCATTATTTCGTCTATCAATGGAAGCAACACATTTTTCACCACCTCGTCATTCAAACGATGCTCACCGGCAAACCAACGACAACGTTCCTCGCCATAGAGTTCTGCCATCAACGGTTGATAATGAACTACAGGGTCTTTATCCCCAAACAGTCCTATAACCAGCTGCTTTTCATTATCATTTATGCCATCGAATTGCGTCTTTTCCATCTGTTTGAATTGTTCAACAACATTCTTATCTACACGAAATTCCGTTGCACCATCTTTGCGCTTCGACATATATTTGTTTCGGCCCATTTTACCAAAAAGGAGTGAACGCGACATTTCAAACGATGGATTTACCACAATGCGGCGATGCCCCCAAAGTTGTTGAACAAACATGCCACCCATTGAGGTTCCTATGATTAAGTCGGGCTGTTCGTTCTCTATTGTCTTATGCAAAAGTTCCATCGCCTCAAAAGGGTTAATAGGCAAGTCAGGAGCCACTACACGCCAATGTGGCAGATAGCGACGCAAAGCCATGACTGTGCCCGAACTACCCGAAGAGGCAAACCCATGAACGTACATTATTTTTCTATAATCCATATATTTTATTTTATCTGTTCGATATTCTTGTTTATATCTTCATCGCTAATTGAGTAATTTGTCAAACTACCCGATAGATATTGGTCGTAGGCTGTCATGTCCATCAATCCATGCCCCGACAAGTTGAACAGTATAACTTTGGATTCGCCATTCTCCTTACAACGGTTAGCCTCATCTATTGCAGCCGCTATTGCGTGACACGATTCCGGAGCCGGAATTATACCTTCGGTTTTAGCAAACAACAACCCGGCCTCGAATGTTTTAAGCTGGCTCATATCGACTGCCTCCATGAGACCATCCTTTAGCAGTTGTGATATTATAACACCGGCTCCATGATAGCGTAAACCACCGGCATGAATATTGGGCGGGCAGAATTTATGTCCTAAAGAGAACATTGGCATAAGCGGAGTATAGCCACTTTCATCGCCATAGTCATAGCAGAATTTTCCGCGTGTAAGTTTGGGACAAGATTCCGGTTCGGCGGCTACAAAGCGTGTTTTCTTTCCATCGAGAATATTATGACGCATAAACGGAAAGGCTATTCCTGAAAAGTTCGAGCCACCTCCAAAACAACCAATGACAACATCGGGATACTCCCCGGCTTTTTGCATTTGCAGTTCAGCCTCTAGTCCTATTATTGTTTGATGCAGGCTCACATGCCCCATAACAGAACCAAGCGCATATTTACAATTGGGAGTAGTCAAAGCCAGCTCTACAGCCTCGGAGATTGCTGTTCCCAGCGAACCCTGATGATTTGGATAAAGTGTAAGGATATCTTTTCCTGCACGTGTAGACATAGAGGGTGAAGGAGTTACCTGAGCACCAAAAGCCTGCATAACACTACGACGATAGGGTTTCTGATTATAACTAATCTTGACCTGATAAACAGCACACTCCAAACCAAAAACCTTTGAAGCATAGGACAAGGCTGTACCCCACTGTCCGGCACCGGTTTCTGTTGTTATGTTTGTTGCACCCTCTTGCTTGCAATAGTAGGCTTGTGGTAGAGCCGAGTTTAGTTTGTGAGAACCAACAGGACTAACACTCTCGTTTTTAAAATATATGTGTGCAGGTGTTCCCAAAGCGTCTTCCAATCCATAAGCACGCACCAATGGAGTGGAACGGTAGTAACGATACATTTCCATTACCGGTTCGGGAATATCTATCCAGCGATCTGTCATATTAAGTTCCTGTGAAGCAGCCTCACGTGATATTAATTTTGCAAGTTCATCGACTGTTATAGGCTCTTTTGTCTTTGCACTTAACATGGGTTGTGGTTTTTTTGGCATGTCGGCCTGCAAGTTATACCACTGCTTTGGCAATTCACTCTCGGACAAGAAATAACGTTTCTGCTTCATGACATTTATATTTATCTACATATTATACAAAAAAAGGATTGCCCCTCGTGAGACAATCCTTGTATATATCTATAAACTGAACACAAGATAACAGCTCACGAATATAATTCTGAGCATCGCCACCATAAGTTGTTCAATAGGTTATTCATAAAAATACAATTTGCTTTTGCAAAGATAGGTACATATTCAAATTACGCAAATAATCTTGCAAAAAAATATTATTTTATTCGAAATAGAACGATAAAACTATCATTTTGGCAACAGCTTTATCAACAGACTGGGTAAATTTCAGATAATTGTCATCGAGCAAATCTTTACGATTCTTCTCCAGAACATCGAGAATACTGAAACAGAATTTCAGTTCGGGATTTAGTTTGAAGAATGGAAGATAGAAATCGCAACCCAAACCAACTTCGAGCATACAATCGAACTTTTTAACCAATAGTGGTTTTTGCTTTTTCACAGTCAAATCTATCATTGGATTTATACCGGTTAAAACATAAGGACGATAATTATTGAAACGCTCTGCTGCAATTTTTGCTTCTAATGGCAAAGAGAGGTAAGTAGATTTTATTTGTTGGCGCTCGGTTGCTTTGCTGTTTCGCTCGCGAAACACCACTTTCTTATCTCCAAAATGCAACGATGGAATGGCACGTAAAGAGAGGTGGCCGTTTATGCGCAAATCGGCAAGAACACCCACACTGAAACCGGGACTGTATGCACTTACATCAGCATACCATTGCTCTCCATTTTCTGTAATAAAGCCATTGTTTGCAATTTCCAAATCTTGCATGTGTAAACCAACAAAAAAACCATAATGCAACCTGCGATAGTCGATATAAGGCTTATTTTGCAGTTTACGTTCTTGAGCCACCAATGTCGCAAATGGAAGAACAAAGAGCAATATATATAACAATCTTTTCATCGAATATAATAACGCAATTTATGTTCACTTATTGCCGGTAGAACAAAATATCTTATAACAGGCGAAAATGAATCTTAATTAAACGAATAAATTGCAGGGTTATGACCACAAAGCTATTTCTTACTGTTTTTGAACTCTTCGATAGCCTTGGCTGTGTTCACCTTTTCACCATTCTTAAATGCGACAATGAATGCCTCTTTGAATTTAGGAAGTATCTCTTTACGTTTTTTTGCAATGGTATTGTAATTGAAACTTTCTCCATAGGTATATTTATAGATACCGCCTTCGACATAAAAGTCGGCTTTTAGACCTTTTAATCGTGGGTCATTACTTTTAAGTTTTTTAGAAGATGTGAGAATTTGAACCTTAAAAACTGGAGATTGCTCTTTGCTATTTTTTGCTTTTGAAATTACCGGTTCTGAGGAGTTGTAGACATCGTCTTTAACTACAACCGACTGTGCCGACAACTTAGTTTTCTTATATGATTCATAATAATTGGAGAAGCCATCGAAAATACCTTGTGCCAACTCTTTTTGACCCGCCTTTGATGCTAAATACTTCTCTTCTATGGGATTAGATATAAAACCTAACTCAACCAAAATACTTGGCATAACAGTTCTATGCAACACCAAAAAACCGGCCGATGAGACCCCACGGTTTTGCAATTTACTGCGTTTCACCATGTTTTTCTGTATATGCTCTGCACACGATATACTCTTTTCGATATCGTGTCCGCGTATGAGTTCAAAGATGATATAGCTTTCACTTGAGCGTGGGTCGAAACCTTTGTATACCTGTTCAAAGTTCTCTTCGAGCAGAATTACCTCGTTCTCATACATAGCGGCGGCTTTAGCCTCGGCACTACTTCCCGAACCAAGAGTGAATGTTTCGCAACCACGTGCCTTTCGGTTTTTGGCGGCATTGGCATGTATTGAGATAAAGAGGTCGGCATTGGCATCGTTTGCAATCTTTGCACGACTGACAAGCGGAACCTTTACATCTTTTTTGTTGCGTGTGTATATGATTTTTACTTCGGGATATTTATCGTTAATCATTTCGCCGAGCAACCTCGAGACATTCAGATTCACGACCTTTTCTTTTGTTCCTTTAGGGCCAATTGCGCCCGGGTCTACACCTCCATGTCCGGGGTCTATTACAAGCACAAATTGCTCTTTTGCAGTCTTTTGTGCCCATGAGCATGGAGTTGCGACCAATAGTAACAACAGAAAAACCAATATCTCTAATGAAAACCGTCTCACCTTATTACGGAGTATTACTATTTAGCATTTATGTAATTAACAATCCATGCACCAACCTCTTTTGTGCCATATGGAGCAACACCATCGACCTGAATATCGGCAGTTCTGACGTTTGCCTCCAACGATGCATTAACAGCTTCACGAATCAGCTTACCCTCATCCATTAGACCAAACGCATACTCGAACATCATTGCTGCCGACAAGATTGTAGCAAGCGGATTGGCTATGTTCTGCCCCGCAGCCTGAGGCCAAGAGCCATGTATCGGCTCAAACAACGAAGTATGTACACCTATTGATGCAGAAGGCAACAAACCTAATGAGCCTGTAATCACAGAGCCCTCATCGGTGAGAATATCGCCAAACATATTTTCTGTTACCATTACGTCGAACGACGTAGGCCACTGTATAAGACGCATTGCCGCATTATCCACAAACATGAATTCGGTTTCTACCTCGGGATAATCTTTAGAAATCTCCTTTGCCACCTCGCGCCACAAACGCGAAGTTGCGAGCACATTTGCTTTGTCTATCACAGTAACCTTCTTTCGACGTTTCATAGCATATTCATACGCCAATTTAACGATGCGTACTATCTCTTCGCGTGAATATACGCAGGTATCATAAGCGACATTGCCATCTTCGCTACGACCTTGCGGACGTCCAAAGTACAAGCCACCGGTTAATTCGCGTATACACATGAAGTCGGCACCCTGAACGATGTCGGTGCGCAACGGCGATTTATGAATAAGAGCCTCGAAGGTGGTTACCGGACGTAAATTGGCATATAACCCCAGTTTCTTGCGCATTGCAAGCAACCCCTGTTCGGGACGCACTTTTGCCGAAGGATTATTATCGAAACGCAGGTCGCCCACAGCGCCAAACAACACTGCACCGCTTTTCATGCATAGTTCGTGTGTTGCGTCGGGATAGGGGTTGCCTGTTGCATCTATGGCACATGCACCCACCAAACCTGTCTCGTATGTCATTGTGTGTCCAAATTTGTTGCACACAGCCTTTGTTACCTCTAATGCCTCTGCTATAATCTCGGGACCTATTCCATCACCCGGCAAAACTGCTATATTAAAATTCATGATAAATTAATAAGTTTACTGCACTCCTAACAGGAGCCTTTTTATTGAATTTGTGATTCCATTAGTTGAATCGTTTCTCCCACTGCTCAATTTTGTCTTTGTTGCTTAACAAGAAATCTATGTCATCGAGACCATTCATCAAACAGTGTTTCTTGTATGCATTTATTTCGAAGTACTCCTTGTTACCGGTAGCATTATTTTTAATGCTCTGCTCTGGTAAATTAACAGTTACTTCTGTTTTTGGATTCTTTTCTATGCTATCGAATAACTCTTTGAGAAATTGTTCACTCACCACTACCGGTAGCACAAAATTGTTGAGCTCGTTGTTTTTGTGTATGTCGGCAAAGAAACTGGATACAACCACACGAAAGCCATAGTCGGCAATGGCCCATGCAGCATGTTCACGACTTGAACCACAACCAAAGTTTTTACCTGCAACCAATATTCGACCACTATATGCAGGATTATTCATTACAAAACTTTCGATTTTATTTCCCTCTTTGTCGAAACGCCAATCGCGGAAAAGGTTATCGCCAAACCCTTCACGTGTTGTTGCCTTTAGAAAACGTGCCGGAACGATTTGGTCGGTATCGATATTTTCCAAAGGCAGAGGAATACAACTATCTGTTATTATATCAAATTTTTCTTTTTTCATCATCTGCTGTTTTATTACAATAACTCACGAGGGTCTGTTATGCAACCGGTTATAGCCGCAGCTGCTGCAACGTAGGGGCTTGCCAATATTGTGCGCGCTCCGGGACCTTGACGACCTTCGAAGTTTCTATTACTTGTAGAGACACAATATTTTCCGGCAGGGACTTTATCGTCGTTCATTGCCAAACATGCCGAACAACCGGGTTGTCGTAATTCAAAACCGGCCTCTTCGAGGATTTTATCTATTCCTTCTGCCACTATTTGACGTTGTACGCTCCACGAACCGGGAACTATCCACGCTGTTACAGTATCTGCCTTTTTTCTACCTTTTACAATTTGGGCAAATGCTCGGAAATCCTCTATTCGACCATTGGTACACGAACCAATAAAGACATAATCTATGGGCTGTCCTAAAAGCTGCTTACCGGCCTCGAAGCCCATGTATTCAAGAGATTTCAAATAGGATACTTTCCCCGCCTCGTCGATGCTGTCTATTGCAGGGACCTGCTCTGTGATACCTATTCCCATACCGGGATTGGTACCATAAGTTATACGTGGTTCAATATCTTTGGCATGGAATGTATACTCTTTATCAAAAATTGCATCGTCGCCACTATAAAGAGTTTTCCAATAGGCTAAAGCCTTGTCCCAAGCCTCTCCTTGTGGAGCATATTCACGTCCTTTTATATATTCATATGTAACCTCGTCGGGAGCCACCATGCCACCACGCGCCCCCATCTCGATAGACAAGTTGCAAAGAGTGAGACGGCTCTCCATGCTCATTGCGCGCACTACACTACCTGCATACTCCACAAAGTAGCCTGTTGCACCACTTGTTGTCATTTGCGACATAATATATAGTGCTACATCCTTTGATGTAACTCCTTTGCCTAGTGTACCTTCGACATTTATGCGCATAGCCTTTGGCTTTTGTTGCAAGATGCATTGCGATGCCATAACCATGCCAACCTCACTTGTACCAATGCCGAATGCAACTGCTCCCATTGCACCATGTGTCGATGTGTGAGAGTCGCCACAAACGATAGTCATACCCGGCAGAGTTAGTCCAAGTTCAGGACCTACGACATGTATGATACCATTCTTTGGATGCTTTATCCCAAACATACTCAGACCAAACTGTTTGGCGTTGCTCATAAGAGTGTCTACCTGTTTACGAGAAACTGCATCCTTAATTGGTTTTTCCTGTTCCAATGTAGGGATGTTATGGTCGGGCATGCAGTATATTCTTTCGGGGCGCAAACAACCAATACCTCTACTGCGAAGTTCATCAAAAGCCTGAGGCGATGTAACTTCGTGGCAATAGAGTCTTTCTATATAAAGTTGTGTTGGGCCATCCTCGACTTTTTGCACAATATGCGCATCCCATATTTTATCGAAAAGGGTGTTCATGTGTCTGTTCGCTAAAATATTAATCTTGGAATTTATTTATACAGTCGATATATGCCTCAACCGAAGCACTGACTATGTCAGTATTTGCACCAAAGCCATAATATACATGGTTGTTATGCTCTACCTGCATGTGTACTTTACCCATGTCGTCGCTACCTTTACTGATAGCCTGTATTGTAAACTCGCGTAACACCATCTCGCGACGGATAATATTTTTAAGTGCATTTATAGCCGCATCTACTGGACCGTTACCAGTAGCCGCGCTCTCGAAGAGTTCTCCTGCTATGCGCAAACCGATACTTGCCACTGAACGAATATTAAGTCCGGTGGTAACTTGCAGATAATCGAGTTTAATGCCTTTGTTGCTGCTACGCTCGGCACCGGCAAGTACAAGGATATCGTCGTCGTGTATCTCTTTCTTTTTATCGGCAAGACGCAAGAAATCTTGATATACCTCGTTCAATTTATCATCTTCGAGAGTTACACCAAGAACCGACAAACGATATTTTAGCGCAGCACGTCCGCTACGAGCTGTAAGAACGATTGAGTTATCATCTATACCCACATCTTTTGGGTTCATAATTTCGTATGTGCTGACATCTTTCAGCACACCGTCCTGATGGATACCCGATGAGTGTGCAAATGCGTTTCTTCCTACAATAGCCTTATTGGGCTGTACCGGCATATTCATCAGACTTGAAATCATGCGGCTTGTAGGATAGATTTTTTGAGTATTGATATTAGTGTCTATGTTCAATGTAGGATGGCACTTTGTAATCATCACAATCTCCTCGAGTGAGGTATTTCCTGCTCTCTCACCAATACCGTTGATGGTAACCTCAACCTGACGAGCACCATTTATAACTCCCGAAAGAGTATTGGCTGTTGCCATACCAAGGTCGTTATGGCAGTGTGTCGAAATGATAGCCTTATCTATTCCGTCCACATGTTCCATGAGATATTTTATTTTTTCTCCATATTCACTAGGCAAGCAATAGCCTGTGGTGTCGGGGATGTTTACCACTGTCGCACCGGCTTTAATTACAGCCTCAACCACACGTGCCAAATATTCATTGTCGGTACGTCCTGCATCCTCGGCATAGAATTCTACATCCTCGACATAACGTTTAGCATATTTTACAGCTGATACTGCTGTCTCAATGATTTTTTCACGTGTAGAACGGAACTTGTAGTTAATGTGATAATCGGAAGTGCCAACACCGGTGTGTATACGTTTATGCTTTGCAAATTTAAGAGCATCGGCTGCTACATCTATATCTTTTTCTACTGCACGTGTAAGCGCACAGATAGTGGGCCATGTAACAGCCTTTGAAATCTCAATTACTGAATTAAAATCTCCGGGACTCGATATAGGGAAACCCGCTTCGATGCAGTCTACACCCAATAGTTCCAACTGTTTTGCCACCTGAATTTTCTCAACTGTGTTCAACTGACAACCGGGAACCTGCTCACCGTCACGAAGCGTTGTATCAAAAATAAATAATCTATCGCTCATAGTCTTATATAGTTTTATGTCAAAATTAACGGAATTTTCGGCAAAAATAACTCTTTTATTTATAAATACTAGGAAAACAGTATCAATATTTCTACAAAATGACACGAAATAATAGAATTGGGATAATTTTAGTAACAAAAACCATCCATTCACTCGTTTTTGTGAATAGAAATGCCAATATACGAGCAAAAGTATTCGCTATTTTTTATTATATCCGGAATAAAGAACCAAAAATTATTGTTTTAGAAACTGCCAATTGTAAAATTATGTTAAAAAGGGCCCAATAGGATGATGTATATCCAAAAAGCACTATCTTCGCATCGGATAATACAAATTTAAATCTTACAACTATGGCTTACGTAATTACAGATGACTGCGTTGCATGCGGTACTTGCATCGACGAGTGCCCTCAGGGCGCAATTTCAGAAGGCGAGAAGTATTCTATTAACCCCGATTTGTGCATTGACTGCGGTACATGCGCAGGTGTTTGTCCTTCGGAGGCAATCATAGAGGGCTAATAAATATAAAACACCTTTATCGGCTTATGCCGAATTATTGTGAGGGATGCCTATTCATTGGTATCCCTCTTTTTAAATCTAAAAAGCAATGAAAGAATTATTACACATTATCACTAAAAGTATTATACTCACAATAGTTGGAGTTGTAGTTTATCTTCTCTACATGTGGATATTTCATTAAAAAAGCGTTTCATCAGAAACGCTTTTTTAATGAATCTACTATTTTAATTAATTTAATTAATAGTTTTCGGGTTTAATTTGGAAATGAGCCTTGGGATGCGCACATACAGGACACATTTCGGGAGCAGCCTTTCCAATGTGTAAATGACCACAATTGCGACACTGCCAAATGCAATCGCCATCGCGGCTGAATACCAAATTGCCTTGAACATTAGCAAGAAGTTTCTTATAACGCTCCTCATGTGCTTTCTCTACACGAGCAACCATATCAAAGAGAGCGGCTATTTCAACAAAACCCTCTTCGCGAGCCTCGTTGGCCATTCTGGGATACATATCGGTCCACTCCTCGTACTCGCCGGCAGCCGCATCGGTTAAGTTCTCTGCTGTGCCATCGATTCCATGAACTAATTTGAACCAGATTTTTGCATGCTCTTTCTCTTGGTCAGCTGTCTCTTGAAAAAGAGCCGCTATTTGCTCATAACCATCTTTCTTAGCTTTGCTTGCATAGTATGTATACTTGTTGCGTGCTTGGCTCTCACCAGCGAATGCTTCCCATAGATTCGCCTCAGTTTTTGTTCCTTTTAATGACTTTTCCATAATAGTTTTGTGTTTAAAATGTTTTTATTTATTGCATTTACAAGGACAGATAGGTTTGATTTGCTTAAAAAAGTCATTACCCTTATCGTCCACCAATATAAATGCGGGGAAATTTTCAACTTCTATTTTCCAAATAGCCTCCATGCCCAACTCGGGATACTCGACACACTCTATGCTCTTAATATTATTCTGAGCAAGGATAGCAGCCGGGCCACCGATTGAACCCAAATAGAAACCACCATGTTTTTGACAAGCGTCTGTTACCTGTTGTGAACGGTTTCCTTTTGCAAGCATAATCATGCTACCACCATGCGATTGGAATAAATCGACATAAGAGTCCATTCTTCCGGCAGTTGTGGGACCCATGGAGCCACATGGCATACCTTCGGGAGTTTTTGCAGGACCTGCGTAGTAGATAGGATGGTCTTTTATGTACTGAGGAAGTCCCTCGCCTTTGTCGATACGCTCTTTTAGTTTTGCGTGTGCAATATCACGTCCTACAATTATAGTTCCGTTCAATGAGAGACGTGTTGCAACCGGATATTGAGACAACTGTTTGCAGACCTCGCTCATAGGACGGTTCAAATCGACGCTTATAACTTCTCCCTCACCGGCATTACGTAGGTGCTCGGGAATGAGTGTTGCCGGCTGGTCATCGAGTTTCTCAATCCAAATACCATCTTTATTAATTTTTGCCTTTATGTTACGGTCGGCAGAGCAACTTACACCCATGCCGACAGGGCAACTAGCACCATGACGTGGCAGACGAACCACGCGGATATCATGTGCAAGATATTTACCACCGAATTGAGCTCCCAAGCCTATGCGATGTGCCTCATCGAGCAACTGTTTCTCAAGTTCTACATCGCGGAATGCACGCCCTGTTTCGTCACCGGTTGTGGGCAAGCCATCGTAATAGTGAGTCGATGCAAGTTTCACAGTAAGAAGATTCTTTTCGGCCGATGTACCACCAATTACAAATGCTATATGATAGGGAGGACATGCCGCAGTACCCAGACTCTTCATTTTTTCTACAAGGAAGGGCACAAGTGTTGCCGGATTAAGAAGTGCTTTTGTCTCTTGATAGAGATAGGTTTTATTGGCAGAGCCACCACCTTTTGTTACCATCAGGAACTTATACTCCATGCCTTCTGTAGCCTCGATGTCTATTTGCGCGGGAAGGTTACACTTTGTATTTACCTCGTCGTACATATTTAGAGGTGCATTTTGGCTATAACGAAGATTCTCTTGTGTATATGTATCATATACACCACGCGCCAAAGCCTCTTCGTCGCAATATCCTGTCCAAACCTGCTGACCCTTTTCGCCATGAATAATAGCGGTTCCGGTATCTTGGCACAAAGGCAGTTTACCTTTTGCCGCAACTTCGGCATTGCGCAAGAAGGTGAGGGCAACATATTTATCGTTGTCGCTAGCCTCGGGATCGTTCAAAATTTTTGCAACCTGCTCGTTATGTTCACGACGCAACATGAACGAAACATCGCGAAAAGCTGTGCGTGAGAGAAGCGTTAATGCCTCAGGAGCCACTTTGAGTACCGGTGTACCCTCGAAATCGCCAACAGAAACATGCTCTTTTGTGAGCAAATAATATTCTGTGGTGTCTTTGCCCGTTTGAAACATGTGGGCATACTTGAATTCGGGAACTGTTGCCATTGTTTTACTATTTTGTTTTTTATTAAGGTTATAGTTCTTGTCCTTCATCGTAAGTTTGATAAAGGAAATCGTTATATGGATATTTTTGCACGTGCAGTTCGCACACACGTTTATAAATTATATCTTTCAAAGTATCGATATTCTGTTTCTCACGAGCCGAGATGAAAATACAATTATCCGATAGTTTACCCATCCATGTTTGTTTCAGCTCATCGAGAGTAATGTTTTCACGCGTTTTTGGAGTTAAGTCATCCTCTTCTTTTTCGACGTACGTAAATGCATCGACTTTATTAAATACCACCATCATAGGTTTATCTCCGCATTTTAAATCGGCAAGTGTTTTATTCACAACCTCGATTTGTTCCTCGAAATCGGGATGAGACACATCGACAATGTGTAATAGCAAGTCGGCCTCACGAACTTCGTCGAGAGTAGATTTAAACGATTCCACTAGGTCTGTAGGCAATTTACGAATGAATCCAACTGTGTCGGAAAGCAAGAATGGCAAATTTTCTATGATGACTTTACGAACTGTTGTATCGAGCGTTGCAAACAGTTTATTTTCGGCAAACACTTCACTTTTGGCAAGAAGATTCATTAGTGTGGACTTTCCTACGTTGGTGTATCCTACAAGTGCAACACGTATGAGGCGACCACGATTCTTGCGCTGAATAGATTTTTGACGGTCTATTTGCGATAATTGCTCTTTGAGCAAAGACATTCGGTTGAGGATTATACGGCGGTCCATCTCCAACTGAGTTTCACCGGGGCCACGTAATCCCACACTACCACCTTTACCACTACCTGAACCACCTCCTTGTCTTTCGAGGTGAGTCCACAAACGTTGCAAACGTGGAAGCATATATTTATATTGCGCAAGCTCAACCTGCACTTTTGCATGTGCGGTTTGAGCACGCATTGCAAAAATGTCGAGTATGAGCGAAGTACGGTCTAGGATTTTTACTTTTAACTCCTTTTCTATGTTACGCAACTGCTTTGCCGAAAGTTCGTCATCGAATATCACCATACCGATTTCATCATCGGTGTCTTTACGCATATCAACATATTCGGCGAGCTCAAGCAGTTTTCCGCTACCGACATATGTTACGGGATGCGGGTGCTCGATGCGTTGGGTAAATCTCTTTACCACATCGGCACCTGCCGTATGAGCAAGAAATTCCAATTCATCGAGATATTCATTGGTTTTACGCTCGTTTTGGGTAGAGGTAATAATTCCAACGAGTATCGCAGTCTCTTTTTTCGATGTCGATATGACAAACTCCTTCATTACGCAACAATTGTTTAATACTCTTTTTAAATTAAATCGCACAAAGGCGATAAATTCTATTTGCGAAGATAGTGATATTTTTTTATGCTAGCACAATTGTGCTACAAAATAAATTAACAAAATAGAAATTATAAGAGACTATTTTTATTTACGATTAAATATGTAAAGACTAATACTCCATCAGCCTTCTCAAACTGCATCGGGCCCTGCGAATTCTGTTGCTTATTGTTGTCATTGGCAGACCTGTTTCCAAAACTATCTCTTTATAACTATAATTTTCGGATAACATCGTTATTAACGAACGATATTTATATGATAAATGGTTGATAATATCGTCAATTTCAATACGTTCAAATTCATCATCATAATAATCGGGAAGTTCTCCGGGTTTACAACTATTCAGTTCCATAATGACAACACCACTTCTATTGTTGTTGTAATGGATATTACTCATTATTGTGTATGCCCATGCCTTTAGATTAGAGTCTACCCTATATTTATCTCTATTTTTCAATATTCTTAGGAGAGTCTCTTGGTATAAATCATTTGCATTGTCATTTGCCCCACCTGTTAAACTTACAGCAAACTCCTTTAGTTCTTTTCGCAATAACAACAATCTGCGCTCGAATAGAATGTTATCCATTATGTTTTTTCACACAAAATTATATGCATAAAAAAGCGAACTGCAATTTTACAGACCACTTTTATATTCCTTTTTAAGATTGTTTAACACACAAAAAGGAAGTAACACTATAATTTAATGAGAAAGCAGAAAAAACAGCGTCATTCTTATAATGACAAACAAGAAATTTATATGATTTTAAGGATTAACAGCAAAATAGCGTCCGCCTGCTACAGCCTTGACAAGCCCACTCATTTCGAGCTCAAAAAGTAATGACATAAGACGGTTGATTGGCTCATTAAGTTCAACAACCATTTGATTTATGAGCAATCCATCGGGATTTTTGCGAAGATGCTCCAAAATATTATTTTCCTCGGGAGAAAGATTCGGGAAAAGTTCCAATTCTTGTGGAGTTTCACTCTTCGGTGCCATAGATTTCCAATTCATTGCCTCGACAAAGTCGTATGCCGAAGTTATGAGGGCCGCACGATTACGGCTTATGAGTTCGTTGCAACCACATGAATATTGGTCGTTCACTCTTCCGGGAAACGCAAAGCAATCACGAGCATAGCCTTGTGCCAATGAGGCTGTTATGAGAGAGCCACCGCTCGAAGCCGATTCCACAACCACCGTTGCGTCGGCCATTCCTGCGACTATTCTGTTGCGTTGCACAAAATAGGCCGGCAAAGAGTTTGTCTCACTCATAAATTCGGTTAGCAAACCACCATTTCCCAACATATTCTTTGCCACAGAACGATGAGCCGAAGGATAGATGCGATCGAGTCCATGCGCCAACACTCCCACAGTGGGCAGACCCGAATTTAATGCCGCACGATGGGCACATACATCAATTCCATAGGCCAAGCCACTCACAATGAGCGTGTCGGGTAACATACGGGCAATATCGGAAACAAAATGTTCACATAGTTCTTTCCCATAGTGCGTTGCATGACGAGTGCCCACTATAGATATGATGTGTCGAGCGTTTAGATTTGTATTTCCAAGTGTGTAAAGAGCTATAGGGGCATCGTCGCACTCTTGCAAGCGAAAAGGATAATCATCATCGCCTAAGCATATTAATTTTATACCATTATCTTCTATGAAATCCATCTCTTTCTTTGCCCTATCGAGTATGGATTTATCGGAGAGTGCGTTTATTAGTTGTGGGGTTGCATCGGGTAGTATATCATGTATGTTATCGAGGTTTGCAAATAATTCCGATGCAGAACCTATTACATCATAAAACCTACGAAGTAAAGCAACTCTCATTCCCTGCACTTTGGTAAGTGCAAGGATTGAGAGTTGCTCATTAATATTTGCTCTCGACACGAGATTCTGTTATTTAATTATAGACTGGAAAGCCTCACTGCTAACATACTTAGCAAATTCGAGGTCGCCCAGAGCCTTTCTAGCCATAGTAGGCTCTAGTTTAATTGCATTCTTCAAACCATCGTACAACAACGATGCATTATCGGTGCGCGCACCTAAAACAGCTTGCAAATAATATGTTGTTGCATCGGGGTTAGCTATAGATTTGAGAGTAGATTTAGCAGTGCTGTAATCTTTGTTCAATATTTGAGCGAGAGCTGTACTGTTTGTTACCTCGCCCGAAAGATATTCAGCAGCACGTGCATATTGTCCTTGAGCAATATAAAGGTTACCTAGAGCCTCATCGCCAACCTTAGCAGAGGAGCCTTTTGCCATATAAGCCTCGGCATCTGCAACATTACCATTGATAAGAGCAATATAGCCAAGATTAACATTTACCTCTGCCGCTGTAGGAGCAACCTTTGCAGCCTTATTGAAATATTCTGTAGCCAATGAGTAATCGCCCTCGTTGTAAGCAAGAACACCTAAGTTATTGTATCCACGATAGTCATCGGGATAGATGCTTGTTGCTGTTGAGTAAATTTTCTTTTGCTCTTTCACATTTTCTGTAAGAATTGCAGAATATAGGATTTCTTCCAAAGAGAGGGCTTTAGGATCTTCTTGGAACTGTGCCTGAATCTCTTCATCGGAACGACCAATCAATTGGTAGTTAAGGGTGATGCGTGCGCGACGAAGTTGGGGAAGAATCTCATTTGCCAAATCGCTGTAAACTGTAGAGATATTCTTTATCTGTTGTTCGCGTTCCTCGGGCTCGTTGTACATAGAGAGCACGCGCAAGATGATATCTTTGTCGGGAAGATTTGATTTTGAAACCAATTCGCGGAAACCATCCCAATCCTCTGCTGTGTAGTCGGTATCAACATAACCTTCCAGTTTAGCCTTCTTCATCTCTTTGTTTACATATTTTTCTGTGCTCTTCTCACGTCCTGCAGCAACATCTACGTTAAGGGTCATGCCACCGTCGGGTGATGCAAATGCAGCAACCTCAACATTGTCGAGAACTTTGTTCTTTTCGTCTGTTGCCACGTCGCTCATAGCAGCCTTCAAATCTTTTAGTTCCTGACTATTCAATTCGCTGTTACGCAAATTAGTCTGCTGAATGAGGAACATGATATTAGCCTCTTTAGCCTGCTTAATTACACGTTGGAAGGCATCTTCGCCAATTGCGTTATTTGCGCTTGCTACAGTAGAACGATAGAGTTGAGATGTTGCAATACATCCGTCGGCAACCTTAACCTCGGGAAGTGTATAGCTCTTTTTACCCTTAGTGACTGAGAAGGCAAGATAGAGTTCGGATCTCTCCATTTCGGGGGTGTAATCGAAAGAGAATCTCATAGTGAAGTTTCCACCATTGTTGTAAGAGATTGTACGGTTATTTCCTTGCACCTTTTCGCCTTGGAATGTTACAGACTCAGCCGAAACAGAATTGCCATTGTATTTAAGAATGGGTGTTACGGTTAATACCGATTTTTTGTTAAAGAACTTTGCAGGGAAACGTCCGTCAATTGTTACAGGAACTTCTGTACCAACAACCTCGAGAACCTGAGGTGTTACTGTAAAGAAATCGGACTGTAATCCCTTCATTTTAGAGCTACAAGAACTTAACACAAAAACTGCCACTAACGAGAGCAGTAGAGATAATTTTTTCAACATACTAAAATTTATTTTCTTAAAAACATTATGCTCCTTTACACTATTGCTCTTTGCAATAATTTGAGATGCAAATATAGTGCAAAGATGTTAAATTATAAGCATACAGTAATAAATTTAAACAGAATTTAATCTCTTTATTATTTCAATGATTGAATAATCGATTTTTATGACTACGCGGATGATGCTCAATTACCTCCTCGCGCAAACGTTTGCGGTCGATATGGGTATAAATTTCGGTAGTAGAAATGCTCTCATGCCCCAACATCGCCTGAATGACGCGCAAGTTGGCACCACCTTCGAGCAGATGCGTTGCAAAAGAGTGGCGAAAGGTATGTGGGCTAATCACTTTCGAGATATTAGCAAGTTGTGCCAGTTCCTTTATGAGGTGAAAAATCATAATGCGCGAAAGAGGTGTTCCACGACGGAAACTCAAAAAAACATAATCGCCATAACCCGGTTTAATTGAGATTCTTTCTCGGTCCAGTTTATAGGATTGTAATTCTGCTATTACACGTTCTGACATTGGCACCAAACGCTGTTTGTCTCCTTTGCCCAGCACGCGCACAAACTCCTCTTCGAAATAGATATCGGAGTATCGCAAATTACAAAGTTCCGATACACGCAGGCCACAACTATAGAGCATCTCTAATATTGCACGATTACGTTGTCCTTCTATCTTTGATAAGTCTATGGAATTTATCATGCGATCTATCTCTTCCAATGTGAGCACCTCGGGCAGATGCAATGGCAGTTTTGGGGATTTCAAAAGTTCTGTCGGGTCAGACTCTATGAAACCATCTAACTTCATAAACGCATAAAAGGAGCGCAATGAAGATAATATTCTGGCTTGTGAACGAGCATTTATTCCAACGTCGGCAAGAGTTGATAAAAAAGAACGCAAATCTTCTATTGTAGCTGTTAGCAATGAGCGTTGCTCGCTACGTAAAAAAGTCTCGAGTTTTACGACATCGGAGATGTATGCTTCCAAAGTATTCTCGGACAAAGACTTTTCGAGCCTTATATATATTTTATAGCGATTCAAAGGAGAAACATCGTTCTTTGAAACAGCTACTCTGTTTTTATTTTTCATTTGAATTGTTTATGCAAATATCGTATTTTAGATGTAATCGACAAATTAAAGAGGTGTTTATTTCACATTTATTTTAATACAAAAAATAATGCTTATATTTGGAATAATCTCATAATCCGCTAAGAATAAAAAGTTTATGCGGAAAGTTCAAGAACGAGGTAATGAGTTGGTAACTGTTCTGATTTCTACATACTTGCATGATTTGCATTGATGTACAACTCATCTTGGAACAAAGGTACAACTTTTTTATAAACGAGCAAAAGGACGGTGCATTTTTCATTATTACGGGGTAATATTTGAATTTGGTCTATCATCAATCTGCGATATTAGGAGTTTCCCGATTCCGTTATTCGCCCCTTTCCTTTGCTCGTCTGCGAAGGTAGTACATCAGCCCTTGAAAGTTGAAAGGTCAGGCGGCAAGCCGTTTCGGGCAGAATCTTCCTCCTG
>JAFWYF010000031.1 GCA_017522785.1 Bacteroidaceae bacterium | reverse complement strand
TAGCGCATGCTTCCGGAGCCTCCAAAAAATAGCTACATTTTTCGTTAAGAAAACGCCCATGCGCAGAGTTCTTTGGTCCTTTCTGTCGGCACAGAAAGGACAATATATTAAAGTGCTATTTTAAGAATGTAGTTAAAAACATAAGCGCAATGGTTTAAAGAAAGAACAACTCTTTGAATTCCGAGGATTTAAAGGAGAAAAGTAAGCAAAGAACTGCACATTCTTACTATATTATCTCAATATCCACTGAAATAATTTTCTCCCTCCTCGATAGAGGAATTAACAGTGCGGAGCTGCGACGAGAGCGGTGTAAAATGTTTTTAATGTTTCACTCAACAATTCAACCAAACGGCAATTTAACACAATTAAACAACAAAAAAGAAGTTGAAATTCAACAAATTCAATAAAAAGTCGTAAATTTGCGTCGCAAATTAAAATCTCTTCATAAGAGATAGCATTTTTTTGCTATAAGTTAGATACATATACACTCCATTTGAGCATATAAATATTAAATCTAAATATAAAATTTATGAGAAAATTTACATTATTGCTTTCGTTGTTATTTGTTATGGTAACAACTGCGATGGCACAATTAGAAGAAGGCAAACTTTATCGCATAAAGAACCCAAGTGGTAATACTTATGCAACATTTCTAAACTACACAACAAATGGTGAAGCGCGACCCGGTGAAGGAGCTTTACAATTCAAGAATAAGGAAAACAACAGAAATCAGTTTTTCTTACTTGAAAGCAGTTCTGAAGCTGGAAAATATTTCATAAAAACAATTAATGACTGTTATGTAAAAGCTGTCTCATGGAATTTTTGTGCAGAATACAAAACATCAAACCCAACTACTGCATATGAAATTAGATTGATCGAAGGAGAAGAAAATCTATACAGTATATATCAAACTACAGGGCATAGAGCCGGATACATCGGTAACCCTAATGGTGGTACAGATGACGGAAAATATTTTTACAATGACTTCACAGGTAGTCCAAATTCGACAGCAGGTGTACAGTTTTCATTTGAAGAAGTGTCTTCAGAAGATTACTCTGCGTCACTTAATTACATTGATGGAGTTTACAAACTACATTGGGAATATGACCAACGTGGTTATTTAGTATACCATGATACCGATTACCCCGATGAAGCAAAACTTGCAGGAGTTGTAAACCACAATCCCAGTGGGCACTACCAGCTAAATGATGAAGGTATTACATGTAATTGGTACCTTATTAATTCTGACAAATTAGGATATAGTTATTTATTTGAACCCACCACAGGTAAATTCTTGTCTTTTGACAAAAAGACCACAGCTACAGGTGGATATGCAAACAAACTGTCTGTTGATGAACTTACAGGCTTTGTCATATATCCTTGTACACTTACTGGTCGCGAAGATTCTTATTTTGCAAGAGTTATGCACAACGATACAAAATACCAATTATGTAGCGGTTGTGGCGACAGCAAGGCAGGAGACCCTGTACGTTGGGTTACAAATGATGAAAGTGATGGAGGCATTCCATTTAAATTAATTGCCGTTAATGATGTAACAGTAGATGCAGGAATTCTTAATGAAGCAAAAACTAAAATTGCAAATTACGAAAACAAGTTAGTGAAGAACTTAATTTATTTAGAAGATGCTATAAGTTCTGCAACATCATTTAAAGAGACTTTTTCACCTGTTTTAGGAGAAAGCGTTGGTTATTACTCAACAAATGCCAATGCAACAGAGATAGAAACAGAAATTGCCAATGCGCAAGCTATACTAGATAATGCCTCTAACAAAAATAGAGGTGAGATAACTAACGCAGGAACAACACTCTTAACTTCATTAAACAATTGGCAAGAGAACCTCAAATTGAACATGCCTGTGGAGGGTAAGAAATATTATCTAAAGCATATTAAAGCTAATAAATATCTAACAATAAAAAATCTTAGTACTGGTGAAGCTTCAGGCGACGTAGTAATAACAAGTAACCTCTCAGTATCTAACAAAAGACAAATTTTTACTTTTGAATCTACAGGCACTGATAATAGATTTTTTATAAAGACTGACGATGGCTACTATATTTCTACAAACCATTGGAACTTCGTTACAAGCACAACTCAACCAACATCTTTTAACGATGTAGCACCCGATGGTGGTTATACACTAAAAGGAATAGATGGAAAAGTTGGTATACTAATTTATCAAGACCATGGTAAATATGGTAATGCTCAAAGGGTTGGTTACGTTAGTACAGAATCTAATGCAAATTTATCCGAAGACCCCATAAATATTTTTGGTGATAAAGTTACATACGATGCTAGCACAAAAGAGAGTGCTTTATGGATACTCGAGGAATATGAGCCTCTATCACTATCAGTTTATATGATAAAGAGTGAACACTATGGATATGCTGCAGGTTCGGCTATATACTATAACACAACTGCTGAACGTTGGCAATGGAAAACTGCCGACAGATGGAACAAAGAGATGTGGATGGTTATAGAAGGCCATAGTGAAGAGGCTGTGCCTACAGTGGATTCTTACGACGCAACAGGAACCCATCTAAGAATATGTGATTATAGTACAGGTGAATTAATGCGAGGCAAGAGTGTACAGATTGTGAAAATCAATGGATGGGACGGAGTATATAACCTACAGTACAGCACAACCACAAATGACGCTGTGCAACATGCGCAAGAGGATAATACAGAGCTTGTAGGTTGGAACCCGGCAACAACTACAGAATATCAAGCATCTGCTTGGAGCATAGAATACTTGGGTCTATCGACCGACCTCGATAAACTAACCGATGAACAATTGACTGCAATGAGTGCTCTTGAGGCCGCATACAAAGTTGGCGTTTTATTTAAAGGCGCCGTAAATGGAACCGGTTTAGGAGAATACCATGGTGGAGATGCAGTTGCGATGAACGCGGCTTTGACTGTTGCAGAAGAGATTCTTGCAAAAAGTATAGCAGAGATTGCAGAGTTGGATGCCGAGGCTATAGCCAATATAAATGCCGCAACTGCTACAATCACAAGCGAAAGTGCAAAGTTCCAGATTAACCAGCCACAAACCGGTAGATACTACCGCATTAAGGGAGGTAACAGCGGAAACAGCCTACCACACTACTACATAACAGGTAGTGAAAACAGTGATGGCGGTAGAATTGCACTTGCAAGCGAGCCTGTAACATCTACAATATACTACTTAGACGAGAACAACCACCTTTTGTCGTACACAGCGGGTCTTTATCTTGGTGTTAGAAGTGGCGATTATAATTACAAATTTGAGGCAGTTGACACTCCCGAGGAGAATATAGCAGATATCACTTTTGAAGGTTCTACCACAAAAGTAGGTCTATACACCATTAAATCAGCCGATGTGTATTTGAGATATAAAATTTATGAAGGAAATGTTGAACTTGACAAGACTGAATCAATAAGTTCGCCCGAGGACAACTGGATTATTGAAGAGGTTGAGTCGATTCCTGTAAATGTAAGTGGTATTGGTTGGGCATCGCTTTACACACCTGCACCGCTAACTATTCCTGCCGACATAGAGGCATACTACATTAGTGGTTTCGAGGGCGCGGTTGCTACACTCAAAAAGATTGAGACAACAATTCCTGCAAACACTGCAGTAATCCTAAAAGCTACAAAAGAAATTACAATTAGAGCTACATATAATTTTGCAATTGCAGACGATGTAGAGGCTATAACTGACAACAAGCTAGAAGGTACAGTAGCTAAGGAGACAAAGAATACAGATGCTTATATCCTTTCTGCAGGCCCCGACGGCGATGCTATCGGTCTCTATCCTTTGAATACTAACACAGGAACAGCAACCGGTGGTTCGGTCATAAATGGTATCCATAAAGCATACCTACCTGAAAGCAATGCACCTGTAGCCGGCAGCAACG
>JAFWYF010000030.1 GCA_017522785.1 Bacteroidaceae bacterium | reverse complement strand
TTTACAACCCAGAATAAGAGTGTTTGTTTCGGTTTCTATTATAGCATTGCAATTGTCTCTACTATCGTATTTTGAATTCCCATTTTCTACTATTACGCTTGTTAGCCCTCTGCAACCTCTGAACGCATCATCTTCAATAGTTGTTACGCTATTGCCTATAATAACTTCTTGCAGGTTTTCATTGTGATTAAACCAATTTCCAATAGTAGCACAACAATTCAATTCAATTTTCTTCAAACCGTTACAACCGCTGAACGCACCATTTCCAATGCTGGTTACACTGTTTGGTATTGTTATGCTGGTAAGTACTATGCAGTTATGGAACGCATTATTTCCAATGCTGGTTACACTGTTTGGTATTGTTATGCTGGTAAGTCTTGTGCAGTTATGGAACGCATTATTTCCAATGCTGGTTACACTGTTTGGTATTGTTATGCTGGTAAGTCCTATGCAGTAATAGAACGCATCATTTCCAATGCTGGTTACACTGTTGGGTATAACCATGCCTATTAAGTTATAACAATTTTTAAATGCATCATCTTCAATTACTTCAACTTCACTATCAAATAGAATAGTTCCATACCCATCAGTATCTGAGTATGTGTTACTCTCTATAACAGCACCGGCAAAAACATCGCTGTTCTCCAACTCTATAATATTGTTGTCATAGGTTTTGTATACAATACAGTTGTTCTCAATGTTAATAGGTAATCCGCTTTCGTTACACTCGGGCAAGCTTGGTGGTGTAATTCCATCATCATCTTTGCTACATGAATTTCCTATAAAAAGGATGGTTGCCAACGTTGCGAAAATTAAAATCTTGTTTTTCATAAAGATAATATTTTTGTTTTTAGAAATTTCTCATTTACAAATGTAATATTTATATTTATTAACATCATCCCTTTGTGCGATAAATTGTAAAAATGTAAAAATTGTTGCAGAAAACATGCGGTTTTATTATTTTCGCATCGTAAATGTGAAACATGTCTTTTGCATGTGGTAACAATCTAAAAGAGAATGAGAAAGGTTTATTATATATTCAACCCCACAACACGAACCTACGACCGGGTATATCCCAATTTGGCACAAAGGTTCCTCACTCTGTTGCGTCGTTTTCTGTTGTTTGTAATCTTCGGTGGACTCTCGTTCTTGGCATTCTTCCTGCTAATTGAGACGCCATCGATGAAAGACCTGCAAGCCGAAAACTCAAAGTTGCTGTCGCAATATTCTATTTTGTCGCAACGCCTCGATGATGCTATGGAGGTGCTCGAAGATATACAGCAACGCGATGATAACATGTACCGGGTGGTGCTGAACTCGGAACCGGTCTCTTCTACGGTGCGCAATGCCGGCTATGGTGGCACAAATCGTTACAACGAGTTAATGAACATGGATAACTCGGCATTGGTGGTGGAGACTACTCAAAAAATGGATATGCTTGCCAAGCAGTTATACATACAAATTAAATCGTTCGATGAATTGGTGAAGTTGAGCAAAGAGCAAGATGACTATCTAAGACATATACCGGCTATACAGCCTATTGCAAACCGCGACTTAAAAAGAACGGCTTCGGGCTATGGACGTCGTATAGACCCTGTATATAAAGTGCCAAAGTTTCATCATGGAATGGACTTTTCGTGCGATATGCGCACACCAATCTATGCTACAGCCGATGGCAAAGTGGTTTCGGCCAAATGGGAGTCGGGATATGGGTGGACTGTTGAACTCGACCATGGCTATGGCTATAGCACTCGATATGCTCACTTGCATAGTTTTACAGTGAAGAAGGGGCAACAGGTGGTGCGTGGCGAGCAAATAGCTCTCAGTGGCAACTCGGGAAAGAGCACCGGTCCGCACTTGCACTACGAGGTTGTGGTGAATGGTAAAAAGGTGAATCCTATAAATTACTATTTTATGGATTTGGATGCCGATGGCTACGACGAAATGTTAAGAATGGCCGAGAACCATGGCAAGGTATTCGATTAAAATATGTATGCTCTATGGCTTTGAATAGTGATAAGGATTTGAAGATGTTCTACTCCATCAAGGAGGTTGCCGATAAAATTGGTGTCAATGAATCGACATTGCGATATTGGGAGAATGAGTTCCCACAGTTGTCGCCAAAGAAAAGTTCCAATGGTGTGCGCAAGTATACCAAAGACGATATTAAAACAGCGCATATGATATATCACCTTGTGAAGGAGCGCAAACTGACCATTGCGGGTGCAAGACAATATCTCAAAGGTGCTGGCAAACGCGAAGTGGCCGAAACGAACAGCCACGTTGTGGAACGTTTGAAAGCTATTCGCGAAGAGTTGTTGGGAATTAAGGCTGCACTGGATTTCTTATAAGCAAATTCTCTTTCGATAATAATCTAAAACCTTCGTTCTAATCTATTCGTGCAATGGAACGTAGGTTTTTTATTTTCTTCAGGTTGTTGCAAATGTTGCGCACTTCATCGACATCGTGAACGTTCACCCAAATTGTGCCTTCGAAAATACCGTTCTTGCTCTCAATGTTCAGTTTCTGTATGCTAACATTGAGTTGCTGGTATATAATTGTTGTTATTTGATTAAGAACGCCAATTCCGTCTATTCCTTTTATCAATATCGGAACCTGAAAATAGAGTGTCTTGTGGGTGTCCCAATTGGCAGCAAGTATGCGGTCGCCATGACTGCTCTTCAGCGTGTCGGCAATGGTGCAATTGCGTTTGTGTATAACAATGTGCTTGTCCTCGTCGTAGTAGCCTAGAACATCGTCTCCGGGTATAGGGTGGCAACAGTCGGCTATGATATAGCCTCCTTGCAGGGCCTCGTCTGTTAGTTTTAGTGGGTTCTTGCGGTCTATTACATCGAACTTCTTTGCACTTTCCTTCTCATCCTCTTTTTTCTCTTTGTTGCCAAAAGAGAATAGTGATGATAGCTTCAGTCGCTTGTTGCCCAGCAGTGTGTCTTTGTCTTCACTGCCAAGAACAACCTTGCCACTGCCTATGGCTGTGAGTAACTCCTCTTTGTCCTTTAATTTATGGAAACGCCACAGTTTCTCTATGTTGCCAATGTTGTTCGGCAACTCCTCCTTGGCAAAGAATTCGTTCAGTTTCTCTTCTCCTTCGCGTTGTAGAACACGTTGTTGGCGACGCAGGGTTGCCTGTATCTTTGCGCGTGCTTTGGCTGTTGTAACGAATGTAAGCCAATTGGCCTCTACATGTTGTGAATTAGACGTCAAAATCTCCACTTGGTCGCCACTCTGCAAAACATGGTTTATAGGCACAAGCTTATGATTTACTTTGGCTCCTATGCAGTGGTTGCCCAAGAATGTGTGTATGCTGTATGCAAGGTCGAGCGCTGTACAATTCTGTGGCATTGTTTTTATATCTCCCTTAGGGGTGAATACAAAAATCTCTGTGGCATATAAATTCAACTTTATTGTGTCGAGAAAATCGAGCGCGTTGGGTTGTGGGTCGTCGAGAATCTCTTTTATGGTGTGCAACCAATTGTCCAATTGTCCGTCGTTGCTCACATCGGTACCTTTGTCTTTATATTTCCAATGGGCCGCGATACCTTGCTCGGCAACCTCGTTCATGCGCTCGCTACGTATCTGCACCTCAATCCATTCACCTCGTTTGCTCATGAATGTGGCATGCAGAGCGCGGTAGCCGTTGGCACGTGGCTTGTTCACCCAGTCGCGCAGGCGGTCGGGGTGAGCGTCGTATAGTTTTGTCAGTGCAATATAAATCTTGAAACATTCGTTGTTCTCGTCCTCTCCTTCGCGTGGAGTAAAAACAATTCTTACAGCAAGAATGTCATATATATCCTCGAAAGCAATATGCTTCTTCTGCATCTTGTTCCAAATGGAGTAGGGCGATTTTACGCGTCCTTTGATGGTATATTTATACCCCATCTTGTCGAGGCTACTGCATATTGGCGATGTGAACTCGTTATATAATATATCGCGCTCGTTCTGTGTCTTCTCAATCTTTTTTTCTATTGCCGCATACTCCTCGGGGTGCTCATAGCGGAAACTGAGGTTTTCTAACTCGGTTTTAATTTTGCTTAGTCCCAATCGATAGGCTATGGGGGCATAAATATATAGAGTTTCTCCTGCTATCTTGTACTGTTTGTTCACCGGCATGAACTCCAATGTACGCATGTTGTGCAGGCGGTCGGCTATTTTAATGAGTATAACACGAATATCCTCACTCATCGTGAGCAACAGCTTCTTGAAATTCTCGGCTTGTTCCGATGCATGAATACCAAATACTCCTCCTGCAATCTTTGTCAGTCCATCGACAATCTTTGCAATCTTGTCGCCAAAGAGGTTGCGTATGTCCTCGATAGTGTAGTCGGTGTCCTCTACTACATCGTGTAACAGTGCTGCGCATATAGATGTGGAGCCAAGACCAATCTCCTTGCATACTATCTGGGCTACGGCCAATGGGTGCATGATGTATGGCTCGCCACTTTGACGGCGAACCCCCTTATGTGCTTGACGTGCAAAGTTGAAAGCTTTTGTTATTATCTCAACTTTCTTACGATGTTGCGACGCAAGGTATGCATCCAAAATTTCCTGAAAGGCCGCTGTTATAGCTGCCTCTTCGTCTATTATCCGTTTATCCTCGTTAGCATCCATGAGCGCTGTTTTTGTTATCGGTAAATTTTAAGATACTTTCCTGCGCGAATATTGGAACCTTTGATGTTGTTCCATTTGCGCAGTTGTCTCACGCTGACGCGATATTTTCTTGCTATGCCACCAAGAGTCTCGCCATTACGAATCTTATGACGTATTAGGTCGCCATATCCGGCATCGTTGGCTTTGGCCTCTTTCAGCATCTTCTCAACCTTGTCCCTTGGGAAAAAAGTATCCTCTTTGTAGCTATAAACAGAGTCGCCAAGCTCAATGAAACGGCTGATGGTTTCGTGTGGCAGACGCACTGTGCATGCTTCGTTCTCACCCGGAACAATGTCGCGAACATATTGTGGGTTTATGGCTCTAATCTCTTCAATGTCTATGTTGCATAGGTCTGCAATTTGCGAGAAGTGCAGGTTCTTTGTTATCTGTAACGTATCTGTCGCAATTGGGATATTGGGCTCCATAGGGCATATCCCATGTTCTGCATGGTAGGTCATTATATAGTTCGCGGCAATGAATGCTGGAACATAACCACGTGTCTCACGAGGCAGGTATCTGTATATTCCCCAGAAATCGTTTTTGCCTCCTGAACGTTTTATCGCTTTCTTTACATTGCCCGGTCCGCAGTTGTATGCCGCAATGGCAAGGTCCCAACTGTTAAAAATCTTATGTAAGTCGAGCAGATATCGCAGTGCGGCATCTGTCGATTTAACAGGGTCGAAACGCTCCTCAATGTAGTTGTTCGACTTTAAACCATATAACTTACTTGTTCCAAACATAAATTGCCATAATCCTTTGGCACCGGCGCGTGAAACAGCTTTAGGCTTCAAGGCCGACTCAATCACCGGGAGATATTTCAGCTCTTTTGGCAAGTTGTAGCGGTCTATAGTCTCCTCTATCATTGGCATATAGAACTCGGATATACCAAGCATGTAGGATACAAGAGCACGGTTGCGTGTGGAATAGCGGTCGATGTACTGACGAACAACGTTGTTATAGGGCATCTCCATTATGGTAGGCAATTTGTAGAGGCGGGTAGCATAGGTTGAGTCGCTTATGCTTTTTGCATCTACAGTCTTTGCTTCGCAGTCGAGTGCTTTTAGCAGGTGGCGGGCATACCAACTATTCAACAGACTGTCTATGTCGGTACTCATGCTTTCGGGTATGTCGAATATGATGCTATCCTCGTCTACAATGTATCCGTTTCTTGCTATGTCGCTCGGCATGTCATAGTGAATGGCATTGTCGTCAATGACAACTTCAAGGTCGTCGAGGTCGAGCATGGTGCTATCCTCTTCTGCGCTAATACTGTCTGTAAACAGAAAGGCATTCTCTTCGATATTTTGTGCGCAGAGAGTGCCGAACAGTATAAAGTTTATCAGTGTTATGTATATGTATTTCATTTTTTTGGTCAGAAACGTATGTTGCAGTTTAGTCCGTAAAAGTTTTCGTTTGTTCCGGTGCTGTTGCCATGCATGAACTCCGGATGTATGCTCATGTTCAAATCGTCGCTTATGTCGAAACTCGATAGTTGGGCATCAACGTATGCATCAATTACCGACAGAGCATAAACTCCTATAAAAGCAAAGACGCTAAGGTCGCGCCATCTGCGATAGCGGTCTTTTCTCTTTTTGAATACCTCTTTAATGTACTCCTTGTTTTTATCAAAGTCGTATCCCGGTCTAAAGAAATCTTCGTACGATTTTGTGTTTGGGTCGGAATCCATAATATCCAAATAGCCCTGTCTGTAGTCGCTGTACATTTGACTGTTCCAGTTAAAAGCGTACAAACAGCCGATGAATCCGCCATATACAATGGGTAGTTTCCAAAATTTACGATTGTAAATTTGTCCGGCACCGGGGAACACAACAGCCAACCATGTGGCTTTTTGAGGGTTTGGAATGAATCGTCTGTTTGCGTTTACATCGCCAAATGTTTCACTTCGTTTTTTTGCTGCACGACTGCTGTCTGCCACAAGCATCATACTATTGTCGATGTTTTCGCGATAAATGCTGTCTATGGCCAAGGAGTCCTGTAGTAGTATAATGTCGGCAATGCTGTCGTTTGTCTGTACCGATATGTTATCCATCCCTTGTGCAAGAGATGTACCGGGTAACAACAAAATTGTTACAATTGCTAATATCAATAGGTGAAAACGTCGCATCTAAATAAAATTCAATATTGTATATTCCTACTAAGATTTTTTGCTTTTGCCGAATATCTTAAACGATATCTTATTTAATGCAAGTATATAAAAAATCTCTTTATAAAACAATAATCCGGATTGTGTTGAATCCTTTTTGTTATACTATTTAACTACTTTAGTTTGTCAAATATTGCGATAATTCGTTCCAACTCTTGTTCGTTCTTGAACTTTATGCTAATCTTACCATTCCCTTTTGGGGTACATGTGAGCTGTACCGGAGTCTGAAAAAAGTGTGTGAGTTGTTTCTTCAATTGGTGGTAAACGGCATTTTGCTCTTTGACGTTGCTTCTACCTTCCTCGGAACTCTTCTTCTCTTTTTTCTCGTTCTTTAGGTCGCGAACAATCTCCTCTACTTGACGAACTGAATAGTTCTTCTCTACAATCTCATTGAAAAGTTTTATCTCTTCGGCGGGGCTGTCGAGTGCGAGCAGTGCACGAGCATGTCCCATATCGATTCTATGCTCCTTAAGCGCAACTTGTATGGCTGCCGGCAACTTCAGCAAACGCAGGAAGTTGGCAATTGTTGCACGTCCCTTGCCAACACGCTTGCTCAACTGTTCTTGCGACAAATTATGTTGTTCCACCAACTGCTGATAGGCAAGAGCAATCTCAATGGCATTTAAATCCTCGCGTTGTATGTTCTCTATGAGAGCCATCTCCATAGTGTTCTCGTCGTTGGCCTCTAAAATGTAGGCGGGAATGGTTCTCTTGCCTGCCAACTGCGATGCTCTGAAACGTCTCTCTCCAGCAATAATCTGGTATCTGTCGCTCTCTGTTTTGCGTAGTGTTATAGGTTGTATAACTCCAAACTCTTTAATGGAGGTAGCCAATTCCTGTAGAGCCTGTTCGTCGAACTCTCTACGTGGTTGGTTGGGGTTTGCCTCTATTTTTTCTATTGCAATCTCTCCAATAGATGAGGAACCCGATGTGCGTACAGCATCGGTTGATATAAGTGCATCTAATCCGCGTCCTAGTGTGAATTCTTTTTTTGCCATACTGTTTTTACTTTCTTGTGATAATTTCCTGAGCCAAAGCAAGATAGTTCTTTGCACCTGTCGATTCGGCATCGTACAGAATAACCGGAATGCCCATGCTGGGTGCTTCGCCCAAGCGTATATTACGATGTATGACAGTGTTGAATACCAATTCGCGGAAATGCTTCTTTACCTCGTTATAAACTTGGTTACTAAGACGCAAACGGGAATTGAACATTGTCAATAGGAAACCCTCTATGTCGAGTCTCGGGTTTAGGTTCGATTTAATAATCTTAATGGTGTTGAGCAATTTACTGATTCCCTCCAGCGCAAAATATTCACATTGCACCGGTATAATAACAGAGTCGGCTGCTGTGAGTGAGTTTACAGTGATTAGTCCCAACGAAGGAGAGCAATCAATCAAAATATAATCGTAGAGCTCTTTTATCGACTTAAGTGCCTCGCGCATTATCTTTTCGCGGTTAGGCAGGTCGAGCATCTCAATCTCGGCACCAACCAAATCTATGTGCGAAGGAATTATGTCCAATCCTTCAATACAGGTGTTGTGTATGCTCTCTTTTAATGTTGCCTTGTTTATAAGGCACTCATATATAGAATAATCAATCTCTCTTATATCTATTCCCAACCCCGAAGAGGCATTTGCCTGCGGGTCGGCATCAATTACAAGAACCTTTTTTTCGAGTGTAGCAAGTGATGCTGCCAAGTTTATGGCTGTTGTTGTCTTTCCTACTCCTCCTTTTTGGTTTGCTAATGCTATAACTTTTCCCATCTTCTTATTATGATAATCCTCTCAAATCTTTTATTGTTTTATATGCGAATATGAATTAGCCGTTACTTAATGAATCTTACCCATTCTTGTGCGCAACAAATGTAGCCTATTTTCGCATTTTCGATGCAAAGATAGTGCCAATGAATGGATGAAAATTTATTTTCATACACAATGAGTGTAGCCTATTTTCGCATCTTCGATGCAAAGATAGTGAAAAAATAGATAGCATTTTTTAATTTTATATTTACTTATCAACAAGTTATATACAATAAAATATAAAATATGTTACCCGACATAATTTGTGCCGGGTAACATATTTTATATGGGCTGTTTTATTCTATAATAAACTTGTATGAAGCAATGTGGTTTATGTTATTTACAATAACTATGTAAACTCCTTTTTGCAAATCGAGAATATTTAATGCATCGCTATTGTTTATTGCTTTTTGTTTACAACCTTTTGTGTCGTATACAACAATGCTTGATACATTGTTCTCGGTTCTTATAAAACCATTTGCTATTTCAATTTTTTTTTTTTGAAACAGGTTTTATACCAGTCTCTGTGTCTTTGTTTTTATCAACAATCTGAATTAAGTAGCTCGAAGACTCATCTAACCCATTGTCTTGCTCCAATCGTCCTGTTTTTGTGTTCCAATAGCGTACACCATCTTTTGCCGATTGTTGAGTAGTCTGTATCGAATACATTCCATCTCTTAATAAAATCACGTAAGTGTTCCAGTCGGGGTAGTAGGCATTGGTACCAAATACTCCATACTCGTTCACATATCTACCATCGGCATTACTTGTAATCTTGTAACAGTTCTCGCCATTGGCATCTTGAGTAATTCTCCACTCCTGAGCAACACCGGGCTTTTCAACCTCTTTGAATGAGGGCTCTCCGCCACTGCCATTAGGATTGTTGTTTGTGAGGTATTTGTTACCATCTTTTATATATAGAATTGCATCGGTGTCCAACAATGTCTCTTCTTTGGCTCCGCTTATAGGCACAATGTCAAATATAAAGTTGTCAGGAAGTACCTTGTTGCTTGAGCTTTGCTCTACTCTGCTATTCGCTGTCCAGAATTTGTTGCCTGCGCTACCTGCATTCTGTATACTATATTTGCCATTTGCCAAACGACGAATGTTGTAGGTGTGCCATACAGCCTCGTAGGGGTTGGTGCTTTCGTTGGCTGTGAACATACCATTTTCGTTTAGGTATCTGTTGTCCTCGGCATTTACAATCTTGTAGCGGTTTGTTTGTGGGTCGAGAGAAATCTTCCACTCCTGGCGCTGTGGTCTAACATCGTCGCGCTCTTTAACAAACTGTGGAACGCTCTTTGCAACGTTCGGTGTGCTGTTTGTCAAATATGCACCGTTGTACATAATGAAGTATGTGCCGTTCTCTATCTCCTGTGCGGGGAATACATCTACACGATAGTCGTAACGGCTCTTGTAGGTAGTAACCAAGTTGCCTAACTCGCTTTTGATGAATGGAGCAACGTGCACTGTTGCTACTTCGGGTTTTGCACTCTTTAATGTACCCTCGAAATCACGAGATATCAAAGCGTCCTGCGCCTTCTTTAACTCCTCGTAACGCAAATACTCCTCGATGAACATTTCGGGCTTTTCGTCGAGTAGTGCAGTTTGCATGTTCATAAGACACAAACCACGCTCTCCCATATAATTCATGGCCTTTAGCCAAGGAGTAATCTCTGCTATTAGTTCGGGTGCTTCGTCGGTGTTCAGAAGGGTTTGTGGTACATCGGCAAATTTTTGCATGTACTCTTTCATTGCAGAAACTGCGGCTGCAATATTGTTGTTCGCAATATTATTGTCGTAAACCTCCTTCACTTTAACGAATTCTGGCGACTCGTTCATGCGACGTAAACCATGAACGGTGGAACCTAAATCGACATTGTTTTCGCAGAAGAAATGGAATGCTTCGCGGTTTTTGGGCATAAGGTATGTGATTGCCTCTTCCCAAGAAGCATCTGAGTCGTATGCAGGCATGTTCCAGCAATAGTCTCCAATACTGTAGAGCGACAATTTAGATGCCATTGCATACTCCATTGGGTTCGATGTGAAACCACTGAGTGTTTCGGCAATATTCAAATCATTTCCGTATGTGGGACCCATCAATAGGTGGTTTATACAGTAATCGGTAACAGGATAGTTGAGCCAAATATATGCTTTACGGCTAATCTGGTTGTTTATCCAGTCCATATCGTCCTTACCAATCATGTCTACAACAGAGTTTCCAGTCCACATTATGCGTACACTTTTGTCCATTTTGGTACCTAGTATATTCAGGTAGTTTCCGCTTGTCCAACCTTTGTTGTATTGTGTGGGGCACAAGATGAGTGGGTTTACATCGTCATAAGCATTGTTCAACTCTTCTGTAATATAGTTCATTAAGCCGGCCTGTCTTGTGGGGTCTGTACCATCACCCCAAATGTCGTCGAAGAACACAGCAAATGTTCTGATACCAAGGTCGTACATAGATTTCAGTTTGTTTACTATGTTTACACTGTCGGCTTTTGTCCATTTAATATCTACTCCGGGGTGAATAGCCCAAACAAAATCTACTTTGTGAGATTTTGCTACTTTTGCATACTCGGCAATTTCGTTTCCAAGTGCTGTGGGGTAGGGCTCGCGCCATTTTCCTTTGTGATAAACGTCATCTTTGGGGCCATAGATATAAATATTCATCTTTTGACGTCCAAAGAATTCGAATAAGTCCATTCGGTCGCTTTTGCTATAAGGGTTGCCATAGTATCCCTCTACCAAACCGCGCTCAACAACGCTGGGGAAGTCGCTGATAGTAACCTCCATAACTTGTGGTTGCGATGCAATTTGAATGAAACTTTGAACGCCATAATATGTTCCGCGCTCATCGTTTCCGGCAATTACCACCTTCTTGCCATTGATGCTAAGATAGTATCCTTCGGCTGTTTCAGGAAAATCGGCATCGGGAATACCGGCAGCTTTAATGGCTGCGTCGCCTCTTTCGCCAATTACAATCTCGACATTGCCGCCCGATGTGTTAAAATGCTTCTTCAAAAGATTTACAGCATCAATATCGGCATCTTTTTCTCCTGTGAGTGAATATGCTGCATTGTTTTCAAATGCAACATTGTTTCCCCATGTTATCACCTGTGGCTTGGGTGAAATGTTTACTTTTTGAGCTACAGCACTTGTACTGAACATTACAAGTAATGCTGTGAGCAAACTGTAAATGGTTTTTTTGTTGAGTCTCATAATCGTTTATCTATTTTGTTTTGTTTTAGACAGGTTTTTGGGATTTCTTAAACAGAAACTAAACTTTGCGGTTTTTATATTACGGCTGTAAATATAATTATAATTGCTTATATCTGCAAATTTTTGTGTATCTTCGCACTATAAAATGAATAGAAGATGGGTAAACAAGTAGAAAGACCTTTGATATTGGTCTCAAACGATGATGGATATTTGGCGAAAGGTATAAATACACTAATAAATGTTCTCTCGGAATTTGGCGATGTGGTTGCTGTAGCTCCACATACGGGCCGTTCAGGAAAAGGATGCGCAATAACCAGTGAAATTCCCATTACACTAAAAAAAGTGAAAGATGAAAACGGTGTGCAGGTATACTCCTGTACCGGAACACCGGTAGATTGTGTAAAGGTGGCATATGAATCGGTCCTTTCCCGTAAACCCGATTTAGTGGTTGGTGGAATAAATCACGGTGATAATTCAGCAGTCAATGCTCACTACTCGGGTACTATGGGTGTTGTGCTCGAAGGTTGCATGAAAGGGGTTCCTTCAATTGCTTTCTCTTTGTGTTCGCACGATGCCGATGCCAATTTCACCCCAACTCTTCCCTACATACGAAAAGTCGTCGGCGAAGTGTTACATCGCGGACTGCCAAAAGGGAGTTGCCTCAATGTGAATTTCCCCGATTCTCCTTCGTATGCAGGCGTCAAAGTGTGTCGTCAGGCAAATGGAGAGTGGCTAAACGAATGGGGTGCACACACGCATCCTAATGGTGGAACATGGTATTGGCTTACAGGTAGTTTTGCATGTAGCGATAGTGATGAAAATGCCGATAAAGTGGCACTGGAAAATAATTATGTTGTAATAACTCCTACAAAAATAGACCTAACCGATTACGCACTTTTGCAAGACATGCAAGAGTGGAATTTAGATGTTTGATTGTATCTGTTTTAAATAAAGCGTATGAAATATTATCTTATTGTTGGAGAGGCTTCGGGCGATTTGCATGCTTCGAACCTAATGAAAGCAATAAAAGAACGCGATACAAACGCGCAGTTTCGTTTTTGGGGTGGCGACCTTATGTTGGCTGTAGGTGGTGAGTGTGTTAGGCACTACCGCGACACTGCCTATATGGGTTTCTTGTCGGTAATGCTCAATCTAAGAACAATATTGGCAAATATGAAGATATGTCGCAACGACATTGTCTCGTGGTCGCCCGATGTGCTCATTCTTGTCGATTATCCCGGCTTTAATCTCTCTATCGCAAAGTATATTCATGCGAATACCAATATACCGGTATATTATTACATTGCACCCAAAATTTGGGCTTCTCGCGAGGGGCGAATTAAAAGCATTAAGCGCGATGTAGATGAACTATTTTCGATATTGCCATTCGAGGTTGAATATTTCAAAAAACACGATTACCCAATACACTATGTAGGTAACCCTTGTGTAGATGCTGTAGCCTCTTTTCTTAAGAACGACAAAGAGACTCCCAAAGAGTTTCGTGAAAGAAACGGACTTGACGAGCGACCTATTGTAGCTCTGCTTGCAGGCAGTCGCCGGCAAGAGATAAAAGGCAATCTTACAATGATGCTCGAGGCTATGTCGCAATTCCCCCAGTATCAGCCGGTGATAGCCGGCGCTCCGGGAATAGACATGGAGTTTTATGCTCCATATCTTAGCGGTGGAGCAAAAATAATCTTTGGAGAGACTTATCCTCTTTTGAAACATTCTCATGCGGCTCTTGTTACATCGGGCACAGCCACACTTGAAACTTCGCTGTTTGCTGTTCCTCAGGTTGTTTGTTATGCTACAGCGGCACCTTGGTTTGTCTCAAAAGTTAAACCCTATTTCTTAAAGGTTAAATATATCTCGTTGGTAAATCTTATAGCCGATAGTGAGGTTGTTACCGAATTGGTTGCAGCCGATATGTGTTTGCCAAATGTTATATCCGAATTGGCATTGATACTTCCCGAAACCTCTCCCGAGCGTCATGCAATGTTACGTGGCTATGAACGCATGTCCGAAATACTCGGTGCACCGGGGGCTTCGCAACGAGCGGCAGAAATCATAATATCAAAAATAGTAAAAGGAGGCTCATGAGCCTCCTTTTACTATTTTTGATTCTTTTATATTCTATAAAAAATTGTTTAAATAAGGCACAAATATACAATTACTGCGGGTACCGCAAGGATTGTACTGTCGAAACGGTCCAGAATACCTCCATGTCCGGGGAGTATATTACCGGAATCTTTAATGCCCATTTCGCGTTTCATGCACGATTCAATAAGGTCGCCCATTGTTCCTGCTGCAACTACAGTAGCCGACATACCCATCCACTGCAAAGTGTTCAGCTGGTCAAAAAACAGCGATACAATGTAGCCGGCCAAAATGGCTGTAACAGCACCGCCTACAAAACCCTCCCACGACTTTTTGGGAGATATACGTTCAAACATCTTATGTCGTCCTATACTGCATCCTACGCAGAATGCTCCTGTGTCGTTGCTCCACAAGAAAATAAATATAGCAATAGGATATATGTAATTGTATACACCACTACCATGCGCGGCTAATACATTGAGTAAAGCAAAAGGTAGAGCCGCATACACCTGTGATAGTGTAAAATAGGCATAGTTGTCTGTTGCACCTCCCTCTTTTCTGTATAACTCACGTATGAACATATATATAACCAATAGAATGTATGGCACAAAAAGCATCATTGTGTTCGATACATTCAAATAGGTCGTTGCAAAAAGTGCAAAGAAAAGATATACACCACCAAGAACAGCCAGATATGTGCTGAATGTTGTTTTTTTGTGCTCTTTTACAAGGTTGCAAAATTCATTTACTGCCAATCCGGTAACAATGGCAAACAGTACTCCGAACGATATATAATTATATAATATCGCCGATATGAGCAGTGCTACAAATATCAAGCCTGTTGCTCCACGAATGATTAACTTTTTCATAGTAGATTGTTTTTTATTTTGTTATTCTTTGTTCTCGGTCTCCTCGATGTTGTCGGCACATTCCATTGTGCTGTTCTCTTCAATGGCTGTCTCGCTCTCTGATTTCTCCTCTTTTGCAAAAATCTCCTCGCTACGCGAAGCCCATGGGCGTTTACCAAAGATTTTCTCTACATCTTCGGCAAAAATAACCTCATTCTCCAATAAAACCTTTGCCAACTCGGCATGTCCCTCTTTATGCTCCAAAAGAATCTCTTTTGCACGTTCGTATTGGTTGTTTATCAAAGCCTTAACCTCGTTATCGATGAGCTCGGCTGTTTTTTCGCTGTAAGGACGTTGGAAAGAATATTCACTATTGTTATAGTAGCATAAATTGGGTAATTTGTCGCTCATGCCTGCGTATGCAATCATTCCATAAGCCTGCTTTGTTACACGCTCAAGGTCGTTCATTGCACCGGTAGATATGTGTCCGGTGAAAAGTTCCTCTGCGGCACGTCCTCCAAGGATTGCGCACATCTCGTCGAGCATCTGTTCTTTGGTGGTAATCTGACGTTCTTCAGGCAGATACCATGCAGCGCCTAATGCTCTTCCTCGTGGAACTATTGTAACTTTTATCAATGGGTTGGCGTGCTCCAAGAACCACGACAGAGTTGCATGTCCTGCTTCGTGCAACGCAATAGTCTCTTTTTCGTGGCTTGTCATCACCTTGCTCTTCTTTTCCAAGCCACCTACAATACGGTCTACTGCATCGAGAAAATCTTGTTTGTCTACTGCTTTCTTCTCACGTCGTGCGGCAATGAGGGCTGCTTCGTTACAGACATTGGCTATGTCTGCACCCGAGAATCCGGGTGTTTGGCGCGCCAATAAATCTACATCTACCGACTCATCCAATTTCAGAGGGCGCAAATGCACTCCAAATACATCCTTTCGCTCATTTAGGTCGGGTAGGTCTACATGTATCTGACGGTCGAAACGTCCTGCACGCAACAATGCTTTGTCGAGAATGTCGGCGCGATTTGTTGCAGCCATTATAATTATACCGCTATTAGTACCAAAACCATCCATTTCGGTTAATAATTGGTTTAGGGTGTTCTCGCGTTCGTCGTTGCCACCCATCGCGGGGTTTTTGCCTCGTGCGCGACCAACAGCGTCAATCTCGTCAATAAAAATTATACAAGGTGCTTTTTCTTTTGCTTGTCTGAACAGGTCTCTTACACGCGATGCGCCTACACCAACAAACATCTCTACAAAGTCGGAACCCGACAATGAGAAGAATGGCACATTTGCTTCGCCGGCAACAGCTTTTGCCAGTAGTGTTTTACCTGTTCCCGGAGGACCTACCAATAGAGCTCCTTTAGGTATTTTACCACCTAGGTCGGTGTATCGTTGTGGGCTCTTAAGAAAGTCTACAATTTCCTGAACTTCCTGTTTTGCACCCTCTTGTCCTGCCACATCTTTGAACGTAATACGGTCGTCTTTGCCTTTGTCGAACAGGCGTGCTTGCGATTTTCCAACGTTAAATACTCCGCCTCCTCCTTGTCCGCCACCACTCATGCGACGCATCAAAAATATCCAAATTCCAATAAAGAATACAAGTGGTAATACATTTATAAGGAATCCATTCCAGAATTGGGGCTTTTCTTTGTTAATAATACTTCCATCGAAATCTGCTCTCTCCAGAAACTCCTCGAATTTCTCTGCAGAACCAATTCTGGTGGTAACCATTGTGCGCTCGCCAAATTTCGAGGGCGTTTTTTCAAAAATATATTTCGCAGAGTCGGGGTATATAAATGCCTCGGCTTCGTTATCATCATAAATAACCAATTTCTCTACATATCCTTTTGATATGTAGTTCTTAAATTCTGTGTAATCGACATTTTTGGTATACGCTCCTCCATCGCCTCCAAACATATACATTATCATCAGAGCAATACCAATTGCCATGTAGAACCATGTGAAATAGTTCTTTTTCCTACTATTCTTATTATTTGCCATATATAATCTTTTCTTTTAGTCTAAGTCGGGAATTGCTTTCAATTTCGCATCTGCCCACAAGTGCTCAATGTCGTAGAACTCTCGCATATCGGGTAAAAATACATGCACCAATATTTCGCCATAATCCATAGCTACCCATTGAGCATTTCTTAAACCATCGACAGCATACGGCTTGTAGCCGCATTTTACACGAAGCTCCTCTTCGACTGAGTCGGTAATGGCTCCTACTTGTGCTGGTGAGTTACCTTGACAAATAACGAAATAATCGCAAATTGTGTTCCCTAGTTTCGTGAGATCTGCTATAACAATATTTTTCCCTTTTTTCTCTTGTATAGCCTCTGTAATATGTTTAATAAGTGTCTTGCTGCTTAAAGTCTTTTTTTGCATAGCAGTTCCTATAATATTTTTTATTGTTAATAACAACTTTAAATTATTTGCGAAGATAGTTAGATTTATCCTCTTTTTAGACTATTGTTCTCTTTTTTTTGAAATATTTAAGCAAAAAAATGGTTTAAACATTTTTTTTAAAGAAAAAAGTAGTATCTTTGCATCGCATTTGAGAATTGGGCGATGGTGTAATGGTAACACTACAGATTCTGGTCCTGTCATTCAAGGTTCGAGTCCTTGTCGCCCAACCAGCCCCAAAGTTATTTGGGGCTTATTTTTTATATATAACCATATCCATCTTAATGTCGTGTTTCTCGTAAAGTATATATTCTACAACTTGGCACGAAAAGCAAATTCCAATTTTTAGGGCTCTAAAACTATTTTCGGCCATATATCTGTCGTAGAAACCTTTTCCGCGTCCCATGCGTATACCATCCGATGTAAATGCAACTCCGGGAATAATGGCAACATCAATTTCTGCAGGATGAACAACTTCCCCTTCGGTAGGCTCCATTATACTATATGTTCCGCAACTTGTCTTTTCGGGAACATAGGGCAGAAACTCCATCCGTTCACCGATGATGCGCGGAATGACAACCTTGCAACGTGCCGAAATGTCCTTTAATAATTCTTCTGTAGATGGCTCGTCGGGCAATGAGGCGAACAGTGCGACAGTTTGTGCCTCTTTCAGTGCATCGAGCGTCATTACTTCTCGGTGTATCCATGATGCTTCAATAGCCTTTTGCTCGTTGTTGAGTCGTTTTAACTCCTCTCTAATCCTTTTTCTTAATGCCTGCTTATCCATTGTTCGGCTTTTCGTAATGTTCCAATAGTTTTCCGGCTGCAGCAAATGAGGTTATTTTGCCATTGAGCACCATACTTTCATATTTTGCGAGCAAATCGTTCATTCCATGTGCATTGTAGAATCTGTTACGCAATTGTTCGTCGATAGTTTCGTACATCCAATATTTTGCCTGTATATGGCGACGCTCTTCAAAGAACCCCGACTCTTTAACCTTTTCGATATAGCCGAATATCATATCCCATACCTCTTTTATTCCAATATTGTAGAAACCGGAATATGTCAGTACCTGTGGACGTATCCCGCTTTGTGGCATAGGGAATAGTTGTAGGGCGTTGCGATAATGGACAGCTGCTCTTTTTGCCTCCTCGATGTTGTTGCCATCTGCTTTGTTTATCACAATGCCGTCGGCCATCTCCATAATGCCTCGTTTAATGCCTTGCAGTTCGTCTCCGGCACCGGCTATTTGTAATAGAAGAAAGAAATCGACCATTGAATAGACGGCTGTTTCGCTTTGTCCAACACCAACAGTTTCTACAAAAATTGTATCGTATCCGGCAGCCTCACACAGAACAATTGTTTCGCGTGTTTTGCGAGCTACACCACCTAAAGAACCTGCCGAAGCACTAGGGCGTATAAATGCGTTAGGCTGTTGGGATAGTTGTTCCATGCGCGTTTTGTCGCCAAGAATACTGCCTTTACTACGCTCACTGCTGGGGTCTACGGCCAAAACTGCGAGCTTGCCTCCTTTTTCGCGTAGCACATGCATGCCAAAAGAATCAATAGATGTACTTTTGCCGGCACCGGGTACCCCGGTTATGCCTATACGTACAGATTTGCCTGAGTGTGGCAAGCAACGTTCAACAACCTCTTGTGCTAATGTTTGGTGTTCAGGTAACAGGCTTTCTATCAATGTAACAGCGCGCGAGAGAATTGTTACATCGCCACGAAGTATTCCGTTTACATAATCATCTACAGAGAGGCTGGGTGCTCGTTTGCGTTTTATCTGTGAAAGGTACGGATTCAGAGAGTTGGGTTGCTCAATCCCTTCGTTAACCTTTAAACCTTTGTATGCTTTATCGTTTTCGGGGTGTTCCATATAAGAGTTCTTTGGGGCGAAGATAAATAAATAAGGTCTCGCATGCAATTATGCGAGACCTTATTTTTATAAGAATTTATAGTATTTAATACTTGTAATTCTATTATTTCATTGCAAAACTGTTGCTCATGATAAGTTGGCGAGCCATGTCCACACCATTCTGGTCGAGAGAAACATTCATTGTTTCACCGTTCATTAAGAACAACTGAGCATTTTCAGTGTCAATCATCTTCATTATTTTGTTCATTTGATTGTTGTATTCAATGCTCCAGCTTTGGTCTGCGCTATCCCATACAAGGTTCATTGCAGTATCGCCATTGCTTAATGTGTAACCGTTTTCACAAGTTGTGATTGTAACATCTTCGCCTTGTGTGTTCTTAACAACTTTAGTCTCGCCGGCTTTGCCAAGAGCGTTGTTACCTGTCCAGAATTCAATTGAGTTAAGAACAAGGACGTCTGCAAAAATAGAAAGTTCATATACAGGAATAATGTGCATACAAACAAAAACCAATTCGTTTACAAACTTGTTACCAAGGCTTTCGTTCCAGTCCTTAATTTTGTGTGTCAAACTGAATGAACCAATACAAGATGAAAAGAGGATACATGCAGCCATTAAAACTGCAACAAATTTAAAATTCTTTTTCATAGTTAAATAAGATTTAGGTTAATAAAATAGGTTTTATAAAAAAGTTAATTATAATACTCCATTAACAACTAATGCCTTTACCAAAGAGTAGAATTTCTCTACTGTGGCAATCTCTACTCGCTCTGTAGGTGAGTGAGGCGACATAAGTGTGGGACCAAACGAAACCATGTCCATGTTTGGGTAATTTGTAGATATTATTCCGCACTCCAATCCTGCATGTATAACACGTACATCGGGCTCTTTACCAAACATTTCGTTGTATGCCTTTTTCAATGCTGCGAGCAATGGAGAATTAACATTGGGTTGCCAACCGCTGTAGCCACCGCTTAATTCAACTTTCATGCCGGCCATAGCAAAACAACTGGATAACTGCAATGCCAAGAACTCTTTCATTGTATCGCATGAACTGCGGGCAAGAATGTTTATCTCTGCAGCGCCATCCTCTATTTTGACAATAGATAAGTTGCTCGATGTCTCTACGGTGTCGGGTATTGTAGGAATGAAACGTAACACACCGTCGTGGCATGCAAGAATTACATCAATTAGGTTGTCTTGTATCTCTTCGGGAATAACTGTCTCGGGCATCTCACACTCTTCTACGCGCAATGTAATACCCTCTTCTATTGTTGCATATTCGCTATTGTAAAGAGCCTCATATTTTGTAGCAATCTCTTTTAACTCTTCAACTCCTTCCGCAGGCAAGGTGAGTACAACCTGACAACTTGCAGGAATAGCGTTGCGCATGTTTCCTCCATTCCAAGAAGCAATGCTTACACCGCATTCGTCCATAGCTTCACGTACAAAACGAGCCATCAGTTTGTTGGCATTTCCACGACCCGCATTTATCTCAAGGCCCGAGTGCCCTCCTTTGAGTCCTTTTAATTGTACTTTAACAGCGACATCTCCTTCGAATGGCTCAACTTCCATGAACTCCATTGATGCCGAAATGTCCAATCCTCCTGCACAACCAATATACATAACTCCCTCTTCTTCGCTGTCTAAGTTCAAAAGAATGTCGCCTTGCAGTTCGCCACCTTTGAGTCCGAAAGCACCGTACATGCCGGTCTCTTCGTCGGCTGTGATGAGGGCCTCTAATGGTCCATGTGTCAAAGAGTCATCTTCCATAATTGCCATAATCGCAGCAACGCCCAATCCGTTGTCGGCACCAAGTGTGGTGTCGTTGGCGTAGAGCCAATCGCCTTTGACAACAGTTGTAATAGGGTCTGTCTCAAAATTATGTTTGCTGTCGGGTGTCTTTTGGGGCACCATATCCATGTGTGCCTGAAGAATTATACCTTTGCGTCCTTCCAACCCGGGTGTTGCCGGTTTGCGCATAATGATATTGCCTGCTTCATCTTGCCATGTCTCAACATTTATGCTTTTACCAAAGTCAAGCAAAAATTTTTGAATTTTTTCAAGGTGTCCCGATGGACGTGGAACCTGTGTCAGAGCCTCGAAGTGTTTCCAAACTTCGCGAGGCGATAAATCTTTTATTGTTACTGCCATAATATTTAAATTTTATTTTATAAATTGCAATCTTATCCAACCATAAACTCCAAGTAATGCCACTATAAGGGTTTGTAACGAATGTACAATAAGTGCAAACATTTGCGCATCGTCGGACTCTACTCCATACAACATCATAAGGCTTGCTACAACAAAATGCCATGGTCCGGCGCCATTGGGTGTGGGCACTATTACAGCAATACTGCCTGCAACAAACATTAGGAATGCCGCAAATATAGACAAATTACTACTGAATGGGAAACAGAAAAAGCATAAATAGAATTGCATGAAATAGCAAAACCATATACCAACGGTCTCAAGAATAAAAAGTTTTAGGTTCTTTATTTTTGCTAACGTTGTCATTCCTTCCCAAAAACGCGCTATGAAGGATTTTAGTTTGCTCCATATCGACATTTTTCTTAGTAAAAATAATAATAATGTTGCAACGGCAAGCAAAGAAACAATAATTATTGCCAAACCGGCCGTTGCCGATGTGCTATTGTCGTTGTTGCTGTTTGCTTCATTAAAAAATGTTGCAAAGATATTCCATTGCAAGGCAATTGCCATGATAGTCATTCCTGCAACCATAATGCTGTCAATAATTCTCTCCGACACAACGGTGCCTAATGAGTGTACAAAAGGAACTTTCTCATAACGGTCAAGCACAGCGCAACGCGAGACCTCGCCTATGCGCGGTATAACAAGGTTGGCTCCATAAGCAATAAATATGGAATCGACACATGTTGTGCTATGTGGGTTATATCCCAAGGGCGAAAGAGCTAATTTCCATCGCCAACCTCTTATTGCATGGCTCAATACAATAAACACAATAGATAACAAGAACCACCACCAATTCATCTCTTTCAACCCCTCTAAAAGCTTAGAAAAGTCGAAATCCCTATACAACCAAATAAGTATAAATGCTCCTAAAAGGAGTGGTAATAGAGTTTTTATGATATTATTTAAAATCTTTTTCAAAAGTTTCGGTTCAAAGTTGATACTTTTAATTATCTTTGTGCTCTGTCTAAGCGTTGCGAAGATAACAATATATTATCAAAAAACGCAATCTTTTTTACATTTTATTACAAAATTTTTAGGAAAAGATACGCAAATAACCCATGAAGACAGTAACACCTAAAAAAAGGCTCGGACAACATTTTTTGATAGATTTGTCAGTTGCAAAAAGAATAGCCGATACGGTAGATGTCTGCCCCGGTATGCCTGTGCTAGAGGTTGGTCCCGGAATGGGAGTACTCACTCAATATCTGTTGGAAAGGGAGCGTCCAATTAAAGTGGTAGAAATAGATGAAGAGTCGGTTACGTATCTATGTAAAAACCTTCCGGCATTGGGTGAAGACAATATAATACCCGATGACTTCCTTAAAATGCATCTCGACCGTCTTTTTGCCGGAGAGCAATTTATGCTCATCGGAAATTATCCGTACAACATCTCGAGTCAGATATTCTTTAAAATGCTCGATTATAAAGAGTTTATTCCCTATTGTAGTGGAATGATACAAAAAGAGGTGGGTGAACGGTTGGCTGCAAAGCCCGGTAGTAAAGCCTATGGAATATTAAGCATATTTATACAGCTGTGGTACGATGTAGAGTATCTTTTCACAGTTTCAGAAACTGTTTTTTCTCCTCCTCCGAAGGTGAAAAGTGCAGTGGTACTTATGCGCAGAAATAGCAGAGAGAAATTGGAATGTAACGAAACGCTGTTCAAGCAAATTGTAAAATCGACATTTAATCAGCGTCGCAAAAAAATGCGTAATCCTATACAACAAATTGTTGGTAAAGGTGCTACGATTCTTGCCGACCCAATTCTCGATAATCGTCCCGAACAGCTCTCTATAGAGCAGTTTATTGAACTTACAAACAGAGTTGAATGTAGTTTAGAAAATAAAGAAGGTGTACTATGACAAAAGAGTTTATCGATATAATAAAAGAACTTATAGACGGTAAGGATTCTGTTCTTTTACAAGATAAGATTTCCAAACTACACCCTGCTGATATCGCAGAACTATGTAGTGAACTCGATATCGAAGAGGCGCGTTTTCTCTATCGTCAATTAGACAATGAAAAAGCTGCCGACGCCCTCACCGAAATGGATGAGGATTTGCGTAACGAACTGTTGGAAGAGCTACCTTCTGAGGCCATTGCAAAACGCTTCGTTAATTACATGGATACCGACGATGCCGTCGAAATTATTCGTGACATGGACGAAGATAAGCAAGAAGAGGTCCTTGCACATATTAAAGATATAGAACAGGCCGGTGATATTGTCGATTTGTTGCAATATGACGAAGATACGGCAGGAGGTCTCATGAGTACCGAGATGGTGGTCGTGAACAAGAACTGGAGTATGCCGGAATGTCTAAAGGAGATGCGTCGTCAAGCCGAAGATCTCGATGATATATACTATATATATGTTGTGGATGACGATGAGCGTCTTTGTGGTCTTTTTCCTTTGACAAAGATGGTAACGAGCCCCTCTGTTTCAAAAGTTAAGCATGTTATGAATACAAAGGTGGTGAGTGTCGATGTAGATACCCCTATTGACGAGGTTACTCTCCTTATAGAAAAATATAACCTTGTAGCAATTCCTGTTGTCGATAAAATTAATCGTCTTGTCGGGCAAATTACTGTCGATGACGTCATGGATGAGGTTCGCGAGCAGACAGAACATGACCAACAACTTACCGCCGGTCTTGCACAAGATGTAGAGAGCGACGACTCGGTATTGCAACAGACACGTGCTAGATTGCCTTGGCTTGTAATAGGAATGTTAGGAGGAATAGGCTCTTCTATGCTGTTGGGCTGTTTCTCTAAAACTTTGGGCTCGCATCCCGAAATGGCACTCTTTATCCCTCTGCTTGCGGGTATGGGTGGTAATGTAGGTGTACAATCGTCGGCAATAGCTGTTCAGGGTTTGGCTAATAATTCATTGGATAGAAATCACATATTCCGCCACGTACTGAAAGAGTTGTCTGTTGCGCTTGTGAACGCAACAACTTTGTCGGCATGCATATATATTTACAATATTCTTGTCTATGGCGTGAGCGATATGATAACCCTTGCTGTGCCATTGAGTCTCTTTGTTGTTATAATGTTCGCTTCGGCATTTGGTACGTTCATCCCATTGGTGCTCGACAAAATGGATATCAATCCGGCTGTGGCTACAGGTCCTTTCATACAAATCGTAAACGACATTAGTGGTACTACATTCTATATGGTAATATCTATGATGTTAAGTAGTCTGTTTGTTTAGCAAATACTGTAAATTATAGTAAAATAATATTACAAATACAGATATATTGTATTGCACAATATGTCTGTATTTTTGTTATAAAAATGAGAAGAAACAATGCAATGTTTTTTTAAATAAATAAACTTTTATTAGTTTTTTGTCTGTTTTTTTGCTCTGTTTCTAAAAAAAGTATTAACTTTCGCCTTAAATAGACTTTCTATTTGTAAATTTTAACAGAATGTATTAAAACGCGATGAAAACAAATCAAAAAAGACTTAGGTTCGTAAGTTTACTTATTTGTATCCTCTGTGGTTGTGTTGCCTATGCACAAACAGGTAACATGATTGTTACAGGAACTGTTGTCGATGACACTGGTGAACCGTTGCCAGGCGCTGCTGTAGCCATAAACAACAAGCAGGGAATAGCCAAAGGAACCACTACTAACATTGAGGGTGAGTTTATGCTTACAATAAATTTGGAGCAGGGCGACAAGGAGTTGTTGATTAGTTTTATGGGAATGAAAACCAAAAAGGTTAAGTTGAATGTTAATACTCATAAGGAAACGTTGAATATACAATTGTTTCCCGATGATGCAATCTTAGAAGAGGTAACTATTGTAGAGGATGGATACAACAGATTGCCACGAAAAGATATGGTTGGAGCATTTACAACAGTGAAAGCCGAAGATATCATGATGCCGGCTTTCCAAAGTATTGACCAAATGCTTCAAGGAAAAATTGCCGGAATGACAGTTGTTAATTCATCGGCACGTGTGGGTGCTACCCCCAAAATTACTATTCGCGGAACATCTACAATTCTGGGAAATACATCGCCATTGTGGGTAGTAGACGGAGTGATACAAGAGGACGAATGGTCAATAGATATGAGTTCTTCAATAACATCTGGATTAAAAGAACTCATTGGTAACCAAATATCTTGGTTGAACCCTCAGGATATTGATAACATTACAGTGCTCAAAGATGCTTCCGCTACAGCTATTTATGGTTCAAAGGCATCTAATGGCGTCATTGTCATCACAACCAAAAAAGGAGCGCCCGGTCGCATAAGCGTAAATTATAATGCAAATGTTTCGGTTCGAGAACGTCCCCGATACGATATGTACGACTATATGAACTCTAAGGAGCGCATAACATTCAGTAAAGAAGCATACGAGGCCGGTGTGCGTTATCAAAACGAGCCACTCCCACAAATATATACATACGAGGGTCTCATGGCAATGTTCAACAAACGTATGATAAACGAACAGCAGTTCTCTAAATATTTGCAAAGATTGGAAACGGTGAACACCGATTGGTTCGACCTCCTAACCCGTAATTCTATTAGTCAGAATCATAATTTGAGTGTATCTGGTGGTACTCAAAAATATACTTATAATGCTTCTGTTGGCTATTCAGACAACAAAGGCTATGAGTTAGGCAACGAAAACGACCAAATAACTTCTCGTCTTAGCATAAATAGTAACGTAAACGAGAAATTGAGCATAAATGTTCAGTTGAATGGTAGTGTGAGGGATTCTCGTGGCTACGGTGCCGGAGTAAACCCCTACAGTTATGCAATGAACACCAGTCGTGCAATTCCTGCTTTCGAAGAGAATGGCGATAGAGTTTTCTATTCAAAGTATTATAATTATCAATATAATAGAGATTTAGCCGAGCATAATCAATATTCGCAAAATATCTTCAACGAGATGGAGAACAGCTACTCCAAGAATCGTGGTACAACATTTAACGCATCGGCAAATATCACCTATAAGATTCTCGATTGGCTCACCTACCAAGGAACAGCCAGCATGTCGAGCAGTATAAACAAAGGCGAGAGTTATGCCGGTGAAAGAACATCAACAGTAGAACAACTCTATCGTGGATATCCTTATGGTTCCGAAAAAGCAGGCTCCGAAAAATACAATGCAGCGCTAATGCCACATGGTGGTGTGCTCAATCAGTCTAATACTCAAAGTACAACATTCAGCACATCACAGCGTTTGCAATTCTCTAAAGAATTCAATCAAAATCATCGTTTGAATGCAATGTTAGGATTAGAGATACGTACTACCGAAAGCGAAAGCGAGAGTAACACTGCATACGGTTTTGTTCCCGAACGTGGCGAAATAATCGTTTCTCCAGCATTGCCTTCGGAGTTCAAACCAATTGGATTTGGGAATATGACAATAGGTTTGGGTGTGTTGGATGCACTATATAATAGTGGTGGTTGGAATAAAACATCAACAGAAATAAATTTCGTGTCGTTCTTCTCAACTCTTGCCTATACATTCATGAATCGCTACGTTGTAAACGTGAATGTCCGTTCCGATGCCTCAAACCGTTTTGGACAAGATGTTAATCAGCAGTTCGACCCGGCATGGTCGTTTGGCGCTTCATGGAAAATAGCACAGGAACCATTTGTGGCAAATAAACTTTCGTGGCTCGACCAGATGAATCTCCGTTTCTCTTACGGTATACAGGGTAACGTGGTAAGTTCTATCAGTCCCGAAATGATTGTGAGGTATAGCGGTTTGTTGCCAAGTTACAAGGAGTATTATTTGACAATTTCAAGCCTGCCAAACCCACAATTGGATTGGGAACGTACACGTAGCTGGAACCTTGGATTAGACCTCTCTCTGTTTGGCATAACAATGAATGTTGAGTATTACGGTCGTCGTTCTAATGCTATCATAAGACAAGATATTGCGCAAGAGTATGGTGTAAAAAGTATGCCATTGAATGGTGGCATCATCACCAACCAAGGTGTCGAATTCACACTTAATTACACTCCGGTACGCACCAAAGATTTTATCTGGACTGTAGGTTTCAATGCAAGTAAAAACTGGAATAAATCGGAAGCAGACGACCGTACTGCCAAAGCCGATGAACTCAATCACACCGACTTCTTGAATGGTAGCAGTGAGCGTCCTCTAAAGAGTGGTTATCCGCTCTCTGCTTTCTGGTCCTATAAGTTTACTGGCCTTAACCCTGTAAACGGCTATCCGACATTTGCAAATGCTACATACGACGATGTCGATGGCGATGGTACTGTAGACCCAACAACCTTCCTTGTATATTCGGGACAGGGTGAACCCTATTTCACAGGTGGTTTCAATACCCGTTTTCGTTGGAAAGATTTTAACTTTGGTGCCGATTTTGCACTTATCCTAGGCTCAAAGAAACGTCTACCAAATCCTTATGATACATTTACATACGGAAAGATGCCCGATATTTACGGTAATTTGTCCAAGGAGTTGAACGACCGTTGGAAAAAGCCGGGAGATGAGGCACACACAAATATTCCGGCACTATATACATCGGTAAAAGACCTATATAATTTGAATCTTCCCAACGGACTATATGATAACATCTATTCGATGTGGGCGCAATCCGATGTCAGAGTCGCCGATGCATCGTTCTTGCGTTGTACACAAATTTCGCTATCCTATAGTCTACCTCGCAAAATATGCAGTAAAATAGGTCTGTCGCGTGTGCAAATCAGTGCAAACATCAACAACTTGTTTGTGATAGCAAGCGATGATTGGAAAGGCTATGACCCGGAATTGGGTTACACAATACAGCCAAGAGTTTATTCGATGGGATTAAGTATAGGACTATAAAAAGCAGAGACAATGAAAATGAAAAAATATATTATAGTAATATTGTGCGCAACTTTTGTATTAACCGGTTGCGGAGATTTTCTGGAGCCAAGTTCAAAAAGCGAGTTTGTACCCGATGATGCTGTCTCGCTAAATGAACTATTGTTGGGCGGAGCATATATGCGTAACGATATGATTGGTTTCAATGCATTTCTTAATTTATTAGATGATGATATTGAGGCAGCTCCATATCAAAAGCCAATTGCTGGCTTCGATGGAAACAAATATCTTGCAGCATTCTCTTGGCAACCCGACATGTATCGAATGATGGAAGAGGCCGGTGCAGGAATTATAAATCAGTACGAATGTTTTTATGAGGTTATTTTGGGCGCAAATGCTGTTATAGATTATCTTCCCGAGGTGTCAGATACCGAAGATAATATGAATAAGGTAAAAGCGCAAGCGCATGCCCTTCGTGCATTTTACTACTTTAATCTTGTAAACCTCTACGGACCTCCATACAACTATTTGCCCGATTCATTAGGTGTTCCTTTGAAGTTAAACAGTGGCATAGAAGAGAGTAACGACTATTTGAAAAGAAAAACTGTAAAAGAGGTTTACCAACAGATACTTCTCGATTTGCATGTTGCCGAAGAGGCATACAAAGCTTTGCCTAGCGACTTGCAATGGGATAAAAACTTCCGTACAAGTTTGCCTATGGTGCAACTGTTGCTCTCACGTACCTATCTCTACATGGAAAACTGGGAGAAAGCTGCAGAATATGCCGAGTATGTTATGAAAGATAATCGATTTGCTCTGCTCGATTTAAATACTGTGCCTTTATATAATGGCTCTGTACGCAATTATGTTGTATTTTCTTCATATTCATCGAGTGAAACTATTTGGCCCTATGGAAGCATAAGAGATATGTTCCAATGGACACACGATTATGCAAACCAAACAACAGAAACAGGCAGAATGCATGCCTATTTCCAAGCATCAAAAAGTTTGCTTGATTGTTTCGATGGTGCCGACCTTCGAAAATTGAGATATATTATTCAGGCACCCGATAATATGGGTGGCAACAAACTAATGTATATGGCATACGGTAAGGTGAACTACGACACAGGAAGATTCCTCCCACAGAATGTCGTTGGTCAATTTGGTCGTTGTTTAAGACTTTCAGAGGCCTATCTGAACTACGCCGAGGCAAAGGCAATGTTGGGTGGCGCAAACTCTGCAGATGCAGTTGCCGCACTTAACGAATTAACGGTAAAGCGTTTCGGCTCCGAGGATTATGAACCTTATGAATATACAACCGATGAAGAACTCATATCCTTCGTAAGAGAAGAACGTCGTCGTGAACTCTGTTTCGAAGGACATCGTTGGTTCGATTTGCGCCGTTGGGGTATGCCGGCAATAAGCCACACATGGTACGACGATGATAAGAACATAAGTACCTATCATTTGCAAGAGAGAGATTCACTCTACACTCTGCCAATACCCGATGAGGCTTTGGAACTTAATGCCTCACTAATACAGAACGACTTGCCCGAAAAGCGAATTCCCGAAACAGTAACTGTCCAATAATAAATAAAATATATGAATAGTATGAAACGATATATATATATTACTCTTGCAATGGTTGCGGGAGTGTTTGCTTTTGTTTCTTGTAACGAAGATGAGAATATTACCCCATCGGGAAACTATTCACCTATTCGTGGAGCATTCCCACAAGGAGATAGCGAGTATGATGCTCTCATAAAACAGATAAGCGAAGAGTACGGAGTATATCTTCTATATAAAGATATTACAGAACAAGACCTGAACCGCGAATGGACATCAACAGGAACAGGCCCGGTTTATGTTGGAGGTCCAAAGGAAGAGCGTGAAAATGGTGTCTGGAATCTGCCAGATGAATATTTGCCGTTCTATGTGAATTTTTTCTACAATTATATTTTCCCCAATATAACTCCTGAGTTTGCGCAATCTACGTTCCCTGTTAAGATATATATGATAGATAATCTGCGCTCAGAGCCACGTGATTTTAGCGAAGGAGAGGAGGACGAAAGTAGTACTCCCGGAACCGATAGCGAAAAATTCGAATCTATTAAATTGGGTAATTTCGATAATTGGGCTATAAGCTTCAAAGACGATGTTGTGAATGGTGGTAGCGATGAGTTATCTATTAAGAAACAGCGCTGTATGTTCATGAATAAAGCAATATGGAATGCAAGGTCTAAAGGTGATATAATCACCCCTGACGAGTTTTGGTCCGGCTATGTATTCAGTGAAAAGGATACTTTAATTTATGATAATCCTGAATCGGAGTACTATAATTATAAATTAGGTTTCCCCGATGATATCTATTATCATTTTGCAACGACAGGAAATTCAGATGATGTTTGGAGACCCACATTGGTGGTAAAACATACCGATTCTTGGCACAAAAAGAATATAGGAGATGGAGAGAGGGGCTATGATTTGTTTGGAGCATTTATTAGAAATGCAATGTGGCTCACTCCCGATGAATTTGCAGAACGTTATTCTATCGAGAAGTATCCTATGATAAAGGAGAAATACGACTTAGTCGTTAATTTAATGAAGGAGACCTACGGAATAGACCTTGTAGGTATAGCAAAGGGCTTAGATAAATAATTAACTTATAGTCTCTTATGCTTTTCCAAAATTTCTCGTATAGAAAATCACTTTTCGTAACCGTTGGGTTACTAATGTGTGTTGTGCAAGCATGTGCAGAGCGCGGTCCTATTAAAGAATTGTGGCAAAACAAGACGTTTAATAGTGCCGGTGAGCTTGTACAATTTTTTGACGAAGTAAAAGCCGGCATACCCCTATGTGATAGTGTCGCTACAACCGAGAATATGTGTAATATGATATGGTACAGTGGCGAATATATCATAAAATGCAAAGGTAAAAATGAGGATATCAATCTTCTGCCCGGCAAAATAGAAAAGATTTCCTTCGACAATGATGTTGTAAAATCATTTATGCAACATGTGAAGATAGAGAAGTTTACCGACCACTATTTTATGTTGCAAGCGATGAAGCGTGGCTGTAGTTTCGATGCCTCACGCGATGGGCTAACCATTACGATATTTTTCCCTATCAGAGCTATAAATAGCAACGATTATGCTAAACTGCATGATATTTTTTCTTCAAAAAACAGTTTATTGCATCAAGTATATCTCGAGAAGATGAAATTTCCAATTAATAATGGTGGATGCACAAAAGAGTTTTACGATTTGTTGCCCATCATTGAAAAAAATGTTGAAAATTGCAACGTCAAAAATGACATATTGGAGCTATACAAAAAGTATATTCCAATAATGGATGGAAAGGTAGCACCAAATCCCACATTCTCCGATAGAGATGGTAAAATCTATTCATTTCAGGATTTTCTGGGGAAAATCCTTGTTATAGATGTGTGGGCAACATGGTGTAGCAGTTGCCTAAAGAAGATGCCGGCATTCATGCAGTTAAAAGAGGATTATAAGACAAATCCTTTGGTTGAGTTTATAACAGTGTCAATAGACCGTAGAGGCAAAAAGGCTCATTGGGCATCGACATTGGACAAATATAAAATGAATGGAATGATTAATCTTATTACAGGAACAGTATATGCTTCCGATTTTGAGGTTAATTATAATGTGAGTGGAGTTCCACGTTATATAGTAATAGATAGTAAAGGAAATATAGTTAGTGCATTTGCTCCGGGCCCCGATAGTGGCTTGAGAGAACTTGTTGAGAAAACACTGAAACAAAAATAAATACAACGATAATAAGAACAAGAGTATTATTCTTATTGCAATAGCTCTTTGCTCGTGTAACAATCCCGCACAAGTTGCAAAAGAGAACAGTGTAGAGATATATCCTACTTACGTCATATTCGAATCAGATGGCACTCCTTTGTGTTCTGTTGTTGGAGCTACTAAAGATGGAAATGAATTTTTGGATAAGATAAAAACAGCGCTCTCATCAGTTGGAAAATAACGGATACTTACAATAAATAAAAAAAGCAGAATTCAATGAATTCTGCTTTTTTGCTATATGTTAGCTTTGCTTACTTAACAATTGTCTTAACTCCGTTAATGATGTACAAGCCTTTTGCAAGTGTGTTGAGCTCTGTGGCATCTGTGGTTTCCATTACTTTAACGCCAAGAACGTTGTAAACAACCCAGCCGTTTGCATTTTCTGTAACAACATCTTCAATGCCTGTGCCATCGTTTTGTACAGTATATTTAAGAGTTACACCCTCGATGTTGTTCCCGTAACCGTCGATGAAGTAACCGGTAGGAATCTCAAGTATATATGTACCGTTGGTTGTAATTGGTTCTGTAACCTTTAGAGCACCATCCATCATGTCGATGTGTCCGTTTCCATCTTCTGTCATTGTTGTGTACTCAACAGCTATCAGATTGTCGCTATCTCCCTCTTTGTAAAGTTTGGGTAACAATGTCTCATCTTCGCTTGCACCGGCATAGTAGCTGAATGTGAACTTTATATATGAAAGTGATTCTACTACAGAGTTGTTTTCGGGTGAAATCTTATCTATTGTAGCTGCAGGAACCTCTTCCTTAGTGGTGTACTCTATACCTACTGAAGGAATTTCCATTGGGATGTTTAATATTTCGGGGTCCATGTATATCTTTCCTGTAATCTGTACCCAGAAAGTCATGTTACCGGTAATAGGCTCTGCAGTGCTCAATGTTATAGTGTTATCATTCTCTTGTGTAATGGTCATGTCATATTTCCAACCACCGTATGATGCAGGCATACCGTTTGTTGCAACAGCCTTAAAGTTATCACTAACTTTCAATCCATTTGCACATGTAATTGTAATAGTCTGGAATTTATCGAGAGTGCTCTTTGCTGCAGGTGTAATTGTTGCTGTTGGAACATCGCGTTTAACGTATACTGTAGGAAGAGTCATATCCTCTTTAACATCAGTTTCTGCATAGCATCCAAAGCTTGTATATCCTTTCGAGTAATAAACTGTTTTAGATGTAAGAACATTTACAATTTTAGCAGTTCCGTCTGCAAATGTAACACTCCATACACCGCCTTTCTCGGGCAACTCTTCTGCAAAGTTAAAGTTCTTATAGGTGTCCTCGTTCTTGTATAGGTAACGTCCAAAATGGTCTTGTATGGTAAAGCCACCTTCTGTTGCTGTAAATGTAAAACTGTTACGTTCAATGTCCTTTACATAGTTTCCAACGTTTGTGATATCTGTAACATTCAAATATGAATATTTACTATTCTCGGCACCGGGGTTGGCAATACCATCTTCAACAATAAATGCATATCTCGAACCGGAAACAATTTCGCTGGCAGGAACGTAAGCAACACCGGGGTATATTGTATATGTAGCCTCGGCAACCTTGCTACTATATGAAATCTCATCGCCCTCAAGCACAGCGATAGCTTTTATGGTTGTTGTCTCTGTTAATGTGAACTCTCTAACGTAGTAGCTGCTACGTTGGGTTGAGCCTATTTCTGCTTTATAATCTTCGTAACTGGGAGTTGTTCCGTCAAGAGTATAATAGATCTTAGCCTCTTGGTTTGTTGTTTCAACTGAAACTTTTACTTGGTCTGCAAAGATTCCACTCTCGACATTGAATGTAGGTGTGGGAACAGTTACCATGTCGGCAGGCATAACATATTCCACTGTAATAGAAAGAAGGTAAAGAGCCTTTTTGGTCTCTTGCGACCAGCTGATAACGATATCACCTTTGGCATCCTCGCACTCGAACTTATAATCGGCTGCACTGCTTTTTAATGTATACGCCTCAGACTCCTTGTCGCCAACCTTAATAGTCATTGTGGCATCACTCTTACTAGCTGTACTACTGTTTATGGTTACGCTCTTAATTGTGAATGCCGAGAAATCGGTTGAACTAATGCTGTAACTTAGGGCGGGTTTATTTCCGCTTCCAATTTGTACGCCACGACCGTTGTTGTCAAAACCAATGAAATCGCAACCGGTAGCAACCCAATTGAAATCACTTAATGTTATTGTACCACCCTCTGTTGTGAAGCCTTCGCTACTGGTAAAGGTGTGGGTGTAAGTATCTGCACTATAGGCTGTCAGAGCAAATAGGCAAACGAGTGAAAGTAAAAATTTTCTCATATTAAACTGTTTTTATGGTTAATAAATCTCAATAATAAGAATGTGTCGAATATCTCTTATGGTAAATTGGTGTTCGATAGAGATACATCTATCTGTTTATACCTTATATATTTAGACGTTGCAAAGGTAAGTATTTATCGCGACCTGCGAAATAGTTATTCTCATAAAAATGGTACGAAAGAATTTATTTATATTATATATCCTGTTTTTTTGATAGTGTAGCCTTGTAAATAATATCAATGGTTCTATTTTTCTTATATTAATTACGTCACAAATAGGAGGTTTTTACCACATATTTTTGTTTATAACCCCTTTGAACAAAAAAACCAAACTTGTACCAATTGTTTCGTCGGCACGTGTGGCCAAACTAATCTGTTCCAAATGGGTACACGGTTTGTTGTAACAGATGAGTGTGATGCTTCAATAGAGTTTAAACAATCGTATTTATCGGCAACAAAGGAAAATATTGATATAATAAATAGCCCTGTCGGTATGCCCGGGCGAGCTATAATAGGTAAATTCCTCGATAGGGTAGCGCATGGTGAATGTAAACCAAAGCAGTGTCCATTCAATTGTATCAAAACGTGTAATGTCGTAGATAGCCCCTATTGCATAATGTTGGCCCTTTATAATGCATATAAAGGACGCATGGAGCATGGTTACGCTTTTTGTGGGGCAAATGCATGGCGATGCAACGAAATTGTTAGTGTTAAAGAACTTATGGAACAGCTAAGGCTGGAATATGATATATGCCTGTAGTTTCACTTATAATTTTCTTTAATTCAATGAATTTTAATATTTAAAGCATTTTTTTCAATAAAAAGAGATATATTTGCAAAATTAAGCGAAGTAAGGTTTTTTAAACACTGTAATAACAACTTCTTACTGTTTTTTATACTATTTTGAAAAGAAAAATTAATAGATATGAAAAGATTTTTTACCCTTTTTCTTGCATTTATATCTGTTGCAGTAAATCTCTCAGCGCAATCGGCTTCGTTCGATGTGTTCCCGATAGATGTTGCAACCGGTCTTCCCGGCAGTGATATTGGTAACAAGTATAGGTGGACTTCTAATCAATTTATTGTAGAGACACCGGTCGATGGAATTCGTATTACTTTCCTCGAGAACAATTCATACGATTATTATTATGAATATCCCGGTGTTGCATTGTCCGATTTACGCTTTTACGATAAAAGTTATAAGGAACTTACATACACAGTAGATAATATTACAACAAATTCGCTGGAAATAGGCGACGGGTCTTTAGAAAATCTGTATGATTACGATTGGCAATCGTATTATCATTCTGCATATTCAAATCCGCAGTATGTTCCGGATAACTACGTCTATCTCGATGTTAAGTTCAACCAGAGTGTTACGTCATTTTCTATATCATATGTAACAAGTGCAAGCACTTTGGCTCCTACACATATAGTACTCACTCCAACAGGTGTTTTATATGATAATTCTGTTGATACAGGTAGTCCAACAACTCCCGAAGGTGGTGGCACAACTTTTCCCGGAACAGGTGAACTTGTCTCTTATAAGCCTATAGATGTGCAAAATCAGGAAATCTATTTTGTATACCGTGCCGATGGTGGAATAGATGCTTTCCAACCCGAATTTGTCGAATCATATTATTATACCGACGGCGATTCTCTCTGTTTGGAACTAAAAGATAAAGGTGTTATAAAATATGCGATAGAGGAGTATGATAGTTTGTCGCTAGTATGCCCTGAACTTCCCGAGATGCTGACATATAAATTCAATAATAAATATAACCCAAATCTTAACGTAGATGCCATTGCAGATACTCTTGGCAAAGGAAAGGTCGATAGCAACATGAATTTTTCTTTGAATGCAATAGGCAAGTATCTCACTGCAAGTTTTAATCTTAGTGATGACAATGCAGTAGCCTATGTCGATACCACACTGCAGGTTAGCAAAGAGACACGAATGAGTTTCAAAGATTCGGTTTACTATGTTGCGACATATCCCGGTTATAATGTGTTACAGAATGTCAAAGTTAGCGACGAGGTATGGACATCGCCCGACGAGACTGTTACGAAAATTACTTTAACAGGGGAGATGCTTTATACAAATAAACCTTCGCAGGCTGGAGACGAACTCTATTATATGTTGGATGACAATCCGGGAACATGTTTTCATACAGCGTATGGCGCGGCATACGATGCATCTGTAATGCCTTATATAACCATCACATTGAATGAGCCTGTAAGCATATTGAAGTTCTATTATATGGCTCGTAATTTTGGTGATTATAATGCAAAAGAGTTGAACCTGTATGTAAGCGATGATAACAGTAACTGGACTTTTGTAAAGGGTTTTACTGCAGATGACGATGGCTTACCTCTCTACCCTGCAGGTGCAGAATATACATCCCCTGCCATAGATTTGGGTGGCAGTTATAAATATATAAAATTGGAACAGACGGCTTCGGAATACCATAATAATCACATGGTGTTTGCCGAGTTCGCCCTATATAATGTTATCCCGGGCGACGAAGAACCAACAAAAGTACAGGATGCAGTTTACAAGACTATACGTGTGCCTTTTGGTCGTGTATATACTGTCAATGTCGATTGGCTGACAGATAAACAGAACTCAGTGCCTCGCGTAGATATTCAGGTTGATGGTGGTTACAAATTAATTCATTATGACAAAGATACATATCGCGATGCGAATTTTAAAATAACCGGTTACGGGGTATACGACGACTTCGAGAACTCTGTGCAAATCAAAGGACGTGGTAATACTTCTTGGGGTTGGTCTAAGAAACCCTATCGTTTGAAGTTTCCCGAAAAGGTCAAACCATTTGGATTAACAAAAGGAAAAAGCTGGGTATTGCTCTCTAATCACCAAATTGGTGCTTTAATGGCAAATGCCATTGCGATGAAGGTGGGTCAATTGGTTAATGCACCATATACAAATCATATAATTCCGGTAGAGTTGTATATGGATGGTACATACGTTGGCAGTTATATGTTTACCGAAAAGGTTGGTTTTGCTAATAACAGTGTCGATGTCGATGAGTCAACAGGTTATATGTTGGAGCTAGATCAATATTTTGATGAAACATACAAATTTAATTCAGCAAATTACGATCTCCCGGTAAATCTTAAAGAGCCCGATTTAACAGAACTGGAATTGTCTGTTGCAGAAGAACGTTTCGATGCAATAATTGCCGATTTTAACGAATTTGAAACAGCTGTTTACAATGGAGAAAATCTGGAACCTTATGCCGACCTCGATGCATTGGCTCGTTTCATGTTTGTAAACGATGTCGTTCTCAATCAGGAATTAGGACACCCCAAAAGCACCTTCCTATGGAAAGAGAATTTAGACTCGGAGGAGAGTAAATTTGTGTTTGGCCCTCTATGGGATTTCGATTGGGCTTTTGGTTATGAAAGCGGGCACGGTTATTGCAATTCGGGTGAAGAGTCGAGTGTGCTTAACTACAACATGTATATCGAGCCCGGCTTCAATTTCTTTGCCGCAATTATCAACAATGAGTCGTTTAAAAAGTATTATTACAAAGTGTGGCGTGAATTTGTAGAGAAAGACTGCATTAGTGAACTGAATGATTTCTTGGATGAATATTTTAACTTTGCAAAAGAGTCTTTTGTAAATAACGAAAATGAATGGCCAGGTTATTCTTTGGTGGCTTCCGATGTAAAGCGCATGCAGAATTGGCTTAAAGCGCGTAATAACTATCTCAAGGATAACATTGCAGAGTATGATATTACAGAATTAATATACACTCTCCTAGGCGATGTAAACTGTAATAATGTTCTCACTATCGAAGATGTTACACTGCTTGTAGATTATGTAAAGAACGGATACAATGCCTTGGTAAATAGAGTTAAAGCTGATGTCGATTCCAATGGCAGTGTTGAGGCTGTCGATGTGTCGCATACTGCATCGCAGTTGCTGGCTGCAGAACCGGTATCTTCGCTATACTACTATAAAACTCCTGTTGCTAACGCCACATTCACAGCCGAAGATTTCACACTTGTTGTAGACGAACAAATAAGTATGCCTATTGCGCTGAACGAAATCGGTGATGAAAAGTATATAGCATATCAAATGGATGTAAAAGTACCAGCCTATCTCACTCTTGTAGATATTGTTGCAGGTGATTGTGCTTCGGGGCATAACATCATGTACAACCCCTTAAACGAGGATACATATCGTGTCGTAGTCTATTCCGATGATAACTCTGCCTTTATATCCGGTGAGTCTGTTGCACAACTTGTGCTAAGTGCAAACGATATAGCAATAGAGGATGAGCTTGCAGTTTCTGTAAGTAATGTGCTTGTTATGAACGAAGAGAATCACGAAAAACGTGTAGGCGATTTTGCTGCGAACTTTAGTATTAGCACTGCTGTTTTAACTCCCGAGGCGTTAATGAGTGTCAGAGGTGGTAACTGTTTGACAATATCTGTAACAGAAGCAGAAAACGTGAACGTATATGCTGTAGATGGCCGATTGGTAAAGAGTATGCATGTTGATGCCGGTACAACAAAGGTTAACTTGCCTGCAGGTGTTTACGTTGTCAAAGGACAGAAAGTAATAATCTTCTAATAGATTCCTATACTATAATGGATAAATCAAAAGGCAACCAACGGTTGCCTTTTGATTTATCTTAGTCTTATGATATCTCCTATTTTAAGTTTTGCATAACTCTTGAACTCGGGGTTCATTTTGTATAACTTCTTTAGTTTTATACCATATTTTTGAGCAATGCTATGCAGGCTTTCGCCATCGGCTGTTGTATGAAATTCATTAGGTTTCAGCGCTTTGTTATGTTTCTTTTCCAAATAAATAATATCACCGGCCTTAATAGGGTAATCTTTGTAAAGGTCGTTGTATCTTATTAATTTACGTCGCGAAACACCAACCTCTTTTGCCAACGATTTAAATGTGTCTCCGGTGTTCGCAATAATATAGAGCAATTCACTCGACCTGTAAATTGGACGTGTCCCACCAAAAGAAACGGCACCGCCACTATGCTGGACATTCTTAAAATCCTTTGACGATAATTGGTCGTATTTATATAATTCGTATCGCTCTATCAAATTAATCAGTTTTTGTGGGTAGGCAGGGTCTTCGGCATAGCCTGCTTTTTTTAATCCTTTTGCCCAGCCTTTGTAATCGGTCTCTTTCAGTTTAAAAAGTGATGCATAGCGCGAACGTCCAACAAGAAACTGCGAATGGTCTTCGTAGGAGTCGCGTGGGTCGTCATAAACGCGGAAGTAGCATTTACGTCCATTGTCCATCGACAAAGTCCTTTTTCCTTTCCAACTGCTATCGGCTTTTATGCCAAAGTGGTTATTCGACTTTTTTGTCAGAGTGCTGTTCCCTGCTCCCGACTCTAAAAGCCCCTGAGCAAGTGTTATGCTTGCCGGTATATTATGTCGCTCCATCTGCTCTACTGCTAGTGGGTAGTAGGTGAGAATATAACGTTCATAGGAATTGCTTGCTTTAGATACGTCTGTTGGTGGTGTGTATTTGTTGCTCTGTCTTATAGTTCCGCATCCGCATAATAACAATGTCGCGAGTGTAATAACTGAATATATGTTTCTCATCAGGTCTATTGTTTTAATTAAAGAATTGCTATACAAAATAAATGAATAAATTGCTTTTGCGCAAGTATTTGCTTATCTTCGCATGAGAGAAAGGCTTGGTTTCTGTAGCTTTAAATATTTTTTAAGTATTCAGAGCTCAGATAAAGCACCTTATTTTGTTTATATAGTCCGGAATATAAAGTTGTGTAACATGAAAGAGATTGTTTTACAGACAAAAATAAAAGTGTGTTCTATAGACGAATTTACACCCGAGGAGCACAATTTGGTGAATGAAGCGCGCAAAGCAACAGCAAACAGTTATGCTGTTTATTCACATTTTAATGTTGGTGCAGCCCTTCTGCTCGATGATGGTACGGTGGTAACGGGTAGCAATCAAGAGAATGCAGCCTATCCATCGGGCTTGTGTGCAGAACGTACGACTCTCTTTTGGGCTAATTCGCAATACCCCGACAGGGCAGTGGTTGCTCTAGCTATTGCGGCACGTACCGACTCCGGCGAACTGCAAAAACCAATCCCTCCTTGCGGAGCATGTCGTCAGGTAATTCTCGAAACAGAAAAACGCTATAATCGTCCTATAAAGCTAATCCTTTTTGGCACCAATGAGAGTTACATCATAGAAGATGGCATAAAGGCTCTGTTGCCACTCTCGTTCGATGCAGGTTTTTTAGAGTAAAAAAATGAAAAAAATAATGTTTGTTTGCCATGGTAATATATGCAGGTCGCCAATGGCAGAATTTATAATGAAGAAACTTGCAAAGGAGTGTGGTGCAAGTTCCGAGTTATATATAGAATCTTCTGCGACGAGTTGCGAAGAGATAGGTAACAGTGTATATCCACCTGCTGTCAGGGTGCTGGCACAACATGGAATAGGGTGTGCCGGGAAACGCGCTCGTCGTTTCACTTCCGACGATTACGATGCCTTCGATATGGTAATTGTTATGGAAGATTACAATATTGGTAATTTGGCACGTGCCGTAGGTGCTGATGCACAATGTAAGGTGTGGAAACTACTCGATTTTGTCGAGGACTTTTCAACAAAAAATGTGCGTTGTAAAGGGTCGGATATATCCGATCCATGGTATCATGGTAATTTCCAGAAAACATTTGCCGAGATAGAGAGTGGATGCAAGGGCTTGTTGAAATACTTAGGCTACTAGTTCTCTTTTGATTATGCAAACCAAAACAGCAGACGACAGAGTTATAATGGGCATTGACCCGGGTACCAACATCATGGGATATGCTTTCATAGGTGTAAACGGAAACCGCGCGCACCTCATTGCCATGGGTGTCATAGACTTGCGTAAGTGCAAAGATACCTATATGAAATTGGGTGAGGTTTTTAGTCGTGTACAGGGGCTCATATCTTCTTTTCTTCCCGACGAACTTGCGATTGAAGCACCTTTCTTTGGAAAGAATGTTCAGAGTATGTTAAAACTCGGACGAGCACAAGGTGTTGCTATTGCTGCTGCCATAAGTCGTCAGGTGCCCATCCATGAATATGCACCACTAAAAATTAAAATGGCAATAACAGGCAATGGCGCAGCCTCCAAGGAGCAGGTTGCCGACATGCTACGTCGCATGCTGAATATCTCAAACGAAGATATGCCCCATTTTATGGATGCTACGGATGCTCTTGGAGCGGCGTTTTGCCATTTCTTGCAACGTAAGAACCCTATAGCCGACAAAAAATATTCTTCGTGGGCCGATTTCGCGGCAAAAAATCCGGGGAAAGTAAAGTGATAGGCTTTAATATAAATGCCTGCTAAACAAACTGTTTCAATATTTTACTCGTACAATTTATATGTGGTACGTAACACTTGGAATTCGGTTCGTCTGTTCAGCTGATGGCAAATTTCTTGCTCTTCTTCATTCTCCAATGCATTTATGAACTCTTCGGTAAGAATATCACCCTCTTTCAAGAACGTATATTTCTCCGTCAGTTTCTTCATAACCTCTTTTGGCTTTTCTTCACCATAGCCAATAGGTGTAAGACGTTCCTCTTCTATGCCATGCTCAATAAGATAGTTTACAACCGATTCGGCACGAGCCTGCGACAGCTTTTGGTTATATTTGTCGCTACCACGATTGTCGCAGTGTGAACTAAGTTCTATTGTAACATTTGGGTTCAATTCCAAAAGTTTTACAAGCTCATCAAGGGCTACTGTCGATTCGGGAGTGAGCGTTGCCATGTCGAACTCATAGAAAATGTTGTCTATCAGCACCGGACGTGTGATTGAAGGGAGTGCAAAGTCGCGTTGGTACTCCATTCTGCCTTCAATGGTGTCGGTCTTTAACTCTTGCATAGCATTCAGGTACCCTTTGCATGTGCCTAGCATCACATATTCTACCCCGGGTGTAACGCGCACCGAATATGAACCATCTTTCATCACTCCAAAACTTGTGTTTGTGCCGTCGTTGCCAATCATGTGTATATACCCTTCGGGTAATTCATAACCATCCTTCTCATATATCCATCCATACAAAGTATGAACAGTTTCAGGAAGGTAAAATGAATATATATGGTCCCAACCACGAGCATCTCCTCTGTTAGACGAAAAATATCCACGATACAGCCCCGGTGCAAATGTCATTCCAAAATCGTCGCCATTGGAGTTTACCGGTGCCATAATATTATTTACTTGCCACAATGTATCGTTCTGCTGTGTAGCATAAAATATATCCAACCCGCCCATTCCCGGGTAGCCGTTGGATGAAAAGAATAGTTCTCCTTGTGGTCCGAACGAGGGAAACTGCTCATCGCCTTCGGTATTTATCCCTGCTCCAAGGTTCTCTACATAGCCTTCCAATGCTTTGCTCTCTCCAATATAATAACGCCATAAATCCAATCCGCCGATACCTCCCGATAGGTTCGATGTAAAGTATAGCCAATTGCCATCGGGGGATACTGCCGGATGTGCATACACCGATAGCGTATCACTCGAAATCTCTACCTTTTCGGGTGCACTCCACGATGCGTCGCTACGCTTACTCTTGTATATGCATGCATATCGGGGATATTGGTCGTCTATAGGGCAACGTGTGAAATACATCACCTTACCATCGGGTGTAAATGCGCATGCCCCATCTTCATATTCACTGTTTACATCAGATTCAATAATTTCTGTTTTTTGCCATTTCCCATTTTCATCGCGCTTTGTCATGAAAAGGTCGGCAAACTTTTGTCCGGTAATACTGCTAAGGTCATCTCCTTTAGCCTCTTTACGTGTCGATGTGGTAATTATTATTGTTGTATCCTCTCCAACATAAGCTGGAGCATAGTCGCTACGTTGCCCATTCAGTTCCTTAGCTCTTTTAACAATATAGCGTGTTGGGCTTTAGTTCCATTCCTGCGACTGTTTTGCTGTTTGCAAGCCAATATGTGCCATGCGGTCGTTGGGCGCTAATTCCAAGTAGGTCGTGTAATTTTTTATAGCGGCCTTGTATTCCCCGTTTTTCAATTGCGCATCTGCTAAATATCTGTAAGCCAATGAATCGGGATATTTGTATCTTAATGCATTTTGGTATGCACCGGCTGCTCTCTGCGAGTTATGAATCTTTCTGTAACATTCGGCCATCTTCCATGCAACTATGCCACGTTTTTTCTTCTCCTTTGCCGGAATCTTTGAATAGGCGCGTTTGTATTGTTTGGCTGCTTCGAAATATTCGCATATCGCAGCCAATTGGTCGCCTTTTTTAATTGCTTTGCTGCCATTGCATGATGTGGCAATGAAAACAACCAAAAGCAGTATAATAATATTTATTAAATATTTTCTCATTCTTTTTTACCTCTATATAAAAACTGAAAAAAGACTGTTTTATTATAGCAACAGAAAAATTTTTAGATGTTATTGCGTTAAATAGTGTTAAAAATAGGGGAGGTAATTTGTGGTTCCTTTATTTATTATATCTTCGCATTATTGCAAAAGTTAATTTACTTAAAAATAAAAAAAATAATGAAAAAAATCTACCTAACATTTTTAGCCTTTTTGGCCATGTTGCCCACAGTTCAGGCACAAACATCCAATTTGGAATTGGAAGATGAAGAAATTGTTGTACACACATTTAAGATGCAGATTCACAATCGTTCCAATGATGATGTATCCAAACTCGAATTATCGGAAATTGAGACCATCGAAATGCCGTTCGAAGGTGTCTCTGATTGCTCTATGGTTGTAGATTTTAACAATGGAGATAGGTTTGTATGTGCATTGTCCGATATGCCGGTGGTTGCATTTGAGCCTAAAAAAAATATGATGGTTATCAGTTATAAATCTCAAGAAGATATGCTCACCAATTTATACGTTGTTGATGTTTCCGATGTCGCAAAATGTTATTTTGTAAATAGTGCAACATCCGTCTCCGGTATCGCTCCTGAATCTAATGAGTATCGTATATCATATATCGATAATGATAGAATATTGGTAACAGGTGTTTCTCCAAGTGTCGCTTTACAAGTTTACGATGTCGCAGGTGCGTTGTCGTGCCCTCATATAAACAGAACTGACAACAGTGCCGAAATCTCATTGTATGCATTACCTAAAGGCGCATATATTATTTCTATTGGTGGTTTACACAGTGTAAAGGTGTTTAAATAGTAGAATCACAAATTAATTTATAGAAAATTTAACGAACGAAAATATGAAAAAGATACTTATAACAATGATAATCGCTCTTTGTGCTGTTTTTGTTAATGCACAAACCGATGACACTTCTACGTGTAATGAGATTATGGTAATGAGAACATTGAATGGCAAATATAAAGCATTCAAGGTTTCTGATATTGAATACATAGATTTTATTGATTCAGTTTATACTATAAAACCTGTGAATATAAATTATCATATACAACCTACACAAGAGATGGTCGAAGAGGCTGCCGAAGGGTTGAGAAACGAGTTGGCTATGACAAAAACTGCCTACTTCTGTATACGTGGTGGTAGGAATGGCGAAGTACCCGGTCCACATGCCTACCAATATCAATTTAGTCTTGGTCCCGACTTATATGCACAGTATCATGTAGTTCCTCACCGGGACTTTATATTCGGAACAGGTGATTTTACATCGACCTACGACCTTTCACTCGGTTACAATGGTAGTGCTTTAGGTGCATATACAATGGCTAAAAATGCTGTTATGCCATTCTTGCATCATCCTCTCTCCGATTATGTTCCTGAGATGAAAGCTATTAACCTTCTCTTCTACTGCATTGCAGCGCAGGAACAGGCCGACTTGGCAGGTCCGTTTACATATGTCGAAGATAAGGCGAATATGGAGAATCCTGCAACATACAACAATCTTAAAACAATCTATTATGGTATTGTAGACAACATCGATACAATTGTAGCTTGTCTAAAGAATTTCGAAAATCGTGAGCAATGGTACAAAGACCAAATCCTTGGTAGAAATTTCTTGAGAAAATATAATGCCGCATCATTGTTGG
>JAFWYF010000029.1 GCA_017522785.1 Bacteroidaceae bacterium | reverse complement strand
AGGCTTTAAAAGAGAGAACTAATTGAAGTTCATTGACAATACGCAGAATTCAACACCACTTTAAAACAAAACACCCCTTACTATAATACAATAAAAAACGACGGCCGGAGCCGTCGTTTTTTATTGATATTTATCGATTAAATTACTTAACCAATACCTTTTTACCATTAACGATGTAGATACCGGGAGCAGTAATCTCATCAATAGCACGACCACTCAAATCGAAGATGCCCTGAACAGCATTTTCAGCCTCAACATTCTCAATGCCTGTAGGTTGAGGAATCTCAAGCATAAAGTCTACTATTTGACCACCATGAGACATGAATGTTCCGTTGAAATATGTTCCACTGCCACCTTTGGGGTCTATATTACACCAATCGTACTTAACGCGAACACGATATACTCCGGGTTCTTCGGGAACAGTAAACGATGGAAGGTCGAGTGTGCTACGAGGATCACCGGTTATCACGTTACCTGCACTATTCCATCCTGTTTCATCGCTACTGCTTCCATTATTATAGAATGAGTATGATACCAAGTCGCCTGTAGGTTGCCAATTACTTCCGCTTTCAATACCAGCAGTAAAGCCATCGGCATCGGTATCTATATATACAAAGGCGTTCATCCAACCGCTTTCGTCGCCACTGCTTTGCAAAACAACAGAAACAGTTTCGCCGGGTGCAGCTTTCATTGTTACAGTTTCGGTGTAATCGCTGTAGCTCATAGCTGGGTTATTGTCTATTGTAAGTACATTAGAAGCCTCATTAGCATATTCTGCACTTGTCAATGTAACAGAGTCCAAGATACGGTTTGTACGTGTCTTTTGTTCGGTGTAGTAGGGAGTGTAATCAACCTCTCCGGGCTCAACACCTGTACCCGGTTCAACAGGTGCCGAATCCTCGCCAAACTGCACTGTATAGACCTTTACATTACTGTTGTTAACCGCATAGTCGTTACCCTTAACAGTGATAGTAAGCAGTTGTGTATCGGCATTGTATGAGTGTTCTGCTGTTGCTCCTGCACCCTTTGCTTTGTACGACAATTTATTTGAGTCGTATAGTGTAGCCGAAAGGTCGTAGTTAAGTTTATCCTCGCTGAAATTGATTGTTGCACCCTGATACTCCAACGATGCAAGAGTGCTGTAATAGACGAAATATATGTCATCTATACATAATTCATCGCCTGCACTGCCACCTGCTGTCGGATTGGTGGTGAATGTAGCCAACAGATACTGTGTCGAAGGGGTCTCTTTGTCGTATGTAAACGCACCTTCAAAACGTGTCCAGTCGCTTGTAGCAGGTATGAGCACCGAAGACTTGCCTACACGATGCGAAGCATCGGTAGCAACCTCTGGGTCGCGATACTGATAATCGTCGTGCAGGATGAAGTTTGCACGTCCGTTGGGACTGCCACCCGAAATAAATTTCGCATAGAAATAGAAAGCATCGGGGCGACCAGCAAAGAGCAGGCTTTGCGAAGCGTTCTCGGTGTTACTATAGTTATAGTTCGATGCATCCGAGGGTGTCATGCTGCCCATGTTTATTCGTCCGGTAGTGAGATTTCCATTGGCTTTCTTTCCAAGAATGTCTTTCGAAAAGATTTTCACAGCCGAACTACTATTGTAACCACTCACCTCGCTGGGTTTTGGTGATTGATTTATGGCAGTGCCACCTAAAAAACCAAGACTAGAGGCATTAGCCGATGAAAAAGAGTTCCATCCGTTGCCGGGTTCTTCGGAGCTTGCCCATGTACCCTCGAAACCGGGGTCGCTAAACTGATAAACTTGTGCATGAGAGGCCAATGCCACTGTTGCACAAACCATAAGTGTAAAAAGTTTCTTCATACGCTATATATTTATTATTTTTTGGTGTCTTATAATCATTAAATTGCGTGCAAAGTTATAAAAAACCTAAACACAATCTTTATATCAATAGTTATTAAATCCAAAAAAACGACGGCAAACCGTCGTTTTTTTGGATTTAATTATCGATTAAATTACTTAACCTATATTACTTTCACTTAACCAGCACCTTTTTACCATTAACAATGTAGATACCGGGAGCAGTGATACTCTTAATTCTTGAACCGGTGATATCATAGATAACCTGTTCGCCATTCTCTGCATCAACACCTTCCACAGCAGTGTCTACGTATGTGCCATCTACTACAAAACTGAGTGTAATCTCACCGTGTTTATCTCCGTTTGCAGTAGTGCAATAGCCCGCGGGAATAGTCAAAGAGTATTCACCTGCCACTGTGATAGGATTATCTACTGTGAATGTTGCAACCTTTGTTTCAGCCATACTCTCTGTCATCACAAAAGTAATACTGGAAACTATGTTGTTATCTTTGTCTAGAATAGTCAAAGGTTCTTTAAAGTCAAACTGATTGGGAGGGAGAATTCCACGGTTGAAGTGCACTGAAATTTCATTGAGAATTTGCACTGTACTACCGTTGGCAGGGTTAGCGTCAACGTATTCAAGTTCTGGAAGTTCACCCACATACAATGGAGATACAATAATCTCTTCGCTCAAAACATCACCGGCATCGGTTGTTATTGTAAAATATCCGGCGGGGATGAGCAACATATATGTTCCATGTTCTGTAATAGAGCCCCAATCCGGCATATGGAAATATCCCATTTTACAACTACCAACAGCACCTAGTAGATCAAAAACAAAAACGTATTCATCACCTGTTTCAAGATTAATAATCTTCATTGGGTCTGTACCTGCATTTTGTTCAATATAATGTGAAAACTCCAATGTTAAATCATATGAAATACTTTGATACACAGACTCTGCCGAGACATCCAAGAAACGGAAAGAGTAATCTTGTGCCTTTGATACTGTTGAAAAAGCTATTAATAGCGCAAAAAATAGAGTAATTTTCTTCATAAGCATTCTTTTTAGTTGTTCTTTAAAAATCAATTATGTAAACTAATTTGCGAATATACTACATTTATATAAATGTTGATTATTTTTTATCATTTTTTAAGAAATAATTCTTAATTATTCCTCTACCAGCCCCACCTCGAGCCATCGTTCAAGCATTGCTTCGCAATCTTCACGAGCAATTGAGTGCTCCACATCGTACTCCTGCATGAGCAATTCCACCATATTATCTACGTCGAACGATGGCAACGCTTGCAAATGTTCCCACAGATAGGCGGCACTCTCGTTGAGACTGATTATTTTGCTGAAATCGACATTCTCCTCTCCTGCCGAGATAATGAGATACTCGCCACATACATTCTGCAATTCAAAACCTTCTTTTATCTTCATGATTTAAAAATCTTATATTTAATTCTATAAATTAAAAGTAATGTGTTGCGCATACGACGGCAACGCATCCAAAATTTGGAGTATCGCAACCAGCGTTTGCTGTCGGTATTCACACGTTTTCCTTTGCGTATAAAAGCTACGGCAGTACCGATTAGTTTTTCTGCCGGGAACGATTCTGTTTGCGACAAACGGTTACCATCGCCCTGCATGGTTATTGTGTTACCGTCGATGGCTATTATACGATGTAGAGCATAGCGTTTGGGGGCATATTCCGCAAGCACCACTTGCCCTATCTGCGGTTCCTGTGGCGGAGTAATGACCACTTTGTCGCGACCATTCTCAAGAAACGGGCGCATGCTGAACCCACGCACAGTGAAGGTAACGCTCTTGCGTCCTTCGTCGTTGAACATGCGCCGTATCTCTTGCATAAATAGTGCGTTGCTCACATGTATGCGTCTTATGGGTTGCTCGTTATTCATTCTGTAATGTGCTGTGTGATAGTTGTGCAGCATCGGCATCGGGACGGCACGCCAGAGTGTATACCGGCATTTGCTCCAACACCTTTGTTATTGTGTGGCACACATGCATGTGTATCGCCTTATCAAATTTCATAGTGGAACATGAGCCAAGCATAATGCCAAAAGCAACAGGAATTGGTTCGCGCTTTATGCTGTTCTGCAGGCTTTGTTCAATGGCAACCAGCCCACCGATGGGATAACAAACATTTTTGTATATCGGACGTTTACCACTCCAAGGAGAGCCATAAATGATGGCTGTTCCATCGGATGCCAAGCGCAACACAGGGTTGTCGTCGTTAATGAGTGTGCTGCCTGCAATGTGCTTTACCCATAAATCGCTGTGGGTGCTCTTGCCCCTGCCACTTGCTCCAAGGAACATATGAGCCTTGCCACCATTCTCAACCACCGAAGAGTGCATTAGCAAAGTGTTCAACGGCGCTGTACAATAGGTGTATGCCAACATTATGGCATTGTTCATGCCAAACTGCGACATGCTCTTACTGCCACGCGTTACAACTGTTATGTTATGCATGCCATCGTCGCTCTGCAGAAACGCACAAGGTATCTCATATTCATCCAATATCAATATTTGATACGATGATACTCCATGACGATGCACTTCGAAATTAGCAGAATTACATGGGAAATAGCCAAGTTTACGACCTTGCCAAGCGGGAACCACCTTATTGTCAATGGTTATCACGAACAAAGGGTCTGCCACCTCGTCGGTGCGAAAAGGTTCATAAGAGGGAAGCAATTCCGCTATATCTGCCTCATTATGTACAATTTGAAACAGATGACCTGCGACTTTATAGTTTGTTGTCTGCATATAATTTTAAATCTGTTGCGAAAATAACAAAAATGTGTATAAATACAATCATTTATTTGTTTTAAATTTGCATATTCGCAATATAAAACCACAATGGGCTAAGCCTGATATTGTTCAGTAAAATGAGAAAAGAGGCTGTATATAGCATAAATATCAATGGCAGGTTGATTACCACAGAGAGGCCATTAGTGATGGGAGTGATAAATGCCACCCCCGACAGTTTCTATAGCTCGTCGAGAGCGCAGGACGACATTGTGGAACGTGCCAAGCAAATGATTGATGACGGCGCCACTATAATAGACGTGGGAGCATGCTCTACACGCCCTTCGGCAACACCTGCCGAGGAAAAAGATGAGTTGCAACGTTTGCACAAGGCACTTAGCCTGCTCGACAAGGAGTTGCCCAATGCCATTGTATCTATCGACACATTTCGAGCAAATGTTGTCAGAGAGTGCACCAAAGAGCATAATATCTCCATAATAAACGATGTTTCGGGATATGATTGGGACAGTGCTATGCTCGATGCAGTAGCCGAAGTCAATATTCCATACGTACTGACACACACATGTGGCAAGGCCGGCGAGCAACCCTGTTACAACAACCTGTTGCCCGACATAATGCAACAATTATCGCAAAAAGTGTGGGAGTTGCGCCAACGAGGAGTAAAAGATATTATCATCGATCCCGGTTTTGGATTTGCTAAGTCGCTCGACGAGAATTATGAGCTGTTGGCACATCTGCAGGAGTTCGCGCTCTTCGACGCCCCACTGCTGGTAGGTGTCTCACGTAAGTCGATGATAACAAAAGTGCTCGGTTGCACCCCCAACGAGGCACTCAACGGCACTACCGTATTGAACACCATTGCATTGTCAAAAGGAGCAGATATATTGCGCGTGCACGACGTAAAAGAGGCTGTAGAAGCCGTTACCATTTTTTGCAAGATGCAAGCCTGCAAAAAATAATTGTATAAATTAAACAAGAAAAAGATATGTTTTTTGATATTTCTATTAAAGATGTGATAGATGTTCTGCTGGTTGCAGCCTCACTCTACTATTTCTACCGATTGATGAAGGAGTCGGGTTCACTGAATGTCTTTTCAGGGATTCTGGTATTCATACTATTATGGGTATTTGTTTCGCGCGTGTTGCAAATGAAACTCTTAGGCTCCATATTCGACCAGTTGATGAGCGTGGGAACACTTGCACTGATAGTGATATTCCAAGAAGAGATACGCCGTTTCTTCAAGAACCTTGGTTCACACCGACACTTTAAAGCAATATCACGCTACTTCAGAAAAGAAGATACTGTTGAGGACAACTCCGCCTATCTGCCAATTGTCATGGCCTGCATGAGCCTTAGCCAACAAAAGGTGGGCGCACTCATTGTTATAGAGCGCAACGAGAACCTCGACGAGATAGCAAAGACAGGAGAGACAGTGAATGCAAATATCAGCCAACGACTCATTGAGGCAATATTTTTCAAAAATGCGCCGTTGCACGACGGCGCCATGCTCATACAGAATGGAAGAATCTCGGCGGCATCGTGTATTCTGCCGGTGTCGCACGACCAAAACATTCCTCGTAAATTGGGGTTGCGTCATCGCTCGGCGATGGGTGTCTCAGAGACTACCGATGCTATTGCCATAGTTGTATCGGAAGAGACCGGTAATATTTCGGTTGCCATGAATGGCAAGTTTAAGTTGGGGCTTACAGCGCAACAGTTGGAGGGTATTCTTACTAGATAATTGTTTTCACCGCTCTCGTCGGTGCTATGCACCGCCACTCCCTCCATCGAGGAGGAAGAAAATTATTTTACTTTAAATTGTCATTTCACATTCCAACTGTTTTTTCTTAATACAGAAATCTATTTTTTCTTCTTTAAAGCCTCGGAATCCAAAGAGTTGTTCTTTCTCTAAACCATTTCTCTTTTGTTTTTCCTTTTTTAAAAAAGGAAACGAAAAATTCGGCACGCGGGCGTTCGAGTTGTCAAAATCTCTTGTTCGTGAGTTGCCCTGCAATATCACTCATTCGATTTCTCCTTGTCGTTTGTGGTT
>JAFWYF010000028.1 GCA_017522785.1 Bacteroidaceae bacterium | reverse complement strand
TAAATTCAAACAGTCTCTTACAGTCATTTTGCGCTTTGTTCACAAGTCGCAAGCGACATTCCTCAGTCGCGCAAAATTTGTCTCAATCAACTTATCGTTCAACCATTGGGGAGAGGACAACTCGCTATTCACGCAATAACAGCATCGCAAGGTGCACCGCTCAAACATATCCTCTCCTTTTTCCAATGCTTGAACGGTTGATTGTTGTGTTCCAGACAGTGCCGAATATTTTAAAATTACCTTTGCTGGTGTTTTCGTTAAGAAAACGCCCATGCGCAGAATTTTTCGTTTCCTTTTTTAAAAAAGGAAAAACAAAGGAGAAATTATTTAAAGAAATAACAACTCTTTGGATTCCGAGACTTTAAAGGAGAAAAGTAATTATAAGCAAAGAACTGCTACATATATTCTTTCTTAAAAGAACTAATATAACCTATCATCGCTACAAGAACAACAAAAGTAAAACAACCTCTTAATACCTTATTATAATAATATATTGCATGCCAAAAATTCAACACAATTTAATTTCCAGACTCCCTATTATATTTTTCTTTATTGCAAAGAAAAATCGAGAAAAAAATGATGCAAAAAATCTACCATGCAAAAAAAATTAAAATAAAAAATAAAATCACTTATATAGAATTATTCTAAATAGTCGGCTGTTGTAAACCAAATTTACGACTATCAATCTCAACCGTTTTCTTTTATGCTCTGAGGCACCTAAAAAGCATTTGATAAAATGTTTCCCAGAAAGTTATCAACAGGTTAATAGGTTGAAAATCAACACTGTAAATAATTTTATCAATAAAACAGCCTTTGAAAAAACGTCATTTCTAAATGGCTGATTTTTAACCCCTTACTAAACTCGAAATTTCGCGCTTTTTTTTCTGTTTGTTTTTTCTTTTTTCTTTTCAGATATTTGCAAAGAGAAAAGCAACAATTGGTGTTTGTGTTTCCGGCTTCGCCGGTAATCCTTCGAAACAGCAGATACCTCTTTTCTAAGCAAAAAACAGTAAATTTATTAACAAACGATGAACTCGGAACTTTTAGCAAAGTGGGACAAGTGTCTCGAAATAATTCGCGATAATGTCCCTGAAACGACCTTCGACACTTGGTTTGCCAATATCAGGCCGGTCAAGTACGAAGATAAAACCTTAACCATACAGGTTAAGAGCATCTTTGTGTATGAGTTTCTCGAGGGTAATTTTGTTGGTTTGCTTCGCTCAACTCTTTTTAAAGTGATGGGCGAGGGCACAAAACTAATGTATAGCATCCTTGCCGACAAAGAGAATGATGTCAATGTAGAGCTGGAGCCAGAGGCAAAACAGTCGCTTCCCGAAGAGGCTGTTGTAGATAATTGGGATTCAAAGCTCATTGGTCGATATACATTCGATAACTTTGTCGAGGGTGTTAGTAACCGTTTGTCTCGTTCTGTTGCTATGAGCGTTGCCGACAAACCCGGTAGGGCATTTAACCCATTGTTCATATATGGTCCTTCGGGTGTTGGTAAGACACACCTCATAAATGCTATAGGATGCAAAATTCAAGAGTTGCATCCCGAACTGCATGTTCTTTATGTTTCGGCACATCTCTTTCAGGTGCAGTACACCGAATCTATTCTGCAAAAGAATTTCAACTCATTCATGAAATTCTATCAAGATGTCGATGTGCTTATCATAGACGATATACAAGAGTTTGCCGGATTGCAAAAGACACAGAATGCGTTCTTCCACATATTCAACCATTTGCATCTGAACGGAAAGCAGCTTATCATGACTTCCGACCGTTCTCCAATGCAACTAAAAGGAATGGAAGAGCGTCTTATTACCCGTTTCAAGTGGGGCATGAGTGCCGAAATGGAAAAGCCCGACTTGGAATTGCGTAAGAACATACTTCGCAACAAGACACATAGAGATGGTTTGAAATTCCCCGAAGAGGTAATAACTTATATTGCAGAGCATGTAAACGCAAGTGTCCGCGACCTCGAAGGTATTGTGGTGTCTATTATGGCACACTCAACAATAACCAATGTCGATGTCGATATGGCTCTTGCTCGCAAGATAGTTGGAGATTTCTCCGATTTCGAGAAGCCTGTAATAACCATCGACGACATAATAAACAAGGTTGCCGATTACTATGGTGTCGATGTAAAGAGCCTTAATACCCGTTCAAGAAAACGCGAGGTTGTTCAGGTTCGTCAGGTTGCAATGTATTTGGCAAAGAAGTATTTGGATCTTTCAACATCTAAGATAGGTCAGTATGTTGGTGGTCGCGATCATGCAACGGTGTTGCATGCTTGCAAAGCGGTTACTAATTTGGCTGAGACCGATAAACAGTTCCGTAGTGAGTTAAGCGAAATTGAGATGTTGTTGCAGAGTGCATAATTTGTCTTTCGATATTTATTAAACAGCCACACATAGTGTGGCTGTTTTTTTGTCTTTGCATAATTAATTGAACTTAAAGTGTTGGAGTTAAATTAGCACTTGTTGCTCTTTAGTCCCGGGTAATGTAAAGGTGAAAATTGTGTTACTTTTAATGATAGGGCTGTGTTTTTTTGTAGTTCTTTGTTTTAATTTCTCGGTGTTCCGCGAACTATTCTTTCTTTGTGCCTTTTGCTTTCTCTTCAACCAAAACGGCTCTTATTCCATAAAAACAATATTTATGTGGCATAATTCTTGGATCAACTAATTTAATTAATCACTTTTTTGTATATTTCATACATCCAATAGAGTAGACTTGTCTGCATTTTTTTTTAAACCAAATAAATTTCAAAATTTTTGTTTTGGAAAACTTTTTGCAAAAGTTAAAAAGATAAGACGCTGATAATCAACAATATAAAAAATATTTTGGAAAACTTGTGTTAATGTGAATAACTTCTAATGTTTTTGTTTGGTAAATATGAAAAAGGTTTTTAACTTTGTGAACCTTTGAAAATAGACAACACAGAAGACTTAATTAACTCTAAATATATTACAAAGTGAAAAAACAAACCTACACCTACGATGAAGCATTCAAGGCATCACTTGAATACTTTAATGGCGACGAATTAGCTGCAAGAGTCTGGGTAAACAAGTATGCCGTAAAAGACTCTTTTGGTACAATCTACGAGAAGTCTCCTGTTGATATGCATTGGCGCATTGCAAACGAAATTGCAAGAGTCGAGTCAAAGTACGAAAACCCAATGTCGGCGCAAGAGATATTCGACCTCTTAGACCATTTTAAATATATCGTTCCTCAGGGAAGCCCCATGACCGGAATCGGCAACGATTTCCAGATAGCCTCTTTGTCGAACTGTTTTGTTATTGGTATCGATGGCAAAGCCGACTCCTATGGCGGTATCATTCGTATAGATGAGGAGCAGGTGCAACTGATGAAGCGTCGTGGCGGTGTAGGACACGACCTCTCACATATTCGTCCAAAAGGTTCGCCCGTAAAGAACTCTGCACTCACCTCAACAGGCTTGGTACCCTTCATGGAGAGATACTCAAACTCCACACGCGAGGTGGCGCAGGATGGTCGTCGTGGTGCTCTCATGCTCAGCGTTTCTATTAAACACCCCGATGCAGAGGCATTCATCGATGCAAAGATGACCGAGGGCAAGGTAACAGGAGCCAACGTGTCAGTGAAAATTGATGACGATTTCATGAAGTCGGTAACAGGTGGCACTCCCTATCAGCAACAGTACCCCGTTGATTCCGATGCACCCACCTTCACAAAGTCAATTGATGCCGGCGAGTTGTGGAAAAAGATTATACACAACGCATGGAAATCGGCAGAGCCCGGTGTGTTGTTCTGGGACACCATACAGCGCGAATCAATCCCCGATTGCTATGCCGACCTAGGCTTTAAGACTGTTTCTACTAACCCCTGTGGCGAAATTCCTTTGTGCCCCTACGACTCTTGTCGTCTTCTTGCTGTGAACCTCTATTCCTATGTAAAGAACCCCTTCACCCCCGAGGCGTCATTCGATTTCGACCTTCTCCGCGAGCATGTTCAAAAGGCACAGCGCATAATGGACGATATCATCGACCTAGAACTAGAGAAGATAGAGGCTATACAGGCAAAGATAGAGAGCGACCCCGAGAGCCTCGAGGTTAAAGAAGCCGAGATTACCCTCTGGAACAAAATCTATCGCAAGAGTAGCATGGGACGTCGTACAGGTGTGGGCATCACAGCCGAAGGTGATATGCTGGCAGCGATGGGCATGCGCTATGGTAGCGACGATGCTGTTGAGTTCTCTGTCGAGGTACATAAGAACATTGCATTGTCAGCCTATCGTTCATCAGTCAATATGGCCAAAGAGCGTGGTGCATTCGAGGTGTTCGATTACAAACGCGAAGAGAATAACCCCTTCATCAACCGTTTACGTGAGGCCGACCCTCAGCTCTACGAGGATATGAAACAGTATGGTCGCCGTAACATCGCATGTCTCACCATCGCACCTACCGGAACAGTGAGCATCATGACACAGACCACATCGGGTATCGAGCCGGTGTTCATGCCTGTCTACAAACGTCGTCGTAAGGTAAATCCCAACGACCCCGAGGTGCATGTAGACTTCACCGACGAGAATGGCGATACATTCGAGGAGTATGTTGTTTACCATCACAAGTTCATCGAGTGGATGAAGGTGAACGGCATAGATACCACCAAGCGCTACTCGCAGGTAGAGATAGACAACCTTGTCGCTCGTTCTCCCTATGCAAAAGCCACATCTAACGACATCGACTGGGTTTCAAAGGTACAAATGCAGGGTCGCATACAAAAATGGGTAGACCACTCAATTAGTGTAACAATCAATCTTCCCAATAATGTAGATGAGAAGTTGGTGAACGAACTGTATATCACAGCATGGAAGTGCGGTTGCAAGGGATGTACCGTTTATCGCGACGGCTCACGTGCAGGAGTATTGGTTTCTACCAATAGCAAGAAAGATAAACCGGTTGCCGATGAAATGAAGCCCACAATAACCGAGGTGCGTCCTACAGTGCTCGAGGCCGACGTGGTACGTTTCCAGAACAACAAAGAGAAGTGGGTGGCATTTGTAGGTTTGTTGAATGGTGAGCCCTATGAGATATTTACCGGTCAGCAAGACGACGAAGATGGTATACCTCTTCCCAAGAATGTAACACATGGTATAATCATTAAACATACCAACGAAGACGGTAGCAAGCGCTACGACTTCCAGTTCGAGAACAAGATTGGCTACAAGACAACAATCGAAGGATTGTCAGAACGCTTTAACCCCGAATTCTGGAACTATGCTAAACTCATTTCGGGAGTGTTACGTTATAAGATGCCTATCGAGCAAGTTATTAAACTTATCTCGTCGTTGCAACTAGGCTCCGATAACATCAATACATGGAAAAACGGTGTGGAACGTGCGCTTAAGAAATATATTAAGGATGGTGCTGTTTCGGCCGAAAAGTGTCCTAACTGTCAAACTCCGCTCATCTTCGAGGAGGGTTGTTTGCATTGTCCGGGTTGTGGATATTCTAAGTGCGGATAAACGTTGCTTATTTCGTATAAACGTGATAACCGGGTCGTTCGACCCGGTTATCTTTTTGTTATAATAGCATGCGGTGGGGTAGAAGTAAAATGTTAATTTACTCTTCTGCCTTGATAGAGGGAGTAGTGGTGCTTGTAATGATAGAGTAGTGCTTTGTGCAGTTCTTTGCTTTAATTTCTCGGTGCCCCACGAGCCATTCTTTCTTTGTGCTTTCTATAGCCCTTTTTTAAAAAAGGAAAAACAAAAGCGCAATGGTTTAGAGAAAGAACAACTCTTTGAACTCCGAGGATTGGAATGAGAGAACTAATTAATATTCTTTGCTTATAATTCTCGGTGCCCCACTAACTATTCTTTCTCTATGCTTTTTACTTTTTAATAGCCCTTTTTTCAAAAAAAGGGCACAAAAAACCGGCACAGAACTGCAACAGTCATTTTGCGCTTTGTTCACAAGTCGCAAGCGACATTCCTCAGTCGCGCAAAATTTGTCTCAATCAACTTATCGTTCAACCATTGGGGAGAGGACAACTCGCTATTCACGCAATAACAGCATCGCAGGGTGCACCGCTCAAACATATCCTCTCCTTTTTCCAATGCTTGAACGGTTGATTGCTGTGTTCCAGACAGTGCCGTATCTTTAAAATTACTTCTGCTATGTAAAATACCGCGTAAGAAGGTAATCTTTAAAACAACGGCACCGTAAGAGAGACAGTTTGTGGTAGATAAATATTTGGAATAGGTTGAGGACTGTTTGAGCGTTACTTAGACGCTGAAAGCGACTAAGTGAGCGAGTTCCGCAAACCCCAAATATTAATCGTTAAGCCACAAACGACAAGCGAGAGACAAACGAGTTATATTGCCATGAAATGGCAATTCACGAGCAGAGGAGC
>JAFWYF010000027.1 GCA_017522785.1 Bacteroidaceae bacterium | reverse complement strand
TGTGAATGGTAACAAAGTATTGGTAAAGTAAAAGGAGTGTGAATTATGAAAAAGAATTATATAGCACCTGCATTGACAGAGATTAAATTGGAGACAGAGACAATGCTTGCATTGTCAAAAAAGGATGAGAGCGTAGATATAAGTACTCAGTTGAGCAACGACCGTCGTGGCGATTGGGGCAATATTTGGGCCGAATAAGATTGGATGTTTTTTCTCAAAAACATAAATGTTTAATTATCAGTTATTGAATGAGAATGGCGAGGTTGTGAAACCTCGCCATTCTTTTTGTGCTATACTTTGCGTCGTCGCTTTGAAAAATATCGAAGTAAACTTCATATTTCTCGCTCGTTTGTTTAAATATTTGAGGTAAGCCTCGAATATATACTTTTGGACAGCTAAAAGCCGTACTCCTTTGTGAAGCTAAAGCTTCAGTTGTCGCAAACGACGCTATTTTCGCGTCGTCGCTTTGAAAAATATCGAAGTAAACTTTATATTTCTCGCTCGTTTGTTTAAATATTTGAGGTAAGCCTCGAATATATATTTTGGGACGGTTAAAACCGTACTCCTTTGTGAAGCTAAAGCTTCAGTTGTCGCAAACGACGCTATTTTCGCGTCGTCGCTTTGAAAAATATCGAAGTAAACTTCATATTTCTCGCTCGTTTGTTTAAATATTTGCGATGCTCATTATATCTGCAAATACTCCGGCTGCTGTTACGCTTGCTCCGGCACCGTAACCCTGAATGAGCATTGGATACTCTTTGTATCGTTCTGTTGTGAGCATTATAATGTTGTTGCTTCCCTCTAAATGGTAGAATGGATGGTGTTGGTCTACTTTACAGAGTGAAACGCTTCCCTTGTTGTTCTCAAATTTTGCTATAAAACGCCAATGTTTCTTCTCTGCTTCCAAAATTTCACGCTCTTTTTCGAACTCTGCATCCAATTTTGGTAGCTCTTCCCAGAAATTCTCCAATGTGCCATTGAACAGTTCATTGGGAATAAACAGATTAGCCTCTACATCCTCTTGCTCAATAGAATAGCCTGCTTCGCGAGCAAGTATCACAAGTTTTCTTATAACATCTTTTCCGCAAAGGTCTATACGTGGGTCGGGTTCGCTGTAGCCCTTCTCTTGTGCCAAACGAACGGTCTGGCTAAAGGGTACATCTTTGCTCAGCATGTTGAAAATGAAGTTAAGTGTTCCGCTTAATACTGCCTCAATCTTCAATATCTTGTCGCCACTGTTTATAAGGTCGTTTATTGTGTTTATGACAGGCAGACCGGCACCAACATTGGTCTCAAAAAGGAATTTAATGTTGCGTTGGCGGGCAATATGTTTCAATCGGCTATATGTCCCATAGTCCGAAGATGCGGCAATCTTGTTGGCTGCAACAACAGATACGTTATGCGATAGTAGGTCGGCATATATCGATGCTACATTGGCATTGGCCGTACAATCTACAAACACCGAATTAAAGATGTTCATCTTTATAATCTCATCGCGCAAGTGCTCTATATTGCTCTCGGGACTCTCATTTAATGCAGTGCGATAGTTTGAAAGATCTATTCCCTCGCGGTCAAATATAGCATGACGGCTGTTGGCTATTCCAACAACATTCAGCTTCAGTCCATGCTCTTTCATCAGTTTCTCGCGTTGCGATGCGATTTGCTCTATGAGGCTACCACCAACAGTTCCTATGCCACAGATGAACAAGTTGAGCATTTTATATTCCGAAAGGAAGAATGAATCGTGTATAACATTCAATGTCTTGCGCAGGTGGCTTGCCTTAACCACAAACGAGATATTTGTCTCTTGTCCGCCTTGTGCACATGCAATGACATTTATACCGTTACGCCCAATTGTTTGGAATAGTTTTCCTATGATACCAGCGTTATGACGCATGTTTTCGCCCACAATAGCCACTGTCGATAGTTCGCTGACGGCTGTTATAGGCTCCATCAAACCCATAGAAATCTCTTTCTCGAACTCTTTGTTAAGTACCTCACATGCTTTTTCGGAATCGACATGACGCAGTCCCAGCGAGGTGCTGTTCTCCGACGATGCCTGTGCTACAAGGAACACACTTATATCGGCATTCGCCAATGAACGGAATATTCGTTGGTTCACACCTACAACACCAACCATGCCCAAGCCCTGTACGGTAAGCAGGTCTGTGTCGTTGATGCTCGATATACCTTTTATGAGTGCACCCTCTGAGTTGCTTTTGGCACTAATTATTGTGCCCTCTCCTTCGGGGTTAAAAGTGTTCTTAATTGCAATGGGGATATTTGCTTTGAACACAGGGTATATAGTAGGGGGGTACACAACTTTTGCTCCAAAGTTACAAAGCTCGGTTGCTTCAACATAACTTAGACGATGAATAGTATATGCCGAATTGATTACACGTGGGTCGGCTGTCATGAAACCATCTACGTCGGTCCATATCTCCAAAACATCGGCTTTTAATGCGGCGGCAATTATGGCTGCTGTATAATCGGAGCCTCCACGACCCAAATTGGTAATATCGCCGGTCTCTTTGTCCGATGCTATGAATCCCGGTACAACTGTTACTCTAGAGCTATTGTTACCCAAATACTCATGAACAAGTTTGTCGGTTAGTTCATCGTCGAGCAAATATTTATTGTGCTTTCTCTCTGTTTTTATAAAATGACGCGAATTTACTCTTGTGGCATTCTCTATGAGTGTGGCAACAATGTAACTCGATATTCTTTCTCCATAACTCAGAATTGTAGCTTCCGATTTAGGTGTTATGTTGTTTATAAGTGCCAAACCACGATATATATTGCCAAGTTCGTTCAGTAGGTTGTTTACCTTCTCAAGTAGTTGGGCCTTTTTGCCTCCTTCGGGAATTATAGCGTTTATAAGGTCGTGATGACGTGCCTCAATCTTCTGAAACTCTTCGTTGAATGTGGCATCTCCATTTACTGCCAACTCCATAGTCTTAATAAGCATATCGGTTATGCCACCTAATGCCGATACAACAACGAATACAGGCTCATTCTCTGCCTCAACAATTTTCTTTAGATTTAATATGCTCTCTACGGAACCAACAGATGTTCCGCCGAATTTCATTACTTTCATTACTCGTACAAATTCAATCAGTTATATTGTATATGTGATGCGTTGTGAGTGTTGCACACAAATATTTTGCGAAGGTAGGAACTTTGCGTTAAATGCACAAACAAATTTACATCTCTTTCTCTATTTTTACCAATTTACGGTCTAAGGGAATCTGTTTTGGATTATAATGGCCGGTGCTTGGTATGTAGTATTTTGCTATGTCCATTCGCAAATTACTAATAAATGTCTTTCTAATGACAGAAAGGCTTTTGTGTAAAAGATTATCGGTAGGGGTATTGGCCCTTTGAATAAGTTTGTTCACTACCGAAATGTTTTGTCGTCCCGATATTACCATATAAATATGTTTCAATTCATCGCTATAAGATGATATCTGTTTCAGTACTATTCCCTCGGGATGACGAAGAAATAGTATATATATCGCTTTGTGAAACGGTTCCAGTTTAATGCTTATTTGTGGATATAGCGACAGAGACATGTTGAATTGTGCATCTATAATAAGTGGACTCAGTTCTACCTCTTTGCGCGGATGTATGCTGTCGGCAAGCAATTCTGTAGCAAATAAGTCTCTGTTCTCTTCCTCTTCTTCCTCGTTTGTAATGTAGAAACGTCTTCTGTCGTCGGGTATGCTATAATGTATCGAAGAGTCGGAGAATGTAGTATTTATGTTTGCATAATTCTTTAGCTCGGTCGAAATAACTTGGTTCAAGAAACGCATGACTTCTGCCTCGGGATTCTCATCGTCTATCTCATTGCAAATGACTATTTGTGCAGTGGCATCCTCCGGGTTCTGTTTTATATCAGTAATGCAAAGTAGGCTCCATAAGTTCCTATTTACACCATTGTTACGTATCTCTTTAACTCGCTCCTCCAATTGTTGTGCTGTAATTGTTGGGTCGTTACGCAGTATTAGTCTGCGAATAGAACGCTTTCCAAAAAGATTACGTTGCAGAATCTCTATTTTGTAGTTATACAATCCACTCTCGTGTAGGTAACGCTCCAGCTTTTTTCTGTTTTTACGTATATATTTGCCGGTGCTCTTGTTACTTTTGTTTTCGGCGTAATAAATAATATTTCTGCATCCATCGAATATGGTAGAGGTGCGGTAAATAAATTCCATAGTAATCTTTTTCGCAGTTTTATACTTCTTACAGAGCGAATATAGATATAAATATTGAAATAAAAAAATGAAACAGATTTGTTCGATAGTTCTCTATTCATTATCTTAGCAGATGAAAAAGATTTTAAACAGAAGTCTTTCGGCTTAATATCATATTGGGTAAATTCTCAAAAAAACAGACTATTACAGAATGGCAAAAGATAAAACCATATTCTTGTGTAACGATTGCGGTTATGAGTCTCCAAAATGGTCGGGTAAATGTCCCGTTTGTGGTGCTTGGAACAGTTTTGTCGAGAAGGTGGTTCGTAGCAATCAAACAACACGTATGCAGGCTACAAACTTCGACAGAGTAGCTTCGCAACCGGTGGTGATAGATAATATATCTACCGATGAACTTCCTCGAATAGATATGCAGGATGGCGAGCTTAATCGCGTGCTTGGCGGTGGTCTTGTGCCGGGCTCCTTAGTGCTGTTGGGTGGTGAGCCGGGAATAGGAAAATCAACCCTTGTTCTGCAAACAGTACTACGTCTTTCGGGTAGGTCGGTATTATATGTCTCGGGAGAGGAGAGCGCACAGCAAATAAAATTACGTGCCGACCGCATAGAACATGGAAAAAGCAACTGCATGATAGTTTGTGAAACATCCCTTGAAACAATCTTCACACATATAAAAAATACATCTCCGGAACTGCTTGTGATAGACTCCATACAAACAATATGCAGCGAGTCTGTAGACTCTTCACCGGGTAGTATATCGCAGGTGCGCGAGTGCACTGCCATGTTGCTGAAGTTTGCAAAGGAGAACAATGTCCCGGTTATACTCATTGGTCATATCACAAAAGACGGAACAATTGCAGGCCCAAAAATTCTGGAGCATATTGTAGATGTTGTCATACAATTCGAAGGCGACCAGCATCATCTCTATCGTGTGCTACGTTCAATAAAGAATCGCTTTGGCAGCACGGCGGAACTGGGAATATATGAGATGCGTCGCGAGGGGTTACGTCAGGTAGATAATCCTTCAGAGCTATTGCTCGGTGAGCGACATAGTGGCATGAGTGGTGTTGCAATAGCGTCGGCAATAGAGGGCGTCAGTCCTTTTCTCATAGAGGCGCAGGCACTTGTCAGTTCTGCGGCATACGGCACTCCACAGCGTTCGGCAACCGGTTTCGATATTCGTCGAATGAACATGTTGCTTGCTGTGCTCGAGAAACGTGTAGGTTTTAAATTGGCTCAAAAAGATGTATATCTGAATATAGCAGGTGGTTTACGTGTGAATGACCCGGCAATAGACCTCTCCGTAATAAGTGCAATACTGTCGAGCAACATGGACGTGGAAATTGAACCGACATTATGTATGGCAGGCGAGGTGGGTCTCTCGGGCGAAATTCGTCCGGTTAATAGAATTGAACAACGTATTGCCGAGGCCGAGAAATTGGGATTTAAGCAGATAGTGGTGCCAAAGTCCAACATAAAACGTCTCGATATGTCGCGTTTCAAAATAGAGATAAAGCCTGTTGTAAAGGTTGAAGAGGCTTTCAGATTAATTTTCGGATAAGATGGTTTACGAATATCAAATAAGAGTGTTGCCACAAGTGGCAGCAAGCGAACAGAGCATAAAAGAGTATTTGGCACATGAAAAGGGCTTGAATTTACGCTCTATAAATGCAGTGCGTGTATTGCGTCGTAGCATAGATGCACGTCAAAGAACCATATATGTAAATCTATCGGTCAGAGTATTCGTTAATGAGGTTCCAACTGCCGAAGAATATGTAAGCAGGGAATATCGTAATGTCGATGGTGCCAAGCCTGTGATAGTTGTTGGGGCGGGCCCGGCAGGCTTGTTCGCTGCACTCAAACTAATAGAGCAGGGGCTGCGTCCCATACTTTTGGAACGTGGAAAAGATGTGCGTAATCGCAAGTTCGATGTGGCTAATATATCTCGTACTCACACTGTAAACCCTAACTCCAATTACTGTTTTGGTGAGGGTGGAGCAGGGGCCTATTCCGATGGAAAACTATACACACGAAGCAAGAAACGTGGTAGCATCGAAGGCATTCTAAATATTTTCTGTCAGCATGGTGCAAGCCCCACAATACTTGCCGACGCGCATCCTCATTTGGGAACCGATAAACTTCCTCGTATAATAGAAAATATGCGTAACACCATTCTCAATTGTGGTGGTGAAGTGTATTTCGAAACCTGTATGACCGAACTGCTCATAAAAGAGAATCGTATTTGTGGAGTCGTAACCGACAAAGGCGAGTTCCTTGCCAATGCTGTAATATTGGCAACAGGACATTCAGCAAAGGATGTTTATCGAAAATTATATGCCTCGGGAGTTGCATTAGAGGCGAAAGGCTTTGCAGTAGGAGTGCGTTTGGAACACCCTTCGGAACTTATCGACCGCATACAATATCACAATCCGCGAGGGCGAGGAAAATATCTGCCCGCAGCAGAATATAGTTTTACAACGCAGGTGGCAGAGCGAGGAGTATATAGTTTTTGCATGTGTCCCGGAGGTGTGGTCATACCATCGGCATCTACAAGCGAAGAGTTGCTTGTAAATGGAATGTCTCCATCGCATCGCAGTGGCCGATGGAGTAATTCCGGCATGGTGGTTCAAGTGAATTGTGAGGATGTTGAGCATCCCGACATGCAAATAGACGTTGAGGGCTTTGGACCTATCGACCCCTCTTCGCCACTACGTGTAATGGCATTTCAAGAGAAACTCGAAAAATTGTGTTGGGTTATGGGAAACCACACTCAAACAGCGCCGGCACAGAGAATGACCGACTTTGTGCATAAGAAACTAAGTTACGACCTACCCGATAGTTCCTATGCTCCCGGTTTGTTGTCATCGCCAATGCATTTTTGGATGCCACGCTTCATTTCGTCGCGTCTGCAACAGGGTTTTGAGAAGTTTGGCCGTTCGTCGCATGGGTTCCTGACACGCGAAGCTACATTGATAGGAGTAGAAACACGTACCTCGTCGCCTGTTCGTATTGTACGTTCTGCCGATACGTTACAGCATCTGCAGGTGCAGGGGCTTTTCCCATGTGGTGAAGGTGCCGGCTATGCAGGTGGTATAGTCTCCGCCGCAGTCGATGGAGAACGATGTGCTCTCTCTGCAATGGAATATCTCGGTAGTATATAAAAATTAAGAGGTTCGAATGAACCTCTTAATTTTTTCTTATATCCAACTTGTCAGTATCTTCATCTCATCATTTGGAGTTATCTCCAACTTCTTAGCAGTAGCCGGAACAAGTATCGTTTCACCTTGTTTTATTTCAATGCTCTCTCCTTTGTCATCGGTAATAGTGCCACTTCCCGATGTGCATATCGCAATTACAAAAGAATCCAACTCGGCAATATCCATATTATATTGCTTTGTCAAGTCCAAAAGCGATGTGGTGAAATAGTCGCATGAAACAAGGCCTACACGTTCGTCTTTTTTGTTTTCGTATTTTGTACGATAATCGGGCAGAACATTGTAATCTATTACAGCCTTGCTCTGCTCGGTGTGCAGTTCGCGAGTGTTGCCATTTGCATCGCGACGGTTAAAATCGTATATGCGATAAGTGATGTTCGATGTTTGCTGTATCTCGGCAATGAATGCTCCGGCACCAATTGAGTGAATACGTCCAGCCGGCAAGAAGAATAGGTCTCCTGCATGAATGTCGTACTCGGCCAAAAGGTCGGTAATGGTGTTGTCGGCAATACTTGCCTCATACTCTTCGGGTGTTACTTTTTTTGCAAATCCCGAACGCAGACGCGAACCGGGTTCAGCATCTACAACATACCACATCTCGGTCTTGCCTTTAGATTGATGACGCTCCCATGCCTGTTTGTCATTGGGGTGCACCTGTATCGACAAGTCCTCGCGTGCGTCAATAAATTTAATCAGCAAAGGAAATTCATTGCCAAAACGCTCATAATTTTTTACGCCAAGTAGTTTTGCACCATCGCGCTCCAACAACTGTGGTAGTGTCAAGCCTGCATCGGGGCCTTCGGCTATAACCGATTCATTATCTTTAACTCCCGAGATTTCCCAACTCTCGCCAACCTGTTTCATGTCGGATGCAATGCCTTTGTAGGGTATTAATTTCTCTCCACCCCACAACATCGATTTTAGTATAGGTCTGAATTTATACATGTTTTTATCTTTATTTATCTCTGCGAATGTAACAAAAATTTTGTTAAGAGCAATAATAATGGGGTGCTATCTATATAATATTGCAAGAAATAGGTGAAAGTCGTGCGATTGAGTGGTTGCGAGGTGTCGCAACTGTCTTGTTTATACCACCAAAGGTGGGACAATATATTAAAGTGTTATTTTAAGAATGTAGTTAAAGACAAAAGAGAAATGGTTTAGAGAAAGAATAACTCTTTGGACTCCGAGGTTTTAAAGGAGAAAAGTAATTAAAATCATTGACAATTTGCAGAGTTCAATACTCCTTTAAAACAAAATCCCCTTACCATAATACAATAAAAAACGACGGCCGGAGCCGTCGTTTTTTATTAATATTTATCGATTAAATTACTTAACCAATACCTTTGACTTCGTCGAAGTGCTTTGCGTTCGGTAATAAGTTTAAGCAAGCTTAACCTATATTACTCTCACTTAACCAGCACTTTTCTGCCATTAACAATGTAGATACCGGGAGCGGTAATTTCCTCTATCTTGCGACCTGTGATATCGTAGATAGCCTGCTCGCCATTCTCTGCATCAACACCGTTAATTCCGGTTGTGCCTTCGTTGTTTATAACAGCCTCAACAGCCGCCATAACTTCGTCACTTACTACAACACCATCAACCTTCTTGAATTTGAGTGGAGTACCACCGTCTGTCTCGGCGTTGCCATCGTAATACCAACGTACAGGATGCTGTGCTGTGGGCTGCCCGCAACCACTGCTCAAGAATTTCATTGAGCCATCAACAATAGCTGTGATAGTGTGTGATGCGGGGTCTGCAGTAGACTCAGATATTGTAATTGCGAGTGCCTCTTGGCTACTCAACATGTTTGCTTTAGCCTCATCGGCAGCCTCATTTGAGTAATTCAAGAATTTACCTGTTGCTACGTGGAATAGGTATCTGTTTCCATCTTTTGCTGTGATGAGATACCAATTGATATCTACACCTTCTGCATCGAGTGCATAGTGGCTGCTCTGGTAACCACTCAATGTTACACCTGCCAATTTAGCTTCATTAGGATAGTCGGGGTGATAAGCGAGATAACCACGTTCGTTCCACTCCCAATGTATGTTGTAAACACCGTCTGCCAATCCTTCAGGCTCAGGCTCGGGCTCAACGACACTACCGGGTTTTGTTGCTGTTACACCTGTAAGTGTAGAAAGAACTGTTATTTGATGAGTTGTAAAATCGCTCAAAAGAACATCATATACAATCTCCATGTCAGGAATTGACATAACGCCATTCTCATCTACAGTAAGTGTAACGGTTTGTGAACCATCTTTTGCACGAAGCAATGTTGATTTTGACCATATTTCGTCGCCCATCACAGCCTCAGAAGCCAAATAGATACCTGAATTAATATTGATAGTTGCAACTCTGCTATTATCGGCAGAAACGCTTACTGTAGGATAGTAACCATAGGCACCTGATGCGGCTTTAATATCTGCACCTGCAAATGATTCAAGTTTATATGCTGCAGCTGCCTCGTCGTAGAATATTTTCATTGTCAAAGGAGAAGGAGTAGTCCAGTTGTCTGTTTCATCTGCAACTGTTGCATTTACTGTGTACTCGCCTGCCCAGTCGTATGCAGGAGCCTCGGGCTCTGTAGCTTTCTCTTGGAAGTTAGCAACAAGCTCAAGGTTCTTGGTCAAAGTAACGGTGTAAACAAGGTCGTTAGAAACTGTCTCTGTACCGTTTGTCCAACCAACAAACTCGTATTTGTCGTTGTAAACCTCTGCTGTAAATGTAGCAACATTGTTCTCAACTGTAGCCCATGCAGTAGCATCTGT
>JAFWYF010000026.1 GCA_017522785.1 Bacteroidaceae bacterium | reverse complement strand
TGTGAATGGTAACAAAGTATTGGTAAAGTAAAAGGAGTGTGAATTATGAAAAAGAATTATATAGCACCTGCATTGACAGAGATTAAATTGGAGACAGAGACAATGCTTGCATTGTCAAAAAAGGATGAGAGCGTAGATATAGGTACTCAGTTGAGCAACGACCGTCGTGGCGATTGGGGCAATATTTGGGCCAAATAAGATTGGATGTTTTTTCTCAAAAACATAAATGTTTAATTATTAGATTTAAGAAATGTGGTAATGTTGTGAAACATTACCACATTTTATTCTAAATAGAATCGAAAAATACAAATAGGTTACTAAAACAGAAGGACTACTTTCTATTAAGCAATAATTTGCCATTAACGATGGTTATTATCTCTTCGTCGCATAAACGGCGCAAGAGAAGCGACATTTTGTTACGAGAGAAGCCCAATGAATCTAGTTCTGCCGGAGAATGGGGTTTGCCATCGGATAGCAATGCAACAACATGAGCAGATAAATCTGTTTGTTCGTTGGGTGATAATTTCATCCCTTTTTGAGATAGACAAAAATCGCATTGCTCACACTCATCGCTATTGTTCTCTCCAAAATATGATAGTAATGTTCTGCTACGGCACTCATCATGCGAAGAGACATATTTTAATATCGCTTCTATACGTTTTTCGAATGATGCCAAACGCTCTTCATACACTTCGGGGGCAAAACGCAACTCTTCGCCTAGCAGACGATGACGTGTAAATGTTACTATGGGACATCGTTTTGAAGGTGTATACAGTATTATACGTTTTTGAGTTAATGAGACTAGTATCTCATACATACGATGACGTGACAACTTTGTTATTCGCGATAAATATCGTTCATCGATAAAGGCAAAATCGGTGAACAAGCCACTATAGTTGCGCAACAATGCTGTTATAAGGGTTTCGTATTCTTGTGGTAGATTACGCAGTTTGTATAGTTCATCGCGCTCAATTATAAAGCGTACTCGAGAGGCATATTCCATCTCCTCTACATATTCGATATAACCCATACGGGTTAGTATGCGTAATGCACTATCTGTTGGTAGCGCCGACAAATGATACTTACGGCAGAAGTCGATGAGAGAGAACTCGAATGTGCAGTTAAGGCCATCGCCCAGTGCCATTGTATAGTAGTAGCATAAATTGTCGTAGACATCACGTATGAACTCTTTGGGAGGATAATTATCGGAAATGCGACGTTTAAGCAAAGCGTTATCGATGCGACTATATAGTGCTACAGCGTATGCTTTATGACCATCGCGCCCGGCACGCCCTGCCTCTTGGAAATAGGATTCTATAGAGGATGGGATATCGGTATGTATTACCAATCGCACGTCGGGTTTATCTATACCCATACCAAAGGCATTTGTTGAGACCATCACACGCGAGACACCTTTTTTCCACCGCTCCTCTTTATCGTCTTTGCTTTCGGGTGATAGACCTGCATGATAATATTCGGCTGTAATACCATGTGATAGAAGGAACTCGCACACCTCTTTTGTCTTTTTACGATTAAGTGTGTATATGATAGCCGAACCTGCTATTTTATTTAATATATGCAACAGTTCCTGTTGCTTATTCTCGGTAGAACGCACCACATAAGCAAGATTCTTTCGTTCAAAGCTCATGCGAAAGCAATTCTCTGCACGAAATGCCAACTGCTTTTGTATATCTACAACAACTTCGGGAGTTGCCGTTGCTGTCAATGCCAAAACAGGGACATTTGGAAAAAGGGTGCGCAGTTCTACCAATGAACGATAGGCCGGACGAAAATCGTGCCCCCATTGCGATATACAGTGTGCCTCATCGACTGTTATAAGAGATACAGGTATCTTGCGAATCTTATTTAGGAAAATATCTGATGAGAGGCGTTCAGGCGATACATAAAGAAATTTATAATTGCCAAAGATACAATTCTCGAGAGCCGTTACCACCTCTTGATTTCGCATGCCGGTGTAGATAGCTGTTGCTTTTATCCCACGACTACGTAAATTGGCTACTTGGTCTTTCATCAAAGCAATTAATGGTGATATGACAAGACACAAGCCGTCAATGGCTAAAGTTGGTACCTGAAACGCTATGCTTTTACCACCACCGGTAGGCATAAGACCGAGAGTATCGCGACCTTCTGCAATACTCTCAATTATTTCGCGTTGAATACCACGAAAATCGTCATAGCCCCAATACTCCTTAAGGATTTTCCTGTATTTGTCAGTTTTCACCTTTCGACTTACCGCTTTGAGTGTGTATGCTCTCTATTTGCAATTGCACCTCGCCATGTTTGTAGGTGTTGTCTTCCAGAGTATAACATATATCGAACGACTGCTTCGATTTGATATATTTTGCCTGCATACTCTGTCCAAAGGCTATTCCATTTATGACATTGCTCGATTTATTATCGACGAGTTCCAATTTTATATGTTCCTGACGACGGCCTACCACCTTGCTTGTGCCGTAATCGTAGACGTTACGTGTACAGAATACCGGCTTTGGATTGTCGGGACCATGAGGACGGAATTTCTTTAGGTCGTTAAAGAAACGACGTGTTATATCTTTAAAGTCGAGTTCTGCCTCAATTTCTATTATTGGGTCGGTTTGCTCCGGTAGAATATTATTTGCAACAAACTCTTCGAAGCATTTCGAAAATTTTTCGACATTATTCACATTTAGGGAGAAGCCGGCAGCGTAGGTGTGCCCACCAAAATTATCGAGATATGCACGACAATGCTCTATTGCCTTGTAGACATCGAAACCTGTTACAGAACGAGCTGAACCGGTTGCTATATCTCCTGAGCAAGTTATAACAACAGCCGGACGATGATATACCTCGGTGAGGCGCGATGCAACTATACCTATTACACCTCTATGCCAATCCTCGTTAAAGATTACTATTGCACGTTTTTCATCGAAGTTATCAAGGTTTTCCACTATGCGGTTTGCCTCTTCGGTCATACTCTTGTCAAGGTCTTTGCGAGTTTCGTTATATTCGTTAATTTGCTCACTCATTTCTAAAGCTGCTCGCAAATTATTCTCTATTAACAAATCTACTGCAACTTTACCTTGTTGAATACGTCCCGACGCATTTATACGTGGCCCTATTTTGAATATTATATCGTTTATGGTAATTTCCTTATCGCGCAGACCACATACTTGTATTATGGCACGCAAACCGGTACTTGCTCCATGATTCAACTGTTTGATTCCATGATAGGCAAGTATTCTGTTTTCTCCCATTATTGGCACCAAGTCTGAGGCTATGCTGACAGCTACCAAATCGAGCAATGTATTGAGTTGCTCAACAGGAATCTCATTATCCATTGCAAAGGCCTGCATGAATTTAAATCCTACTCCACAGCCCGAAAGATGCGCATAGGGATATGTTGAATCGGCACGTTTTGGATTGAGGATTGCAACAGCACAAGGCAGTTCTTCGTCGGGAACATGATGGTCGCAAACAATAAAATCTATGCCTAATGATTTTGCATAAGCAATTTCTTCGATTGCCTTAATTCCGCAATCAAGCACAATTACAAGTTTGACATCTGTTGAATGAGCATAGTCGATACCTCGTTTAGAGATACCGTAGCCATCTTCGTTTCTATCGGGAATATAGTAATCTATATTCGATGAGAACTGTTGTAAAAATTTGTAAACCAATGCCACAGCTGTAGTGCCATCGACATCATAGTCTCCATACACCAATATACGTTCCTTACGTCCCAACGCCTTGTTTAGACGTTTGACAGCAACATCCATATCGTTCATCAAAAACGGATTATGGAGCCCCGATAGGTGAGGACGAAAGAATTGTTTGGCTTCGGAAACGGTGGTTACTCCTCGCTTTATAAGCAAATCGCAAAGAATGGGACTCATATCCAACTCTTCCGAGAGTTGCTTAGCATTCTCAATTTGCTTATATGTCGGAGGTTGATACTTCCATTTCTGACCCATTTATATATTATTTTATTTTTCTTTGCTATATAAGAATTATCGCGTTACAGAGGTCGTCGCGCATGCTATTTTGCACTACTCTCGCATGATAACTCTATTTCAATTTGTAAAGGTACACAAAAGAGATAAAAAAACATGTCTGTTTCCCATTTTTTTTGGAAAACAGACATGTTTTATATTTTTTTAGTTTAGACTTCGTTTAATTCATATCCTTAAAATACTCATAGACGATTTCAAAAAACAGAACTAACAGCCTCAACTATCAAACTTATTTAAGTTGAAGTTTCTTTGCAATGTGTTTGGGAAGTGCATCTTTGTGAACAACGATATTCATTGTCTTGTAACGAGCAAATGCCTTTGAAGCATACCAAATACCGTCGTACTTGCCACTCTTGCCCCATGAGTTTTTAACCATATAGTATTCGTTACCCTCTTGGTCTTTTGCTATACCATAGATTTGCATACCATGGTCGTCGGTTGTCTCCCAAATGTCGTAAGCCTGCTGACGCTCCTCTTGTGTGCACCATTTCTGAGGCTGAGGTTTGGTGTGCAATTTTTTCTCAGCAGGAGTTAGTTTGAGCCAATGAGCCATATCTGAGCCACTCAACTCCTGTGCCTTCTCTGCATCGGGAAGAACTGCTATACCGTCGCGTGTAAAACCATTCTCGCTTACGTCGCTACCCCATGCGATGGTATAACCATTCATAATTGCATTGTCGAACACCTCCATAAACTCATCGATGGGAAGGTTGTACGACTCTGCCCAACGCCAGTTATCCTGAATTTCAAGTACAAATGATGTATAGAATGGATGGTGTGTATATGATGTTAAAGAGATATAGTCGTCGGCATTCAAGCCCAAAGATTTGTAGAACGATTGGGGAGTATACTCCTTGCCTTCGTATGTAAATGTTTCGGGACGCTCACCGAGATAGATGTCATGAACCGACTCGATAACCTTTTTCCAAAGGGGCTGACCATCGGTTCCAACCTGCAAACTGCGCTGTTTACCTTTTGCGATAGAAGCTACTACTGCATCACTAATAGCAGATAACTCGTTGTGGTTGCTAAGCGTATCTCCATACATAACACCGGGGCGCATTTCAGGCTCAGGAACAAGACCAAATTTATCCATACCATAAATGACGTCATAAAACGAACCACCTTGTGAGAAAGAGGCATCTCCATGTGTACGTACAGCTTTATCGGCACGGTCGAGATAGGTATTGTGTACTATATACATCTCTGACAAATCGTATTCACCCTTGCCCATACGCAACAACTCAGACTCGATGAATGCAAGAGAAGAGTAGCACCAGCATGTACCGGCACGATTCTGGTTTTTGATACTTGTAATAGGATTCTCCTTCACTACGGTGAACTCAAAACCCTCTTTTTGGGGTTCTGCACCCTCTGTAGCTTGTGCAAAGGTATTTACCGATGCAAAAGCCAATGCCATTAATAATATTACTTTCTTCATTTTATTGTGTTTATTGTGTTATTACTCTACCGATTCGACATTTATACCTTTCATAGCCTCGGCAATCTTCATTTCAAGTTCCTCGGCCAGTTCGGGATTGTCTGCTATGAGCGCTTTTGTGCGGTCGCGTCCTTGCGCCAATTTTGTCTCGTTATAACTAAAGAATGAGCCACTCTTTTTAATTACACCGTATGCAACACCCAAATCGACTATCTCGCCGACACGTGATATGCCCTCTCCGAACATTATATCGAATTCCGCTTTACGGAAGGGAGGCGCAACCTTGTTTTTTACAATCTTTACACGCACTTGGTTTCCAATAGCATCTTCGCCATCTTTTAATTGGCTCACTCGACGAATATCGATGCGCACCGATGCATAGAACTTAAGTGCATTACCACCTGTTGTTGTTTCGGGGTTGCCAAACATGACACCGATTTTCTCGCGCAACTGATTAATGAAGATACATGTTGTCTTTGTCTTGCTTATTGCCGATGTGAGTTTACGTAGAGCCTGCGACATAAGACGTGCCTGTAAACCGACCTTGTTTTCTCCCATTTCGCCCTCAATTTCAGCCTTTGGTGTAAGAGCCGCAACAGAGTCGATAACAATTATATCTACAGCCGATGAGCGAATAAGTTGCTCGGCAATTTCCAATGCCTGCTCTCCGCAGTCGGGTTGAGAAATTAAAAGGTTGTCGATATCCACACCCAATTTCTGTGCATAGAAACGGTCAAATGCATGCTCTGCATCGATGATCGCTGCAATACCGCCCATTTTTTGAGCCTCTGCTATTGCATGTATCGCCAATGTTGTTTTACCCGAAGATTCAGGGCCGTATATTTCGATTATACGTCCACGTGGATAACCGCCAACGCCAAGAGCCGCATTTAGGCCTACGGAGCCCGAGGGAATGACATCTACTTCTTCGAAGCAGTCATCGCCAAGTTTCATAATAGAGCCCTTACCGAAGTTTTTCTCAATTTTATCCATTGCAGCCTGCAATGCTCTCAATTTTTCAGATGCTGCAATGTTCTCTATTTCCTCTTTCTTTGCCATTTAGAGTATCTGTTTTTACTATTATTTCTTTTTTTGTTCTAGCCCGATGAATTAGAGTTCCAAATCGCCATCGAACACCTCATGCCAAGGCAATCCCTGTTTGTTAAGTTGCTCCATGAATGGATCGGGATCGAATTGTTCTACATTCCAAACACCCGGTTTACGCCACAGCCCTTTCATGAACATCATAGCACCAATCATAGCAGGAACACCTGTTGTGTAACTTACGCCCTGCATACCGGTCTCTTTATATGCCTCTTGATGGCTACAGTTGTTGTATACATAGTATGTACGTTCTTTACCATCTTTTACACCACGTATACGACAGCCTATTGATGTTTCTCCCTCATAGTTCTCGCCCAAATCCTGTGGGTTGGGAAGCACAGCTTTAAGGAACTGCAAAGGAACAATCTTTTGGCCATTGTAGTCAATCTCGTCGATGCGGGCCATACCAATATTTTGTATTACACGCAAGTGGGTGAGATACTCCTGACCAAATGTCATCCAGAAACGAGCGCGTTTAATTGTGGGGAAGTTCTTTGTAAGAGACTCCAACTCCTCGTGGAATAACAAATAGGACTCACGTGGACCAACATTGGGATATGTCAAAGGCTTGTGTATCTCCAAGGCACCTGTCTCAATCCATTTTCCATCCTCGTAATAACGACCTTTCTGAGTTATCTCGCGGATATTAATCTCTGGATTAAAGTTAGTAGCAAATGCCTTATGATGATTTCCTGCATTACAATCTACGATATCGAGATAATGAATTTCGTCGAAATGATGCTTAGCCGCATACGCTGTATATACCCCACTCACACCCGGGTCGAAGCCACATCCAAGGATTGCTGTCAAACCGGCCTCTTTGAAACGGTCGTGGTATGCCCACTGCCAACTATACTCGAAATGTGCCTCATCTTTTGGCTCGTAATTGGCTGTATCCAAATAGTTTACTCCACACTGCAAACAAGCCTCCATGATTGTGAGGTCTTGATAAGGCAACGCTACATTTATGACAATCTCGGGTTTGAAGTCGTTGAACAACGCTACCAAATCCTGAACACTGTCAGCATCGACCTGAGCTGTTTTGATATTAGGATTACCTATTGCTTTTACAATTGCATCACACTTTGAGCGTGTACGACTGGCAATCATGATATCGGTAAACACATCGCTGTTCTGAGCGACCTTGAAAGCGGCAACGGTACCAACACCACCGGCGCCAATGATTAAAACCTTTCCCATTTTAGTAGTTTAACCTTTAAGATTATTATAAATAAAGTACTTTAAAATTCATTGTTTGGCTTTATGCCATGTTTTGTGCATACTATGCCATTGAAATGCGAAGATAGCATAAAAGATAGGCAAAAGCAAATTTTCAAATATCATTTTTCAAACACATCATTTTTATGACATACTTTTCTGCCACAATGTCAGTTTGTCATACATATTACAAATGACAAAAAGTATCAATAGAGAAAATTTACACTATTTTTTGCTATTGGCACAGAGTTTGTTCTTTATTCGGTGAACTGAACAAAAGTTCGAGATAATAAGTTGAAATAACAAATAAATAAAAATAAAAAGATTATGGGAAAAATTATTGGTATTGACTTAGGTACAACCAACTCATGTGTATCGGTTTTCGAGGGTAACGAGCCCGTAGTAATAACAAACAGCGAGGGCAAACGCACTACTCCTTCAATTGTATCGTTCGACAACAATGGCGAGCGCAAGGTTGGAGACCCTGCAAAGCGTCAGGCTATCACAAACCCCAAACGTACAATTTTCTCTATCAAACGTTTCATGGGAGAGAATTGGGCACAGGTTCAGAAAGAGATTACACGCGTACCTTATACTGTTGTAAATGAGAACAACATGCCACGTGTTGATATAGATGGCCGTTTGTACACACCTCAGGAGATTTCTGCAATGATTCTTCAGAAGATGAAAAAAACAGCAGAGGACTATCTTGGTCAGGAGGTAACAGAGGCTGTTATCACAGTTCCTGCATACTTCTCAGATTCACAGCGTCAGGCAACCAAAGAGGCTGGTCAGATTGCCGGTTTAGAGGTAAAACGTATTGTCAATGAGCCTACTGCTGCCGCTCTTGCCTATGGTGTAGACAAAGCAAACAAAGATATGAAGATTGCTGTATTTGACCTTGGTGGTGGCACATTCGATATCTCTATTCTTGAGTTTGGTGGTGGTGTATTCGAGGTTCTATCAACAAACGGAGACACTCACTTGGGTGGCGACGACTTCGACCAAGTAATCATCGATTGGTTGGCAGACGAGTTTAAGGCAGAAGAGGGAGCAGACCTTAAAGCAGACCCCATGGCACTTCAGCGTCTTAAAGAGGCTGCAGAAAAGGCAAAGATTGAGTTGTCATCTACAACATCTACAGAGATTAACCTCCCCTACATTACAGCAACAAGCGCAGGTCCTAAGCACCTTGTTAAGACATTGACACGTGCTAAATTCGAGTCTTTGGCACACAACCTTATTCAGGCATGCTTAGAGCCTTGTAAAAAGGCTATGCAAGACGCAGGCCTTAGCAACAGCGAGATTGACGAAGTTATTCTAGTAGGAGGTTCAAGCCGTATTCCTGCTGTTCAGAAATTGGTTGAGGATTACTTTGGTAAAGCACCTTCAAAAGGTGTGAACCCCGACGAGGTAGTAGCTGTTGGTGCGGCTATTCAGGGCGCGATTCTTAACAAAGAAGGTGGTGTAGGCGACATCGTACTTTTGGATGTAACACCTCTTTCTATGGGTATTGAGACACTTGGTGGTGTTATGACAAAACTTATCGAAGCAAACACTACAATTCCTTGCAAGAAGAGCGAGACATTCTCTACCGCTGCCGATAACCAAACCGAGGTAACCATACATGTATTGCAGGGTGAGCGTCCTATGGCTGCACAGAACAAATCTATCGGCCAGTTCAACCTTACAGGCATTGCTCCTGCGCGTCGTGGAGTTCCTCAGATTGAGGTTACA
>JAFWYF010000004.1 GCA_017522785.1 Bacteroidaceae bacterium | reverse complement strand
GATGCGACATATCTTGAATCCTGTTTCCAAACATCTTTTTCAGATTCTCATAGGCTCTTTGTCCTGCCTGGTCGTTGTCAAGGAAGCAACCGATTCGGGTGTATGGGCGTAGAAGTCGCTCCGCTTTTGAGAGGTTGGTAACGGAGTTCAGCACCATATAATCCTGCTCATTGGTGCGTGGCTCTTCGGGATTATTGTTCACTCGGATTGTAAGGAACGAGAGATAATCCATAAAGCCCTCGAAGAGATAGCACACATCTCGCTGCTCTTCTTGCTGTCGGATATGGGTAATATCCTTTGGAGCAAGACAACCTTTGAAATAGCGGTTACGAAGCTCATAGCCACCAGAGATATTCGGAAAGCCGATGGCGAAGTATGGTTTGCTGTTATGCTCAAATCGTAACTCCTTACACTCTCTTTTGCCGAGTTCGATGTTTATACCTCGTCCTCGTAGGTAGTCGATAAGGGCAGGAGAAGATAACTCGCCAACCTGTACGCCTTGAAAGCTACTATGTACTTTCTGCTCGCCAAAAGAGAATGATGCCGGGCGAATGTAGGGCGTTCGCTCTGCTATGCGTTCCAACAGATAAGCTACATTCTCGCTGTGGTAGAGTTCCGCTGCCAATGCGATGATATTGCCACCCTTGCCGATACCGAAGTCATACCATTGGTTTAGTTCGGTGTTTACCTTGAACGAAGCATCGGTTTCGTTCCTCAGCGGTGATTTATACCATAGGCTCCTGCCTTGTTGCTTTACGGGTGTATAACCCAGACTTTGCAGATAGTCTGCCAACTTGATTTGTTTTGCGTCTTGGATTGTCATATTACATACGGTTTTAATGTTGATGAAAATTTGTTGATTTGATGAATCGTTGATGTAATATGCTTATATACAGACTTATAACGGCTCAACATATTCTCAACAAACCACTCACCAAAAGAGAAATCTACAATTGGGCGTGTGCTGTATCTCAACTTCTCTTTTTGCTTGTTGAGATTTTGTTGAGGGTGTATATTGTTTATTACCAGTGTGTTTATGCTCATATTCAACAATTCAACAGAAAAATAATAGTGTTACAAGGATTCGAGTTGCTCTTTTGTGATGGTGTAGTAACGTCCCACTCTCCTTATCGGCTCATAGTAGCAACTCTGGTTGTAGTTGCCTTGATAGGTAGTGTAGGTAAGCCCGTTGGGTGCAGGTGTCAGTTTCCAACACTCTTGCACCACTTTACGCACTTGGTGTTTCTCTACCTTTACCTGAGAGTGCATCAACAGCACGATAAGGTCGTTAAGGCAGAATGAAACGCTATCCACATTCATTGTTGCCATAATGTCGAGCAGCAGCTCCGACATCTCTATATCCAATCGGTTACGGTTACTGCGGATAATCCTCTGCAATGCTTCGGTATGCAGCAGCGATGGACTGAACCACATTCGGCTCTCCCTCTCGGTGGATAACGTTCGATTGGTGAGGAAATGGAGAAATGCGGGTATCTCCGCTTTCAAGCGTTGCAGGAAATTGGTATCATCGGACTGCAAGCGGTTTATCTTGCGTACCCAATAGCGTGTTTCCCCTGCATCGATGATTACGGGCAGATACTCGTTGTTGGAACATAGCACGAATTTGGCGAAGAATGCAATTTCATCACGGTCTTTGCCTTTGGCTTCCACCTTGTAGGATAGTGTGGTGCTTAGATTCTTCAATCGTTCACTATCCTCCCTACGGTTGAGCAGTACCTCATCGACCACGATAAGGAGTTTGCCAGCCCAATCGGAATTGAATTGACTGCGGAAATCCTCGTTGGTGTTGAATGTTACATTGTTCTGAAAGAGGGCTTTCAGAAAATTAAGGAATGTGCTCTTACCTGTGTTTCGTTCCTCCGATACCAATAATAGGATTGGCAACTTCTGAACGGGTTGCAGATAGAGCAGTTGCAGATAGTCCATTCCCAACTCGTATTGCTCACCGAAGATATGCTCCACCAATGAGCTGATAGAGGGGAAATCACCCTCTTGCGGTTGGTGGTCTATCGGCTCATAGAGGTTAAGGAATTTACCGATTACAGGACGATAGCCGATGTGTTCGGGTACGGTACAGAATCCGTCATACTTGGGAACGCTGCCGATGTAGTCCTTGCCATAGTCTTGGCGGAGCGTTTCATTGTTCCAGGGGATACGCTTCTTTACATATCCACCGCTTAATCTCGGTTGCTCCACAATCTTGTAGAGCGTTGTTCCCACTCGGATAAATTCTTCTTTTGCCATACCACCATCTGATGGCGGTTTATGGCTTGCGATTACTTTGTTAGCTTCCATTTTCAAATGCTTTTAAGTTCAAAAAATGTCAGCTACAAAAATATAAGTGGTTGACGGATAAGTTGCTACGCAAATCATAGCAGAATAGCGAATAAAGTACTATGGGGATAGGAATTTGAGGGGTGCATAAACAAAATAAGCCCGAAAACAGGTCAAAAACCTATCTTCGGACTTACCTTGACTGACTAATCAGCCGATATGTAGACCAACCGACTTATCAACTTACCAACATACCGATATTATGACATACCTATTGGAGAGTTGGCAAGCGAAAAGAGATAACATACTTTCTCTTTTCGTCCGTATATCCTCTTTAACACCTCACTGCGTATCTTCTCTGCACCGTATGAGTTGATGCGGAAAGCAATAGAGACAATCATATCCATATTGTAGAGGGTAGCCCAATAGGTATATGGTATTACTTCGCAATGTTGTGTATGTTCCGCTATCACTCCGCTTTTATGTATGGCTCGGATTGCAGCTTTTAATGTGGGTGCTGCCACATCGAACAGCACCACAAGTTCCGCAAATGACATCCAAACATCGCAATCGGGTATGTTCACATTGCCCGATTCGCTGATTGTTATAATTGCTCGTTCCATACCTTATGCCATTGTGGTGTTACCGAATGATTGATTAAGTTGGTTGCCGAACATCGTTAAATCCTTGTCGATTTTCTCGGTGGTAATCTTCGCATATAGCTGTGTTGTAACGATGTTCGTATGTCCCAAAACTCTACTTACACTCTCGATTGGCATACCTTTACTGAGGGCAAGGGTCGCAAATCCATGTCTTGAGCAATGGAATGAAATGTCCTTGTCGATTCCGCACTCTTTTATCATCTTTTTCAATGGTTTACAGATACTCCAATAGTTCAAATTGGGGAATACGAGTTTGTTCTCTTGGAATGGCTCGTATCGCTTGATAATCTGCAACGGAATATCCAACAACTTAACTTGGAACGGTATTTTGGTTTTGTGTCGCTTGGATAATATCCATTTCTCACCGTTTATTTCTACAATATCATCGGTGGTAAGTTCCTTAATATCCACGAATGACAAGGCTGTAAAACTTGCAAACACAAACAGGTCTCGGATATATGCCAACTTGCTATCCGTAAAATCGTGTGTCATCACCGCTTTTAATTCATCTTCGGTCAGAAACTCCCTCTCCTTAACATTGGGGCTTATGTGGAATTGAGCAAATGGGTTTCTCGGCATCAATCCGTTGTAGTGGGCACGCATAACAACACCCTTGAGCCACATACAATTTGCCCAGATACTGCCATTCTGCAAACCTCTGTCTGTTGCGAGGAATACCGCAAACTCCTTGATAAAGTCGGGAGTCAGCTCAATCATAGACATATCGTTACGCTTGTAATTCGCCTTGATGAATGCTGCAACATGATTTCTTGCCCGTACTCTTGACATATAAGTTGCTATCACTCGGTCTGTACCTACACGTTTCTTGAATGTGGCATTATCCTTATCAAATGCACCGAGCAGTGTTTCATATTCTGTTCCGATGCCTTGATAGGCATTGCGTACCATTTCGGCAGTTACATAGGCTTCTCTATCCGACAGGCGTTGATAGTGCTTGATGATTTGAGCCTTGATATTATCCAAAGCAAGATTGATTTCTCTTGCTTCCTTGCTCTTACCTTTGGCTCGGTTGCCTTTTACATCCCAAAGCTCTTTTGCAATGGTACGCTTACAACTGAATTGGGCTACTGAGCCGTTGATTGTCACTCGTCCCATGATGGGAACAATACCGTTTTTCTCCTTGCTTGCGTTCACGTAGAACAGCACCTTAAATGTACTTCGCATAATCCAATCTTTTTTGGTTACAAAATTAGTTGTCAGCGAGTTATACATTGATACGCAATATGATGCAGAACTATGAAACGTGACGACACAAAGAAAAATCTTACTCGTTTTCGGGTAACGATTAGGCAACCGTTCTATTTCATTACCTTGCGTTTCTTTGCTAAATTGCTATTTCCCGTATTTCCGAGATTTTCAGCGTAATGCGTTTATTATCAGTGCAGGATGCACTATTATTCCGATTTCGGTTGATTATTCCAGCGTTTTTTTGTATTTTTGCTACAAAATATTAAAATGGGGTTTTGTGCGTGCCACTTTTATATTTTTACTTAGTCGTTGTAAACAAATAATTTAAAAGTTTAATAAATAATCAACTAAACAAACATGAAGAAGATTTTTCTCCTCCTAATCGCAGTGTTCTGCTCTGTAGCGGTAACAATGGCGCAGGATTCTGACAGTAACACACAATGGAGTGTGGGTTCTTCGGCAAGCGACAAGGCCAATATCACATGGATTGGCTTTACAGTTCCCACCACAAACGATGCAGGTAATGCAGTAACAGATGTACCTATGAATAATATCCATTTGTGCACAAACACAAATAATTCAGGTGAAAAAACTGCCTATATGGTAATATCTTCAACAAAAGATATTTCGGGGAAAGTGGGCATCTCAACAAACAGTCCTGTTCCTGCGAATAACGTTCTCTTAGAGTACAAATTTGAGGGTGTAACATTAAAGGCCGGTAGCACCTATTACATGTTCTTCTCTACATCTAACACAAATGTGGCTTCTTGTGGACAACGTATAGCAATCGATAATCCTAATGGCAACTACGAACCAAAAGTAGGCACAACCGGTGGCGAAAAGAGTTGGGTTCCCTATTTTAAAGTAAATGTACCCGACCCTAATGCGGTCCCTCCTGTTTTTTCATCAGTGTATGGCGAAAAATGGCTTCGTTTGACAAACTGTAATAATGCCAATTATGCGTGGAATGCTCCTTCGTCTTCCAAAGCAGGTACTGCAACAATGGATATGAGCCTCGAGAATCAATTGTTCTGTTTTGTGGGTAATAACACCGATGGTTTCACAATCTACAGCAAAACCCTAGGTGAAAATTATAAACTGACAGCAGGCACTTCGCCCGGTGATGGTACTGTCGCTTCATGGACTACGGGAGATGCCGCAAAATGGTATCTCGATATGAGCCAGAATAGTGCTTCAACAAAACCGGGGATAGGTGTTACAACTAATGTTGCCAGGAAATTTTCATTGAATATGTATGGTGGCAATGGTGGCGACCTTAAATTCTATGGAATTGCAGATGCTGGCTCACATTGGACAATAAGCCGAGTAAATCCCGACCCTGTGAACATTCAGTTCGTTGTTTCCGGTGAAACAAAATATCCTGAAACAAATACTCGTATCGGCGACTTTAAACTAACCTATGGTAGCACTACATCCACCACAACCATAACAAAAGAGCATAATGGACAATCTAAAAAGTTCTATTTGCCCTATGGACAAGAGGTTAGTATGAGCACATTTACATATCATGGTTGGATAGGTAGCGTCGAGGAGGGCGAAAACACTGTTGTTACTTTCAGTGGCGACACCGAGAGTGAATATCAATATCTATGGTATCACAATAATCCTCCCTATCGTATACCGGCTATTGCTACACGCAAAGATGGCAAATTATTGGCTATAAACGACTATCGTCCATGTGGAGGCGATATAGGTTATGGTCGTGTCGATTTGGTTCAGCGTATTGGTACACCCGATGGAAAAACATGGGAAAAAGGAACCGTTATCATAGAAGGTAACGAATCCGACTCATGGAAAGGTAACGACGGTTTTGGCGATCCGGCTCTTTGTGTCGACCGTGAGACAGGTCGTGTGTTGCTGATTTGTGTAACAGGTCGCACTGTTTGTGGTAGTGCAACACGCGAAAATCCCAACAGAATAGCACGCTTCTATAGCGAAGATGGAGGTGTAACATATCATGGTGTAGATGCAACATGCGACTCAATATACGACGATATCACAGATGAATTCTATGCCCTTTGGGATACCGAAGCATATAAGAATGGCGATAAAACTGATACTGATGAATTTACAGCACAGAGTTTCTTCTTTGGCTCAGGTCGCATCTTCCAAAGTTCAAAAATAAAGGTTGGCGAGTACTATCGTATATACGCCGCATTGTGGAGCAAAGATATGCATAATCGTGTTGCCTATTCCGACGACTTTGGTCTCACATGGCACATTCTTGGTACACGTAAGGATATGCCTTTCCCCAACTTCGGCAATGCAAACGAACCTAAATGTGAGGAGTTGCCCAATGGTGATGTAATCATTTCGTCTCGTAAACCTCATGGACGTTATTACAACATATTTACCTACTCCGATATAAAGAACGGACAGGGCTCATGGGGCACAGGTACAAACAGTGATATACCTGCACATAGTGATTGGAATGGAACAAATGGCGAAATTGCAACATTCCAAGTTGCCGATGCCGATGGCAATCTATGTAATCTTGCTTTGCAATCTTTGCCTCTTGGTTTGGAAGAGTACGCTGGCGATGTACGTCGTAATGTAGGTTTCTACTTCAAGGATATTACCGACAAATACGCATATCAAAAGAATGGTGTAAATGATGCTCCAACCTTTGCAACAGGATGGCAAAAAGGTTTGGTAGTTAGTACTACACAGTCGGGCTCGGCATACAGCACCTTTACTTTGCAAGAAGATGGTCGCTTGGCATTCTTCTACGAAGAGACTCCCGGTGGCTATTCAATGGTATATGTTCCTTTGACACTTTCGGAAATAACCGGAGGCAAATATGTGAAGATTATAGGCCCTACTGTAGATAATGAATCTGCTCCTATAACTATTAAATACACCTATAATTATGATGGCGTTCAGTGGTATTCACACGATGTGATGGCCTACGTAGGTTCAAAATTTCCTCCAACAGAAAGAGCCGATTATGTAGAGCTTAGTGGTGTGCCTACACGCAAAGTAACAGCCGAAGATGAGGGGCAAGAGTTTCCACTCACATGTACCTTAAACGAAGATATTCCCTTCTTACCATCGGCATCGTTTGAAAAGGGTGTTTGGTATTCGCTAACCATACGTGGCAATAAATATCCATATTACGATGCAAGCAACGTTAATTTCCCCTGCTCACAATCAAAGGAGACAGGCGATAAAACACTTTTTGCTTTTGTAGGTAACCCCTATACCGGTTATAGAATCCAAAACTTGGCTCTTGGAGCAGATAAGGCAGTTGGCGGTGCTGTTACAAATAATGGATTAGTGAGCTCGGTTGATTTTTCGACTGCTCCCTCTTTTGTGTTGGAGAATAATAGCGGTCATCTCGTGTTACGTAATACTGTAGCCGATTTAGGCTATTTAAACGATATTAATGGGAAATTGGGCTATTGGGTTAATGGTTCAGCATCTACCGATGCAGGCTCTACTCTCACATTTACAATGGAAAAGAATAATGCAACAGCTATCGACGAGGTGGTAGTTGAGAATAATTCGGCTTCAAACGCTATATACGACCTCGCAGGTCGTCGCCTCTCAGTTCCTCAAAAAGGAATAAATATAATTGGTGGCAAAAAAGTTATTGTATTGGAGTAAATCAATGAATCTCTCAAGTAAAAAATGGACTCACCTTATCGTGAGTCCATTTTTTTATTCTCCCCAATTTTCTCTGTCTAAGTTCCTATAGCCTATTGCTTCGGCAATGTGGTGGCTTTGAATATTCTCACACCCTTCGAGGTCGGCAATGGTGCGCGATACTTTCAATATGCGGTCATAGGCGCGTGCCGAAAGGTTAAAACGGTTCATTGCATTGCGCAAGAGTGTAAGGCTTTTTTCGTCGGGTGTTGCATAGCGGGAAATCAGTTTAGGAGTCATCTGCGCATTGCAGTATATGCCTTTCTCCTTCCTAAAACGCTCTTCCTGAATTTTGCGGGCTGCAATCACACGCTCACGTATTGCTGCACTAGGCTCTCCCTCTTGTGTCTTTGAAATCTCTTCGAAGGGAACAGGTATAATCTCAATCTGCAGGTCGATACGGTCGAGCAGTGGTCCGCTTATCTTGTTAAGATAGCGTTGTACCTGTCCGGGGTTGCACACGCAGGCTTTTGTGGGGTGGTTGTAGTATCCACAAGGGCAGGGGTTCATACTTGCTACAAACATCACTCCGGCAGGGTACTCTACTTTGTAATTGGCACGTGCAACGCAAATCTTTCTGTCTTCAAGTGGTTGGCGCATCACCTCGAGTACTGCACGATTGAACTCGGGTAGTTCGTCGAGAAACAATACACCGTTGTGTGCCAATGAAATCTCACCGGGTTTGGGGCTTCCACCGCCACCAACAAGCGCTACCGAAGAAATTGTGTGGTGGGGGCTTCGGAATGGTCGTTGTGTTATAAGTGATACCCCGCTTGGCAAATGTCCGCTAACAGAATGTATCTTTGTTGTTTCGAGGCTTTCTTGCAGTGTCATAGGCGGTAATATCGTTGGCATGCGTTTTGCCATCATCGACTTGCCACTTCCCGGAGGTCCTATCATTATAAGATTGTGTCCTCCTGCCGCTGCAACCTCAAATGCCCTTTTTACACTCTCTTGTCCGCGTACCTCGCTAAAATCAAATGGAAAACTATTTTGTTGTGAGTAGAAATCCTTTTCAATATCTACACTATATGGTGCCAGTTCGCCTTCGCCATTAAGAAACGATACTACTTGTAGCAAATTGTCAGCCGCGTATACTGTTATACCATCAACAACTGCGGCTTCTGCGGCATTGGCTGTTGGCACTATTATACCTTCGTAGCCCAGTTCTTTTGCCTTAAGGGCTATAGGCAATACTCCTTTTACGGGCATAACACCACCGTCAAGCCCTAATTCCCCCATTATGATATATTTTCCAAGCCTTTCTGTGCTTACTACCTCGTCGGCAGCTAAAATACCTATAGCTATTGGTAAATCATAGGCCGAGCCCTCTTTGCGAATGTCGGCAGGTGCCATATTCACAATAATCTGTTTGCTGGGAAATTTCAGTCCATTGTACTGAAATGCCGAATTTATACGCTCGTGGCTCTCTTTGACAGCATTGTCGGGTAATCCCACAAGAAAAAAGCGAATGCCGCGAAGGGCATTTACTTCAATAGTAACCAATGTGGCATTTATACCCTGAATGGCGGCTGCAAAGACTTTTACTAACATAACTGCTCTATTTGCGTTTCTTTTTGAGAGTTTCTACTCTTTTCTGTCTTGCCTCTCTTTCGGCTCTTTTTTTACGATTATCTTTCACTCTCTTCACAAGTGAGTCGGCTCCTTCTTCAATGAAAGTGTTGGAAACATCAAATTTGTCTATACGTTGGTATTGATTAACAAGTATGCTAAACGGCAGTTTGTTTATTGCAAATTCTTGTGCAATGTCGTTATACCACATTTTTGTGTCGCATACGTTGTCGCCCTGAATATTCTCTTTTTCTATGCATTTTTTCCATGCCAGTGTGTCGTGGTCGAAAGATATGTTCAACAACCCAATGCAGGCGGTATCTTTGAGTGCCTCTACCTTGCTAAACATGCGCATTCTCTCTACACTTGCCGAGTCCCACGATGCCCAAAACGTTAGAATCAGATATTTGTCTTTATACAAAAGTGGCACATCCTTGCTTTTCTCTCCCAATTTTATCTTCGAGGCAGGGAATGCTTTGTGCAGAATGTTTCCTTTACCACGTGTTGTTTGCTCTTTGAGCATTGCTATATGTTCGTTATCTCGCAATGTGCCACCAAAATTGTTAATCCTCTCCCTGATAAATGAGTTCTTTGGCTCGTCAATCTCTACAAAATATTTCATTAGCAGGTGCAGGTTTACATCGCTGTATGGGTGCTTCTTAATGAAACTGTCTATCTTCTCATACACTACTGCTTCGTCTGCTATACTGTTTAAGTGGGTTGTTATGCTGTCGAATAAGAACTGTGTATAGCCACCACCTTTTATGGTATATTTGTTTGCCCTCAGAGAGTCGGGTTGCATTGTTGCACTGATACCCCCTTCGGCATAAACTTGCAATAATTCACCATTTGGTAGCAGTAGTGTCAGTGGAACAACTGTATCGGTCTCTAATGAGTATTTGAACTCTCCATTTTTGTCTGTTACTATAGTATCTGTACAGTCGTGTCTACGGTCGAAACCAAAAATGAGCAGAGTGTCGTTCCCTGTGCCGTATGTTCCATTCAAACGGTATGCACTATCTTTATCCTTGCATGCAAAGATAAATAATAGAATTATTGGCAAAAGTGCAAGTCTCTTCATCTTGTGCAATTTGCTGTTATTGCTTGTTAGCACGTTTGCGCTCCAATTCATCGAGAATAATTTTGCGCATACGCATCGATTTAGGTGTAACCTCCAAATATTCATCCTCTTTTATATACTCCAACCCCTCTTCGAGTGAGAATATAATAGGTGGAACAATGCGAGCCTTGTCATCGGAGCCACTTGCGCGCATGTTGGTAAGTTTCTTACTCTTTGTTACATTTATTACAAGGTCGTTTTCGTGTATATGTTCTCCTACAACCTGTCCGGCATAGACCTCTTCTTGCGGGCTGATAAAGAAACGTCCACGGTCTTGCAATTTGTCTATGGCATACGCAAATGCAGTGCCACTCTCCATAGCAACCATTGAGCCGTTTGTGCGACGCTCTATGTCGCCTTTATATGGCTGGTACTCTTTGAAACGGTGTGCCATGATAGCCTCTCCCGCCGATGCTGTCAGTACATTGGTCCTTAAACCAATAATGCCACGAGAAGGCACATTGAATTCAATGTTCACGCGGTCGCCTTGTGCCTCCATCGACATCATTTCGCCTTTTCGACGTGTTATCATGTCAATGATTTTGCTCGAATAATCGGTGGGAACATTTATTGTCAATTCCTCGATAGGCTCATTGCGCACGCCATCTATCTCTTTGTAAATAACTTGCGGCTGTCCAACTTGTAGCTCATAGCCTTCGCGACGCATTGTCTCAATGAGCACCGATAGGTGTAGCACTCCACGTCCAAAAACGGTCCATGCATCCTCTTCCGGGTCTTTCTTGACACGCAGAGCAAGGTTCTTGTCCAGCTCTTTCTCCAAACGTTCCTGTATGTGGCGCGATGTTACATATTTACCCTCTTTGCCAAAGAAAGGAGAGTCGTTAATGGTAAACAGCATGCTCATTGTTGGCTCATCAATTGCAATGGGTGGCAAAGGCTCGGGGTTCTCAAAATCGCAAATGGTATCACCAATCTCAAATTTCTCGAGTCCCACAATAGCGCAAATGTCTCCCGAGCTTACAGCATCGGTACGCTTGCGTCCAAGTCCTTCGAATGTGTGCAACTCCTTAATTTTTACCTTTGTCTGGCTACCGTTGCGACTGCATAGTGTAACATTTGCCCCTTCGGTGAGTGTGCCTCTGTGTACACGACCTATAGCTATTCGGCCTGTGTAGGGTGAATAGTCGAGCGATGTTATAAGCATCTGTGGTGTTCCTTGCAACTGTTCCGGTGCGGGGATGTGCTCCAAAATAGCATCTAGCAATGGTGTCAGGTCGTTGGTCTGTTTGCGCCAATCGTTGCTCATCCAATTGTTCTTTGCCGAACCAAAAATTACAGGAAAATCCAACTGCTCTTCGGTAGCATCCAATGAGAACATTAGGTCGAATACCATTTCGTGCACCTCGTCGGGGCGACAGTTGGGCTTGTCTACTTTGTTTACAACAACAATGGGTTTTAACCCAATTTGCAGTGCCTTTTGTAGCACAAAACGTGTTTGTGGCATTGGCCCTTCAAAAGCATCAACCAAAAGCAAGCAACCATCGGCCATGTTTAACACGCGCTCTACCTCGCCACCAAAGTCGCTGTGTCCCGGAGTGTCAATGATATTTATCTTTGTGTTTTTATATTGGATAGAGACATTCTTAGATAGAATGGTTATGCCACGTTCACGCTCTAAGTCGTTGTTGTCTAGTGTAAGGGCATCATTATCCTGCTCCTTCAGCAGGTTACCTGCCAACATCATTTTGTCCACGAGGGTTGTTTTGCCGTGGTCTACGTGTGCAATTATGGCAATGTTACGAATGTTCTGCATATATATAATGTTTATTTTTTGTCAAAAATAAGTTTGGCTTGCCACATGTATTTTTTGCGGAGTATGAAAAAACTTTCCTCTCCCCCTACTCGGCAGTCGCTTAGCGACTGCAAAGTTACAACAAAATAAGAAACAGTTTAAGTTTCTAAAAATTATTTTCTTATGTAAACTGCTTATTTCGCCGTTTTTTATGGACAAAACTGTTTGTTTCATTATTTTTCTTAGGTTGCATAGCCAGCAATGCCCTCTTCGAAAAACAGAAAAACCTACTTTTTTGTAGGGCAAAAAGGTTTGGCGATACAAATTTAAACAGCCTCTAATAGAATTTAGCCACTGTTTTGAAAAATTCAAAACAGTGGCTAAATGGCAATACACACTTTTCCCGATTCTTTTATTGCTTTTTGCGCTTTTTCCTTCTCGGAGCGCATTTTGTAGTCAAATAGTTTTTGTTCTCTTTTTTCGCTATATTCAGCTCGTTATTGCTTTTTCTCAATTTATTGTTGCTGCTATTATTTATATGTTCCTAAAATAGGTTGGCATTTTCTTAAAACGGGTGCATATATAATTCTTAGCCGATGCTTGCCTGTTGGTTCTTTCTTGTTGTCGATAGGCAATAATTATAGGCTTGTATCTGTTTTTTGTGTCCGAAAAGCATTAATTTTGCATGCCGAAATAAAAAAAGCTGTTTCTGAGAAAATGAATAAAGCATCTGAAAAGTTGTGGAACGGCAACTACCTGCGAGTGTGGATTGCCAATTTTTTGCTCTACTTTTCATTTATGCTTCTGACACCGCTCCTCCCACTCTATCTGAGCGAGACCTTCGATGCCGACAAGCAAATGATAGGTATAGTATTGTCGGGCTATACGCTCACCGCGTTGCTCATACGTCCGTTTAGCGGTTACATTGTCGATTCCTTTCCGCGAAAACGTGTCTTGTTGCTTAGTTTCTTTTTGTTTTTCGTGTTGTTCGTCGGTTATCCGTTGTGCGGTACGCTGCTGTTGTTTACCATTGTGCGCACATTGCATGGAGCGCCGTTTGGCACAGCCACTGTGTCGAACAGTACGGTTGCCATAGATGTGCTGCCTGCCTCGCGTCGTGCCGAGGGTGTGGGCTACTATGGGTTGAGCAATAATCTGGCAACTGCCATAAGTCCCGGTGTGGCACTGCTCGTATATGGGGCAACAGACAGCTATAACTCGTTGTTTGCGTTGGCAATACTGTTTTCGGGGCTTGCTTTTTATTGTAACTACAAACTGAAATTGCAGCCTCGTCCTGTTGCAAAACGTCCCCCAATATCGCTCGACCGTTGCATGCTGTTGAAGGCATGGCGTCAAGGGGTGTGCATTGTCTGTTCTGCTTTTTCCTATGGCGTTATATCTACCTATATTGCCATTTATGGCAAGGAGGAATTGGGCATAACGGGTGGAACGGGTCTCTTTTTTATGCTGCTCTCTGCCGGGCTCATAATATCGCGTTTGACGGGTGGCAGAACACTTAAACATGGTAAAATAGTGAGAAACGCCACGTTGGGCACGTTTGTATCACTGACAGGCTACCTGCTGTTCACAGGCCTGCATAACTATTTTGTATATTATGCCTCGGCATTCATCATAGGATTGGGGCAGGGGCATCTGTTTCCGGCGTTTCACACAATGTTCTTGAACCTTGCCACCAACGAGCAGCGTGGCACAGCCAATTCCACCCTGTATGTGTCGTGGGACACCGGTGTGGGGCTTGGAGTTCTGCTTGGTGGTATGCTTGCCGAGCATTGGGGCTATAACGAAGCGTTCCTGCTCATGTGCATTGTCAATGCCATAGGTGTGGCTTTCTATCTGTTTTGTGCCAAGCAGCATTTTCTGAAAGAACGGCTCAGGTAATATTCCGTATGCGGGGAAAAAGAAATAGCGACTGCCGGCAGTCGCTATTTCCATCTATTTAAGCAGGGTTATAAGAAACAAAATTGCTCCTTATTTTATAAATACCTTTTTGCCATTGTGTATGTATATGCCACGTGTGGGGTGCTCTACAATGCGTCCTTGCAGGTCGTAATATAGGTTCGAATGGTGTGTGTCGTTATTCTCGTACACATCCTCAATGCTTGTGGGAATATACTCTTTCACAGCCTCGAACGCGGTATAAAGACGCTTGGCGGTGGCTTCGTTGTCGTTGCCTGCCATCAGCTCGCTCTTGGCATCGCTCAGTGCGTATTCAAGTGGCTCTATCATGACATGTGGCACATTTTTGTAGGCGGCATGCCATGACTCGAAACTTGCCTCCCATGCGCCAAACTCGCTCAGGTTAAAAAAGAGGTTGTCTGCATATGTGTGGCTATTAGCATTGCTAACCGTTTGTTCCACTTGCAGGCGAATATAGCGGTAGCTATTGTCCAATACTATTACTTTGAAGCCAACGACAGCATTGTTTGTGGCGTGAGTGTAACTTAGGCGGTGTACTCCCACTTCGTTCCATTCGCCCTCGGGGGTGTTGGTTGCAAATACACGTACTTTTAACGGGCTACCATCGGTCATGAATCCCGTTCCTTTGCGTTTGGAGTATTTCAGGGCAACAGCATCCAAAGGTTCTCCTAAGTCTATTTGAAGGTTATGAAAACCGTTCTCAGATGGATTTTCAGCGCTCCATGTCGAGTGGAAATATGTCCTGAAGTCGCTGTCAAGCAGGTTGGCAATGGGACCCTCGGTTTCTTCCTGTGCATTGGTCGATAGTTGCGCCACGCTATTTATAAGTCCATGGCTGCCAAACGCAGTGTCGTCCAATATGCTGTTTGCATACTCCAATACATAGTTGTACACCGCTGCAAGCGACATGGGCATAGTGTAACCTTCTACAATATTTGTAAACTCATTCCATGCGGTGGTGGCTGAATATATATTTGCTGTCCCGTATGGCACGTGCAATGTCGCATTTTCATATACTGTATCACTGAATGTGTCATCGCGTATGCTGAATAAATTCTCTTCTGTAATGTAAGAATATATGGCTGTGATTATGTTGCAACCATAGAACGCGTTGCGTTCTATGGTAGTTACGCTATTAGGTATGGTTACGTTTTCAAGGCCGGTGCAGCTATAGAACGCATAGCTACCTATTGTAGTTACGCTGTTGGGAATGGTTATGCTTGTAAGGCCAATACAATTACTGAACGTACTCTGTTCTATCTTAGTAACGCTATTTGGTATTGTTACGCTTGTAATGTTATTGCAAGTGCTGAATGCACTGCTGCCTATTGTAGTAACACTATTTGGTATTGTTACGCTTGTAAGGCTTATGCAACTACTGAATGCACTGTTGCCTATTGTAGTAACGCTATTGGGTATTATTACGCTTGTAAGGCCGTCGCAACCAAAGAACGCTCTGTCCCCTATTGCAGTAACGCTATTGGGTATTGTTACGCTTGTAAGCTCGGTGCAACCAAAGAACGCTTTGTTCCCTATTGCGGTGACGCTATACACAACGCCGTTATACTTCACCTTTTCGGGGATTATAATTTTGCCGGTATATTGGTCCCCTTTGCTTGCTACTACCGTAGCTGTTTTTTCTGTTGCATTAAATTCGTATGTCAGTTCTTCACCGTTCGCAATCGCTTTTATTGTGCCGAAACTGCTCCAAGGCGCAGTGTTTTTGTAGCTGTCAATAGATTCCTCTGGTACATACAGTGTGGCAGTTTCTATATGAGAATTTAAAAAAGCATAGCTATGAGTGCTTGGTACGCTTGTCGCAAGGCAATAGATTTCGGTTATGTTAATGCAGCCATAGAACGCTTGGTCTTCTATTGTAGTAACGCTATTTGGTATTGTTACGCTTGTAAGGCCGTTGCAATGATAGAACGCATTTATTCCTATTGTAGTAACGCTATTTGGTATTGTTATGCTTGTAAGGCCACTGCAACCAGCGAACGCGTGGCTTCCTATTGTAGTTACGCTGTTGGGAATTGTTATGCTTGTAAGTCCGGTGCAACCATAGAACGCACCGTTTCCTATTGTAGTAACGCTACCCGGTATAACAGTGTTTTTGCAACCAGCAACGAGTGTGTTTGTAGCAGTTTCTATAATGGCATTGCACCCCTCGCGGCTATCGTAATTAGTGTTGCCGCTCTCCACTACTATGTTTGTAAGGCTGTTGCAATAAGAGAACACATTGTTTCCTATTGTAGTAACGCTATTGGGGATTGTTATGCTTGTAAGTCCGTCGCAATCATAGAACGCACTGCTTCCTATTGTAGTAACGCTATTTGGTATTGTTATGCTTGTAAGGCTGCTGCAATAACTGAACGCATAGTCTTCTATTGTAGTAACGCTATACACAGCGCCGTTATACTCCACTGTTTCGGGTATTACAATATTGCCATGGTAACTACCACTCTCGCTTTTTATCACTGTGGCGTGTTTTGCTTCTGTAATAAATTCATAAGTAATGCCATCGACAGTGGCGGTTGTTTGGGCATTTGCCACCATGCAGCATAGTGTGAATAGTGCCACAAATAATTGTTTTAGGTAAAATTGTTTCATAAATAATTATAGTTTTAATTGATTAAAGATTTAGCAATCTTGTGAAAATGGCTCGCATATGACCATGCAAAAAACAAAAGTAAATTAAAGGTATGAGGATTACCCTCTCCATTTGTTAAAAGTTGTTAATGTGTTAAAAGTGGGCTTTGTATCGTTCTTTTTTATTGAAATGTGGTTGCTGTTTAAAAAATAAGCGTTATCTTTGCACCCGCTAAAAGAAATTTTTTAATCATTTAAAACACAAATCTATGTATTTGGATTCAGAAAAAAAGAAAGAGATCTTTGGCACATACGGAACGTCTAACACTGATACCGGTTCAGCAGAGAGCCAGATTGCTTTGTTCTCATACCGTATTGCCCATTTGACGGAGCACCTCAAGGCAAACCGTAAAGATTATAGCACACAGAGAGCCTTGACAACACTTGTAGGTAAGCGTCGTGCGCTCCTTAACTATCTTAAGGATCGCGATATCAACCGCTACCGTGCTATCGTGGCTAAACTTGGCTTGCGTAGATAATCTGCGCCTGAAAAGAGTAAAAAGAGGCCGGGTCAAAAGTACTTTTGACCCGGCCTCTTTTTATAGAAACTAAGATTCAGACTCTGTTGATAGGAACAGATAACGGGAAAAAAGTTGTTGAGTGCAACAGTTTGCGATAATGTTGATTTTGCTGTTTACAGAAGAAAGAGCGTGAGAAAAGTGGATGTTAAAAAAATGAAATTTTTCGCAAAGTGTTAAAAAATGGGGGTGCAATGAGTGTGAAAATTTAATAAAAATAATATTTTTGCATAAACGAAATAATAGCAACAAAGAGCCTTGGAGGTTTCTCGTGTTAGTTCGGCACAACAAAATATTAAACGACTAACAACATAAAGAAAAAACGACAATGAGAAGCAGAACAATATACAGCATTAGTGCATGGGCGGCTCCGCCTGTAGTTTGTGGTGATTGCTGTGTAACTAATTGTAACACTGTGTGTTGCTTTTTGAACGAATTTGTGGTAAAACATAATATATATTGCGCTATCGTGTAGCATTTTGGGCTATGTGGTAGCGTGTTTTTATTATAAGAAATAGTATTACTACATACAAATTATATAAACTTAACTAAACTTTTTATAATACAAACGACCAAGGAGTAACGGGCTCAATCCTTGTGGCGGTTTAACAGAAGGGCCTAAATGAACAATATGAGAAAAATATTTATACTACTGGTTGCTATGTTGTTCTGTACAGCAATAGCCAAAGCCCAAACACTCTATTCTACCGATTTTGCAACAGAAGAGGAGTTCGACAAGTGGTTAGTGATAGATGCCAATGGTGATGATGCTAAATGGAGTTTCGATAGCAATACAACACCTTCAGTGTTCTATGCTTATAATAGCAAAAATGCAGCAGATGATTGGTTTATATCTCCGGCCATAGTGTCAGAAAAAGCTGGTAATATTGTTGTGAGCATACAAGTTAAGGGTAGTTCTTATGGTGAGAAATTGGAACTATTCATGGGAGGAGGTAATAATGTTGAAGATATGACCACCCGTTTAAGTGAAACCCTTTATCTTAAAGATGAGATTACAGATGATGTCTTTATTGCGCAAGTAGAGGCTAACACCCCATTTCACATTGGTTTTCACGCGATAAGTGATGCCGATAAATGGCGCCTGTATCTATGCGACATCACAGTTAGATGCGTAGACAAACCTGTTGATTTGCAAGTTACCAATATTGTTTCTCCTGTAAGCGATAATAATCTATCACAAGAAGAGATAACTATAGAAGTAAAAAACAATGGGTCTCAAAGCGTCGACTTTTTTGATGTGTCATATTCTGTAAATGATGGTGAAGTAGTAACAGAGACTGTTAATCAAACATTAACTGCTGGTGGCATAATTGAACACACATTTACAACAAAGGCCGACCTATCGGCATCTCGTGAATTCTATACAATAAAGGCTTGGGTAAATCATCCTGACGATATTCGTAGTTTAAACAATATGACAAGCGCAAATGTGCTTCACAAAGCACCGGCGACATTGCCCTATTTCATGGGATTTGAGAATGACGAATACACCGGGGACATTACATTTTGGAATCTTAATGATGATGACCGAAAATGGAAAATATATTCAGATCCATGGTGGAATCCTGCCCACACAGGCGAAAAATGTCTTTTATATAACTATAGTGCCGATAATGATGCTAGCGACTGGGCTATTCTTGAACCTATCACAATACCCGAAGCCGGCTACTATGTCTTGAAATTCTGGTATTCAGGTGATGACGGATATGCTGAGAAATTTGGTGTCTATTATGGAGAAATGGGCGACCCATCGGCAATGACAAATAAGATTGTCGAGTATGCACCTTTTGCTCGTAGCAGTTATGAAGAGTCAATCAACATTATATATATCGATAATCCAATGGATATATACATCGGATTCTACGCTTTCAGCGACAAAGATTGTAATTTATTTTCAATCGATGATATATCTCTTGAAAAAGTAGATAGCGAAACAATCGACCTAATGGCTCTACCTGTTACAACTCCTTTGGACTATGTGCATAAAGGTACTGAAAAAGACATCTGTTTCAAGGTTCGTAATTTGAGTCCCAAAGAGGCTTATGCTACTGTTAGAGCAACAATGTCGGACAATGTAATCTATGAAGAAAATATCGTGCTTCCCGGTCTAGAAATCAAAGATGTTGTGATGCAAAATGCTTTAAAGGATTTAACAGCAGGGCTATATACCGTCAATATAGAAATTGTATCAACTGAGGATATCGACACAGAGAATAACTCAATATCTCACACATTCCATGTAATGGATGCTCCTACTGCATTATGGGATTTTGAAAACGGTGAAGTTCCAAGTGAGTTTACATTCTTTGTAGAGGATTATGGCACTGTCAATCCGGGTGCAGGTTCTGAATTCAATGAATATGGATGGGGTATTTTCAACATCCAAGAACATGAACTGTATGGCAACCATACATTTGCCGGTACATCGTGGCTCGATAATACAGAAAAAGCAGACCGTTGGTGTATCCTTCCTCCATTCAAAGCATCGGAAGAGTCATTCATGGTTTGGGACGCTGCTTCATATAATCAATACTATCTTGAAACTTACTCCATAATGATTTCAACAAATGGTAATGATGATACCTCTTATTATTTTACAGAAGAAGGATACGTCATGGAAAGTACCGATTTTAAAACTCGTGGCATCGACCTTCGCGAATATGCCGGCAAGGAAATCAGTATTGCATTCCGTCTTAGCTCAAAAAACTGTGAACATTTGGTCCTCGACAATATAGCCCTCTATGGCGGTAGCATGGTAGAGCCTCTGGATGTAAAAGCAACCGCAACGCCGACAGAAGGGATAATTGAAAAGTTAGACAATTTTACTATTGAATTTGAGAATGTTGAATCGGTATCATTTGAATATTACCCATCAATTAACTCATACATTGCTTCAGTGGGCGAGGGTGGTTCATTGACTCATTTGGCAGATGTTACTCCGTCTGTTATAGAAGGTGAACCTACAAAGATAAACCTCTCCATTGCACAAGGGGACATGACTGAAATTACAGAAGATGGCATGTATGCACTCGTTGTTCCACTGAAAGAATTTTACTTCAATGGTGAAAAGAGATATACTAAAGTAGATGAGTTGGTATTCTATTACGAAATAAGCAATGCCGAAGTTCAATACCAAATTTCTGTTGCCCCTGTTTCCGGTAGCGACATTGCAATGGATGAACTTAGCGAAATAACCGTTACATTTGATGGAGTACAAAATATCCTCCTTAATGATGAGAATCAACATTGCTATATACAACGATTGGATAATTCTGATATGGTCATAGAAGAATTATCTGTACAATGTTCAATGATATCGGATGTTGCATATAAAGTTACTATTAACACGTTGCCGACAGAATTGGGCAAGTATAGATTAGTAATCCCCGAAACAATGGTAAAAATAGAAGATAATGCCGGTGTGCAGGGCTATAACAAATATTTTACAGCAGACTTTAATGTGGTAACATATACAAATATTGGCGACATTGTAAAAGAAGGAACCGAATTCAATGTCTACGATGTCAATGGCGTTCAAATTCTCCACAATGTCAAAGAGGAAGAGCTAAAACTTTTGCAAAATGGAATTTACATCGTCAATGGAAAGAAAATGTTAATCAAATAATGTTGGCATAGAAAGTTTGCTTATATAAAAAAGGATAAAAATTAGAAGCTGTTTAAATTTCAAGGACATAAATTTAAACAGCTTCTAATTTTTTTGTTTTCAGTTGTAACAAATTTGAATCTTCTTCGTCATTTAAGGTGAAAAGGAAACAAAACACAGATATAAGGTGACACACGCAGAATTCAAAAAGCGGTTCATGCCGTTGCAAAAGATGCTATATCGTGAGGCATTTCGTATGCTTTGCGATAGCTTTGAGGCAGAAGATGCTGTGCAGAACCTGTATCTTAAATTGTGGGAGAAAAGAGATGAACTCAACACAATTGTAGCTCCGGAGGCCTACTCACGTACACTGCTGAAAAACATCTGCATCGATCGTTGGAGGGTGATAAGAAACAACAACGAGGCGGGCAAACTACCGACCGATGATATAGCAGGAGATTCGCCACCCGATATTGAACGCTGGGAGGCAGATGAATGCCTGAAGAAATTCCTTGCCGGGCTCCCGCAACAACAAAGTCGTGTAATGCTGATGAGGATGAACGGCTACAGTTTCGAGAAGATTGAGAGTGTAACAGGGTTGTCGCAGGCAAACATAAGAGTGATTGTCTCACGGACGAGAAAGAAATTCAGAGAGTTTTACGATAAATTATAAAGGAGTTTGATTATGGAAGAGAATCTTAGAATAATGATAGAACGGTTTTTCAATGCCGAACTGTCTGTAGAGGAAGAACGCGAACTGTGCTACTTCCTACGTGAGCACGATGTTCCTGCCGAACTCCATAAGGACAAAGAGATGATAATTGCTCTATGTGGCAAGGAGCAGAAGGCTGAATTGCCGGTTGGTGCCGAGACGCGCCTCGAAGCGATGCTTGATACTCTTGTCGAAGACGAAGAGCTGTACATGAGTGCCAAGCGTAGCACTACAAAGGCAAAAAGAGGGCTCCTAGGAGCACCCCGCTTCATTTGGTATGGTACTGTGGCAGCTGCTGTGCTAGTGGCATGCTATCTGTTTGTGAACAATGATGAATTACAACTGATGCTGCATGCATGGCAAACGGAAAATATTGCACAGGTTGCAGTCTTAGAGTCCGAATACGATGAACAAGAGGAGGATACCTTTGACAACCCCGAGGATGCAATGAACTATTTTAAAGCTACTATGGACGACATAAAGTTTGCAGTGAATGTAGCAGAAAAGAATACACGTGAGATTGGCGACGCACTCAATGAGGCGTTTGTGCCATATAAGGATATAATAAGGATTAACATCTAAACAGTATAATTATGAAACGGTATATTTTAACAGTATTGATGACACTCGTGCTTTTTGCCGGTTCAGCCTTTGCCAATGGGCGCATGCCACAAGTGAAAGAAAAGAGCGAGGCTGAGAAGTTCATTTTGCAACTTGCAAAAGTAAAGGCAAGTGAGATTGACTACGCCTACATCTCGGCAACGATGTTCAAGCAGATGTTCTCGATGCTTGGAGTTGACGTAGCATTGCAAGGAGTGTCCCATCCACTTGCTTCGATAAAAAGTCTTCGAAACTTTGCTACAACCGGCAAAACAGGATATGCACTGTTGAAAAAGCACATTGCACCGTTCCTGCAAGAAGATGATAATGTCATGGGTATGGAATTGATGGCACTCAGCAGGGAAAATGGTACACTTACTGCAATTTACAGTGGCTCGGGCAATATCCTTGTAGTAAGTGATTCTGACAATGAACTATCTCTTCAATTTATTGTTGGCCTCGACTATGAGTCTTTCGTGGTTATGAAAGAAAGTGGAATCGGTTTTTAATTGAAACATAATTATGAAAAAGACAATATATTTTATATTAGCATCTCTATTTGCTGTGAGTATGCAGGCGCAAGTTGTAAACAGGGAGGAGTTGCAGAAATTTATAAATGAGCTTAAGGCACTGAATGGCGAGCATGTGGAGTGTGAAGACCAAATAAACAATCTTGAAATTCCGGATGGGCTTGTGAATTTCAAATTCAACGACGAAGATATTGAGCTTGCAAGCATTACCACACCGGACAGCACTTTTTGTTGTGTCTCTACTGTTTCACAGGATAAGATCGGCTATAATCTTATCAAGGGTATACTTTACAAGTATTACGATGATGAGTCGGAGGATATCTTTGGCATTACACTCTTGGCATGCCAGCGTGTGGAAGGCAAGGAGCAGTTAATGTTTATGAATAAAAAGAATGCATTGCTCATAAGTGATGATGGCAACGATGATATATCTGTTATGTATGTAGGCTATAACCTGATAGATGCCATAAAAGGAGTCCTGCATAATCTCATAAAGGAAACAGATGATGAGTATGTCGATGTGGAGATGTTCGGTGGAATGAATTTCAGTGTCGACATGGCCAATGCTGCCGAGTTTAGCAAGGATACTAAGAATATGTATCTTCCAAGTGCCAATGGCGATGATATTATAGAACTTGTGAGAAAGATTTATGAGGACAACGTGCTGAATATTGAGGAACTGCTTGCCAACGAAGAGAGTGCGGAAAAACAGGAGGAACTTGCTGAATCGCTTGCCGACTTGAAAGAAAAGCAAAGTGAACACCTTGAGGATTTGGAGCGTGAGCTAGAAGAACTTGATGTGCCTTCGTTTATTGAAATAATACCCTGTAGCGACGAACACTATGTTGTAATTCCCCGCGTGCCGGCTCACTTGAGAGATGCACAGAAACCATACGCAGTAAAGGGAATATATGACTGGATAAACAATTATTACAGCTTCAGAACGGGTGCCAAAATGGGCAACTTTGATATTATCTCGTGCATAATAACGCCACAAGATGTTGCAAAGGAATGTATCATCAGAAATTATCCACGAGAGAAATGGTACGATGACGGTTTTACAGCAGAGTACAAAGAGATAGCAACAGTTGAGTATCAGGGTGCTACACCTGCTGTGCTTTATAGCTTCTCACAGAATGAGAATGGTTACAATGAGATGTTGAGGGAGTATGACAACCTGTTTCGTTGCGAACTGGGCGAGAAGGTAATGGGGCTCGAAGTAACACAGTGTAGCGAAAACAACGGAAAGCGCTTTGTTCAACTGTGGGGTGAGGGTGGCATTCTGATGTGCGTCTACGACTCTCCTGTTGAGAAGTATTGCCACATGAGCATAATAATTGGTGGTGTAAGTGGCTTTGAGCAGGCTGTGAATGAATATTGCTTTGGTGGAGAAAAGGATTTTGCAAAGAGATATAATATTGTAATAGATAGCGACCTCAGCAACAATTCATACGGAATACATTTTGTCAATGGAGAATATTTCTATGCCGGTAAGTTGCACAAGAACGGTGTGCATATAGATTTTGGCTATGCAAGAAAATTTTTGGAGTAGAGTATAGATAACAGAAATAAATTATAAAACCATATTACAATGAAAAAAAGAGTTTTACTGACACTTGTGTTTACCATTGTAGGCTTAGTGTCGATGATAGCACAGACAACGGCGCTTGTTACTTATGAAGGCGGTTACTTTATTAAGGATGGAAAGGAGTGGACCGAATACCGTCCGGCCGATAAAGTTGAACCATGGAATGAGTACAAGCAGTACAAAGAGGATGACAAGTTTTTTTACATCGAGAGCAAGCGATGCAACGTTGCTATTCCCAAGATTTCCCATGACAAGATTTATGTCGACCGCAAGAAGAACGGAAACTGGGAGGTCGTTTACAATACATTGAATGTGCACCTTCTTTGCCCCGAGGGTGATGCCCTATACTACACCTATAGAAACCATAGTATGAAGCACTATGAATATGATGGATATTTCGTTCGCGACAATATGAACTGGCGTGAGTACCGTCCAAGGCTCAAGAGTGGTATCTGGGCTGAATTCAAACAGACTGCTGAGGATAGGAAATATTTTACCATTGAGAGCAACAATAATATCGTGTATGTACCAAAGACGACAAAGGATGATATCATAATCAAGGACAAGAGCAATAGTAACTGGACAGGCGGTTATGCAATACAAGCCGTATATGACCGTTCTGCAACATATCTTTACAGGTTCTATTATACGAATAGTGGGCGCATTAAAGGCAAAGGTGATTACGAACTCACCGACAAGACTGCACGCATAAGTTTCGATAACAAGTGCAATATCCAAGTTGCCTTTAATGGAAAGCATTACGACCTTACATATACCAGTATTGAGATAGCCGAGGTTGATGGCAAGGAGTCAATACTCATAACCATTGATAAGAAGAACAGGATATGGCTATTCGACGGCACAGCGAAGATTGAGTGCAATACTCTTGGCAAGAAAATGCTCTTTGTGGGTGCAGGTAGCTACAAGAAGGTTATGGAACAACTGAGGTTGGGCACTTTCAGAATGTAAATGCTCACATACGGTTGAAATAGATTTTTCTCATTGGCCCCTATACATTTTTATGTACCGGGGCCTTTTTTGTTTAATCATAAATATTCTTCCAATAACCATTTCCAACATGGGATTACCTCGATTGTTCCATGCTGGTCGGTAAAGGTGGTTTCTTCGTCAAAGGTGAGTATTATGCGTCTGCGGCACGCAAGACGTTTGGGAAGTTTCTTAAGCGCATCTAATTCTCTGTTCAAGGTATCTTCGTCCCGTAGCGAGTAGCACACTTGTATGGTCAACTCATCCTCTGGCACGTAAAAATCGACCTCAAAGTTATCGTTATAGAAGAACACCCTTTCGTTAGCGGCATCGTGGCCATATTGGCGGAACAGTTGTAATGCCACCAAATTTTCCAACAACATCGCATCCTTGTCAATGAGGAACAGGTTCAGTATGCCATTATCTATGAAGTAATACTTGCAATTACTCTCCTTGTCGGCAAGGCACGATGCGTAATTTCTCAGTCTCATCAACAGCCACGCATCCTCGCAATATTCTACATATTTTATTGTAGTGGCAAGGCTCAGCTTGCCTCCAACACTCGAAAGCAAATTGTTTATTCTGTTAAACGAGATGGGGCGACAAACGCTTTCGGCAATCTTTCTTATCAATATGCGAATACCGGCAACATTTGTTATGCTGTTGCGGGCTATAATATCACCCAAATATATCTTTTGAAACACGCTGCTCAAGTAGTTGCGCTTGGCAGGTAACAGCGCCGATGCCGGCAGGCCTCCATCGTGAAGATACTCGTTGAAATATCTTACAGCAGCCGAGCGACCTTCTGTTGAAAGCAGGTCATTTGGAAACAACGACACACCGTGCACGTTTGCATACTCCCTGAAACTGTAAGGATACACCTCGGTTGTGAGGAAACGACCACCGAGCGTTGTATTTATCTCCCCGGACAGCATTTTTGCATTTGAAACGGTAATGTATATAGTGTATTTCGCATCGGCCATACGACGGGCAAATTTCTCCCAATGGTAGATATTCTGTATTTCGTCAAGGAAGAGCATTGGGCGCTTACCGTACATCTCTTGATGACATTCAAGAAGATGGTTGAAATCCTCGGCAGTAAAGTTCTCCAAACGTTCATCCTCGAAATTCAGATACAGCATTTCATTCCACTGCCTACCTTCGTTCAGTAATTGCTGGATGCACTGGTATAGCATATATGATTTCCCCGAACGGCGCACACCAACCAACACACAGCAAGGGAAGGTGTCAAAGTTGAATTCGCGTGGCTCTATCTTATAACGTACAACTTCTTGTTGGTTGTCACGGAGTATCTGTTTCAAAAGTTGCTTGTCCATAACCGTCCTTTTATTGATAAATAACAATGCAAATATATAGTTTGTTTAACCAATATTCAAATATTTGCCACGTTTTATTTAATCAATTAAACAAAACGTGCTTATTCCACTTCATCTTACTATCCATAGAAAAAGGTTCACACTTTTTTGCCAAAATCAAGTTTTTACCATGAATCGTGCATGGTGCTGATTCCTTAATTTTGAAATCTTTAGTTAAATCTTTTGGCATTGCAAAGAGGTTGGTGGATAGTCTTTTGATTTTTCGGTTGAGAGTAAATCTGAGCTTTACATTGTAAGTTTTGTCGCCTTTCTTTTCCTCTTTCTTGTTTCTGTGTTGATAGTCTGTATTTACACGTGTTAAAATTAGGAAACAAACCGTGTAAAAAGGCTGTAAAACTACCGAATTTAGGCTGTTTTTTTAAGATTTCTTGCATCAGCCTCGTACTCTCCATACTCCCCGAATCTCTATAATATATAAAAAGAAAAGAAGCTAAACATCATCATTCTCAGATATTTAACTTCTTTTCTTGCTTGTGGGCCATCCAGGGCTTGAACCTGGGACCTCCAGATTATGAGTCTGTTGCTCTAACCAACTGAGCTAAAAGCCCGAGTACCTCGTTTTGAAATACGATGCAAAAGTACTACATTTTATTTGTAAATGCAATAGTTTTTTGCTAAAAAATGTATCTTTGCAATATAATTTTTGTTTTTAGGATAGTTATCTATCCCAAAATAGCATTTATAAGTGTATGAACATAGGTAGAAAGGTCCTAATTTTTGATCTTGGTGGTGTGATACTCGATATACATGCCGAGAAAACTTTCTCTGCTTTAGCAGAACTAGGTTTGCAACCATCATTTTTGAATGAGGCATATTGTGTAAACGATAGCATGATGCAACGTTTTGAACGTGGTTTGCTCTCTGTCGATGAGATGTTCTCCTATGTAGAAGGAGCCTTAGACAGTACACATGTGCTATCGCCACAGGAGTTGCGTAGAAGGGTCGTAGATGCATGGTGTGCCATGCTTGGCGATATCGATGAGGCTAAATTGCATAGCATATCGGAACTGCGTGCAAAAGGGTACAGAGTGCTACTGTTAAGTAACACCAACGAGGTGCATTGGGGTGCTGTTGAACAGAAATTCATGGAAAAGGGTTTCTTGCCTTCCAATTGTTTCGATAAATTGTATCTGTCATATAAAATGGGTTACATTAAGCCCGGACAAGAAATATTCCTTCAGTTATTGAGGAGCGAAGGTGTGTCGGCCGCTGATTGCATCTTTTTCGACGACTCACAAGCAAATTGTGATGCTGCAAAGGAGCTGGGAATAGATGCAGTTTTGGTAGAACGTAATACCTCGTGGAATAAAAATATAATCAACGTTTAATATGGAGATAATAACCGACATAGAGGTTGTAACCGGGCTGAATACCGTTGCTACTATCGGCTCTTTCGATGGTGTGCATAAAGGACACGTTGCCATGATTAACGAGGCACGTTCCATTGCGCAACAGCGTGGCCTCTCTTTTACGGTTATTACATTTGCACAGCATCCTCGTCTGCTATTCAAAAAGGTTGATAAACCTTTTCTGCTCACATCGTTCAAGGAGAAAATGGCACTCTTATCCAATTGCGGGGTAGAGCGTTGTGTTTTGTTGCCCTTTGACAAGGCAATGGCAACACTCTCGGCTCGTGAGTTTATGGAGCAGGTCCTCTGCAAAAAGTTAGGTGTTAAGGTGTTGGCTGTTGGTTATGACCATCGCTTTGGCTGTCCAAAGCACAACGAAAGTTTTCTCGACTATGTAAGATACGGCAAAGAGGTTGGTATAGACGTTGTGCGGATGCATCCCTACAGCGCTAATGGCGAAAATATCAGTTCTTCGGCAGTACGTCGCATGCTGGACGTGGGCGATGTTGTCTCTGTAAATAGGCTTCTTGGTCGTAACTACTCGGTATGTGGCAATGTGGTTCATGGTGAGGCAATAGGTCGTTCAATAGGTTTCCCAACTGCAAATATCGCTTTGTGTGAACCCATGCAAATGCTTCCCCTCGATGGCGTGTATGAGTGTGCTGTAGAAATAAACGGCGAGCGTTATGTGGGTGTAATGAATATTGGACATAAGCCTACGCTTGGAGCCGATGAGCGCACAGTAGAGGTCTTTATAATAAATTTCAGCGGAGATATTTACGATTGCAATGTCAGAGTGCAGTTTGTACGTCGTTTGCGCGAAGAAATACGTTTTGCCTCACTCGAAGAGTTGCGCCGTCAAATAGAGAAAGATGTTTCCGATGTATTGAAAAACAATAATATGGTATTATGAAATTTTTAAAATCGGCATTAGTTGTTCTGGGTTTGCTACTCCTTTACACTCTTTTGCAGGGAGGGTTCGCGTTTGTTGCTTATGTGGTGGCAGGTGTAGTTGCCTGCATGGATGGAACTATCAATGTTTCACTATCCGACTTAGGTAGCAAAATCTCATTCGAGGAATTTCAGAACATGTTAGTTGCTTCCGATTATGGAGTGTGGGCAATAGCCTCTGCTCTGTTTTTCTCGGCACTTGTAATGCTATTCATAATATTTCTATCGGGGCTTGTTAAGGTGCGCAAGACAACATTTACTGCAATAAAAGGAAAAGTGCTGTTTGTGGCTGTTGCACTGGTTTTTTTCTCTATGTTGTTCCTGAACAATCTTGTTCAGTTTGTAGATATCTACTATCCCATACCCGATTTAATGGAAGATACATTTGAGAGTCTTTCGCACAATCCATTAGGAATACTGTCTATGACACTATTGGCTCCTATACTCGAAGAGGTAATGTTTCGTGGAGCTATTCAGGGCTACCTTATGCGTAACTACAAAAATCCCTATGTGGGAATATTAGTGGCTTCGTTGGTGTTTGGTGTTTTTCACCTTAACCCAATACAGGTTATTTACGCATCGTTGTTGGGCTTTATCCTCGGTTGGATTTACTATCGCACCGGCAGTCTGTTGCCTGTTGTAATAGGGCATGTGTTGAATAACTCTTTGGCATGTCTCTCTTTACTCTTCTTCTCGGGTGCAGAGGAAGAAATATATTCGCAACAGAACAATATAATGATATTACAAAGTACTATTGTCTTTGCTGTGATAACGTTGTGGTTAATAATTAAATTGAATCGTTGCACTCCGCCTGTGCATAAGCCATGGAGCGAATTGGGTGAACAGGTTGCAGAACCTGATATACTTTAGAAAGTGGTGTGGTGCCTCTTTAACTCGGCTCTTAATGCTTTTGCTCGTGATGCTGTTACACTATCTAGCAGTTTCCAAAAAGAGTCGCTATGATTCATCTCTTTTGTGTGGCACAATTCATGTAGCAGAACATAATCTATGAGTTCATTACTCAACATCATCAGATACATGCTAAGGCTGATATTGCCTTTGTTGCTACAACTGCCCCAGCGAGTGTGGCTGTCGCGTACCTTAACATCCATAAAGCTAAACCCATGTTTTTTTGCAAAATAGGTTAGGCGTGCCGGCAACACCTCCTTTGCTCGTTTGCGAATAACCGATTTAATTACTTTGCGCAGAAACTCATTTGTTTTTGCATCGGTGAAATCACAATCGGCAGGGCATATAAGAGTGAATCTTTGCTCATCCTCTCTTTTTATCTGAAATCTATTGTTGTTGCCGGGAAATAGGCGCAGAGAAAAATTATCGGCATCGATGCTATATTCAAAATCTATTTTTCTTTGTGGCTGTCTGTTTTTCTGTATCAGCAATCTGTCGCCATATTTGTCAAGAATCTTTTGAACCTCTTTCTCCGATGCAATTACCGGTAGTGTTATGCATATACATCCCTCTTTAACACGCATTATGATGCGACGTGCTCTGGGGTTGCGAGTAATCTCAATTCTTCCGTATTTTTTGTCTGTAATAATGCTCTTCTTAAGGGTCATATTATAGAACAATGTGTGTGCCGGAAATACCATCTATTGCATCGGCTTTGGTGATAATGACCTTTGATACACCACCTTTTAGAGCATTGAATGCATTGTCTATCTTTGGAATCATGCCTCCACTTACAACACCCTCCTCCAGCAGTTCCTTGTAGTTGTTGCTATCTATCTTTTGAATGACACTTGCAGGGTCGTTGGGGTTACGCATAACTCCCGGATGTTCAAAGCAGTAAATGAGTGTAACATCATAAAGGTTAGCAACACCTTTTGCCGTTTCCGAAGCAATGGTATCGGCATTTGTATTTAATAGATTGCCTTTTCCGTCGTGTGTCAGTGGAGCCATAATGGGCACAATACCCTGCTTAATAAGTTTGTCGAACATGGTTTCATTGGCCTTGTCTACATCGCCAACATAGCCCCAATCGATTGTTTCCGATATGCGTTTGTGTGCTTGTAGTACATTGCAATCGGCACCTGTAAGCCCCAAAGCATTCACACCTCGTGCCTGCAGGCCTGCAACAATGTTCTTATTAACCAATCCACCATAGACCATGGTAACAACCTGCAACATTGGTTCGTCGGTGATGCGTCTACCATCTATCATGCGACTCTCTATGCCTAGTTTCTCGGCAATGCGTGTTGCCGAACGTCCACCACCATGAATAAGTATCTTGCAACCCTCTATGTTTGCAAAGTTGTTGAGAAGATTATCGAGGCTTTCCTTCTCCTCGACAATCTTTCCTCCAACTTTTATAATGGTTAATTTCTCTTTCATTATCATGTCTCCAAATAGGTGTAGCCGTAAAGTCCCGAACGGTAGTTCGATAGGAACTCTTTGCCCTCTTCTAAACTGATACGTCCCTCTTTCACTGCACTTGTTACCCAACGCTCAAGTGTACGCACAAGTTTGCGTGCATCGTACTGAACATAGTCGAGCACATCGGCTATTGTTTCGCCATCAATAATCTTGTCAATGCTATATCCCTCATCATCTACACTCACATGGACAGCATTGGTGTCGCCAAAGAGGTTATGCATGTCTCCTAAAATCTCCTGATAGGCACCTACAAGGAACACACCAAGGTAGTAGGGTTCGCTAGCCTTAACTTTGTGAACTTTTAGTGAGTCGGCTTTGCTGTTGTAGTTTATGAAATCGGTAATCTTGCCATCGCTGTCGCAGGTCATGTCCTGTATTGTACAACTGCGGTCGGGACGTTCATCCAAACGGTGAATAGGCATTATAGGGAAGAACTGGTCTATACCCCAGCTGTCGGGCAGGCTCTGGAATAGCGAGAAGTTGCAGAAATATTTGTCGGCAAGCAACTTTGGCAATTTGCGAAAATCGTCGGGAACATGTTTCATGTTCTTTGCTATAGCCAAAATTTCGCGTGTTACGCTCCAGAACATACTCTCAATCTGTGCACGTGTCTTAAGGTCTACAATTCCATGGCTGAACAACTCCAAAGCCTCTTCGCGAATTTGCTGTGCATCGTGTAGTGCCTCCAGCATTGTTCGTTGGTCCAGTTCGCACCAAATCTTGTACAACTCCTTAACTAAATCGTGGTCGTTTGCTCCCACCTCCCAATCTTCGTCCATTTGGGGTAGGGCGGCTGTTTCCAGCACCTCGAACACCAAAATAGCATGATGTGCCGAAACTGAACGTCCGCTCTCGGTAATAATATTGGGGTGTGGAATATTGTTCTTGTCAGCAGCATCCACAAATGTAAAGATAGCATCGTTTACATACTCCTGAATAGAGTAGTTTACACTACTTTCACTGCTCGAAGAACGGGTACCATCGTAATCGACACCTAATCCTCCGCCTATGTCGGTAAACTCAATGTTGTAGCCCAATTTGCGCAATTGTACATAGAACTGCGATGCCTCGCGAAGCGCTGTCTTAATGTGGCGTATTCTTGTAACTTGGCTACCTATATGAAAGTGAATAAGTTTCAAGCAATCGTTAATATCATATTTTGCAAGAATCTCCAGTGCTTCGAGCAACTCACTCGATGTCAAACCAAACTTGCTTGCATCGCCGCCGCTCTCTTCCCATTTGCCACTGCCTTCCGATGCCAATTTAATTCGAATACCAATGTTTGGACGCACTCCCAAACGTTTGCCAATCTTTGCAATACGTTTCAGCTCGTTCAGTTTTTCTACAACCAAGAATATGCGACGTCCCATCTTCTGGGCCAAAAGTGCCAGTTCGATATAACTGTCATCCTTATAGCCATTGCAGATTATTAGTGAATCGCTGTCGGCATTCATGGCAATGACTGCATGTAGTTCGGGTTTTGAACCTGCCTCCAAGCCAATGTTATATTTCTTACCATGGCTCATGATTTCCTCAACAACAGGACGCATCTGGTTCACCTTTATCGGGTAGACAATAAAGTTTTCGCCTTTGTAATTATACTCTTGTGCCGCAATTTTGAAACAACCCGAAATCTTTTCTATTCGGTTGTCGAGAATGTCGGGAAAACGGATAAGTACCGGGGCTACAACATCGCGTAGTTGTAACTCGTTCATTAGCTCTCTTAAGTCTATTGAAACACCGTTCTTTTTAGGGGTAACAGCAACATTACCCTTTTCATTGATGCTGAAGTAGGATGCTCCCCAACCATTTATGTTGTAAAGTTCCTCGGAGTCCTCAATGCGCCATTTTCTCATGTCAGTGTGATGTTTGCGTTAGTAATAGGGTTATAAATCGAATTGTCGGCGGAATGTCTCTACCGAAGCCGAAATCTGAGTTTTATCCTCTAACTTGTCGGCTGTAAATGTGTGGTGTGCTTTTTTGTAGTAGGGTTCGCGCAAAGCCAATTGTTCTTCGATGAAATTGTGTAACTCTGCATCGTTCTTGTCTTTAATCAAAGGACGTTGTTTGCGAGCGATACTCAAACGAATAAAAAGACGCTCAACAGGTACATTCAAATAGACCGTTGTTCCCATTTGGTTCATGTAATCGATGTTGTCGAAGAAACATGGTGTTCCTCCGCCGGTAGATATTACAACATCCTCAAATTCGGCAACCTCGTGCAACATACGTTGCTCAATACGACGGAACTCAGACTCGCCTTGCTCTGCAAAAATATCTCTGATACTTTTGTGAAAGCGTTCCTCGATAAAATGGTCGAGGTCTATGAATGTGAGGCCGAGTTCATCGGCTAGAGCGCGTCCAAGTGTTGTTTTGCCGGCTCCCATGTAACCTATGAGTATTATGCGTGTCATTTACTCTTTTTGGTGTATCGTTTACGTCCTTTGGTTGCAGGTTCTTCGTTGGTATCCTGTTTCTTTATTATATCCATGCACTCTTCGAGCGAAAGTTCTGCAGGAACCACTGTTTTTGGTAGTTTGTAGTTGCTCTTTTTATATGCTATGTATGGTCCGAAACGTCCGTTTAGCACTTGTAGGTCGGGCTCTTCGTCAAATGTCTTTATGACTCGTTTAGCCTCGGCTTGACGCTTTTCGATGATTAGCTCTATAGCCTCTTCCAGTGAGATTGTCATTGGGTCGTGGGTCTTAGGCAAAGAGACATACGATGCACCAAGTTTAATATATGGTCCAAAGCGACCTGCTCCTATAGTAACACTCTCTCCCTCAAATTCTCCCAGCGTGCGTGGCAAGCTAAACAATCCCAAAGCCTCCTCCAACGTGATGGTTTCCAACGATTGTCCGGGTTTCATCTGTGCAAAACGTGGCTTCTCGGTGTCGTTAGCCGAACCAATCTGTACAATAGGACCAAAACGACCTATCTTCACCGATACAGGTTTTCCGCTTGTCGGGTCGTCGCCCAATACACGTTCTCCAACCTTGTGCTCATTCTTTGTTTGAATGATATTTTCAATTTGAGGTTCAAAATCGGTGTAGAAATCCTTAATAAGGCTCACCCATTGCTTTTTGCCATCGGCAATGTCGTCGAAATCTTTCTCTACTGTTGCAGTGAAGTTGTAATCCATTATTTCGGGGAAGTATTCCAACAGAAAATCGTTTACTACCATGCCAATGTCTGTAGGCAAAAGTTTTGCTTTCTCTGCTCCTACATTCTCTTTTCCCTCTTTTGCAGTTATCTTATTGCCTTTAAGAGTGATAATATCGTATTTGCGAGTAGTACCACTCTTGTTGCCCTTCTCGACATATCCACGTTGTTGTATAGTGCTTATAGTTGGTGCATAGGTCGAAGGTCGTCCAATTCCCAACTCCTCTAACTTGCGCACAAGGCTTGCTTCGGTGTAGCGTGCAGGATGTTGTGTGAAACGTTCTGTAGCGGTAATCTCGGTTACTTGTAAAATATCTCCCTTATTCATTATTGGAAGAGCAATTGCGTCGGGGTTGTTCTCCTCGTCGGTTGATTCTTTGTATACATGCAAGAAACCGTCGAAGATTGTTACTTCACCTGTTGCTATAAAGTACTCTTCGTGACCGCCAATAGATATGTTTACAATGGTTTTTTCAACCTGAGCATCGGCCATTTGCGATGCTATGGTACGTTTTCTGATAAGTTCATAGAGACGTTTTTCGGGTACAGAACCCTCTATTGTTACATTCTCCATGTATGTTGGGCGAATTGCCTCGTGTGCCTCTTGTGCTCCTTTTGAACTTGTGGCATATTGTCTTGTCTTTAGATAGTTCTCTCCGTATGTTTCGGTGATAACCTTTTTGCAAGAGCCAAGACATAAAGAGGATAGGTTTACCGAATCGGTACGCATGTATGTGATATATCCCGACTCATAGAGACGTTGTGCCACCATCATGGTTTGCGATACTGTGAAACCTAATTTGCGAGCAGCCTCTTGTTGCAGTGTCGATGTGGTAAATGGCGCTGCCGGGCTTTTCTTCAGAGGTTTTGTGCTAATATCCTCTATAGTGAACTCAGCACCTTTGCAAGACTCCAAAAATAGCTCTGCTTCGGCACGTGTTGCAAAACGCTTAGACAATTCGGTTGAAAGAGGCTTGCTTTCATTGGGCAATTCGAACTGTGCAGTAATTCTATATCCCGATTCGCTGACAAACTTGTTAATTTCGCGTTCACGCTCTACAATAAGACGCACTGCAACCGATTGAACACGTCCTGCCGATAGTGCCGGCTTAATTTTTCGCCATAGTACAGGTGATAATTTAAAACCAACAATACGGTCGAGCACTCGACGGGCTTGTTGAGCATACACAAGGTTTGTATTTATATCGCGCGGTGTTTCAATTGCATTTAGTATGGCGTTTTTTGTAATCTCGTGAAATACAATGCGTTTGGTATTCTCGGGGTTTAATCCAAGAACAGTGTATAGATGCCAGCTAATAGCCTCTCCTTCGCGGTCTTCATCGGATGCGAGCCATACAGTATCGGCCTTTTTTGCTTCGCTCTTTAATGTAGCTACCAGTTTCTCCTTCTCCTTTGGTATCTCATAAACAGGTTCAAAGGTGTCGGTGTTAATACTGAACTCTTTCTTTTTAAGGTCGCAGATGTGTCCATAACTCGACAGCACCTTATACTCTTTTCCAAGAAATTTTTCTATTGTCTTTGCCTTTGCGGGGGACTCTACTATTACTAAATTCTTTTGCATAATGCGTGGTCTCTTTTTGCTCTCTTGCAAATAAGTGTAAAAAATGTGGTAAAAATTTACTCACAATATTAAGAAGTTGTTTGAATTTATCTCCTTGAAAAAGCAAGCACAACACTTACGAGCAATATAATTAACTTATTCCAAAGAAATTCAAACAGCCTCTAGGCCTTTTTTCTAAATTTCGGTGCAAAAGTATTAAAGTTTCCGGTATATCAAGCCTCTTTTCTCAAAAAAATAAGAGCCGAAAATTGCATTTTGTACCTTAAAATAATATATTATTTTATTTAGGTGTAAATTTTTTCTCTACGGAATAATACTAGAAACTAACAGTTGCTCCAATTAAAAAGTTTATACCTTGTGCAAAATATCCCGGATATATTTGATAGTCATAATTAAGCAGGTTGTCTCCTAAAACAAAAGCCTCAAATCTGTCCAAGAATGTGTAGCCTATTTTTGCATGTAAGTTGCTTTTGTTTGCTATGCGTCCTTTTATAGGTTCCTCGCTGCTTTTGGTGTAACGTGTAAAGGTATATCCCAAATTTGCACATAACCCTTTATAAATTTGTGCTTTACCATTCAGGTTAATAGTAATTTCGGGCTTGTATAGTAGATGATACTCTTCTCCGCTACTTTTCCAATAGTCGTAACGTGCATCGGCTGCAAATTCAAACCAACCACCATAATCGTATCCGATTTGTCCGCCAATATACATATTGCGTGTGTTCTCTTGTTTGAAAACATTTGTCTGGTGGTCTCTGAAAATCTCATTGGTGCATAGTAGGTCGTCTTTTGTATATGCATATCCTGTAAATAAGTTCACCGATAATGGCTCAATGGCTATACGTCCTCCAACCGACACATCGAAAATCTTATATGTCGCTGTGTGCTGTTGGGTTATTCCGGGAACATACTCCCAATAGGGTGTAGCCTCTTCCATTGTTGCAAAGGTGTTTAAAGTGCGTCCGCCTGTAGCTGTAGCATAAAGGTCAATTCTGTCGGTTATACTGCCCTCTATACTACAATCGGGAGCAAAGGCAAAGAATGTTCCGTTTGCTGTAAGCATGTCGGCATGCACGCCAAGTCTAATTTTCCAGTCATCGAAACGAAAGTTCATGAAGGGATTAAATCTAATAGATGCATAATCCTCGAAACTTGTTCCCTCCTGTGGCTTTAGCTCATCGCTATATATAAATCCATCAAGGTCTACATTCATGCCCAATTTTTGAATATCATCGTTTGGAAGCTCATAGGCAACACTTCCACTTGCAATAATGTGGTTTTCGCTTATACGCTCCTTTAATCCGGCTGAATATTTACGTGTATTATATCTGTATCCGGCTTTTGCACTATATGAGAATGGTCCTGCAAGGTTCGACTTTACATTGAACATCAAATTGAAACTATTGCTGTGCTGTTTATCGGTGTAACCCTCACGTAAATTCCCAAGGTTGATGGTTTGATAGTTGAAAACCTTGTTGTTAATACCGGTTTCTATACCAAACGAAAGGGCCTCAAACTGATGTGTGTAATCAGTGGTTAGCCATGTGTCGTACATGCGTGAATCCCAATTGTTCCAAAAGCCTTCGAGTTCGGTGTTGAATCCGTTCATCGATGCAAAAATATTAATCCTATCATTTTTGCTTATATCCAAACGATATCCAAGTAGTGCATCTACATTGTTATTATTTCCATATCCCAGACGCAAGTAACCGGGTGTGGCAATATCCTGTTTCGGAAGCAACTCTTTAACATTGCGCTCACTTGTAAATCTTCTGTACGGTGTAGCCTCCTGCGAGAATACCAACTCCAATGGATTGTTGTTCTTTGTCATCTCTATTTGTGGAGTAAAACTCTGCTTGTTTGCTTTTATCACCACAGGATTGTAATCGTTCTCTACCTGAATTACTGCATTCAGTGAATCTTTTTGTGCATAACTGCCTATAGAGAATAGCAACGTAGCTATTAAAATAATCTCTTTTTTCATAAATATAATGGTTCTTTATTTTTTTTACTGTTAATTGCTACTTTCCAACTTTGCTATGGATTCCAGTCGTTGTTTTATAAGTTCTGCAATATCGTCATCGCCTGTGTAATTGTTCTGTAACGATAGCAGATATTGTTTAGCTTCCATGCTGCGTTCTTGTGTAATATATAAATCGGCTAATAGTACAAAGCTACGTGCCAACCAATAGGAGTGTGGTGTGCTTGCCTCTATGTAGCTCAATATCTCTTTCTCGCAGTTGTCATATTGTTTGCTGTCGTAATAGTATTGTGCCAACAAATATTTTGCTTCTGCACCTTGTTTGCTACGTGTGTCATCTGCAAGCTTCTTTAAATCGGAACTTGCAACGTCGCTCATCTCCTTTTGTATCAGTGATTTTGCACGAATATATAGCGCTTCACGCTCCCATTCCGGAGAAATATTCCCATTTTTCAGTATCTCGCCGGCTACAGCAACAGCATTATCGCTGTCGCCAAGCATATATGCACAGCGTGTCATGTTCATTAGGCATGCTTTACGACGCTCTTCATTATCGCTCTTTTCCGACAGTTGTTTGAATAACTCATAGGCCTTATCATATGCTCCCTCTTTGTAATAGAGTTCCGATGCTAACGCTATTGCCTCTTCGCTATATTTATTATCAGGGAAGGCAATAACTTTTTCGAGGTGTGCAAGTGCATCTTTTGGAGCTTGTTGGTTGTAGTAAATAAGTCCGCAATAGTAGTGGCTGTTTATGGCAAATGAGCCTTCGGGGAAATTTCTAAGATATTTCTCGAACTCTTTTTTTGCTTCGCCCATGTTGCCTTTACCATAAATCTTCTCGGCGGCAAGGTAGGTGAGCGTATCACGTTCGCTACTCTCCATCGCTTTTAGGCCGGGAGTCGATGCCGCGTATGTTGCATATTCATCAACTTTTCCGTTTTCTACATAAATATTTTTCAAATCCTGTGCAGCAATCTGTGCCTCTTCACTCTGTGGATAGTCGCGAATAATCTGCTTATATGCGACAATGGCTTTTTCGTGTTCTCCGTTTTGATTGTGAATCATGGCAATTTCGGCAACAGCACGACGCGATATTTTGCTCTTTGGATAGCGTTTGGTGAACTGTGTGAAAACCTCTACTGCACGTTCGTAGTTCTCCAAAGAGACATAGGAACGTCCAAGTTCGTAGTATGCCTGTTCGGCATAAACGCTTTTGGGGTGTTCATTTATCAGTTTTTGCAATGTCTCAATTTTCCCTTCGTAGTTCTTTGTCAAGCCCTGTGCTATTCCCGAACGATAGAGAGCATAGTCGCTATGCTTTTTGTCCGTTTCAGTCGCTTTACGGTAATATTGCTCTGCCGCTACATAATTTCGATTATAGAAATTACAGTCGCCAAGACGGTTGTATGCATCGGCACGCATCGATTTTGCATTTCTTGCATCGGAATTTTGCAAGAAACGATTAAAACTGTTTATGGCATCGTTGTATCTGTTACGCTGGAAATAGGTGTATGCAAGGCCGTACATGGCATTAGATGCGTTGCGTGGCGATAGCGAAAGTGTCGCCTGATAATCTCTGTCGGCTGCATTATATTTGTTTAGACGATAGTTTGCCTCGCCTCGCCAATAGAGAGCATCGGAGTGTGTCTCTTTGTTATATTTCGATAGTTCAAGAGAACGGTTCATGTACTCAATGGCTTGTGGCATGTCATTGTCTATGAACGATTGTACTCCTAAACGATACAGCACTTTCTGTTTTGCTTCCAAAATAGCTTTTGAGGGTCGTTCGATTTTTTCTATCGATTGTAATGCAACATCGTAGTTGCGTGTATTCATATACACCTCAACAAGATAGCTGTTTACTTGTGCAGTGTGCTTCGATTTTGGATACTCATTCAAAAATTGCTCAAAAACCTTTACACTCTCGGCAAAAGGGGAATAGCGTGTCTGATGTATGCAAAGCGCGTAGTTGTATAGGGCCTCTTCGCGTATTCGGCTGTCGCCATTCATAGATGCGGCCTGTTCAAATGCTAAACGTGCTTTTGTTATGTCATTTAGTTTTAACTGTATGATGCCAATGTGCAGGTATGCGTTCTGGGCTATGGCATCGTTACTGTCTGTACATTTGTCAAATAGTGGTATGGCATCTTGGTAGTGTCCTGTTTCAAAGTAGCTCAAAGCCAATTGATAGTATGCAATACGTTGTGGGGCAGTGTTTTTCGAAATATATAACTTTAGTGGCTCTATTGCCTCGGAATAGCGTTTTTGCCCAAAATAGGAAGCACCAAGGATTTGTTGCATGGCAGCTCCTTGTCTGGTATTGCTGTTGTCTTTTAAAAAGGCATCGGCAACCTTTTCGGCACGTACATACTCACCGTTTTTTAGATATATTGCCGCTAAATAGTAGGGTATCTCAAGGTGATACTTGTCGTCAAATTCAATCGATTTAAACCCATTGTATGCAGGTTGTAAATCGTTGTTGTCATAGTCTATCACAGCCAAGTGGAATATGGCATCGCTACTATACTCTTTGCTGGTAAAGCGCAAACTGTTTAATAGGCTCTTTGCAACTTCTCCCTCGTTAAGTTCCTGCAATGTGAGTGCATAATATAGTGTAGCTCTGTTGCGCTCTTTTGCCGAAAGACGGTCGAAGTTGGCACCGGTGAACCATTTTTTTGCTTGTGCAAAGTTGTGCTCAAAGTAATAGGATTCGGCTATGTGTATGGCTAAAATCTCTCTCTTGCCACTTTGTGGGTAATCGTCGAGATATTGTAACATTAATGCACGTCCTTCGAGTGAGTTGGTCTCAAATGTAGATATAGCACGCATATAGTCTAGTTCCTGACGTTCTATTGGCGAGAATTCGTTTCTCGGCAGACGGTTAATCAGGGTTAGTGCTGTTGCATACTCCTTGTCGGCATATAGGCGACGTCCCTCTTTAAACAACCACTCTTTGCTATCGGAAAAAACATTGTTCTGTGCTTGCATGGTAAGTGCAAGCGAGATAGCAAACATGATACCAATAATTCTTTTCATCTATTTTCTTTTTTCTACAAACTCATTAATAAACTTTTTCACTCCCTTGCCTATCGACTGTAATCCGAACTCGCTCGGGTCTATCTCTTCAATGGGAATCCATTGCAACTGCTCTACATCATCGTTGGGCTGTATGAAATTCATATTTTCTATTTCGCACAAAAAGAACATGTCGAGAGTATGCACCTCGAATCCCGAATAAATGTACACATTTGGCAAGGAAAAGAGATATTTTGTTGCAGTAACATGCAAACCGGTCTCCTCCATAACCTCGCGTGCAACACCCTCTTCCACCGTCTCTCCGCAGTCGGCAAAGCCTCCGGGCAGGTCGAGTGTGCCTTTAGCCGGCTCTTTGGCACGTCGTGCCACGAGCAGTTCGTTTTTGTTGTTCACAATAATGGCAACATTTGCGGCTGAGGCATTAAAATAGAATACAAAACCGCAATCCTCACAACGCTTCGATTTAAAATCATTGATTACAAATTTATTGCTCCCACATTTTGGGCAATATTTGAATAGACGTAAAGGGTGCTCCATTTTTGTGCTTTGAATTTCAATCTGCGAAGATACTCTTTTTTTAAGAGGTTATAAGCGGAATTTACAAAAATTATCTCATTGTTAGTATAAATTAAACTAATTGATATTGTTGTATAACTAAATTTTAGGAATTTTAGAACAGTTTCTTGCTAAAGCACAAGTAGTTTCTGAAATATTTGAGTTATCTTCGCAGAGATTTAGGTATAACGTAAAAACATTTTAAATAAAATACATTATGAGCAAGAAAGCACTTTTAGTTATTTTAGATGGTTGGGGTATTGGCAACCATGGAAAAGGCGATGTCATTTTTAATACTCCTACTCCCTATTGGGATTATCTGGTAAACAACTATCCTAATTCGCAACTTCAGGCAAGTGGCGAGAATGTAGGTTTGCCTGCAGGACAAATGGGTAATAGCGAGGTTGGACACTTGAACATCGGTGGTGGTCGAGTTGTATATCAGGACCTCTTAAAAATTAATCGCGCCATTGCCGACGGCTCTATTCGCAAGAACCCCGAGCTGGTTTCAGCAATAGAGTATGCAAAATCAAACGGCAAAAAGCTCCATTTCATGGGATTAACATCCGATGGTGGTGTTCACAGCTCTTTGGAACATCTCGAGGCAATGTATAAAATGGCTGTAGACGAAGGTGTAAAAGAGGTCTTTGTACACTGTTTCATGGATGGTCGCGATACCGACCCAAAGAGTGGTGCAGGCTTCATAAAGCAACTGACAGAGCAAGGTATGAATCTTGCTACAATAGTGGGTCGCTACTATGCAATGGACCGCGACAAACGTTGGGAACGTGTGAAAATAGCATACGACTTGTTGGTTAATGGCGAGGGTAAACCTGCAACCGACATGGTACAGGCAATGGAGGAATCTTATGCCGATGGAGTTACCGATGAGTTCGTTAAACCAATTGTGAACAGTACACTCGACGGACGCATAGGCGAGGGCGATGCTGTAATCTTCTTCAACTATCGTAACGACCGTGCAAAAGAGCTTACAGTGGTGCTTACACAAGAGGATATGCCCGATGCAGGAATGCATACAATTCCCGGTCTGCAGTATTACTGTATGACACCCTATGATGCAAAATTCACAGGAGTACACATTCTTTTCGACAAAGAGAATGTCGAGAATACACTTGGCGAGTATGTTTCAAAACAGGGCATGAAACAGTTGCACATTGCCGAAACAGAGAAGTATGCTCACGTAACATTCTTCTTTAACGGTGGTCGTGAGGCTCCTTACGAAGGCGAGGAGCGCATCCTTGTTCCCTCTCCCAAAGTTGCAACCTACGATTTGCAACCCGAAATGAGCGCCTACGAGGTAAAAGATAAATTGGTTGCCGAAATAAATTCCGAGAAATATGAATTTATTGTGGTGAACTTTGCAAATGGCGACATGGTTGGACACACCGGAGTGTACAGCGCAATAGAGAAAGCTGTTACAGCTGTCGATGCATGCGTTAAAGATGTTATTGAGGCTGCAAAGGCTCATGGCTATGAGGCAATTATTATTGCCGACCACGGAAATGCCGACAATGCGGTTAATAGTGATGGCTCTCCCAATACAGCACACTCATTGAACCCTGTTCCCTGTGTATATGTAACAGAGAACAAGAATGCATCAATAAAAGATGGTATTCTTGCCGACGTTGCTCCTACCATTCTAAAGATAATGGGCTTGGAGGCACCGGCTGATATGACAGGTAACTGCCTCATCTGATAACAAATAATTGACAAAATTATGGTGCAGATTGGCGATACAATTGTGTCGTTTGCTATATTTCAAGAATATTTCTGTTGTACACCCTCGCATTGCAAAGGAATTTGCTGTGTCGAGGGTGATGCAGGTGCACCTGTTGCCATCGACGAGGTAGAAAAGCTCGAAGAGGCATTCGAAATTGTCGAGAATGAGATGACGCCACAGGCACGTGCCGTAGTGGCCGAGCAGGGCGTTGTTTATAACGACCGCGATGGCGACTTGGTAACATCCATCGTAAATGGAAAAGATTGTGTCTTTGCATCGCACGACGACAAGGGGTGTTGCATCTGTCTCATAGAAAAGGCGTATAACGAAGGACGTACAAATTGGCGCAAACCAATATCGTGCTATCTCTATCCGGTCCGTTTGAGTAAAGTGGGCGATATGACAGCCGTAAACTTTCATAAATGGGATGTATGTCGTTCGGCACAAGTGGCAGGTCGACGAAAAGGAATACGTGCTTATCAATTTCTGCGGGAACCGCTTATAGAACGGTTTGGCAAAGAGTGGTACGACGAACTGCTTGTTGTTGCCGATGAACTAATAAAACAGGGATATGTTTAAAATGTTTAGAATGGATTGTAAGCAATTATAGTCCATTTTTTATTTAATATATAATTAATGGTTTTGTCGGTTAATTTTTGTACCTTTGTAGCCAGCAATCTACTATGTAGCTCTGCATCCTGTCGGAAGGCAATTTTGCGTGAATTTTAATACAAACATAAATATAATTTACTATGAAAAGATTTTTATTTTCTTGTCTCTTATCATTGGTAATCATCTTTGGTGTGCATGCTGAGGAATTTAAATGTGAAGTCTTAGATAAAAGTTCTGTTTCAACAACCGGAGACTTACCAACAGGTATTTCTGTATCTTATTCTCAGACTTTTGGAACCAAGTGCCAGATGACTAAGGATAACTCTGTAACATACACAATAAGTGGTTTGGATGGATATATAATAACTGGCATAAAATTAAGTATGAAATCCAATAAATCTGCAGGAGCTGGTTCACTTTCGGCAACAGTTGGTAATACAGTCATTGCTTCTATTGATAATGCTCCATTTTCTAATAATGTTTGGAATGGTGCTTATACAACATCATATGTCGATAAAGTTTTAACTTTAGAAGATGATAATTATGAAGTTAAGACCAATGAAGTTTTTAATCTTATAATTAAAGCTACTCAAAATTCTTTGTATTGTCAATCACTTACTATAACATATAAAAAGGCTGGTGCAATAGATGTGTCATTGCCAATATTCAGTGTCGAAGAAGAAAGTTTTTCAGCACCATTTGATTTGGAACTTTCTAATGTCGATAACAATACTATATTATATACTTTGGATGGTAGTGACCCTAAAGAGTTCGGAGTTGAATATGTTTCTCCTATATCAATTTCTATAAGTACACTTGTAAGGGCTGTGGCAAAAGATAAGGCAGGTAATTATAGCAGTGTTTTAGAAAAGAACTATGTAAAACTAACATCTTATTCTTTAGTTACAAATATAAACGATTTGAGGTATGGTGATAAAATTGTAATAGTTGCAGCTGACGAAAATTGTGCAATGTCTACCACGCAAGAGTCGGATTATAGAAAGCAAACGGAGATTGAAAAAAAGGATAATATAGTGCTGTTTGGTAATGATACGGAAATATTTACGTTAAAATCAGGATTGTCCGCGAATTCATATGCTTTTAACGCTAACACCGGAGGATATATATACTGTGCTTCAACTTCGACTAAAAATTATCTAAGAACAGAAAATGAAATTACTGCAAAATCATCATGGACAATAGAAATCGGCACTGACGGCATAGCGGTAATTAAATCAATGGTTGATGAAGAAACAACAACACGAAATTGGTTAAGATATAATAAACAAAATCCAAGATTCGCTTGCTATGCGAGTGCTCAAAATGATATAAAAATATATAAAAATGAGTCGGCAAGTGTCTCTGTTTCTGTACCCGACGATTTAGGCTATGTGACATTCTGCCATTCCGAAAATGTTATTATCCCCGATGGAGTTAAGGCCTATGCTGCTACAGCGGCCAACGACTCATACGTCTCTTTAGAGGAAATTACAGGTGTTATTCCCGCTGGCGAGGGATGCTTGCTTGCAGCCGCAAAAGGTGATTACACTCTCTTTGTGGGTGGTGATGCCTCTTCTGTTGCAACAAACTACATGGTGGGTAATCCTACGGCAGAGCGCGTTGCTGTAAATTATAACGACAATAACTCATACTATGTGCTTGTTGAGCAGGATGGTGTTTTGGTGTTTGGTAAAAAGGTTAGCGATTTCTCTGTTGCAGCAGGTAAGGCATACCTCTGCATTCCGGGAATGAGTTCATCTGCATCATTGCGCATTGGCTTCCCCGGAACAACCGGTATCTACGACGTGAACGTAGAAAGTGATGAAACGGCTGTTGTTTACGACCTCGCAGGCCGTCGTGTAAACAATGTTGTGGAGTCGGGAATATATATCGTGAATGGTAAAAAGGTTTTTATTAACAAGTAAAATATTGGAATGATGATGAAAAAATATGAGAAACCCGAAATGGTAATATCCGAGGTGGAAACGGCTCTTTTGGCGGCCTCTATTGGTGTTGGCGGTGTTACAGATTCCAATGCCGACCGCTCAATAGAAAGACGAGGAACATGGGGAGATATTTGGAGTGAATAAGCTTGTTTGAAATAGATGAAAAATGTGATAGAAATGTGTTTCTATCACATTTTTTTTGTTTTTTTCGTTGTTGCTCTCTAAAACAAAGTAAATCTCTTGGCTGTTGTTTGTAATGTGTATTATAGCAGTAGTAATGTAAAAGAGATTTTTTATGAGAAAATACAAAAAGATGTCTATCCGGGTTGTTGAGTTTCATGTTGAACAGATGTTGGCAGCATCGGATACAGCACGAGTACAAGGTTTGCGTCTGCCGGAAAAAGAAAACAATCATGCCGATGATTGGAGTAATATATGGCCCTAATTAATAGTTGAGTATAACGGTATTTTTTCTTATCTTCGCGCAGAATAAAAAAATACTTTGATGATACTCTCTGTCTTATGTTTTGTAGCAGGAATAGTTCTTGTTATATTAGGCGCCGACTGGCTTACAAAAGGGGCCTCTGGGTTGGCGCGTCGTTTTAATATAAGTGAGCTTGTAATAGGTCTTACAATTGTTGCTTTGGGAACTTCGTTGCCCGAGTTTGTCATAAGTGTAGGGTCGGCAATTAAAGGTAATTCGGGTATCTCGTTGGGTAATATTCTGGGTAGTAACATCTTTAATGGGATGCTCATCCTTGGAACTACTGCGCTAATTACACCGGTTAAGTTCAATGCAAGAATGCTTACACGTGAATTGCCATTCAATATGTTGGCATCAATTGTGTTGTTGCTGGTGTCGGGTAGTATGCTCATGGGTGGTGCCGATGGTGAGTATATAACGCGCAGTGGCGGTCTCATACTACTTTGCTTTTTGGCAGTGTTCATACGCTATACTTTTTCCATTCCAAGTGATGGAGAAGATGATGCTCCGGTTCAACCTCTATCGGTGCTAAAAATCGTATTGTTTATTGTAGGTGGTCTTGCTGCTCTGATTTTTGGTGGAAATCTGTTTGTCGATGGGGCAGTGGAAATAGCAACAGTGTTAGGGCTTTCCGAGGCTGTTATAGGAATAACTATAGTTTCGGCCGGCAGTTCATTGCCGGAACTTGCGGTGTCGGTTAGTGCGGCTCGAAAAGGGAATGTAGGTATTGCGCTCGGTAATGTACTTGGTAGCAATATAATCAATATATTCTTTATTCTTGGTTGTAGTGCAACCATAACTCCAATAGCACTCACAGGCTTCAGTTGTGTCGATTATTATGTTCTCATCGCATCCTCGCTACTAATATATTGTGTCGGACGTTTTTGGGGCAAGAGTGTAATAAATCGTTGGGAAGGAGCTGTGCTCCTTATCGGTTATGTTTTATATACAGCCTATCTGCTTATGCGCTGATTTCCTTGTCTGTAATTCAAAATATAGTAATCGTTATAGGAATTAAATTCCAAAATAGAATATATAAAGCAGATGTTGTAAATTTTTACAGTAACTGCTTTATATATCTCTCGTTTTTTTCGTATATTCGCCATAATTTTAGAATAAATACTTTCACATGTCTGTAGAAATAGTTAAAGTAACTACACTCAAAGAACTCAAAAAGTTTGTTCGTTTTAATAACGAACTATATAAGGGTAATAAATATGCTGTACCCGACCTTTATGAGGATGTATTGACTACTCTTAGAAAAGACCGTAACGCCGCTTTTGAATTTTGTGATGCCGATTACTTCTTGGCAATGCGCGATAATAAAATCGTGGGCAGGGTTGCGGCAATCATAAATAATCGTGCAAACGAGAAATGGAATGTGAAAGCGGTACGCTTTGGCTGGATAGATTTTATCGACGATAAAGAGGTTTCAAAAGCGTTGTTAGACACTGTTGAGGCTTGGGGAAAGGAGCGTGGCATGAACGAGGTGCAGGGTCCTTTGGGTTTTACCGATTTCGACCCCGAAGGCATGCTAATAGATGGCTTCGATAGAGTAGGTACAATGGCCACAATCTATAACTATCCCTATTATCCGGTTCACATGGAGCAGTTGGGCTATGTGAAAGATATCGATTGGGTAGAGTATCTCTTTACCGTACCCAAAGAGAATTGGCCAAAAGCCGAACGTTTGTCGGCTCTTGTTGCGCGTCGTTATAATTTGCATGTAGTGCATTGTAAATCGCGTGGCAAATTGGCGAAACAATATGGTGAGGCGCTTTTTGAACTTGTGAATGAGGCTTATTCGCCTCTTTATGGCTATTCTCCGCTGAGCAAAGCACAAATAGCGCAATTCATTAAAATGTATATACCACTAATCGATTTGCGCCTAATTTCGTTGGTTGCCGATGAAAATGACAACTTGGTAGGAATAGGCGTGAGTCTCACATCATTTACCGAGGCTTTGCAAAAATCCAAAGGACATCTGTTCCCATTCGGGTGGATACATTTCCTAAAGCCTCTCCTTGCACGCAATCCAAAACACCTCGATTTTCTACTCATGGCTGTGAAACCTGAATATCAGAGTAAGGGAGTGAATGCATTGATTATCAATGACCTTTTGCCACGCTATTTGGAGATGGGTGTAGTGGACATAGAAAGTAATCCCGAACTGGAGACAAACGAGAAAATACAGTCGCAGTGGCAAATGTTCGAGAAAGACCAGCACAAGCGACGCAGAGCATACAAGAAAGAGATTGTATAAACTGTTTGAAATAACATATAATAGAAAACGGTATGGACGAAGAAAACTTGTTGATTAACGAGGATATATTACAGCAACAGGTAGAATATACCGACGACAATATACGTCATCTCGATGATATGGAGCATATACGTACTCGTCCGGGTATGTACATCGGAAAACTAGGCGATGGCTCGCAAAGCGACGATGGCATATATGTACTTTTAAAGGAGGTTATCGACAATAGTATCGATGAATTCAAAATGAGTGCAGGTCGTCGCATAGAGATTGATATCGAGGATAACCACTCGGTAACGGTGCGCGACTACGGTCGTGGTATACCACAAGGAAAAATGATTGAGGCTGTGAGCATGCTGAACACCGGTGGCAAATACGATAGCAAGGCATTTAAAAAATCTGTAGGTTTGAATGGTGTCGGTCTAAAAGCTGTAAATGCTTTAAGTACCCGTTTCGAGGTCCGTAGTTACCGCGATGGCATGATGCGTGCAGCAACATTTGCTTCGGGTGTCAAACAAACCGATATAACAGAAAAAAGTGCCGAAGAGACAGGTACATTAATCTCATTCACCCCCGATAACAAGCTATTCCCCAATTACGAATATCGTCAGGCTTTTATAGAGACTCTGTTGCGTAACTATACCTATCTGAACACAGGTCTCACAATAATGTTTAACGGCCGACGTATCTTGTCGCGTAATGGTTTGGCCGACCTACTTACCGACAATGTTACAGCCGAAAGCCTCTATCCTATAATACATCTTAAAGGCGAGGACATCGAGATAGCCTTTACTCATGCGGCACAGTATGGCGAGGAGTACTACTCTTTTGTTAATGGTCAGTACACACCACAAGGTGGAACACATCAGAGCGCGTTCAAAGAACTTGTCGCTTCTACTATACACGACTTTTTTAGCGCAAAGAACTTTGAGTACAGCGATATACGTAACGGAATTGTTGCAGCCATTGCAATAAATGTTCAGGAGCCGGTGTTTGAGAGCCAGACAAAAGTGAAACTTGGTTCGTTGCGCATTGCTCCCGACGAGAACAGCACCAGTGTAAAGAAATTTATTGGTGATTTTGTGAAAGTGGAACTCGATAACTTCTTGCATCGCAACCCCGAAATAAGTGATGTGATGCTAACAAAAATCATGGCTTCTGAAAAGGAGCGCAAGGAGTTGGCAGGTTTAACAAAACAGGTGCGTGAAAAGGCCAAAAAAGTGAATATGCACAACCGCAAACTACGCGATTGTCGCATACACTTCAACGACACCAAAGGCGACCGCATGGATGACAGTTGTATATTCATCACCGAGGGTGATTCTGCAAGTGGCTCAATCACAAAGAGTCGCGATGCCAATACGCAAGCAGTATTCAGTCTGCGTGGAAAGCCTTTGAACTGCTTTGGCTTGAGTAGGGCTGTTGTGTATCAGAATGAGGAATTCAATCTTTTGCAAGCAGCATTGAACATCGAAGATGGCCTCGAAGGCTTGCGTTACAACAAGGTGATTGTGGCTACCGATGCCGATGTAGATGGTATGCACATACGTTTGCTAATGATAACATTCTTCTTGCAATTCTTCCCCGAACTAATAAAGAAAGGGCATGTATATATATTGCAGACACCGCTATTCCGTGTACGTAACAAACGCAAGGTTGCTCGTGGTAAGAAAGCGTCCGAAGAGGCTAAGGGTAAGGGCGATTTCGAAACAATATATTGCTACTCCGAAGAAGAGCGTGTTGCTGCAATTGAGAAACTATCTCCTAATCCCGAAATAACCCGATTTAAAGGTCTTGGAGAGATATCGCCCGATGAGTTCCGTAATTTTATAGGCCCTGATATGCGTTTGGAGCGTGTTACTTTGCACAAAGACGACAAGGTCGAGGACCTGCTCAGCTATTACATGGGTAAGAATACTATGGAGCGTCAGAATTTTATAATAGACAATTTGGTTGTTGAGGAGGATAAGGCAAATGAAACACTCTAAAGAAAATCGCTTAGCTCTGTTTGCCGGCACATTCGACCCCTTTACAATCGGGCATCACGATATTGTGAAACGAGCTCTTGCCATGTTCGACGAGGTAGTCGTGGCCATAGGGTCAAATAGTGCAAAACAGGCAATGTCTTCTCTCGATGAACGTTTGTTGGCTATACGTTCGCTATATGCCAATGAACCACGTGTTTCAGTGGTAGCTTACGAGGGGCTTACAGTAGATTATGCAAAAGGGATTGGAGCATGCTGTTTGCTACGTGGTGTGCGCAGTATGAAAGATTTCGATTATGAACGCGATTTGGCCGAGGTCAATCGCCGTATCAGTGGCATGGAAACAGTGTTGTTGGTTAGTAATCCTTTGTATGCCTCTATAAGTAGCAGTGTGGTGCGCGAACTAATCTCCTATGGCAAAGATGTCAGCGACTTCATCCCTAAATAATATAGAAACAAAATAACTAAAATAATAATGAGAACAAGATTTTTTACAATTCTATTAGCAATGATGTTGTTCTTAGGCACTTTGAATGCACAGCAGAACGAGATACGCATGCCCGAACAACTGACGAAACTGATGTTTTCCAATAACATAATATCTCGCTTCTATGTCGATTCTGTTCCTGAGTCAAAGGTTGTAGAGGCGGGAATAAAGGCAATGTTGAAACAGCTCGATCCACACTCTACATATTCCGATCCAAAAGAGGTTAAACGTCTTATGGAGTCTATGCAGGGTAGCTTTGAGGGCATAGGCGTACAGTTCAACATTGTTAGTGATACACTTTTTGTTATCCAAACAACTGCAGGTGGCCCATCGGAAAAAGTGGGTATCCTTGCAGGCGATCGCATTGTAGCAGTGAATGATACTACAATTGCCGGTGTCGAAATGAGTCGCGACGAGATTGTTTCCCGTTTGCGTGGTCCCAAAGGTACATTGGTGAAACTGAACGTGTGTCGTCGTGGCTTGGACCGTCAACTGGTCTTCGAGGTTACTCGCGATAAAATATCTACAGAGAGTGTAGATGCCGCCTACATGATTGACAAAAAGAATGGATATATACGCATTGCTTCATTTGGTGCAACCACACATCAGGAGTTCGTTACAAAACTCGACTCCCTAAAGGAGCGTGGAATGAAAAACCTCATAATCGATTTGCAAGGAAATGGTGGCGGATATTTGCAGGCTGCCGTAGACATAGCAAATGAACTGCTTCAGCCTACCCAGTTGGTCGTTTATACCGAAGGTCGTGTGTTCCCACGTTACGACTACCTCGCCGCAGGTGGCGGACGATTTAGAAAAGGTAACGTAGCTGTTCTTGTCGATGAAACTTCGGCTTCGGCCGCAGAGATTCTTGCCGGTGCAATACAAGATTGGGACCGAGGTGTAGTTGTCGGCCGTCGCTCTTTCGGTAAAGGACTTGTGCAACGCTCATTTAATCTTCCCGACGGCTCAATGATACGTCTTACCATTGCGCGTTATTACACACCCTCGGGACGCAACATACAAAAACCTTATGGCGATTCAATACAGTATGCCGATGACCTTATGAAGCGTTATAATAGTGGCGAGCTTATGAGCGAGGATAGTATCCACTTCCCCGATTCATTGATGATGAAAACAAAACGTCTTGAGCGTGTTGTTTATGGTGGTGGAGGTATTATGCCCGACTACTTTGTTCCATTCGATACCACTCGCTATACAAAGTATCATCGCGACTTGGTTCGTAATGGTTCTGTTCTGCAGGCCTCATTGCGTTATATCGATGAGAACCGCACTGCTTTAATGAAGAAATATCCCAATAAAGAGGATTTCAATAAGAATTTTGAGGTGGATGAGGCTCTGCTGACAAGCCTGCGTTTGCGAGGAGAATCGGATAGTGTAAAACTCTCGGGAGAAGAGGAGTATCAGAAATCGTTGCCACAAATCCGCCGTCAGATGAAGGCCCTGCTTGCAAGAGGCCTATGGAGTGTGAGTGAGTACATGGAAATCATAAACGAAGACGATGAGATTTTCAGAAAGGCTCTAGAACTTGTGAAACAGAAGTACATGGACGCTGTTTTAACCAAGAAACAGAAGTAGAAAAATAAAAAAGTGAGGGGACGCCTCACTTTTTTATTTTGTACATTTTATAAGCACCCTGCTATTGTCGGCAAGGGTGGTTGCAAACAGATAAATGTCGCCACCCTCTGCTATCTTTAGTCGCTTACGTAACGTCTGTACACTCTCGGGAAAGTTACGTATCGTTATGTTTGCCTGTTTAGTCTCTCCTAACATCTCTTTTATATCGCTTTTTGAGAAACGGCTCACGCCTACCACCTTAAATGCCCGTCCGGGAAACTTTTCTATGAATCTTTCCGATGTATATAAATGGCTGTTGGGGTGTAGTTTCTTTAAATTGTAATATTTTGCCAAACTATTGTGGCATCCGGCTTTCTGAATAGCAACATTAGGCTCGTATAGATATTCTTTTACATCTGCTGTGTAGTTAGGTAGGTTATCTTCCTCTTGTAACAAACAACAGAACTGTTGCCTGCCTTCTTTCTGTAAATTTATGCAGTGTAATTCAACCCCCTCTTTCTCTTTGTCAGAGAGAATAAAAAGCAACTCCTTACATTCGTTGTTCACTGCTAATACATGTACCTCGCTTACATAATGTAACTCCTTGCACGCGGCTGTTATGTCTAGCATTGGAGAGCATTTTATCATTGCTCTCTTAGTTTTTTGCATCAGCAGTTCTTCAATCCTAGTGATGTCGGGTTCGCAATCGCTCAGTGCAACAACTTTTCTGCCTATGTCATCGCGTCGAGCCGGGTCGGCAAAAATCCAATCTTGCTGTGGTATCGTCGCAAGAATATCTTCGCTATTGCTGTTTCTAACCTCTATATGCTGTAAACCGAACAGTGCAAAGTTGTGTTTAGCAATTTTGCACAATTCGCTGTTACGTTCAATGTATGTTGCTTTAGAGAAATTACGGGCCATGTAGCTGCAATCAATGCCAAAACCTCCGGTAAGGTCGGTAAAACTATCTCCTTCTGCTAAAGAGGCTTTGTATAGTGCTGTGGCCTCCGAGGAACATTGCTCCATTGAAATACGTGGAGGATATATAATCCCGTCGGTGGCTGCCCATGCAGGGTTTTTAATACATGCTGTTTGCCAACCTTCGATTTGAGTTGCGGCAACATGCATGTCCACGTCGGGATATCGCCTTGCTTGCAAGGCGAGTGAACGTACATCGTGCTTCTTGTGTTCCTGAATGAATTTTTTTGTTGAATTGTCTATCATAACTACCTGCTTGCGAAGATAAACAAAAAAACGTCTGTTCACAATTGAACAGACGTTTTTGGGTATATAAAATACACTTATTAGAGTTTGGGACCTGCTGCAACAAGAGCCTTACCTGCCTCGTTTCCTGTGTATTTTGTAAAGTTCTTAATGAAACGACCAGCCAAATCGAGTGCCTTTGTCTCCCACTCAGATGCGTCAGCGTATGTATCGCGAGGATCGAGGATTGCGGGATCAACACCGGGCAGTGCTGTAGGAACAACAAAATCGAAGTGGGGGATAGTCTTTGTAGGAGCTGTATCGATAGAGCCATCGAGGATAGCATCGATGATACCGCGTGTATCTTTAATAGAGATACGTTTGCCTGTACCGTTCCAACCTGTGTTCACCAAGTATGCCTTAGCACCGTTCTTCTCCATCTTCTTAACCAACTCCTCACCATATTTTGTGGGGTGGAGGCTAAGGAATGCAGCACCGAAGCAAGCAGAGAATGTAGGAGTGGGTTCAGTGATACCGCGCTCTGTACCTGCCAACTTAGCTGTGAAACCGCTCAAGAAGTAGTACTGAGTCTGCTCAGGTGTAAGGATAGATACGGGAGGAAGCACTCCGAATGCGTCGGCCGACAAGAAAATAACTTTCTTAGCGGGAGCTGCCATTGAACCGGGCTTGATGTTCTCGATGTGGTTGATGGGATAAGATACACGTGTATTCTCTGTAACGCTCTTGTCTGTGAAGTCGATTTTGCCGTTAGCATCAACAGTTACGTTCTCCAAAAGTGCGTCGCGACGGATAGCGTTGTAGATATCGGGCTCGCTCTCTTTGTCGAGGTTGATAACTTTTGCATAGCAACCACCCTCGAAGTTGAATACAGACTCATCGTCCCATCCATGCTCGTCATCACCGATAAGCATACGTTTGGGGTCAGTAGAAAGAGTAGTCTTTCCTGTTCCGCTAAGACCAAAGAAGATAGCTGTCTCGCCTTTCTCGTTTGTGTTAGCAGAGCAGTGCATAGATGCTATACCTTGCAATGGGAGGTAGTAGTTCATCATAGAGAACATACCTTTCTTCATCTCACCACCGTACCATGTGTTAAGAATAATCTGCTCACGGCTTGTGAGGTTGAATACAACTGCTGTCTCAGAGTTCAAACCGAGCTCTTTGTAGTTGGGTACAGTTGCCTTTGAAGCGTTGTAAACAACGAAATCGGGCTCGCCAAAGTTAGCCAACTCCTCGGCTGTGGGGCGAATGAACATGTTTGTTACAAAGTGAGCCTGCCAAGCAACCTCCATCACGAAACGTACTTTGAGACGTGTTGTGGGGTTAGCACCACAGAAAGCGTCTACAACATAAAGTTTCTTGCCTGAAAGTTCTTTAACTGCAATCTCTTTCAATGCGTTCCAAGCCTCTGTTGTAACAGGCTTGTTATCGTTTTTATACTCCTCAGATGTCCACCATACAGTGTTCTCAGAAGTTGCATCCTTAACAATGAATTTGTCCTTAGGTGAACGACCGGTGTAAACACCTGTCATAACGTTTACTGCGCCAAGTTCAGTAACTTGACCTTTCTCATAACCTTCGAGACCCGGCAATGTCTCTTCTGTAAAAAGTTGCTCGTAAGAGGGGTTGTAAATGACCTCTGTAGCACCGGTAATACCATACTTGGTAAGATCGATTGTTGCCATAATTAATAAATGAATTATTTTGTTAATAATCTTTTTTGTCTGTTCTCTTTCGAGTTCTTTGTTTGTTGCAATTCTTGCAATTGCCAAAGTTCTCCGAGTGCAAAGATATATTTTTTTGGTTAAACTACGAAAACTATTAAAGAAATTTTTCTTTAATTAGTGTGAAATTATGTATTCTTTTATCTTTACTTTTGTTAAAGTCTTCTCTAAATAGTTGTAGAACAAAATGTTAATACTTTATTGATATGCGAAAAATAATTTTTATTTTTGCAATAAAATATTCTATTTCCCACTAAATTTTCAATAATTGACACCTCTTTACCTGCAATTTCGATAAGTTGTTGTATCTTCGCAAGTGAAAAATAGTTACTAAAATAGACTTTAGTTATGAAAATAGTAGATTTGTCGTTGCAAAATACAATCCTTAACCGTTTTGTTGCAGAGATACGAGATGTTAATATTCAAAAAGATAGTTTGCGTTTTCGTCGCAACATAGAGCGCATAGGTGAAATAATGGCCTATGAGATTAGTCGTGAATTATCTTATGAAGCGCAAACTGTAACAACTCCATTGGGAGAGTCTGTTCAAAATGTTCCTGCCGACAAGGTAGTTCTAGGTACAATATTACGTGCCGGATTGCCTCTGCATGCCGGTTTTCATAACTATTTCGATAGGGCCGAGAATGCTTTTGTTTCAGCCTATCGTAAATACACCGATGAAACTCACTTTGACGTGCATGTGGAATATCTGGCATCTCCTCGTCTCGATAACAAAACATTGTTGCTTGTCGATCCAATGCTTGCTACAGGCTATAGTGCAGAACTCAGTTTCCGCGCACTATGCACAAAAGGAACACCTTCGAAAGTGGTGTTGGCATCGGTCATTGCAAGTCGTCAGGCTGTGGAGTATGTAAAAGAACATTTTCCAAGTAATACAATACTCTATTGTGCCGCAATCGATCCAACACTTAACGAGCACTACTATATAGTGCCGGGATTAGGCGATGCCGGAGACCTCTGCTTTGGAGAGAAAGAGTAAGTGATGGATTCAAATCTGTTTCTATGAACTATACAAAAATATGATAGGGTTAATTATTTTGAAGGAAACGAACTCTCATTTATGTTACCCGAAAATTGTATAAGTGTAGATGTGGCTCTTTCTGATACAGCAATGTCTGTAGACTCAAATACAAATGCAATAAATGTCTATGTAGACAATAAAATGCTTACTATTGATGCTTTTGATAGAAAAATATCCAATATTGAAATAGTGGATGCTCGTGGAGCTTTAATTAAATCAATCTCCACCCTATCTGTTATACATTATATCAACTTCGATAATTCGGGTCTCTATATTGTGAAAATTGCAACGGCAGATGGTCTATCTGTAGTGAAGAAGATATTTATACAATAAAAAAAGGCTCCTAGGAGCCTTTTTTTATTCATCGTATATAATTTATTTTCCCATCTCTTCTTCTACTAATTTTTTCATTGCTTCGCCTCTGAGGTTGCGTGCAATAATTGTACCGTCGGGGGCAAATAAAATAATTTGAGGAATTCCTTGTATGCCGTATAGTTCGGTTGCTGTATTGTCGTCAGATGCATACAATTGTGGGTAATTCATCTTCTCCTCTTCTATTGCCTTCTTAAATTCGGCGTCTTTGTCCCAAACGTTAATTCCAAGTACAGTAAACTTGTTACCGCCAAATTTCTTCTGCAACTCAATGAGGTTGGGTATTTCGCGACGGCATGGAGCGCACCAGCTTGCCCAAAAGTCTGCAAGTACATATTTGCCTTTTCCTACATGGTCCGATAATTTAGTAGCAGTACCATCGATGTTCTTGCCGTTGAAATCGGTAAACATCTTGCCGGCTTGTGTTGCCTCCTTGTGGAATAAAGTATTACGATATTTGTTTGTGTATGTGAAATCTTTTGAAGTAGTAACGACTTCCATTATAGAGTCGAGTGCTGCAACATTGGGATAAAGCATGTTTACAGTTGTCATCAAAAGGTATCCTCCAAGAATGTTGTCTTTGTTGTTGTCTATTGCTGTGTGGAAAATGTTATATGTCTCTTCTCGCTTCTTATCCATGATAACCGAAATTTCCTCTTTAGATAGTTCTGTATTTAACAATGAATCATACACAGCTTTGAGCGATGCAAAACCTGTTGTAACTTGTTCGGCAATTTCTGAGAATTTGTCGTTATATCCACCGTTGTCAGAGATTCTTAGAGGTGATTCACCCAACGCAACGTTGGCAGTTGTGTTGTTGTCGAGAATTACCTCGGCAATATTACGTCCAATTTGTATACGACGTACTGCCGGTTTTTCCAACATTCCTGTGAATGAGAATTTACAGTCGGCAATTGCTACAGAATCCACCGCTTTGTTTTCGTTAATATCAATAAGATAAATTTGGTTGCCGTTTAGCAGTGTGTCCGAAACGGTTCCGTTAATTACGAAGCTTGTCTGTTTAGGTTGGCAAGCAATTAATGTTGCAAATGCAGCGGTGCAAAAAATAAGTTTTTTCATGCTTTAATTATTTATATGGTTTATTAGAAATCTGTTTGTAGGTTGCAAAAATAGATAAAGTTGTTAAATATATACCTCCTCTTAATGAATTTTAAGAAAATAGTTACAAATGTAAATGAGTAAGACTCATTTTACTGTAACCTTTATTTCACCCAAGTACCTGCCATATTTACCGGCTTGTTGCATCAGTACATCTTTGCCTTCCCTATTTTTGTATAACTTTGGTTCTTCGAAATAGTCGTGAGAGTGCCCACCCAAAATAATGTCTATTCCACTTGTCTCTGTGGCCAGTCGTTCGTCGTTGTACTCGTTGTTAATCTTCCATCCCAAATGCGAAAGGCAAATAACTATGTCGCAGTTTTGCTTTCTCAATTCCTCTACGCAACGGTTTGTTGCATCTATCGGAGAAATGAACTTCACCCCTTTGTAGTTCTCTTTTAGTACAAGTCCTTCGGGGTCGGGTGATAAACCAAAAATCCCAATCTTGTTTCCTCCTCGTTCAATAATAATATAAGGGCTAATCACTCCTTCGCAAGGAGTGTCAGTAAAATCGTAGTTGGCACATACAAATGGGAATTTGGCTCTCTTTACAAGATTTGCAAGGTTCTCTATGCCAAAATCGAATTCATGGTTGCCAATGGTGCCGGCATCGTAGCCCATGGCATTCATAATATCAATCTCAAATGCTCCCTTATAAATATTATAATATAATGAACCTTGAGAAAAATCTCCACAATCCAATAGTAACATGTTTTCCTTTCCAATAGAGTCGCGAAGTTGTTCAATGAGCAATGCTCTGTTCAGTGCTCCGCCGTTTCCATTCTTTTCGGCCTCTATGTGGCTGTGAGTGTCGTTGGTGTGCAGTATAGTTAAACAATTATCTTTGTGTGTACATGCACATATTAAAAGTGATAATAATAGAACTATTGTTGTCTTTTTCATATACTCTTTTTCATTCGGTAACTATTTTAATTCTCCCATCACAATCGGCATCTACCGCCACTTCTTGTTTGTCTAACGACTCAACGTATTCAATCATAAGGTCGCGTATTGTTACGCTGTACTCTATTTTGTCGATTCCGGTGGCAAGTGTGCTTAACCCATCGTTTCCTTGAGACAGATAGTCCGACGTTGCAATGCGATATCTTTTTGTCGGCACAATAGGTTTGCCTGCTACTGTTGCATTAATTAATTTGCCATTTTGGGTCATCTCTATTTTTGCTCCGCTTATAGCTTCACCATCCTCTTTTGCTATCTCTTCGAATAGCTTCCATAACTGTTTACCGTCTAAAGTGAGCAAAACCAATGTGTTCTCGAATGGAAACACATTGTAAATATCACCAAATGTAATGGTCCCTTCGTTAATTTCGCTACGTAGTCCGCCTTTGTTTGTTATAGCAATGTCAATTCTCTCTTTGCTATGACGTTTTGCCATTTTCATAAGAGCGTCGGCTGCAAAATTCATTAGTGGGCTTTCGGGGCTGAATAGTGTGAGTCTTTTTGCACATTCTCCTATGATAGGCGCTTTTACACTATCTACCGCAGCATTTCCATTTTCTATTAGCTTGCGCACCTGCTCGGCAACACCGTTCTGCTCAATTGTAGTAACGGCAATGCAACGTCCTTCGATTGTTTTTATTTCTCTCTTCTCTCTGCACGACAATAATATCGACAATGCAAGAATTAATGTTATAAACCTTGTTCCCATCTTCTTTTTTTAGATCCCCAAAAGTACATTTTTGTTGCCAATAACAAGCAATAATTCTCGCTTTTTTATGCAGGTTTTTTCTAACATCAAAAAATAATCCTCAAATTTTTAACAGCTTAACAAAAAAAGTCTTATCTTTGCAACCGCTTTCGGCGTAATCGCTGTCAAGGAAGGGTAACTTGATATGTTGCGTTGGAGAAATGAACAATTTAAACAAATCACAAAAATGGATTTAATTAAAATTGCTAAAGAAGCATTTGCTACTGATGTAAAACGTGAAATGGAGTTCACTCCCGGTGATACTGTAACAGTAGCATACAAAATTATCGAGGGAACAAAAGAGCGTATCCAGATGTATCGCGGTGTTGTTATCAAAATCTGTGGACATGGTAACGAAAAACGTTTCACTGTCCGCAAAATGTCGGGTACAGTAGGTGTTGAGCGTATCTTCCCATTGAACTCACCCTCTATTGACAGCATCACTGTTAATAAACGTGGTCGTGTTCGTCGTGCAAAACTTTATTATCTTCGTGCTCTTACAGGTAAGAAGGCTCGTATCAAAGAGATTAAAGGATAAGCATTACCACACAGAAATTTGTAAATATAATGGACACCCAAAAGGTGTCCATTATATTTTTGTCTGTTATATGCATCTTTAATATAAAGAACAGGGAATATTCGATTCCTAAAGAGAAATGTTTTAGAAATTCTGCTAATCTATTACCCTTTTTTTAATTGTAAGGGTTCGAAGACAAAGAGCACTCTTCTATAATAATGTTAGCAAATTTCGTGTCGCGGTTGTCTACCATAACCAGTACCTCTCCTGCTGTATCTGTGTAGGGCGATGTTACAGCCGATGCACTGTTGTTCTTTAATATGCATATAATGTTGTTCGCCTCCAGCAAGCCTTGAATAATTTGTGCCTGCCACAAGTTTCCACTATAAACTTGTACAAAGTTGCGCTGTCCTCTTCTATTGCTCATAATATTCTCCTTCCTTTTTTACTAAACCAACTTCTTTATCCTTCGGTTCTATTGATAACACATTTTCTATGTATGAGAAACAATTATCCGGCAATGTTGGTTGGTTAAAAAAATAATAAGCAGTTATGTATACATGTTCTTTCTCTCTCCTTTTTTAGAATTCGGCAGGTTTCCACTAGTTTTACACCTAACTGTTAAAAAAACTTAATTATATAGTATCTTCGTTCTTTCTCTTTATTTTTGTCAAAACTAAATATTCTCATGAGTAAGTGCGGGTATTTCTGTTTTAATTGAATAATTAACTAAAACAAAATAGATATGTTAGACGTAAAAACCTGTTTGAACGAAGCCGAAGAGATGATGGAACTTGCAATAATGCATCTCGAAGAAGAGTATTCACATATACGTGCCGGAAAAGCAAATCCTCATTTGCTCGACTGTGTAAGAGTCAGCTCCTACGGTTCCGAGGTCCCTCTCAATAATGTGGCAACCATTACCACACCCGACATGCGTACAATCTCCATTAAACCATGGGACAAGAGTATGTTCAGCGCAATAGAAAAGGCTATCATCGATTCTCCTGTAGGAATTATGCCTGCTAACAACGGAGAAGTAATTATTGTTGCAATACCCCCATTAACCGGTGAGCGTCGTGAACAGCTTGTTAAGCAGTGCTCTCGTGAATTGGAAACTGCAAAAATCAGTGTACGTAATGCGCGTCGCGATGGAATCGATTCACTCAAGAAAGCTGTGAAAGATGGCATGCCCGAAGACTTGTCAAAGGATGGCGAAGAGAAATTGCAGAAAATTCACGACAAATATATTAAGAGAGCCGAAGAGATTTTTGCAACAAAAGAGAAGGAGATTATGACCGTCTAACGGTACGAAATAGGGTTCAGAGTGCAAGGATTAGTAGTTAAAAGTTCCGGCAGCGTCTACGATGTTCGTCTCGAAGATGGCACATTGGTTGAGTGTCGAATAAAGGGTAATTTCCGTCTCAAAGGAATTAAAAGTACAAACCCGGTTGCTGTTGGCGACAATGTCTCGTTGTCGCAACGCGACGATGGCACTGCGTATATTGTCGATATTTTGCCACGAAAAAATTATATTGTGCGTAAGGCATCTAATTTGTCGAAACAGTCGCACATACTTGCGGCAAATCTCGATTTATGTTTCCTTGTGATAACTATCAATCATCCAGTAACCTCTACAACCTTTATAGACCGTTTTCTAGCATCTGCTCAGGCCTATCGTGTGCCCGTAGTTCCGGTTTTTAATAAAACCGACCTATACGCTCCCGACGAATTGTCCGAACTCGATTATCTGTTTGCTCTTTATGAAAGCATTGGCTACAGATGCCTCAAAACATCTATTGCAACAGGGGAGGGCATCGACAAACTAAAAGAGATGATGCGTGGCAAAGTTTCGTTGTTGGCAGGCAACTCCGGAGTCGGTAAGTCGAGCCTTGTGAATGCTGTTGCCCCGCAAGTGGCCGCCCGCACAGGAGAAATATCAAGAACTCACGATAAAGGTATGCACACTACCACCTTCTCGCAGATGTTCGAGTTTATGCCCGGTAGTTTCATTGTAGATACCCCGGGCGTGAAAGGCTTTGGTACATACGACATGGATAGTGAGGAGATAGCTCACTATTTTGTAGAATTCTTTGAGTTGTCGGGTGGGTGTAAATATGGAAACTGCACCCATACTCATGAGCCGGGATGTGCCGTTCTGCAAGCATTGGAAGAGGGGCACATTGCTCCTTCGCGTTATCAATCCTATCTAAGTATGCTCGAAGACAAAGACGAAGGTAAATATAGAACTTCAGAATAAAACCAAAGATACAAGCATCGCGATGCTTGTATCTTTGGTTTTATTCTTCTTATCCTCAGTTTCTTCTATGTGAACGGCTTTTGCGTTTCTGAGCCTTTTCTTCTTCGCCTTTTAAATATTTATCATATTGCTCACTGCTCAAAATCTCCTTAATCTTGCTGTCTCGAATCTCTTTGCGTTTACGACGCTCCTCCATGCGCGCTTTGCGCTGTTCTTCGGTCAAGCGAGGGCGTTCAATTTTTCTTCCCTCTTTTCGCGCCGCAGTGGCTCTCTCTCTGTTAGCATTCATCTCGTCCCATGAATTCATTACATCTGAAAGATTCATTATAAAAATTGCTTGGTACTGAATACTATCAAGTGCAACAACTCTGTTCAATTCCTCGGTGAGGTTTGTTGCAACCTCTTCGGGTGTTCTCTCTTTTTCTCTCCTGTCTCTGTTTTGTGCATTAAGCGACAGAACTACCGCACAAACAGTAAATAAAATAAATCCCTTTTTCATAGACGTTTTTTTAGGGAAATCTACGGTTCCCCTAAAAAAAAGAAACCGTAGACACCAACATTGGAAAAATAACAAGTAAGACAATAAAAGCATTGTCTCACTTATATGACATCGGATTTCTTGAAAAGTAAAATGAGAATGCCTATATTTAACTTTATTTAACAGACATGCTTTCTATCGTTCCATCAATCATGTGGATTGTTCTGTCTGTGATACTTGCCAATTTTTCATCATGCGTAACAATTAGAAATGTCTGTCCAAAGCGGTCGCGTAGTTCAAAGAACAGACGGTGCAGTTCCTCTTTGTTGTAGCTGTCGAGGCTTCCCGATGGCTCGTCGGCAAGAACCACGTCGGGGTGGTTAATAAGCGCACGGGCAACTGCTACACGCTGGTTTTCTCCACCCGACATTTGTGCAGGCTTGTGGTGTGCACGCTCTTCCAATCCCATAATCTTTAGTAACTCCATTGCCTCTTTCTCGGCGTCGCGTTGATTGCGTCCGGCAATTAATGCAGGAATGGTGATGTTTTCCAATGCTGTAAATTCAGGTAGTAATTGATGAAACTGAAAAACAAAACCAATATGTTTGTTGCGGAATTTCGCTAGTTCTTTTTGGCTCATGGTGCAAAGGTCGCGTCCATTAAAACATATCGAACCGCTGTCGGGCTTGTCTAATGTGCCAATAAGTTGCAAAAGTGTTGTTTTGCCGGCGCCGCTAGGCCCAACAATGCTTATAACCTCTCCTTTTTCAATCTTAAGGTCCACGCCTTTAAGTACGCGAAGGTTGTCGAAACTCTTTGTAACGCCTTTTATCTCAATCATATATTTTCTATTGTATATTCTGTTAAGTAGCAACCGAAAGTGGCTGTAAAGTATCCGATTGAACCAATAATGGGCTTACCGCCTACGGGGTTTGGTCTAATAGCATTTTTGTTTGGCTCCTCCATGCTGAACACAACCGGTAGATGTTGCTTTCCGCGGTAGTCGCGCAACAATCTGCGCAAGTTCTTAGCCAATGTGCAGTGCTCTGTCTTCCACAGGTCGCTGATGCGTATTTGCGATAGGTTGCTCTTTGCTCCGGCTCCCATGCTCGACACAATTTTTATATCTCTTTGCCAACATCCTACAATCAGTGCTGCTTTCGAAGGAAGTGTATCTATTGCATCTACCACAAAGTCATATTCTGTCTTGTCCAAAAGTTGTCGAATATTCTCTTCGTCTATAAATTCGTTTACAACTGTAAGTTGAACTTTTGGGTTTATTGCGCGCATACGTTCAGCTACAACATCGCATTTGGCTTTTCCCACTGTGCTTTGCAAGGCCGGCATTTGCCGATTAATGTTAGTAACATCGACAATGTCTGCATCTATTATGGTAAATTGGCCTACACCGGCTCTGCATAGCATTTCGGCAACCCAAGAACCAACACCGCCAAGTCCTACAATTAGAATATGTGCATTTGCCAAACGCTGTTGCTTCTCTTCTCCCAATATAAGTTCGCCACGTTGTAGCCAATTTTTCTCCATACCTGTTTTTTGTTAGCAAATATAGCAACAAAACAGGTAATTCATAATAGTAAAAGGGAATTTATTGCGTTTAGCTGTAAAAAAACTTCCTATTATTTATAAGTGAAATAATGAAAAATACGCAAAGAATAGGAAAGTTTCGTAAGTACCGAAATCTCTTAACAAGAGATTTGAACAAAATCTAAATGGGCTGATAATCAACTACAAATGCCATACCATATAGAGCCATTTGCTAAACATTTAATAGAAATTTTTGCGGTATGTAAGATTTTTTTTAATAAATTAGAGATTATTTCAATATTTTGTATACATTTGCATTATTCGGTTTGTCTCTTGTTAAGAGATTTGACTGCTATTTTGTTGATAAGTGCTTGTATTACTTGCTTTTACAATAGTTTAGTAGTGCAGGCTTTTATCATCACTTATATCTTAATTCTTCTACTATAAGTTTAGGACTATGAATGCACTTTGGGAAATACTTCAATTTTCAATAAGCAGCCTCTTTTGGGGAATACTTATTGCCGCTGTATGTATGTGTCTGTTTTTCTTTGCCATTAAAGGATGGTGGAAGAATGCAGAGTTTACAATCATAACCTACATCATGGGCTTTGTACTCTTCGTTTTGCTTTCCGTACAGTGTATAATGATTTGTGGAGCAATAAAAATAATCAGTTTTACCGATATTGTAGAGGAAAAAACTCAGGAAATTCTTGATATGCGCTATGTGTCATTGGATTCCTCTGTTTCAATTGCCGAAAGCGAAGAGGTAATTCAGTTGCTCATAGATGAATTTCCAATATTCGAAAACTATTTTGGTTCAGGCTATTTTATGGGATACACTGTCGAAACACTCCCAGCGGCAATAGGAGACGAAATACGCAGTTTTATGCGCCATTTCATATTTCGTCGTTTGCTCTGGTGCTTAGGCTTTGTAGTGGTTTCGGCAATCATAGCAATTAAAACAATATCAATAAACAATGGCTCTGGTGGTAGAACCCGCGAAGGTGCCGGCCGACGCCAACCTGTGGGTGGCGACCGTTCGCGTCCTCGTGTAAGTGGCCATTCACATAGAAGAACAAGATAAACTAATTTAACAATAATGTATTATGGAGACTAATTTTTGTAAAAGCAACCACATCCTCGTTGGTCTAGGAGGTACAGGTGGTAAAATCTTGCGTGCATTCAAGATGCGTATGTTCGAGGAGTTCCCAACAGCTGACGAGCGCAAGCAATTGCCAGTTGCTCTTTTGTATGTCGATTCAACCGACGAAATGATGCCAAAAGATGGTAGAGCACGTCCCGACTTTCGTGTAATGGGACAGGATGCTTCGTTTACCAATAACGAATTTTTAAATATCAAAGCTGTTGATGTTGAGCATATTCTCGACCACATAAACAACTATCCTTCTGTAAAGGGAATAGTAGATAATGTATCGGCAGTAAGGTCGGCTATTGGCTCGTTGGGTCAAGCCGCAGGACAAAAACGTCGTGCTGGTCGTCTTTTGTTTGCTGCAAATGCTGTAGGTTATGTAAATAGCCTTCGTGATGCCTATGCACGTTGTGAGGCTATTTCTGCCGATGCTACAAGTACCAATATACATATCTTTGCCGGTCTTTGTGGTGGTACAGGTTCGGGTTCAATTGTCGACGTTGTTGTACAAACACGTAAAACATTCCCAAATGCAAAAATTTCGGTTTATGCAATGATTCCCGAAATGAATCTTCCCAAAGCCGATATGGACCAAGGTCGTTACTACCAGAATGGTTACGCTGCAATGAACGAGTTGAATGCTTTGCAGGCTGGTCGATGGTTCCCTTGCGATGTAACAGGTGGTGGACAAGCTAAATATTATAGCGACCGCGTAAAGGGTGTTGCAGATGGTCTCACTGTTTATAGTAATGTGAATGAGAATGGTTTAACAATAAATTCTCTCACAGAACTTCCTAAAATTGTCAGCGACTATGTATTTGCCCGTATATTCTTTATAAACGAAGAGGATCAGGTTAATAGCGATATCATACGTGCATACAATTTCGAGAATATGGATGATTTTGCATTGGAGTATGATGAGGCTGCAAATGCCGGTGCAGACGGACGTATCCCTGTTGCCCGTACCAAGAAAATCAATTCTTTCGGAATTAAACGTGTGATGTATCCTGAGCTTCGTGTACTCAAACATATCACATATACAGTGGGCGAGAGTATACTCTATCAATTTAAATATAATAATTGGCGAGAGAATCTTGGCTATGTTGATGAAGAACGCAACAAAGACTATCGCAAAGAGTATTTCAACAAAGAAAATCTCGCAAAATGGATGCTCGACGACCTACATTTGACAATGGAGGCTAAAGTGCTTGAATCAGATGCTGATTATCCCGGCTTTAACGATTATTGGCACGATAAAGCAATTGGCTATGCCGAAGATGCAAAGAAGGCCGATTGTCCGCTCAATGAACTCGATACTATAATGAGCGAGTTCTATAACAAGCATTTCAGAGAAGAGGGTGTAGAAGCATTCTTCCAAGGTAAAGAACGTGTAATTCCCGAAATAGCACGTGAGATACGCCACACAATTGAGGTCGAACTGTTCGAGAAATGGAAATTGGGTGATGTTTCTATTGTTGAGTTGCAGAAAGTTTCAAAACTTCTGCTTGAGCGTTTGGGCGAGATGCGCGAAGAGCTCGAAGTAAAAGAAAAAGAGGAAAAAACCAATTACGAGGCTTGCGAAGAGGACCGCAAAGTAAATGTCGAGGAGTGGAGCCGTTTGGGTATATTGCAACGCATGGTTGGTGTTGGTGCACGTCGCTATGCCGATCATCAGGGTATTTTAACCGATTACTATACATCGAAGACAATGCTTTGTGGTTGGGATTTTGCAAAGAAACTTCTAGCAAAAGTATTTGTTGAAATAGGTAAAATGGATGCCGATATCTCTTCATTTGGTCAAAAAATCAATGATGCTATCGATGAAACCGAGCGTTTGGTAACAGCACAGAAGAAGGTGAACAAAGGTCTCGAGGATATGAAGGGTGCAATCATTGAGGTTAGCGAAGAGGAGGCAATGGATGAGTTTGAGAAAGAACTTAAGATTGACAAAGTAGATATGCCTAATATTGCACGTCAATTGCGTGAATCTATACTACCTGTTGGCGATTTCTTGAACTTTGGTAATTTGGCAAACAATATCAGCATCGATGATATAAAAGATGCATTTGATGTTAAGTTGTCAGAAATTGTAAAGACCAAACACAATGAAAAGGCCGATAGCGACAATAAGGTATTGGGCCTGAATATCCTAACACAGTTACAACAAAAGCTTAAGACCGATGATGATATCAAAGCCTTTGCTTCTAAGATAGTAGGTCAAAGTGGTGTATATCTTCGTTTGAACAACGACCAGATACAGTTGCACTTGCGTAATAACGAAGGAAATCTAAGTCCTACAAACCCTGCAAGTATTAACAAAAAGGCTATACTCGTTTCTATTCCTTCTCCCGATGAAAATGAGGGCCTGAAGAAATTTGCAGATAAACTTGAGGCAGCATTTAAAAATTCGTTCAATCAGAGTACAGCACGTACCACAATCACTGTAAATCGCAAGAGCCCACGTAAAGACGAGCTTTCAATTATCACAGTATCATACTGCTTCCCTGTACGTGGTATCGAGTGGATGACTCCTTATAAAGAACGTTACGAAAAGTTCCTATGCACAGGAAATCCCGCTACAGACTTAAGCAATTCTATTTTGTTACATAGTGAGGGCGACGGTAGTCAATTACCATCATTGTTTGCTGTAGAAAATGCCGAAGAGGTTGCTGCAAAGGCCGCACAAGCTACTATGCAACCCGCTGCGCAAGTTCAGCAACCTACAATGGGAATGGCTGTGCCTCCTCCACCTCCCGGTGGCTTAAGCACACCTCCTCCCCCTCCACCTCATGCTGAAGAGCCAAAGATTAGTCTCTACCTCTCTGTAGCAGGTCAGAACTATGGTCCTTATACCTATGAGCAGTGTAAACAAATGGTACAGGGTGGTCAATTGACAGCACAAAGCACAGTTTGGATGGACGGTATGCCCGCATGGATGCCTGCCGGACAGGTTCCTGCATTGCAACCATTGTTTGCACCTCCTGCTGCAGCACCCGGTTTCCCACCGTTGCCTCCTGCAGGTGGTCCTACACCTCCTCCCCCTCCAATGATGTAATAACATAAATAGATAACAATTTAAAAATAATAAAAAATGGCAAGTAGTAGTAACGACAGAGTTCGTTTTAGATATGGAATGTGTTTGAACGATGGTTGTTCAAAGGCAAAAGCAAAAGAGGTACAAGAGATTCCATCACGCAAGGAATTTGTTTGTGCCGAGTGTGGAAAGGCATTGCGTGAGTGTCCTCCTCCCAAGAAAGGTGGTAATAAAGGATTAATAATAGCAATTATTGCTGTTCTTGCAATTGCAGCCGGCGGTGCGGCAATGTTCTTTATGCCAGAATCGGATAAAAAGGCAAAAGAGCCAAAGAAAGTTCAACCTGCACCAGCACCTGCCCCTGAGCCTGTTCCTGCCCCCGAGCCTATCCCAGCTCCTGCACCAGCACCTGCCCCGGAACCAGAGCCTACACCGGCTCCTGCACCCGACCCAAATTTGGTTGTTACCAAAGATTTGGGTTATGCAGTGTACAAAGGTCGCATGAAAAATGGCAAGATGAACGACGACAATGGCGTACTCACATTCAAAGAGACACATATCATTGAACAACGCGATATTAAAAAGCGTACAGCACAACCGGGTGAAAAGGTTATCGGAATATTTGAAGATGGACATCTTGTAACCGGTACATGGCACAAAAAAGATGGTAATAAAGAGACAATCATTCCTTAAGACCCTGTGAACAAGCTATTTAAAATAGTATATTGCTCTATTTTCATTATGCTACTCCCACTATCTGTGTGGGGGCAGCATAATGGAGTTTTGGGCGGTAGGTTACGCGATGAGGCGCAAAAGGCATCTAAAGATATTCCGGCAATATCCGTTGTGTTCGATTTTGTCGAACGCTATCTGGCTGAGTTGCAAGGTATGAATGCTACAGAACAGTCGTCGCGTATGGAGCGCGATGATGTGCGCATAACAAAAGGGCGCATTGAAAATCTGGCACGAATAGATGATAGCAGTTCGTTGGCATTTGCCGAGGAGAACAACAGGTATAGTTTGGCTGTCTTCAATGCCAAGAACCCTATTATTGAGATATCTTTCCCGGCATCGTGTCAATTAATGACAGGGCAGAACCTGAAACAGCTCGAAGACAACCTGTTTGTTGGGTTGGATAACTACTCCTACCGAATAGTCGATACTTTGACTACCGAAATATCGGAACTGAAGCCGCTACACGACAACTATTATATGAAACCGGGTGGTGCCTATCAGATAGACGATATAAACAGTAACCTCTATCTAATAAACAGTGGTGCTGGCTTACAGTTGGTTTTCGATGCCGACCATCCGCTGGAGAGTTGTCATAATCTTTTGCTCTCGGAACTTTCCCCCGGTGAGGTGTCATTGGAGTTGGTGGTGCGCAAATATGGATTAAAAAAGGAACAGCGTACTTTACCTTTGAAATTATGGCTCTCCTATCTTAAAGTACTAGGTTGTAATATATATATTGGTATAGAGGAGATGGGTACCAACTCAATTCAAGTGGCATTCTTTGCTGTAAACAACATATTTAAATACAATCATGTGATGAATGTCGAAGTTCCATACACTGTTTTTAAAGATAGAAAGGGCACTGTAACAGGCGACCTTAACCTGTTTGTTCCTACACATAATATTTCGGCACTTTTCGACGAATTCAACGAGGCATCCGACGACAAGTAATTGTAGAATACGGTAATGAGATAAAAACATATAACCATGAAAAAGTTTTTCACACTATTTATTTTAAGTATTTGCTTATGTGGCATACTTAATGCACAGAACAACTCAGATACAAAGGCGCAGATAAACAAAATTAAACGTTCATCACAGTATCTATCGGCTGAGGCTACCATGTCCACCGAGGAAGAGGCTTTGAGTCTGGCACGCGAGTTACTCGTTGGCGAGATTAACGATTGGGTGGCTTCAAAAAGAAACGGTGCCGAGGTAAAGCAGATTGTTTTGCAGGATATTAACCTTTGCGCTCAGGAGATGGACATGAAACGTGGTATAAAAACACGTGCTTTTGTCTATGTGAAGAAAAAAGATATTGTATTAATATATGGCGACGGACAAATTGTTCTCAACAACGAAGAGAATGGAGCCGATTTGCAGGCTCTCTCCGAGATTAACGCTCCGGCACAGTCCGATAGTACAAAAAATGTTGCAGAGACACAAGTGGCAGATTCTGTAAAGGTCGAAAATGAAGCAGCGCCTGTTGTAAAAGAGTCTGTTGCAGAGGTAACTCCATTGGAGCAGATATTGGCTGCAAAAACAATGAGCGACTTAAAACCTGTATTTGCTTCACTAAAAAGCGAGAGCAAAATAAACTATGGCAGTTATAATGCTCAAACAGTTGTAAATGAGTGCTATCTATTGTTCTACACACGCGAGGGTAACATAAAAGCTATTGTGCGCAAGAGTGGCGACAAATACACCGATGCAAAGGATAATAGTGCAAAGAATATAGTTGATTTCAGTGGTTGTGGAGCTTATTGGTTTATGTTAAAATAAAAAATAAAAAGATAATATTATGAGAAATTTATTACGTTGGCTAATGGTTGCAGTCTGCTGTTTGTCGATTGTTACCATTAATGCACAAGAGGGGGTTAAACTAGAGATTGTTGATGGCTTGTACGATATTGCCCTTAAAGTAAAAATGGAGAAATCGGCCAGTCGCTTGCTAACAGAAATAAATGCCGCATATAACGAAAATCGTGCATTGAACTTGGTTAATCTTGGCCTTGCCGAGAGTGCTGTAAGTGGTCTTTCTGCTCTTTGGGAGAATGCTCATTTCTATTGCGATGACAGCGAGGTCGTGCAATCTTGCTTGTCTGTGGGAAGCACTTATCAGGTACGTCAAATTCCGTTGATGATAAAACCTAATGGTGAAACACTCGACGATGAGTATCAAGAGGCAGTTATAAATTTCGATGCAACAGGTAAAATAACCCGTTTCAATTTCACACTTAGCACAAATGTCTATCAGAATGTGATGAAAAAGGGAAAAAATGTAACCGAGGTCAGCCGTCGTCAGCAGATATTGTCATACGTGGAGCAGTTCCGTACAGCGTATAACGAAAAGGATATTGTTTTCCTAGAGAATATCTTCAGCGAGGATGCGCTTATCATCACAGGTACAGTAACAAAGGTTAAAAAGACCGATGGAATGGGTATCTCATACAACAAGGTAACATACAAGAAACAAAATAAACAGGAGTATATCACAAACCTCAAAAGAAGTTTTGCCAGCAACAGTTGGATAAATGTGCAGTTCGAGGATGTGAAGGTTGTTAAACACCCTAATCCTCTAATGGAGGGTTTCTATGGTGTAACTGTTCGTCAAAAATATTCAAACAGCCGTGGCTACAGCGACGATGGCTATTTGTTCCTTTTGTGGGATTTCCGCGACAAAGACAATGTGCAGATTCATGTTCGTACATGGCAACCCTATTGGATGGACGAGAACAAGACTCAGCCAATAGCAAAAGAGGAAATTTTTACACCCGGAGATTTCGTTATCGACCTATAATGTAAAGAACTATGAAATTGAAAAAGATAATCTTTATATCGCTTTTGTCGTTTCTTGGTGTAGTGAAGACAACGGCACAAGACGACAACACGACGCTTGTGCCTCCAACAGAGAGTAAAACTCAAACAGCAGGGGTTGACGAGGCTATCATCATTGTAACATCTAATTGCGACAATCTGATAATGTCGCATAGTGTGGGTATAGAAAAAGGTACAAAGAGCATCGAAAGTAACGGACGCTATAAGTATACTATAAACTATACATTCCCCGAGGATTATGACGATGACTTTCTAAAGACACAGCTACAGTTACGTTTGCCTATGGGGCAAGAGACTGTACCACTCGTAATGTATAAAGGAAAGGTTTATGAGGGCTCATACGACGAGAAAATTAATGTTGCAATAAATCGCGAGGCCGATGCTGTCTACCCATACGCAAACGCTGCAAAGGTTACATTTATGTCGGCTTTTACAAATCTTACAATTGCTTGTAATGGCATTACATGCATAGAAAATGGTAAACCTGTTACATTAACCGGCTGTAACTTTAAAGCTTCGGCCGAAATGGTGGGTGAGCAAAAAGATTATGCTATTGTCTTTAATCTTGCTCCCAAGACAAAAAGCAGTAAAGACATAACAGGTAATGTAGCATTCAAAATCAGTTCGCCCGACTTTAGCAGTGTTCAAATTGAACAAAAAGAACTAGTTGGTCGTACATCCTACATCTTCATGGTGGTAAGGGCTACCGACGAGACATACGAAGATGTGCTTGCTGTTGCACAGAATAAAGAGGCTGGCTACGAAAAGGAGCACACAAGTGCATACTTTGCGTCAGTGGCCGATGCATACGAAAAGGCTAGCAAACATTTGCAATGTCCTATAGACAAAAAAGATGCTCATCAGATACAAGCTAATAAGTTCAAGAAGATACGTAACCACACAAATGCTATCAATCAGGCCGACGAGCGTTGGCGCAAGCTGGCAGACGAAGAGGGTTTTGAATCGGCTAACGTGTGGAAATATCTAAATTTCGAGCGTAAGCGCTTGCATACATTGATAGATGAGTTTCCCGAAATGGAGTACTACAAGAAGTTATTGCGTGAGATAGATTACAAATATGGCCAGCATCCTTCTTCGATAGTGGAGTATCCTGTAATAAGCGGAACAGTTACTGCAGGCGAAGGATGGATATTCCCTGTAGATGTGGATATCTATGCTTCCAATATTTATATAAGCAAAATAAAGGATGTAAAAAAGTATAACCTAAAGAAGGTGGGTACAGTTCAGGGTGGTAAATATTCGATAAAAATGCGCGAAGATTTTAAATATCTCTATTTCCAAGGAGAAGGATGTTCGCATCCGGTAGAGCATAAAACACAAACACTCGATGTTGTGCTTACTCCATAAAAAACAAACAGACAAATATAATACTAATCTTAAAATTTAGAATTATGAAAACACTTTCAAAAGTAATGGTTGCAATGCTTGCAATTCTTATGTTGGCTCCAATGAATGCTGAGGCCTCTAAAAAAGAGAAGAAAAAGAAAGAGAAGAAAAAATATGAGTGGGTTATGCCCGAACTTAGCGGTAATGCCGACTTCGACCTCTACCTGCTCACATGTGATACCGTTTGGAACGATGTTCAAAAGGTTGCAGAGAGCATGAACACCTATACATTTAAAACCGACACATTGCGTGATGTGAATGGTGCCGACTATGTGATGGCTCACATGGAAGATGCTTCGGGTGCTTACCTTACTCGTGGTGCAGTAACATGGCAGTTGGTTAATGCTATCATGCAGGGTACTAACATTGTACTCGATATTGCAAATATCGGTGTTCTCACAGCTTCGGCTACAACTGCATTGCCCGACATGGGTTTACAGGCTCTCTCCTATGGTAAATATCTAAAATCGGGTCCTAAAGTAATTGAACTTTGTGGTGCCGAGATTAAACAAATTACAGCAGTGCGTCGTCAGCAGTATCAGCAGTGGAAGGCAATGAAAGAGGGTGCAATTGACCCTGCTACACTTGGAATATGGAACGAGGAACAGTTGAAATCTCTCTCTAAATGTTGTTTCATCACTAAACTCGATAAGAGTGTAGGTCGCGAACTTACTCCCGAAGAAGTTGCTGCACAAGAGGCGCTCATGGGTGGTTTGAATATTGCTGTTGCTCCCGAGGTTGAGGGAGAGACACTCGATGCAGAGCCCGAGGATCTCGATGCTCTCATGGAGGCTGAAGGTGCATAAAACACACACAATATTCATCTTTAAACAGATATAACTATGTTTGAACTCTTAATATTCCTGTTGGTATACTTTCTTGGATACAAAAAGTACTACATAAAACTTACAAACATCGACGGTGTTTCGAAAGAGAAATTAATTGAAATACTAAAGTATGATGTTGGTCTCAGTCTGACACAAATAGGCGACCTGCAAGGAAATCTGCCTTATGTGTTTGAGGCCGGTAAATGGCTCAAGGCATTTACATTGGCACGAAAACTACGTAGCAATGGATTGGAATGTAAAATGGTGTGGCGCCTTTGGAAAAGTGTCGAAGAAGGCTATGCCCGTCCATTGGATTATCCCGAAGAACCAGAAGGCGAAAATGTTAATAACGAGGCATGGGCTTATGCAAATGAGGCCTATAGCTTGGCAATGCGCGAATTGAAAGATGAAAGAGTTGCCTTTAATATTAAATCGCCCGAAGAGGCTATGCGTGTCGATGAACTTTTGGATAAGGCAGAAAAGGCAGCTGATGCCCCTCACGAGTCTACTCTAGTAGAACGAATCAACATGTTGCGCAACAGTGTCAGTTGGTCGCTTACACGTCAGTGGACACACTCGTGGATGATAATAGGTGGTGTATTTTTATCAATCATCATACTATTTTATTATAGTATGAAAAATAAAGGTGCTATTGATAAGGCTGAACAACGACTTGCATTGGTAGAAGATTGGCAAGAGTGTGATACTATTCTGACCGAGTATCCTTCGCCACATGGTGGCTTCTTTACGAACGTATATGACAATGCCAACAACTATAAAATATATATGTTGCATATGTTATATCGTGAACATTACGAAGCTAAAGAGAGTGCCGAAAACTATGCAGAATCTGCTGCAAAAGCGGCCGATTCAGACAAAAGAGATGAATATCTCGATTCGCAAGAGAAGTATGAGGATATGGCCGAAGAGTATCTCGAAAAGTATGAAGATTTCAACGAGATGGACTTCGACGATGTTCAAGATGCTGCTATAGAGGAGTGTGAAGATATGGTATCACATCTAAAAGGAGGCACCGTATGGGTGAACTTTTTGCTCTTCCTTGCTATAGTAATGACTCCTCTCTACATTCTTGCATCCTATCAGTATGGCTATGTTATAGTGAAATATGAGGAAGATTCTAAATTCATTAACTCTATTCGTGATTTAGCATTTGGTATTGCTGCCTCTTTATTAGGTACTGTTCTTGCAACTAAATTGTTGCCTGATATCGAGGTTACTACCTATCTTAGCAATGGACAAGTTCGTAAAGATAAAGAGGTGGACGCAGGAAACTTCCTTATCTTTGCAAGGATGTTGGCATTGATTATTATAGCAGTTCTAGTGCTTTGCTGTGTATCATTTATCATTATGACTTATAGTACTGTAGTTGGATTATATCGCAACTATCAGTGGAAGCCTATTATTGAGAGAGCAAAGGGCGAGGCTACTAAATTACAAAAGAGATATTTAGGGAAATAATAAATCTCTATTCTTTCAATTTTCTCTAACACATAAATGGGGTTGCTAAATTAGCAACCCCATTTATGTGTTAATCTCAATAGAGTGTTTCTGTTCTTCTATTTTCCCTGCTTGGGTAGTGTTAATGTGGGAGTGGAGATGTTTTTTGCAGTTCTTAGCTTATAATTCTAGGTGCCTCACGAACTGTTTTTTCTCTATACCTTTTGCTTTTAACAGCCTTTTTTAAAAAAAGGAAAAACAAAAGAGCAATTGGTTAAAGTAATAACTACTCTTTGAATTCCGAGGTTTTAAAGGAGAAAAGTAATTAAAACTCATTGACAATATTAATAATCAATAAAACAACGACAATCCCATTACCAATTAATCTTCTCGTTTGTTTAAACAGTATTACATTGCTTTATATATAAATAATGTCTAACTAAAATAATTCAATAATGGTAACAGATGTAGAGAAGAACCTTGTTATAGGAATAGATGTAGGAGGCACAGGAACAAAAATTGGAATAGTAGATGCACGAGGCGAGATACTTGCTCGCGACGAGGGTATAGCTACAGGTTCCTATCCCACCTTCGAGGCATTTGTCGATGCCATGAACACTGTAATAGGCCGTTTGATTAAGGCAACGGGTAGTGAAGGACGCATACGTGGTATTGGGGTTGGCGCTCCCGATAGCAATTACTACACCGGAAATATTGAACATGCTTTTAACCTCCCTTGGAAAGGTGTCTTGCCTCTTGCCGATATGTTATCACAAAAGAGTGGTATTCCGGTCTATGTTACAAATGATGCTAATGCTCCTGCTATTGGTGAAATGACCTATGGCACTGCAAAAGGTATGAAGAATTTCATTGTCATAACGCTTGGAACGGGTGTAGGCAGTGGTATTGTCATCAATGGACAGTTGGTATACGGCTGTGATGGCTTTGCCGGCGAATTGGGCCATGTTACTATGGTTCGTGGCAAGGAGGGACGTCTCTGTGGTTGTGGCAGGCATGGTTGTCTCGAGGCATATTGCTCGGCTACAGGTGTTGCTCGTACTGCACGTGAGATTCTTGCAACCACTAATGAGCAGAGTCTGCTGCGCGATGTAAAAGAGATAACCTCTCGCGATGTCTACGAGGCGGCAAAACAGGGCGACCATGTGGCACTGAAAATATTTGACCGTACAGGTACTATGTTGGGCGAGGCAATAGCCGATTTTATCGCCTTCTCCAGTCCCGAAGCGGTAATTCTCTTTGGCGGTCTTACACGTGCAGGTGCTTTTCTGCTCGACCCTGTGAAACGTGCTGTGGACAAGAATATTTTGCATACCTTTAAAGGAAAAACGCAGATTCTTGTATCGCAATTGCGCGATTCCGATGCTGCAATACTTGGCGCAAGTGCTTTGGCATGGGAGGGTAATTAGTCGCGTTTTCTGTTATTGTTCTTATTTGCCGAGCAGAACTAAATTTAGTTCTGCTCGGCAAATCTTATGATGCATTTTAACTAAATAACGTTAATATTTATGAAATAATATGTTGTACTCCTCTCTGTTAATTTAATTTTATTAAATTCGCCAATGATAAAATAATTAGTGATAACTAAATAACTTAGAGTAAAAACAAACAAATTATTAACTTATGAAGATTAAGACACTTCTAATTGGGTTGTTAATACCTTTTGCAGGGTTTGCCCAAGAGTTTCAGATGGTATCTCAGGAGTTATCCAATCCTGATAATGTGCCTGCACCTTGTCATCCGGTACCACACAAGCGACAAATTTTATGGAATGAAACAGAATTCTATGCCTTTTTCCACTATGGTATGAACACATTTACCGGCAATGAGTGGGGACATGGTGATGAGGATGAATCTATTTATGCTCCTAAAGCCATGCCTAATCCCGAACAGTGGATAACCTCTGTTAAGGCTGCCGGCATGACCGGAGGTATCGCTGTTGTAAAGCATCATGACGGTTTCTGCTTGTGGCCTACTGAAACAACAACACACAGCATAGCAAAAGCTGGAAATGAGTATGGTCGTACAGCTAATATTCCCGAACTGTATGCCGCAGCAAGCAAAAAGCATAATATGAAATATGGTTTTTACATCTCGCCGTGGGACTGTAACTCGGCACACTATGGCAAAGATACCTATGTTACAGAGGTGTTCCTAAAACAGTGCGAGGAGTTGGCAAAATATGGCGATGACCAATTCGAGATGTGGTTCGACGGAGCCAATGGTGGAAATGGTTATTATGGTGGTGAAGGTGGAACACGTCAGGTAGATGCTGAAATCTATTACGATACTCCCAACCTTCGTGCTCGTGTGCACCAAATTGCTCCCAACTGTGTTCTTTGGGGTGTTGGTGGCGAGGCTCGTTGGATAGGTAATGAGTCGGGCTATGCCGGAGAGACAAACTGGGCTATGACCGATTACGGTGGCAGTGGTGTTCGTGAAGAGGGTGATATAAACGGTTGGTTCTGGAACCCGGGCGAGAGCGATGCCAAAGCTACAAATGCCGGTTGGTTCTGGCATCAAGGTGAATCGATGAAGAGCGCAGAGCGTCTTTTCCAAATGTATTTGGAGACAGTTGGACGTAATGCCACACTCATTCTCAACTGTCCCCCCGACCAATATGGTGTTTTGCCAACCAACACCGTTAATGAGTTAAAGAAGTTGGGCGAAATGTTGCACAAGCGTTTGGCATTGCCTGTAGACGGCATGGACGAAACAACTGCTGCAGTTGATTATGCAAAGAGTGCAAATATAGAGGTAAGCGAGGTGCGCACCGGTGGCAAATATGATGTGAAGAATCTCACCGATGGCGATAAAGAGACATATTGGGGTACTAACGACGGTAGTTTGTCGGCAACAATCACTCTCTCTTGGGATACTCCTCAAACAATACGTTATTTGGTAATGCAAGAGCCTATCTCTTTGGGACAGCGCATTAAAGATTTTACATTGGAGTTCAGCGCCGATGGAAATACATGGCATGAACTATGTCCTGTAATGCAAACCACAACTGTTGGTTATAAGAGAATTATTCCGTTGAACGGAAGCACTTCGGAGAGTTATGGCGAGGGCTACAACGCAATGAAGCTTCGTATTAAGATACTCGATAGCAGAGCTTGTCCGTTATTGTCTAACCTTTGCGTATATTGATTAAACAACTATGAAAAATATGAGAAATATATTTTTAGCGGCACTACTCACATTTGGTATGACTGCCGTAGCGCAGACAACGATTAATTTCGAGTCTCAAGATTATAATAAATTAGGAGTCTACGACCAATGGACAGAGAGCCCTTTCCGCAAAGGTTTGTTAGAGGGTAATGTTGCAGTTGTAGATAACCCCAACACATTGGTAGATGAAGTTCTTGGCAAAGCGCCTAATGCTTCGGCAAAGGTACTTGCAATGCAACGCAGTCGCCATGCCGGTAATGCTTTTGGTGCCAGAATAGACCTCAAAGAGCCTATAAGAGTAACCAAACAATTTCAGTATATCCACGTAATGGCCTATCTCAAAGACAAACCTGCCGATTCTCGTATGATGGTTATTGGTCTTGGTAAACGTGTTGAGGATAGTTGGTCTTGGCAGACAGGTGAAGATGAGCAGTTTTGGGCAATGACAACGACAAATATTAAACCCAAAGATGGTTGGCAAGATATTGTTGTCAGGTTCAAGGGCTTCTCATATTCAAAACAAGAGAAAGAGAATAGCGGAATCGATATCTATTCATTAGTAATTGTTCCCGACCTTCGCTCGCCACATGCCGATGAAAGTGATTGGGTTGCATACTTTGACAATATTGTAGTAGACGATAGTCCCGAAAAACGCTTCAGCACCGACAAATATGCTATAGACTTCTCTCCCGAGGCGGTCCCTATACGTAGCGACCGTAGTTTGAACGGTGTTGGTCTTACAGTGGATGGCGTGGCGCAAACTGCAACAACAAACAAAAAACTTGTGTATAACGATTTTGTTTGCTCAAATGTCTTTTCGGCTACAGCCGGACAACAGGTGCAACCTACATATAACTATGCCGGTTCTTGGATGAGTGCTTATACCTATGTCGATTGGGGCAATGACGGTGTCTTCTCTTTTGCTGTACAGGATAATGGTGTTCCTGCCGAAGGTAGTGATATTGTCTCTTATAGTGTTGCAAATATAAATGGAACATGGCGCAAGAGCGACGGTTCAACAACTGCTAATGGTAATACAATTGGTGGTGGAGTGCCTTCATTCACCGTTCCTGCTGCTACAAAAGAGGGCTTCTACCGTATGCGTTATAAGGTAGACTGGGACTATATCGATCCAAAAGGTGCTGCATCACTCTTGGAAAATGGTGGTGCCATTGTAGATCTTGTCCTCGATGTACATGGCGAAAATGTTATAGTGAATGCTTCGCAGTTGAATGGTGATATTGTACTTGCCGATGGTCTTATCCCATTGCAAAACTACCAAACAAAGTATAATGAGCCTCTCAAAGTTAAAATTATTCCCGAGAATGGCTTTGTACAATACGGTTTCCAATTGAAGTATGGTTACAATGTTAATGCAACAGAGCAATTAGACGAGAATGGCAATCCCAATTGGATTGTTGTGAATATAGCAGATACAGAAATTTCCGCCGATAGCACATATACAATCCCGGCTGAATATATTCGTGGAGGTAGCGTGAGCATTGCTGGCGATATGCAAAAGGTTTGCGATTACAGCGTTGAGGTTGTAGGCGCTCCCGAAGGCGAAGGTGGTGTAACATACGTTGGACACGCGTATGGCAATGGTGCTACAATAAAAGCATCGCAATTCTTCTCTGCAGATGCTGTGAAAGCTATTGAAATAGCAGATTACAGAGTTTCTGTAGAACTAGATACTGATACTCGTGTATTAACAGTAACATACGTCCCTGTGTTGCCATATCGAAATATCAGTTCTCTCGATGAACTACGTAACGACATGGCCTATCACATTAAGGCAAAGACCGGCGAAGGTTATTGGGCTTGGAACAGCACCGTTACTGAGACCTATTTGAGCCTGCGAGGTGTTACGACATGGTCGTATAACCAACTACCCGGAAATGCTACAGTTGCCAACATCTATAAAGAGGAGGTGTCCCCTTTTGATGAGACTGTCGTTTGGCAGATACTGAAAGAGGGCGATTCCTATTATCTCTACCAACCGGCAAAAAAGAGTTATGTTACACGTGAAGGACGTGATTACAAATTTACAGTGAACAAGAAGGCTTTGGATAAGATTCGCGATAATGGCGACGGCACATTCAGTTTTCATGCCGGTGGCGGTTACTCCGAAGGTTCACAAAGTTTTGCATGTATATGTACCAATGAAAACCCTATAGCAGTACGTAACTGGACATGGGACGACCATGGTTCTATTATGTACATTATAGAGAACCCAAATGTTGATGTTGTTGATATTACTACATCAATCGACGAGATAACATACGTGGATGAGTTTGTTGCTCCACGTGGCATATATAACCTGCAAGGACAGAAACTCAACGAACTGCCTAATGAGGGTTTGGTTATTGTTGATGGCAAAAAGAGATATATTCGCAGAGAACGTAAATAAATATTTGTAGAATATAACAGTTCAAAGGTGGCCCCCAAAGTTTGTAGAAAGAACTTTGGGGGTTATTATAAATATTATTACTATCTTAGCACCTTGTAAAAGAGCAGAGATGATAGATTTACAGATAGACAGCATATCAAAAAGTTTCGGAGTACTGCAACTTTTCAGTGATATATCGTTCGTTGTCGAGGAGAGACAACGTATAGGACTAATTGCACGTAATGGAAAGGGAAAAAGTACACTGTTAAAGATTATTGCAGGTGATGATGTCCCCGATAGTGGAAAAATTACGATGCGTAATAATTTGAGAGTAGGTTACCTTGAACAAGAGCCCGACTTCGATGAAAATCTTACGGTGATAGAGGCTTGCCTGCAACGTAACAGCGAAAAGTCGGAACTAATTGCCCGATATGAAAATGCTCTCTCAAATGGCAACGAGCAGGAATTGCAACATCTGATGGAAGAGATGGACCGTTTGGATGCTTGGGATTATGAAAACCGTGCTCGACAAGTGCTCTCTAAACTTAAAATAGTAAGTTTTACACAGCCTGTTCGTGAATTGTCGGGTGGACAAAAGAAACGTATTGCGCTGGCCGCTGTGCTCATTGAGCAACCCGATTTGATGATTCTCGATGAACCCACAAACCATCTCGATATGGAGATGGTGGAGTGGCTCGAGGATTATCTTGCACGTTTCACAGGCAGTTTGCTCATGGTTACCCACGACCGCTATTTTCTCGACCGCGTGTGCAACGAGATAATTGAAATTGACAATAGCAAAATATATCGCTACAAAGGCAACTACAACTATTTTCTTCAGCGTCGCGAGGAGCGTTTGCAAAATATGGCAGCCGAAACTGCGCGTGCAAGGAACTTGTTGCGCACTGAACTGGAATGGATGCGCAGACAACCACAAGCACGTGCTCACAAAGCGAAATATCGTATTGAGGCATTCTATAAATTGGAAGAGAAAGCCGCTGTAATGCGCGACGATGCATCGGTGTCGCTCGATGTAAAAGCACAATATATAGGCAACAAGATCTTTGTTATCAAAGCACTGAATAAGGCCTTTGGCGACAAAGTGATAATAAAAGATTTCTTTTACACATTTTCGAGATACGAAAAGGTAGGTATCGTAGGTAACAACGGCACAGGAAAATCGACCTTTATAAAAATGTTGCTTGGTAAGGTTGCTCCCGATAGTGGTGTTATAGAGGTTGGTGAAACTGTCAAATGGGGATATTACAGCCAAGAGGGCATGCAATTCGATGAGCAGATGAAGGTGATAGATGCTGTGCGACGTATTGCCGAGGTCATTCCTGTAGGTAATAAGATGCTCACTGCGTCGCAGTTCCTGCAACACTTCCTTTTTACTCCCGAGAAGCAACACGACTATGTCTATAAGTTAAGTGGTGGCGAGAAACGTCGTTTGTATCTCTGTACGGTGCTCATGTCGAATCCCAACTTTCTTGTTCTCGATGAGCCCACAAATGACCTCGATATAGACACCTTACAGGTGCTCGAAGAGTATCTCTTCAATTTTAAGGGTTGTGTAATAGTGGTGAGCCACGACCGCTATTTTACCGACCGTGTCTCCGACCACATATTTGTTTTTAATGGCAACGGCGATATAAAGGATTTCCCGGGTAACTATACAGAATATCGCGATTGGCGAGAAGAGGAAAAGGCGCTTATCGCAAAGGTTGCATCAGAAAAGAACTCCAAAGGTGCACCAGCCAAACAGGGGTGGCGCGACGATAGTGTGAAGCGCAAGCTAACCTTTAAGGAGCAACGCGAGTATGAGACTCTAGAAGCCGAGATTGAACAACTCGAAAATGAAAAGGTTCAGTTGGAGCAGGAAATGAGCAGTGGCATGCTCGACAACAACACCCTATTGCAAAAGTCGATGCGTGTGGCGGAACTATTGGAACAGATAGAGCAAAAGAGTACCCGTTGGTTGGAACTGAGTGAATTTGTGTGATAAATTTTGTCTACGATATAAATTATACTACTTTTGCCTTGTAGATATTATGGACGAACAGAATATACAGGATTTAATGGATGGCCGTTTGAGTAGCGATGAATCGCGTCGTCTGCTCAGCGAATTGCGCAACTCGAATAGGTTGGGTGAACTGCTCTTTAGCGAAGTAGCATCAGCAATGCTGGATAGCACCGAAATGGTGGCACACGACTTGTCGCCCGAAGAGGCTATGGAATTAAAAAGCCTGCAAAATAGTATGTTTGCATCCAAAAACTCGCATGGCTACACCATTGAAGATGAACAAATGCCACTTGCTGCCGAGAGTGATACTCCCTATGGTAAATAGTTGCTTCTCCTTTGTTATTTAGCATTTATCTCTTTTTCCTAAATTTCTCTTCGATACTCTGCATCCATTCATACCAATTGGGTATGAATAGCGTTGCTATAACTGTGTTCAGCAACATTCCAAAGACAACGGCTGCACCTAGCGAAAGACGTGCCGCCGCGCCTGCTCCATTGGCAAAAAGCAAAGGAACAACACCCAGAACAAAAGCAAATGAGGTCATTAGAATGGGGCGCAAACGTACATGGCCCGCCTCTTGTGCGCTATCTCTTATATCGTTGCCGGCAGCACGAAAATCGCGTGCAAATTCTACTATCAGAATACCATTCTTTGCGCTCAATGCTATGAGCAGTATAATACCAATCTGCGTGTATATACTTACCGGTATATCCATAATCCAACAGCCCAAAATGGCGCCTAGCAAGGCAATGGGTACACCTGTTATGGCAGCTATGGGGCTAGCCCAACTTTCATATTGTGCCGCAAGTACCAAATAGGCTACAATTAGGGCTAGAATAAGTATTATAACTGTTGTTTGTCCGGCGCTCTCTTCTTGATAGGCAACACCAGTCCATTCATACCCAAACTCGTTACCCAACTGCTCACCAACAAGCTCCTCAATCTCTTTTATCATCTGGCTCGAACTATACCCATCGGCTACGTTGCTTGTAATGGCAGCGGTGTTGTACATGTTATATCTGTTCATCTGGTCTATTCCTAAAATGCTCTCAATGGCAATGAAACTGCTAAAAGGAACCATTTCGCCTCTGTTGTTGGCAAGGCTCAAATTCAAGACATCGTCTATTACCTTCTGGCTACGTTCACCTGCCGACATCTTCACTTGCCAGATACGTCCTAACATGGTAAAGTCATTTACATATACCGAACCCATGTAATAGCTTAGTGTAGATAGTACAGCTCCAATATCTAATCCCATGCTCAGCGCCTTCTCGCGGTTTATATTCAGAAAATATTGTGGTACATTAGCTTCATAGGAACTATTCATTGATGCAATCGAGGGCTTGCTACTGTAATTCTCGAGCAGAATTTCTATTGCTTTTTGCATCTCAGTGGCACCTAACGATTTCCTATCCTCCAACTGCAACTGCAAACCACCTACATTACCTATTCCCGGTATTGCCGGAGGTACAATGGCATAGCATTCGGCCTCTTCAATCTCTACATACGCCTGCTTGTTAAAGCGCGACACAACATCGGCAACACTATGCCCTTTTCCTTTACGCTCTTTCCAATCTTTTAAAACAATAAATATAGTAGCGGCATTGCTCTGTTCACCACTGTTCATTATACTGAAACCACTAATTGCTATGTTGGTTTTTATCTCCGGGTAACTGTCGAGAATCTTCTCCACTTTTCGCGTAACAGCCTCTGTTCGGTTTAGCGAAGATGCCGGTGGTAATTGCACTGCTATTATAGCATAACCATCATCTTCCTCGGGAATGAATGTAGTTGGCCATTTTATAAATAGTACTATGGCAACGGCTGTCATCGCAACAAAAAGAAGTGCGGCAACAACACTTTTGCGTAGTAGGTAATTGGTCGATTTATCGTATATGTTCTGCAGAAATCCATATCCTTTGTCAAATATACGAAAAATCCTATTCTTCTTATTATTATGCTCTGTAGGGCGTAGCAGAATGGCACACAGTGCCGGAGTGAGTGTAAGTGAGTTTATACCGCTTAACAGAGTAGATGCCGCAATAGTTAGTGCAAACTGTTTGTATAACTGCCCCGATATACCTCCTATCATGGTGGTAGGAATAAATACAGCCATCATAACAAGTACTACACCAATAATCGGTCCCGAAATTTCCTCCATAGCCTTTTCTGTTGCTTCGCGTGGCGATAACTGCTCTTCATCCAATATACGTGTAACATTTTCCACCACAACAATAGCATCGTCTACAACAATGGCTATCGCAAGAATAAGCCCAAAGAGAGTGAGTGTGTTAATGGAGAAGCCTAATAACTCCATTACAGCAAGAGTTCCTATCAGAGATATTGGTATGGTGAGACATGGAATTATTGTGGCACGCCAACTTTGCAGGAACATGAATATTACAAATATAACCAGAATGGTAGCCTCTAAAAAGGTATAAAGAACCTCTCGAATTGAACTGCGTACCACATCGGTGGTGTCGAGCGTAATCTGATACTGCACCTCGGGTGGCATCTCTTTTGCCAATTCTTCCATCTTTGCACGTACTGCTTTTGACACTGCAAGCGAACTTGAACCGGGTAACTGATACACTGCAAGAGCCGCAGTAGGTTTACCTTTTAAACGCGATGAAGAACTGTAGGTTTCACTTCCAATCTCAATTCTGGCAATGTCGCGCAGACGTAACATATCGACTCCGTCGTTACGTATAACAATCTCGCCAAACTCCTCGCTGTTTTTTAGTCGCCCCTGTACGTTAAGGGTGTATTGAAAGGCATTGTCAGCTCCTTTACCAAAATCTTGTCCAACATATCCGGCCGATACGGCAAGGTTCTGCTTTGATATTGCTTGATATACTTCAGCAGGTGAAATGCCTCGTATGCGCATAGCCTCGGGGTCCAACCAAATTCGCATCGAATATTTGCCTGCTCCCATAATATTTACTGCACCTACACCGGGGGTACGTGTTAGCTGGTCTACAATTTGCAATTGGGCATAGTTCGACAAATATAATTGGTTATAAAGAGAATCGCCTGTGAGCGTAATGAACAACACAATGTTAGACGATTGCTTCTGTACGGTTACTCCTTGTTGAGTTACCTCGCTGGGTAGTGAGTTAAGCGCAATATTTACTCTGTTTTGAACAAGCACCGTTGCCATGTCTATGTCGGTACCTACCTCGAACGTTATAGTAAGTTGATATGTGCCCGATGATGACGATGTGGAACTCATGTAAATCATGTTATCGACACCGTTTACCTGTTGCTCAATGGGAATACCAACGGTTTGCGCTATTGTCTCGGCATTTGCTCCGGGATACACTGCATTCACTTGTACAGTTGGAGGTGTTATAGCCGGATATTGGTCAATTGGAAGAATGAATAGACAAACAATACCACCAATGAGCAACAACAGAGATAGAACTGTTGCAAATATGGGGCGATGTATAAAGAATTTTGCAAAATCCATATATAAATAACCTTTTCTTAATAATTATTGCTCAATAGGTGCAACTCTCATGCCGTTTCGAACCTTCAGCAGTGCTTTGCTTACATAGCGTTCGTTCGGCTTTAGCCCTGCTGTTACAAGACGCAAACTATCATCGACAATGTTGCCTGTTTCTATGTGGCGATACTCTATGGTGTTGGAATCGTTTACTACATAAAGAAACTTCCCAAGCTGGTCGGTGCCAATAGAGGCATCGGTTACCAATATGCCCAATGGAATCTTTTCGTATGGTAGCACGATGCTAATAAAACTACCCGGCTTCAGAAAGCCGTCGCTGTTATTTAATTCGGCTCTTACTCGCAATGTTCCAGTGCTAAGTTGTACATCGGGCGATAGATAATCCATCTTTGCTTTGCGGGTGAAATATTTATCCTCGCCAAGTGTGAATGTAATATATTGCTCTTTCCCAACAACGTCGCTACGATATTGCTGGCGTAGCCATTGGTTGTCGGTAACATTGAAATAGGCATACATAATATCGTCTTTGTAGAGTGTGGCAAGTTGAACAGGTGCTCCAGCTCCGGCAATGTAACTGCCGGTGGAATAGTTTGATAACCCCATGAGCCCGTTGTGCGGAGCGCGTACATAGCAGTAACTTAGATTGGTTTGGGCGCTCTTTAGTGTAGCTTCGGCATTTTTGACAGAAGCCTCTCCGGTTGCTACATTTGTTTCTGCTTGCAGCACCTCTATCTGGCTCACTGCATTGCTCTCGCCGGCAATTTTCATCCTCTCGTAGTTGCTACGTGAATAGACAAGGTTTGCTTTTGCTGTTTTTAATGCAGCTTCGGCTTGTGTAACACTGTTTTTGTATAATGTGGGGTCTATAACAAAAAGCAAATCGCCAAGTTTAACTCTGCTACCGGCAATGTAATTGCTACTTTCGAGTGTGCCATTGACACGTCCCATTATAGCAACAGTTGCATCGGCATCCAAATACCCGGGATATTCGCGTGTGAGGGTTACCTCGCGCACTATGGGCTTTGAAACCTCTATTGGTAGTGCTATCTCGGGACTTTGGGTTTTGCTTCTCTTTTGACAGGCAATAGCAGTAACCAATATTGCCACAAGGTATATAATCTGTTTCATAATGTATGAATTTTTAGTTCTATTGCCTACCAACCGCCACCTAATGCTTCATATAACTGTATTAGAGTAATGAGCGACCTTCCTTTTGCCTGAACAAGATTATCCTGATAGTTGAGCAGTGTACGTTGTGCATCGAGTACGTTCTGAAACTGTGTAAGACCCTGTTTGTATAATTCCAAAGAAAGATGCAGTGTCTCTTCATTCTGATTAACCGTTTCGCTCAAGGCCACTATGGTTGCTATTGAACTTTTATATGTCTGCATAGCGTTTTCAACTTCTTGCATTGCAGTGAGCACGGTGTTGTTGAAACGAATTATGCTCTGTTCCAATTGTGCGCGTGCCTGAACAGTTTCCTTACTTGTCTTGCCCCCATCGAACAGATTCCATGTTATGGTGGGGGAAATTTTCCATTGCATGCTACGTGAACGAGGCATATACTTTATATCGGTAGATGCAAAACCAATAGAGCCATTAACGTAAAATGCAGGTAGCCAATCGCGCTTTGAGGCTCCCAAAAGCGATGCGTATGCTTCTACCTCTCTCTCGGCACTGCGAATGTCGGGACGCCGGCGCAACAGATTGGCAGGTATGCCAACTGCAATAGGGTCTATGTATTCGGGTAGTTCGGTGCTACTACCAAGCCAAACATAAATCTCACCGGGGTATGTTGCAAGTAGTATAGCAAGGGCGTTACGATATTGCTGTATCGATGACTCCATCGAGGGAATAGATGCCAATGTGCTGTAATAGACCGAACGTGCTTGTGCTACATCGAGTTTCGAAGCCAAGCCTGTGTTGAAACGGGTCTCTACAATATCCATTATCTCCTTTTGTGATGCTACATTGCGTTTTAATACAGCAATCTCGGCCAAACTCTGGCGCAAGGAGAAATAGGCGGTTGCAACATTCGCACATAGGGATACAAGTACTGCACGATACTCCTCCTCGCTGGCGTAAAATAGCTCTTTTTGTGCTTTTGCACGTTTATAGATATTCCCAAAGATATCCAACTGCCAATTCATTGATAGGGTGGCATCGAAATAGCCTCCGAATGTTTCGTTGTATCCTGTAGAGTAAATATTACCACTTGTTTTGTTGCGTTGCCATCCTGCTCCAAAATCTATAGTTGGAAACAAATTCGACTGTGCTATGCGCCACGATGCTTTTGCATTGCGTATGTTCTCAATGGCCTCGAGTACCGAAAGATTTCGTTTGCCGGCAATTGTAATGAGTGAATCGAGGATAGGGTCTTCGAAGCGTAGCCACCACTTGTCTTCGGAAGGTAATACCTGTTCAAAAAGTTTGCTATCACTCCATTTTTGTGGTAACGGCTCTTTAAGATAGTTGTTCTCTTGTGCCGAGATAGACATTATTGTAATAATGTGGCTCAGAAATAGAATAAATTTTCTCATATGCAAACATTTTCTTTTCTACAATTTATTCGCAACAAATGATAAACACTTTAGGAACAAAATATGTTTGCATAGGTGAGTATATAAAAATATTAGCGAGCAACTTACTGCTCGCTAATATTTAATCTCATTTATAACTTATTAATCACTCGTACCATTTAGCAGGGGTGTCGCTCATTTCGAACGTGAGTGTGCTGCCTGCCTTCAGGTCGCTGTGGTTTATGTAGGGTAGTGTGTAATCGGCACCATCTAACTTAATACTTTTAATATATTTGTTAGTTGCACTATTATTAATAGCTTCAATGGTGAATGTTCCCTCCTTCACTGTTAGTTCTGCACGGTTTACAAATGGAGAACCAAACCAATATCTGCCACTACCGGGCTCTACTTCATACATTCCAAGAGATGACAATATATACCATGCCGACATTTGACCTACGTCTTCGTTACCCGACAGACCATCGTATGAATCGGTGTATTGTGTGGTAAGTACCTCGCGAATATAGTCAGCCGCTTTATGTGGTTCGCCCAACATTGTATAAAGATAAAGTATGTGGTGCGAAGGTTCGTTGCCATGGGCAAACTGTCCTATCAATCCCGAAATATCGGGTGAGGGGTCGCCTTCTACCGTTGAGGGTGCAGTGAATAGCGAATCGAGCTTTACAAGCATTTTTTCATTACCACCAAAGCAGTTTGCAAGGCCGGGAACATCGTGTGGAACAAGCCATGTATATTGCCATGCATTGCCTTCGCAGTAGTCGTCTTCGCGGTGTGTAGAGTAGAATGGGTTAAATGGGGTGTTGAACTCGCCTGTTGTCTTCTTGCCTCTCACAAAACCTGTGGCAGGGTCAAATAAATGACGGTATGAATGGCTGTTCTTGATATGTTGCTCTGCATCGCTATTGTGTCCTAACGCTTTTGCGGCGTGGGCAGCTGCTCCATCGGCAAGAGCATATTCCATGTCGTATGCTACCGATTCTGTGAATGAGTCGCAAGGGATGTAATCGTACTTCTTGCGTAATCCACGACCACGACCATCTTGTGCAAGAGTCTTCTTTATGGCTTCATAGGCTTTTTCACGGTCAAATCCTTCGATACCTTTAACTATTGCATCGGCTACTACAGGTATTCCTGGGTCGCCAACCATACAGTCGGTTTCGTTGCCCCATAGATGCCACACCGGCAGGCGTCCCTGCTTGTCGCATATATCTATCATTGTTGCAATGAAATCGCCCATACGCTCGTTTTGTATAATAGTCATCAATGGCATTTTTGCACGATAGGTGTCCCATAGCGAGAAAATGCTATATGTGTTGTGCGATGCATTGTATACATTGCCATCGGCACCTCTGTAGTCGCCATTAACATCGTTAAAGGTTATGGGGGCTGTCATCACATGATACATTGCTGTGTAGAATGTACGTTTTTGTGCTTCGCTGTCGCAATTGATTCGTATTCTCGACAATTCGCTCTCCCAAGCTTCGTCGGCTTGTTGTGCAATTCTGTCGAAATCCCAGTGAGGTAATTCTGCCGACATAGCGGCTTTTGCTCCTTCGATGCTCACCGGAGAGATAGCAACTTTCAACTGTATCACTTCGCCCTCTGTTGTAGCAAATGAAGCACGTCCATACATGTTGCCCATGCCTTGTAACTCAAATTTTTCGAAAGGTTTAGAGAATTCGGCATAGAAATATACCTTTTGGTTTTTTGCCCATCCGGTAGAGAAACGCCAACCACTGATGCTGTTCTTGCTTTCTGCCTGCATAGATGCTTCGGTTGTTTTGTCCCAGCATCCTCCGTTCTCGAGGTCAAAAACAATGGCAGCTTCGCTCGAAGCAGGGTAGGTGTAGCGGTGCAAACCAACACGTGTGGTAGCTGTCATTTCGGCTTTAATATCATAGCGTGTAAGTGGCACCGAATAGTAGCCTGCTTTGCTCACTTCTTGTGTACGGTCGGCAGGAGACCACAGTCCCGATGTCGCATCATCGAGTGTTCCACGTGCATACTTTACGTCGCCTGTTACAGGCATGACAGTTACATCGAATAGGTCGCCAATACCTGTTCCGCTAAGGTGTGTGTGAGAGAATCCTATTACAGAATTTTCGTCCTGATGATAACCTGAACACCAATCCCATGTTGTGGTGATGCTAGTAGGACCTAATTGTACCATTCCGTAGGGTACATGTGCTCCAACGAAAACATGCCCGTGTCCTCCTGAACCAATGAGTGGATTAACATAGCTCGTGAGTTTTTCTGTTGGGGCTTGAGTGCATGCTGTAATTGCAAGTGCACTAGCAAGCAGTAATCTTATCAATTTCATTTTGCTTGTGATTTTAATTTGAATGTGATATTTTTTTTATTCAATAGTTCGCTGTGTGTTATGCGATATCTCTTTAATGGCTCACCTCCCAATGTCATGCTCTCGATGTATTGGCAATCGCCATTTGGACGCTCTGCTTTAATGGTGATTGTTCCTTGCGGAGTATCAATCTCGACATTGTCGAAAGTTGGGGTTGTGAGAGTATAGTAGGGTTCCGATGGGGTGTCGGGGTATAAACCAAGCATTGAGAATACGGCCCATGCCGACATTGTTCCGGTGTCATCGTTACCCGGAATGCCGTCGGGTGTAGCTTTGAAGTGGTTGTCGAGCAAACGTTTTACTTCGCGTTGCGTACGCCACTCCTCTCCTTTGAAACGGCTGAAAAGGTATGGATATACTATATCGGGTTCGTTTGCCGGGTCGTAATGTCCTTCATCGAATACCTTTTGCAGGCTATTTACGTATGCTCTCTTGCCACCCATCAATCGTGTCAGTCCGTCTACATCGTGTGGAACGGCAAAGGTATAACTCCAAGCCGAACCTTCGTGGAAACCGGGAACATTCTCAAAGTTCTTTCCTATCTCTGCATCGAAATCTTCTAGGAATTTACCCTCTTTTGTTATGGGGCGTAATGTGCCGTACTCTTTACAAAAATAGTTTCTGTAGCTTCTAGCACGTTTCAAATACTCTTTTACTAACTCCTTCTTGCCTAATGAATCGGCCATTTGTGCAATGGCATAGTCGGCAAGGCAATATTCCAAAGCATGCGAAACGGAATTGTCGCCCGATAAATCGTTCGCGAAAAATCCTAGCGGAATGTATCCTTTCTCAATGTAAGGGTCTATGTCGGGGCGAATAGGGTTTTTTGCACTTTCTGTTGTTGCCGATTTAATCATTCCTTCGAATGCTGTATTGTAATCAAAATCGCGTAGTCCTTTTACATAGCTGTCGGCTATGACAATGGCGGCAGGGTCGCCATCCATAGTAAAGGTTTCTCGGCCAAAAAGTTCCCATCGTGGTAACCAACCCCACTCTTTGTATATATCTACCATTGAACGAAGCATGTCGGTCTGACGCTCGGGATATACAAGTGTTAGCAGTTGGTGAAGGTTGCGATATGTATCCCATAACGAGAATACTGTGTAGCGTGGGTGGTTTGCACGAACTGTTATCCCACTCTCCATCTTTGGATATTCTCCATTGATATCGCTCATGACACTAGGATGTATAAGGGCATGGTATAGTGCAGTGTAGAAAATCTGTTGTTTCTCTTTGCTTCCACCCGATACACGTATTCGTCCAAGATTGTTGTTCCACTCTTTACGTGCTAAGGCATGAATCTTTTCGAAACTGAGATCCTTTTGCTCTTTGTCGAGGTTCTCACGTGCATTTTCTGTTGAAACAAAAGATACACCCATGCGCACTGTTATTTGCTCCCCCTCTTTAAGGTCATCGTAACTGAACCAGAATCCTACATCGTCGCCCGACAATTCGCGGTTGTAGTTTGTATATAGCTTATACTCTCCATCATCGACAGTCCATTCTGCCTCAACTCCTTGCAGTAGAGGTTGTTTCTTCCAATAACCACTCTTGGAAGGTTCCTTGTCTACACGCATCACAAAGTATATAGGGAATACGGCATTTGTTGTGTAACAGAATGTGCCTAGTAACTTGTGTCCTTCAATCTCGGTGCTACTAACGCGACGAACTGTTGCTCCACATTCGTTGGTGAGTCCTTGTCCTAAGTTTAAAAGTATATGCCCTTTGCCGGCAGGGAAGGTGTAACGTTCGCAGGAACTACGGGTGGTTGCAGTTACCTCACTCTTTATACCATATTTAGTAAGTATGTTAGAGAAGTATCCGGGTGATGCTTTTTCGTCACTATACTCAGAACCGTAGTTATGATAATCTACGTCTAACTCACCGCAGGTTGGCATCACAAGAAGCGACGATGCTTCGGGACAACCTACACCACTTAGTGCAACGTGTGCGTAGCCGGTGAAATATTTATTGGTGAATTCATAGGGGGTAGACCACCAACGACCATCCTTGTCGAACTTGTTAAGGTCGGAACCCATTACATTGAAAGGCGTAACCGACATCATACCATTTGGACATACTGCACCGGGGTTTGTTGTTCCGAAATTTGTTGTACCAATAAATGGATTTACATAGTCGGCGGGTTCTTGAGCATTTATATGCAGGCCTAAAAGAAGTGCTGTGGCTAATAGTATTCGTTTCATAATATTGTATTATTTGTCGAGTTCACTCAAAGCAAATGAGTATGCTCCCATGCTTATGGCTTGACTTGCACCCATGCGTGAAATAGCAATTCCTACTCTCTTTTGTGTGTCATACTCTACTGTGCGTTCCGAACCATATACTTTGATGGTGCGCACCTCGCCTTTAGCAAATTGCACGAATTCATCGGGGTTGTCGAGGTCGTATACCTTCATTTGAACAAGGTTCACTTCATCGCCTTTGAGAGTATGCAATTTGGAACGCATCTCTTTGAGCAGTGCAGGCATAATCCAACGGCTTGCAGCAGTTACTCCTCCTCCAAGTACCACAAGGCCATCGATGATTGTTGTTGCTGTTGCAATTGCAGCTCCGGCAATACGTCCCATTGTGGCAAATGCCTCTTTTGCAGCTTCTATGTCTCCTTCTCGAACACCATCGGCTATTTCGCAAATATCACGTGGCGTGAGTCCATGTTCCATGTTTCCCGATTTCTCTCCATAAACACGACATACGGCACGAATAGAAACTCCCTCCTCTACAATAATATTAGGCATCTCTTTATGTGGCAGACAGAATGTCTCTACACATGAATTATCGCCTCTGTTTAATCTGTTCTCTACAACTACACCAATACCAAATCCTGTGCCAAAAGTATATCCAATGAGGTTTTTGTATTGTTTGGGTGAACCAAGCTCTTTAAGACGAGCGTTTATTTCGGGTAGAACACCGCCTAATGCCTCGCCATAGGCAAAGAGGTCGCCGTCGTTGTTAATGAATACAGGAATACCAAATTTATCCTCCAAGAACGCACCTAGTGCCACACCATCGCGAAAAGAGGGGAAATTGGGCAGGTAACCGCCAATGATGCCACGAGGATAGTCGGCCGGGCCGGGGAATGCAAAACTTATGGCAACGGGCTTCTCGTCCAGCTTGTCTATTACCTGCTGGAATCCCGACACCATTGTTGCCAAACATTTGTCCAAATCCTGTGCATTAGAGGGCATTGAGATAGGCTCTACAATGAATTTACCTGCTTGCATTGCACCAAATACGAGGTTTGTACCTCCTGCATCGAGTGTAATTACGATGCGTTTGTCGTTACTGTACATAGTTATCTTTATTTTATATATTGTTTTAATTTTTCGGTTTTCTCGGAAATGAGTCTTGTAGTGGTGCTGTCGCAATCAAAGACTGAATACCAACCTTGTGGCTCGTGTGGAGGGTCGCATAAAAGGTCGTCTCCGGCACTCCAAACAGTGGCTCTAGGACGTCCCATGCCACCCCAACCCCAGAAATTGCATCCTGCAATTACTCCTTGTTGTGAAGCACTTTCTATTACGCAATCGAAAATGTATGCATAAAATTTATCTCTGCTATCTACATCGGCATCGAGAGTGTAACGGTTCTCTCTGCGAGAATATCCAAACTCTTCAATTACAAGTGGTTTACCAATGCGCTTGCTCATGGCTACATGCAGGTCGATGTACTCTTTTGCCTTTTCACATGCACTCTCAATCCCTTCGTCGGGGGCATTGCGCGATGCCCAGCCCCAATTAAGTGGCCATATATGTATTGTCAAGTAGTCTATGTTTTTGTCGCTGTGAATTTTTTCGCAGAGTTGCTCGTCTACTTCGCATCCATAAAGTCCCTCGCTTCCTGTTGATACAAGGTGGTTGACATCTATGCTTTTTATAATCTGTGCTGTTGTAGCAATCCATTCTGCAAATAACTGTTTGTTTCTCTCATCAAAGGGGCGAGGTTCATTACATATTTGCCATGACATTATCGACGGCTCGTCTTTATAGTAGCGGCCTGTAATGCTGTTTTTACGCGAAACAATGCTACGAACATGGTTGTAATACATCTCCCTTGCACGTTCATCTCGTACAAAATCGGCAGAGTATTTAACATAATCGCCGTAGCCATCGCCCGATGCGTTAGGTGAGTCTCCATAGCCGCATTCGCGCAGATAAAAACCGTATCCGCCACTCCAATCCCATGAATTTGTGAGGTAAAGAACAGCTGTCATGTTGCGTTTTTCCAATTCAGCGAGTGTGTAGTCTAAACCAACTAACAGAGTGTCGTTCAAAACTCCGGGTTGCGGTTGCAGATAGGGATATACGCTGTTGGCATTCTTGCTCCCTGCGTCGGCACCAACGAGTATTCGCAAATTGTCAATGCCCAAAGCTTTCAGGTTGTCAAGTTCCTTGTGCAAACGCTCTCTGTTTCCACCACATCCTGTAGAGCCCAATATGGGTGCTCCCCAAAAATTGGTTCCAATGTAATATTGCGGTTTGCTGTTTTGTACAATTTTGCCATTCTCGGTGGTTACAAAAGTACCTTTTGGGTTGGTAATAGTTGTGTTGCAATTTACTGTCATGAGTGTTCCCATAATGGCTATTGCATTTATAAACAATGTTCTAAGAGTCTGTGTGCACATTTTTATTTTTATTTAAAAATAATATCTGCGAATATAAGAAACTGTTTTGAAGTTTAAAAATAATTATAAATCAAATTCATTGCTCTTTTTTGTGTGCTTGTTCAATAAATGATTTCAGAGAAAGTGGAGATTGTTCATAAAATACGGTGCAAATATGCTAAATTGAAAAAAATAATTGTAAAAAAATGTTCATTCCGGCTCAATTATTTTAATAAATCAAAAGGGTTTCTTACATTTGCAAAGTGGCAACTAAAAAAGACTCCGATAAATATTTTTTTTACCGGGCGTGCTTTATTGAAAATGAAATTTGAAGCCAATGAGCTTCTCTGCCTAAGGAAATATAAATTTTGTTATATGAAGTTGAATATTATTGTTTTGGCAAAACAGGTACCTGATACTCGTAATGTGGGTGAACAGGCTATGAATGCCGATGGAACTATAAATCGCTCAGCTCTTCCTGCTATTTTTAATCCCGAAGATTTGAATGCATTGGAGCAAGCCTTAATAATAAAGGATACTAATCCGGAATCGAGAATAACCGTTCTGACTATGGGACCTTATCGTGCAGCAGATGTGTTGCGCGAAGCTCTCTATCGTGGTGCAGACGAAGGTGTACTATTAACCGACCGAGCTTTTGCAGGTGCTGATACGTTGGCTACATCGTATGCAATTGCTACTGCCATAAGAAAAATTGGAAAATATGACATTGTGCTATGTGGTCGTCAGGCGATTGATGGCGACACCGCTCAGGTGGGGCCACAGGTGGCACAGCAGTTGGGCTTGCCACAAATTACATATACACGTCGCATTGTATCTTTAGAAAATGATAAGATAACAGTGGAGCGTTCTATTGAAAACGGAATAGAAGTTGTAGAGGCGCCTATGCCATTGCTGCTCACTGTTGATGGTGCCGCGGCACCATGTCGTCCACGCAATGTCTACCGTTTCTTGAAATATCATCGTGCGGCAATACCAGCAGAGATTGCTTCCGAGGCTTACAGATACAAAGAACAGATAGAGCAAGATAATTCTCTTCAGTTAAAAGAGTGGAGTCTTGCCGATGTCGATGGCGATGCTTCGCGTTGTGGTTTAAGTGGTTCACCTACGAAGGTGCGAAAAGTTGAGAATGTTGTATTTCAGGCAAAAGAGAACAAACGTTTGACTGCAAACGATGACGAACTGAAAGGGCTTGTAGCCGAGTTGCTGGCCAACCACACAATTGGATAGTCTCTTTGCAAAACTAAAAGAAAATAATTATGAATAATATATTTGTATATTGTGAATTCGATGGTAGTCGTGTTGCAGAGGTCAGCCTAGAGTTGTTGAGCAAAGGACGCCAGTTGGCAGACACGTTAGGTGTTTCGCTCGAAGCTGTCGCTCTTGGTGCCAATTTATCTTCGGTGCCGACACAAGTATATCCCTATGGTGTCGATGTATTGCATCTTTTCGAAGATGACCGTTTGTTACACTACACAACACTTCCACACACTTCGGCTTTGTGCAAGTTGATAGAAGAGGAAAAGCCTCAAATATTTTTGCTTGGTGCAACAGTGGTAGGTCGCGACCTTGCTCCTCGTATATCATCTACTCTTGAGAGTGGTTTGACCGCCGATTGTACAGCATTGGAACTTGGCGATTTTGAAGATAAAAAGAGTGGAGAAAAAATAGAAAATCTTTTATACTCAATACGTCCTGCTTTTGGAGGGAATATTGTTGCTACAATTGTGAATCCCTATCATCGTCCTCAAATGGCAACAGTGCGTGAGGGTGTTATGCCTTTGAATAAAGTGCGTCCCGACTCATACGTGGGAAATACTATCCACCACAATGTTGCAGAATATGTTAATGATGCCGATTTTGTGGTTCGTATTCTGGAGCGTCATGTTCAGCCTCAAGAAAACAATTTGAAGAATGCTCCTATAGTTGTAGCAGGTGGCTATGGCATGGGTTGCAAAGAGAACTTTGAACTGTTACACACATTGGCACATCTTTTGCATGGCGAGGTAGGTGCAACACGCGCGGCAATAGATGCGGGTTTTGCTACACACGATCGTCAAATAGGACAAACAGGCCTTACAGTGCGCCCGAAGGTTTATATAGCATGTGGTATTTCGGGACAAGTACAGCATATCTCGGGTATGCAACAGAGTGGTATAATAATATCCATAAATAGCGACCCGGATGCTCCCATAAATGCGATTGCCGATTATGTGATAACCGGCAGTGTCGAAGAGGTTCTTCCTAAACTAATAACTTTTTATCAGCAAAAATAATGAATTATTATACCGATAATAAAATATTAAAACACTATCTGGAGCATCCTTTGATGCGCCGTATAGTAGAGATGAAAGAGCGTGATTATACTCAATCAACCGATTATGATTATGCTCCAATAGATTTTGAAGAGGCTATAGAGGGTTACGAAGGAGTATTAAATCTTGTAGGTGAATTGTGTGCCGAGTTTGTCGCTCCAAATGCTATGGAGATAGAAAACAACGGTCCTACGCTCGAAAATGGTCGTGTGAAATATGCTCCTGCTACAGAACAGAATCTCGACCTCTTTCGCAAAGCCGGTCTCATGGGAGTATCTTTGCCACGTTGCTATGGTGGCTTGAACTTTCCTATGACAGTTTTTACACTTATGGCCGATGTCCTTAGTCGTGCCGATGCCGCTTTTGGCAACTTGTGGGCCTTGCAGGATTGTGCCGAGACAATCAATAATTTTGGTAGCGAAGAACAACGACAAAAATATCTGCCACGTGTTTGTGCGGGCGAAACAATGTCGATGGACCTTACAGAACCCGATGCCGGTAGTGATTTGCAGAGTGTACGTTTGAAAGCAACATACTGCGAAGATAACAATTGCTGGTATCTCGACGGTGTTAAACGCTTTATCACCAACGGCGACAGCGATATACATCTTGTTCTTGCACGTAGTGAAGAGGGTAGTGTAGATGGACGTGGACTATCTCTTTTTATCGTTGACAAGAATTGCGGAAAAGTTCATACACGTCGCATAGAGGATAAAATGGGTATTCATGGCTCTCCTACATGCGAAATAGTATTTAATCATGCTCCTGCAGAACTATGTGGCAGCCGTCGTATGGGCCTCATAAAATATGTGATGTCGCTAATGAATGGGGCACGTTTGAGCATTGCAACTCAAAGTGTAGGTTTGGCACAAGCCACATATAACGAGGCTTTGGAATATGCCAACAGCAGAAAACAATTTGGTAAGGAAATTGTGAATTTCCCTGCAGTTTATGATATGTTGGGAACAATGAAAGCGCGTCTCGATGCTACTCGAAGTCTGCTCTATGAAACAGCACGCAGTGTAGATATATCTTCTCTTTTTAACGACATTGCTCGTGAACGCTCTCTCACACCCGAAGAACGCACCGAATCGAAACTATTCGCTAAAAAAGCCGATGCATTGACTCCCATTGTAAAGGGTATCGGTAGTGAAATAGCCAACCAAAACGCATATGACTGTGTTCAGGTGCATGGTGGCTCCGGATATATGCGCGATTATGTTTGCGAACGTCTCTATCGCGATGCACGCATAACATCCATTTACGAAGGTACTACTCAATTACAGGTAGTTGCTGCAATACGCTATGCAACAGGTGGCTATTATTCGCAACTTCTGGATGAATATATGTCGGCTCAGGTTCCCGATAATCTTAAACCATTACAAGCGCGAATTATATCGCTTGTTAATACTTATAAAGAGGTTTTGGAACGAGCACAGGCTTTTGGCGACCAAGAAATACTCGATTTCCTTGCGCGTCGTATATATGAAATTGCATCGTATTGCATTATGGCCTCTTTGTTGTTGCTCGATGCATCGGCCAACGAGGAGTTGTTCTACTCGTCGCTCAATCGCTTTGTCGCAATGTCCGAAGCAATAGTGGCTAACCATGCAACATATATCCGCAATTTCGACCCTCAATTATTGACATACTATAAAAACAGATAATAATGGAAAATAATGTGAACAAGTATATGCGTGTGACATATACACTGCTATCGCACAAAAACGGAGAGTGTGAAGAGGTTGAAAAAACAACACGTGAACAACCCTTTAGTTTTTTGACAGGTGTGGGTTATACTCTCGATGCTTTCGAAGATAATCTTAAGGATTTAAAGAAAGGTGATGAGTTTGATTTTACAATACCTTTTGCTGATGCTTATGGTGAATACGACCCCGACCATGTTCAGGATTTCAATCGTGAGGTCTTCACAATAGATGGAAAATTCGATTCTGCTCACATCTTCGAAGGAAATGTTGTTGAAATGATGCGTGCCGATGGTTCTCCCATATTGGGTACAGTAAAAGAGGTAACTCCTTTTAAAGTAACAATGGATTTTAATCATCCTCTTGCAGGTTGCGATTTGCAATTCGTGGGAACAATAGTGGAATCTCGTCCTGCGAAAGAGTCGGAAATGAAAAAGTTTTATGACTCGTTGAAAGCTTCTCAATGTGGCTGTGGCGGTTGTAGCGGATGCAGTGGTGGTAGTTGTGGCGACGGAGGCTGTGGCGACGGTTGCGACTGTCATTAATGCATTAACGGGTAATTATAAAGATAAGAATATGAATAGTTTCGGTAGATTATTGCGACTCACCACCTTTGGAGAATCGCATGGGGTTGCTATCGGGGGAGTTCTCGACGGCTATCCTTCGGGTATTGAAATAGACGAAGAGTTTGTGCGCAATGAGATGCAACGTCGTCGTCCGGGCCAAAGTGCCGTTACAACATCACGCAACGAAGCCGATGAGGTTGAATTCCTTTCGGGCGTCTTCGAGGGAAAATCTACAGGAACTCCTATTGCTTTTATAATTCGCAATACAAACAATCGTAGCAAAGATTACGGAAATTTACAAGATGCTTTTCGTCCATCTCATGCCGACTATGTCTATGATGCAAAATATGGCATACGAGATTATAGAGGTGGAGGACGCTCGTCGGCTCGTGAAACTGCAGTGCGTGTTTGTGCCGGCGCATTAGCCAAATTGGCACTTGCCAGAGTAGGAATCTCTGTTGTGGCTTACACTTCGCAGGTGGGTGATATCGCTCTTGATAATGGTTATGATAGCTACGACCTCTCTTTGGTAGAGAGTAATCCGGTTCGTTGTCCCGATACATGCAAGGCTTCAGAAATGGAACAACTCATTCTCGATGTAAAACGCTGTGGCGATACAGTGGGTGGGATTGTCTCATGTGTTGTAAAAGGCGCTCCTGTTGGCCTTGGAGAACCTCTGTACGACAAATTATCGGCACGTTTGGCACACTCAATGCTATCTATAAACGCGGCAAAGGGTTTTGAATATGGCAACGGTTTTTCGTCGGTAACAGGGCGTGGCTCTTCTCAGAACGATATTTTTGTAAAAGGAGAGAAAGGTATAACAACCCGTTCAAACAACAGTGGAGGTATTCAGGGCGGAATATCTAATGGACAAGACATCTATTTCCGCGTAGCATTTAAACCGGTGGCTACGGTGCTCATGGAGCAAAAAACGGTAAACCGTTCAGGTGAAGAAACCACAATAACTGCACGTGGACGACACGACCCATGTGTGGTGCCTCGTGCCGTACCGGTGGTTGAGGCTATGGCTGCGCTTGATGTTCTCGATTTCTATTTATTACATAAGGTTACACGTTTGTAAATGTCTGATTATTTAAATAAATCCCTATTTTTAATGTTTTTTCGGAATAATTAGATAACTTCGCACTTTCATTAACAAGCGAAAACTATGAAGCAAACATCTGATAATTGTGCAATTTTCAGTTCGGAATATTCAAAAAAGGCAAATAAAAGGCAATCGTCGTTTATAATTGCTTTTTTTGTCGTATTGTGGGCTCTTCTCTCTTTCTACGAACATTCGCAACTTGTGCGTGTCGATGCGCAATCGCTTTTTTTGTTCGATGAAAACTTCTTTTACAATATGATGAAATCGCCGGCCGGTCTATTAGCTTATGCCGGTTGTTTTCTCATGCAGTTTTTCTATTATCCGGCATTAGGTGCAACTATTTTTGTTTTGTTGCTTGTCGCACAATTCTTCTTGGTAAAGAAAGTTTTCTCTATTCCCAAAGAGTATTCTCTGTTGGCTTTGGTGCCTTCGGTGCTTTTGGTTGCTACAAACACGCAATTGGGATATCTCATATACTATATTAAGCATCCCGGTTGGTACTATGTTGCTCTGCTGGGCATAATAACAGTCCTACTTGCAATTTGGTTATATCGTAAACTATCCTTTCCTGCCTCTCTGTTCTTTATCCTGCTATGGGTGTCTGTAGGGTTCCCGTTGTTTGGAATGTTTGCTTGGTTCGCAGCAATATGCATGGGAGCAATCTCTCTCTCCAAAATATTCGAAAAAGACGGTAGAAACTCTATAATGCGAGGTGTATTGCCTATTACTTTTGCATTGTTGTTGTCGATTGTTGTCCCTATATTGTATTACTACCAATACACAACGGTTTCTATAGAAAATATTCATCTATCAGCACTTCCTGTATACCATCTCTCTATAGGTTCCAAAACATTTAAAAGTACCATTATTCCCTATTGGGTTCCATTTGCAATACTGTTTTTGTATATACTGTTTTTGTCTTTATATTCAAATCGCATAAAGGCAATTACCGAGAAGAAACATACTATATATATGCTCTTGCTGGCAATTATTCAATTAGGATTTCTCTATGAATATTGGTACAAAGATGCTAATTTTCGTATAGAAAACCAGCAAGACCTTGCTATGTGGCAAGAGGATTGGCAAAAAGTTGCCGATTATGCTCGCGATGCAGAATTACCTTCGCGTCAAATTGTTTTGAACAAGAATATTGCTTTGCTTTGTTTGGGAAAGGCCGGTTCCGAAATGTTTGCCTATCCCGACGGAAGCTCCGAAATAGATGCTCCAATGAATGTGCATCTTACTCATACAGGTGGCTTAATGACCTATTACAGCTACGGCAGGTTTAATTTTTGCTATCGTTGGTGCGTAGAGAATGCTGTGGAACACGGATGGAAAGTTGAGTATCTTAAGCACTCGGTTCGTTGCATGTTGTTGTCGGGTGAATATGCTGTTGCGGAACGTTATATAAATATATTAAAGCATACTTTGTTCCATAAGTCGTGGGCCGAGGATTACGAAAAGTTCTTGAATAAAGAGGAGTTGATAAAAAAGAATCCCGAATTTAAATTACCATTACAAATGTATTTCTATCCCGATGTTCTCGATGTCGATGAGTCGTTTGTAGAGGTATATCTATTGAAGAACATACCAAGCTATCTCTATTCCGATACACCACCTTTGTATGCCGAGGCCGCACTCATGTCGGTGCTCACCCGAAAAGATCGCAAAATGTTCTGGAATACTCTTGTGGCATATTTGTCTGGGCGCAAAGTATCTCGTTTGCCAATACACTATCAAGAGGCAGTAGTTCTATATTCAAATCTTGATAGAAACGTAGACGCCTCTCAAATACCTATTGATGAGGCTGTTCGCATGCGTTTCTCTTCGTTCATGAAAAGAGCAAAACAATTTAAAGGGCAGAAAGAAGAAGAAATAGCACATCATTTTAAAGAGGATTTTGGAGATACTTATTGGTACTTCTATTTCTTTGTGCGTGGAATAAAGAGTAATTAGTGTAAACAAAAAATGACATATCGTTTTATGAAAATCAACATAACAAAATATCTGTTCGCGGTGTTGTTGCTATGCTTAGCCGCTTGTACCCCGTCGTTACCCGAAAAGTATGAGACAATTAATGAATTGCCTTCTCTGTATCCCGATTACATAGATGTTACAATTCCTTGCAATATTGCTCCTTTGACATTTGAAATAAAAAACGATGCAAGTGAGTATGTTACACGTTTGTCGTATGCCAATAGCGAAATTATTTTGGGTGGTAAGGAGGTGCAACCGTCGCTAAAAGATTGGCAAGAACTGCTTTCTGTTGCAGCAGGAAAAGAGATAAAAGTTGAGGTCTTTACTTGTGAAAATGAAAGTTGGAAATCATATAAGCCTTTTTCCTATTTTGTCTCTTCTGACACAATAGACCAATATATTTCATATCGTCTTATTCCGCCATCTTATGTGTGCTACGAGATGCTGTCAATAAATCAACGTAATCTATCGAATTACGACGAAGATGTAATATACAATAATATGCTTGCGGCATCTGAGGATAAGGGACAATGCATAAATTGCCACGCCTACAAAAATTATCGTACCGATAATATGCAGTTCCACATGAGACAGTACAAAGGAGGTACATTGTTTGTGCATAATGGCGAAGCTGTTAAACTAAATATGAATACAGATTCAACCTTGTCTGCCGGAGTCTATCCTGCATTTAATCCAGTATACGATGTGGTGGCATATTCTGTTAATAAAACAGGACAAATTTTTCACACCAAACATTCCAATAAAGTAGAGGTGCAAGACCTTTATAGCGACATTATTCTCTATAATCCCGTAGCAAACGTTGTTACAAATGTGGTAAATGATACAACCGACCTCGAGGTCTTTCCATGGTGGTCGCCCGATGGTCGCATGCTCTATTACGGCTCGGCACATTTTGAGAAGATAGATTCAACAAAAGAGAGAATGGCCGAAGAGGTTATACGCTATCGCGAAATCAAATACGATATCTTGCGTCGTTCATGGAATCCCGAAACCTTTGAGTTTGGCGAGGCCGATACTGTGTTTGCTGCTACAAAATTAGGTAAGAGCGCTACATTCCCACGTGTCTCTCCCGATAGCCGATATCTACTGTTTGCGCTTGGTGAATATGGTTGTTTCCATGTTTGGCACAACGATGCCGACCTCTATCTTCAGGATTTGCAGACAGGTGATTATTGGCCATTGACCGAGTCAAATTCCCCTCATGCCGAAAGCTACCACTCGTGGAGTAGTAATTCACGTTGGATACTTTTCTCAAGCCGACGCGATGATACTAATTACACCCGTTTGTACATTGCTCACATCTCTCCCGAAGGTAAACCATCCAAGGCGTTTGTATTACCACAGAAATCGCCCAATTTCTACCCTCTTTTTGATAGGTCTTACAATGTACCGGAGTTTATGGTTGAGCCGGTAAAATTTACTCCTCACCAATTTGCTGAAATTGCATGTGGCGATGAAACTAAGGTTAAATATTCAGTAAACGGTATGTAAAAATTAACATTTGATTGTTAAATAAATACAAATAATCTTTTAAGGACCTAATTTGCGTTTTTTTGCAACGAGGTCCTTTTTTTATCCCTTTTTATTAAAAAAATGGTCTCTATTGTGAAAATAATCCGTTTTTATTTGAACATTTCCCGAAAAGACTTATTTTTGCACATTACATAACTCCTATTTTGGATGTTGTGTGCTGTTTTGTGTTGTAGAAAATTCTAAATTAATTATAAAATTTGTATTTATGTTAAAACACCGTTTAAGTAAATTTTGCAGTACAACGTTTGTTGCGTTGTCTTTGCTTTTTACCGGTAGTTTCGTAATGTCGTGTCAGGATGCTTTTGATGAGTATTCATACGACGACGAGGAGCCGGGTTGGTTGGGTTCAAGCATTTATGCTTTCCTGCAAGAGGAGACAGAAAAGGGTGGAGAACATACCTATCGAAACTTCATGTCTCTCATAGAACGTCTCGATATGAAGGAGGTTCTCTCTCGCACAGGTAGTAAGACCTTGTTTGTGGCTGATGATGCCGCGTTTGAACGTTTCTATGCCAAGAATCGTTGGGGTGTAACATGCTTTGAAGATCTTACAGAGGTGCAAATGAAATTGTTGTTCCGTAGCGCTATGCTCGACAATGCCTATCTTCTTGATATGCTTTCGAATGCTTCTACAAAAAAAGAAGATGGTACAACTGCCGAGGGTGCTTGTCTGCGTCGCGAAACATCTAACACAATTGTCGATTCTGTGCCATTCTTCAAACCCGAAGAACTTCCTCAACATAACAAATATTGGGACAGATTCCGCACAAGAGAAGGTATACGCATTGCACTTGATGGAACAAAACCCATGATGGTTCATTTCTTGAACGACTTTTTGAGAAACAACCAAATCACAAACGAAGATATGCAAATAATCTTCAACGGCCGTACAAGAAAAGATGATGAAGCATTTATTTTCCAAGATAAGGTGCTTGCCAGTGGTATAGTCTATGAAGGCTACTCCGATGACACAATGACTGTAATCTGTAAGAACGGTTATGTATATCGTTTGGAAGATGTACTTGTTACACCTTCTAATATGGCTGAGGAGTTGCGTCGTAATCCCGATACAAAAATATTCAGTCGCATTCTCGACCGTTTTTCGATTCCTGTTCACGATGGTAGAGTAGAGGGTGGTGTAGATAATATGTATAACACAATCTACAACTATGGAAACGAGCCCGATAGTGTTTTCATGCTTCGTTATCTCAACGAATCGACAACTCATACATTGGTTGGCGTTAATGAGAGAAACTTGCCCATCACAACTATGGAGGCAAACAAAACATACAACTTCTTACCATTTGATCCGGGATGGAATATGTATCAAGATGGTGGAACAGCTGCTGAGGCCGATATGGCAGCTATGTTTGTACCTAAAGATGAATACATGTACAAATTCTTTACTCCCGGTGGTTCGGGCTATTCACTTGTACAGCGATATGCTCCCGACGTAGAAATAACCGATGATATATACTCTATAATTCCTGCATTGGATAGCATTCCTAATGATATTATTGTTGCATTTGCCGAAAACCTAATGAATCGTTCTTTCGTAGCAAGTGTACCTTCGAAATTCGACAAGATACAAGACGACAGCTTCGAAGAGTTGGGTGTTAAACCGAGTGATGTAGACTCATGCATTGTTGCAAATAACGGTGTAATTTATATATTAAATAATGTATTTGGTCCTGCAAAATATCGTTCGGTATCGGCTCCACCTCTCATTCTTAGCAATATGTCTATAATGTTGCACCTCATAACCAAAATGAAATACGATTCATATCTATTGGCTATGGATGCTGAGTATAGTTTCATTGTTCCCGATAATGACTATTTTGTCTATTACGATCCTTCTACTCTTAAAAAGGATGCATCTACTATGTACACCTATCACTACGATAAAAAATACAAAGGTGCAACAGCAACTTCTGAAGCGAAGATGTGGCATAAGAAATCTACTTTTAAAGTTGAAAACAATGATTATGTGATAATTAAAGACTCTGTTGGCGAAGCTGATGGTATATCAGATGCCATAGCACGTGAATTGTTGGACAACCTTATTATATTAGGAGCTATAGAAGACTCTGTAACAAAGAATCAATATCATATTACAAAGGGATACTCAACAATTAAATGTGTTAAAGAGAACGGTTCAATTACATTCTATGGAGGTGAGCAATTGGAGTTGGGTCGTAAGGTTGATACAAAAAACTCTTACGGTCAGGACAATGGTGTAACATACTGTACATACTCTTTGGATGAAACTAATCCATCGGGTATACCTTCACCTGCAACAAAATCTCTTTATGCAAGAATTAATGGAGTTTCCAATTTCTCTGAATTCTACAAATTATGTGCAGGTCCTGCCGGTGGTATGTCTGCATTTATTTCGAAGATTTACCCCGGTATAACCGATGAAGATCAATTGAACGATTCTATTAGAGCATACTCAATATTTGCATCAGCGGAAAGCGCGGCAGAGGTTCCTCTTGATTATGCTGTTCCTTTCTTTAGTACATATCACTATTCTGTATATATACCTACAAATGATGCAGTTAAAGATTTGTATAAACAAGGTCTACCTTCGTGGAACGATGCATTGGCAGAGGCAAATGCAGGAAACTTGGAAAGAGCAACTCTGATGATGCGTCAAATTAATAACTATGTTCGTTATTACTTCCAAGATAATTCTGTTTTTGTCGATAAAGAACCATTCTCATTTGAAACAGCAGGTGTCGTTTCAAATTATGCAAACTTTGAGACAGCATCAACTGATTTACGCACAGGTCGATTCCTTGAATTGCGCGTAGAGAGTGCTACAAATCCACAAAACGGTCTTACTACAATTTCGTTGCGTGATGATTTAGGTAACACTGCATACGTCTTGAATGAATCGGGTAAAGAGGACATCACATGGAATATAATGGCTCGCGACTTATTGTTGAGCAGTTCCGACTTGACTGCAAAGAATGCAACAAGTATATCAACATCTTCCTTTGTCGCAATTCATCAAATAGATAGAGCGCTCATGTCCAATAGTTATTTGGGTTATGACGGACGTTTCTTGCGTTATGCTCCCGATGGAGAACTTGTAGATACAATGACAGTGGCAAATGTTCCTGCAAATGCCGGTAATGTAACAATTGATGAGGTAAACAAATATCTTGTTGCAGATTGTGGCGAAATTGAGCAGGTCGATGCCAATGGCAATGCTACAACTAAACGCATAGGTTATTTAATGCAACCCATCAAAGATGCAACCTCGGCTTATGCAAGAGAAGAATATGTTTTGGATTCTAACGACGAGAAAATCTTGATAACCGAGGATGGTTACATAATAAAAGAACTTGTTGACGAGTCCGATGAAAAATATTATGACTTTGTAGACAAAGACGGAAACGTTGGCACTCCTGTCAAAGTCGATAATAACGGAAGCGTAATCGAGTAATTAACAGATGGCGAATCAGATAATTGTATAGAATAAAGAATATAGCCATGATAAAGATAAAACATTTATTATTACTTGCACTTTGTTGTATCTTGGGTACAACATCCCTATTTGCTCAAAAAAGTGCGAGAATTTCCGGAAATGTGTATAGCGATTCCGAAGGTCCGCTTATGATGGTAAACGTTACAGAGCGCGACAAGAACGACCGTATTGTTGAGGCTGCTATAACCGATATGGAGGGTAACTTCAGTATGGTTGTAAAGAACACAAGTAACCGCCTTGAGATTTCGTATATTGGTTACAAAACACAAAAAATTGAGATTGGTGCAAGAACCGTTTTCAATATTAAAATGGTCGAGGATAATGTCCTTGAAGATGTTGTGGTTGTTGCTAAGCAGGTAAGTCGCAACGGTGCACTCGATATCTTGGACCGTGAGGTAACACAGGCTACACAAAAGTTTAATATGAGCGACATGGAAGGTCTCTCTTTTACAACTGTTGATGAGGCTTTGCAAGGACAAATAGCCGGTCTCGATGTCGTCTTCAGTAGTGGTAACCTTGGTTCCGGTACTCAGATGCGTTTGCGTGGTACTGCAAGTTTGGATATGAGTAATGCCGACCCATTGATTGTCGTTAATGATGTAGAATTCAATATCCCCGAAGGCGAAACACTCGACCAAGAAAACCTTAACGAAGAGCAGTTCTCATCACTTCTTTCGGTGAACCCCGAAGATATTGAATCTATTGAAGTGTTGAAAGATGCCGCATCTTGTGCACAGTGGGGTTCTCGAGGTGCAAATGGTGTCATCAAAATTAAGACAAAACGTGGTTCACGCGGTCCCACACGTGTAAACTTCAGATACACATTCAAAGATAGCTGGATGGGCAAAAGTTTGAATCTTTTGAATGGTGACGATTATACGATGTTGCTCAAGGAGTCTCACTTTAATCCCACTCAAAATCCTGCAAATGCCGATATTCCGGAATTGAACTATAACCCCGACGAATTGTTCGATTGGCAGAACTTTAATGAGAACACCGATTGGGTAGACCAAGTAACACAACATGGTTATCGTAACGATGTATCTCTTAACCTTTCAGGAGGTGGTGAGAAGGCTACATTCCGTATCTCAGGAACCTATGCAACTCAAACAGGTACAAGTATTAAACAGCAACTCGATCAATATACATCTCGTCTATCTTTGGACTACTATGTGTCAGATCGTATCAAGGTAATGGCTGAGTTTGCTTTCTCATATACAGATAACAAACAGAACTATAACACTTATGGCGACCTCCTCTCTATTGCTCAGAATATTATGCCTAATATGAGTGTATATTTCCAAGGTCAGGATGGTATAAATACTTCAGACTACTATAAAATGTCAAATAGTGCAAGTGAAGCTCTTTCCGACCAAAAGTCAAAGAGAAACCCGGTTGCATTGGCTAATCTTGCAAGGAAAAATGAGGAGTCATATAGTATCAACCCGCAAATCATTTTGGAATACAATTTGTTGGGCCTCGAAGATAATCAAACACAATTAAAGTATCGTGGTTTGGTCAATATGAATGCATCAACTCTTTCTAATACAGCATATCTGCCTGCAACCCTTTCGTTGCCTTCGGAAAGTTGGTCTTCTAAGAATGTGAATGTCTCGGAACTTAACGATAACAAGGCGCTTCAATTTACAACCCGCCACAACCTTATCTTTACTCCCTATTTAGGAAATAAAGATCACTACCTCACAATGAGTGCACAATTTGAAATGTGGTCGAGCAATAGTATAAGGCAAAGTCAGAAAACCTATGGTTTGCCTAATGGTATAAACAGTACAGTGGCAGGTTCGGAACTTGAAATTGCTTCAACTGGTAAAAGCGATTCTCGTAATCTAAGTTTTGGCTTCCAAGCACACTACTCATACAAGTCAAAATATGCTATTGGCCTTTCTGTTCGTGGTGATGGTTGTACAAAGTTTGGTAAGGACCAGAAATGGCTCATATTCCCATCATTGTCAGGACGTTGGAATATCTCAGATGAGTCTTGGATGCAGTGGGCAAAACCGGTACTTTCGATGTTGTCAATACGTCCCAGTTATGGATGGTCGGGTAATGCTCCCGGTGAAGACTATCTCATGTATACCAACTATGTCATGGGAACAGGTTCGTATTTGGGTATGACAGCTTTTGTACCTGAGGCTATTCGCTTGAGCAATCTTACTGCAACTGATAAGCGTGAGTTGAACATTGGTTCTGACTTTGGTTTCTTTAACGATTTCATCACCGGTTCTTTCAACTATTATCGTAACACAACATCAAAACAGTTGCAACCTGGATATCCGATACCTGCATCCAGCGGTTATGAATCGCTAAAATATAAGAATACAGGTTCGTTGGAAAATCGTGGTTGGGAGTTCAATATTAGTACTACAGATATAAAGGTGTATAAAGATTTCAAGATAAGAGCATATTTGAATCTTGCTCAGAACTTCAACGAGATTACATCTATGGAAAAAGCTGTTTTGGACCAGCGTAATCCCGATTATACATCTCCCGGCAATGGCAAATACTTAGGACGTATTCAAGTTGGTAACCCTATAGGTTCAATCTATGGTTTCCGTTACAAAGGTGTTTACCGCTATAGTTACAAAAATTGGGAAAAAGCATTAAGCGAAGCAGAGGCTGGCAAAAATGGTACATGTCCTATCGTGTACGATGCAGCCGGTAAGGTTGTTTATAATGCAGATGGTACCCCCAAACGAATGGTTCTGTTCTATGATAACGAAAAAGGACAAGCGTTATACAGTTTCAATGGTGGTGATGCAATATATGAGGATATTAATCATGATGGACAAATCAATCAGTTAGACTTGGTGTATCTTGGAAACTCTAACCCCAAAATTAATGGTGGTTTTGGTTTTACATTCAGTTATAAGCGTTTCTCTCTCAGAACTAACTTCGCATTCCGCTATGATGTAGATGTTGTGAACAGCGCTCGTTTGGGTGTAGAGAGCATGCGCTCAAACGACAACCAAAGTTTTGCTGTGAACTGGCGTTGGCGTAAAGAGGGTGATATCACTTGGATACCTCGTGCTCTCTACAACTATGGATACAACTCTTTGGGTAGTGACAGATATGTAGAGGATGCATCATATTTACGTTTTACCTATTTGCAGGCTTCATATCGCTTCGAACCGGAGTTTTTGAAGAAAATAGGTTTAAGAAGTTGTGCAATATCTGTCTCAGCCGACAACATCGCACACTGGTCTAAATATACAGGTATCGACCCAGATATCTCAATTAACTCAAGTGAGGGTGTTGCATACGATAATGCAAGAACACCTCGTGCACGTTCATATACAATATCTCTTAATGTCGGTTTCTAAATAGTATAAAGGAGTTTTATTATGAAAAAGATAAATAATATATTAAAATCATTCATTTTGATAGTCCTATTGGGTTGTACTACATTGTTTACATCCTGTACCGACTATTTGACTGTTTATCCGACAAATGCCGTTATTCATGAGAGATATTGGCAAACTGCCGATGACGTTAATGGCATGGTAGCTGCAACATATTTGGAATTGCTATCAGATGATGCTATTTCAAGATACATTGTTTGGGGCGAATTACGCGCCGACAACTTGAACATTACCTCAACAACATCACAGGAACTCAAATATATTGTAGAGGCAAACCTTATGTCCGACAATAGCTACAGCAGTTGGAATGTATTCTATAAGGCGATAAACTATGCAAACTATGTTCTTGAGTTTGCTCCTTTGGTGCCCGATAGAGACCCTAACTTCACTCATGGCGACTTAGATATAGTATTGGGTGAAATGTATGCAATCCGTGCTCTATCTCATTTCTATCTTGTGCGCACATTCCGCGACATTCCTTTGTCGTACAAAGCAAGTTTTAACGATAGTGAATTGCCCGATTATCCTCAGGTTCATCCATTAGTTGCTCTTGATAGCATTATGCACGATTTGGAGCGTGCAGAATATTTAGTTATGCGTTCCGGTGCTTATCCGGCAGTTCATTATACATATAACTATGGACGTATAACTCGCAATGCAGTTCGTGCTATGAAAGCCGATGTAGCTCTTTGGCAGGCTGCTTTTGCCGAGTATTGCGAAGGTGAGGAATTACCCGAAGGTGTTGTAGTTCGTAATAGAGACGATTACTATCGCGAATGTATAGAATGTTGCGACTCTGTTATAGATGCAATGAACAAGCATATAGTCAGAGAGTATGAAAAAAATAACAATCCCGAGTTGGAAGAAATGGGACCCGGAACCGAGAACCCATACTATCTAACGCTTAATGAAGAGGAACCTAATGTAAACAAAACAAGAGAAAGTTGGGCCTATAACTCAATTTTCGGTTTTGGTAATTCTATGCTTGAATCAATCTTTGAGTTGCAGTTCGACCAAGATAAAAATGTAAATGGTGTTTTGATGAATCTCTATGGTCGTCCCGATGCTGTTGGACAATTATGTGTGTCTCGCGCTTTCGTTGATGATAAATCATCAAAATATAACAATAAACAAGACGACTTACGTGTTTGCTCGTTCACCACAGCAGCAAAATTAACTACAGGTGGTGCTTCTGCCGGTAGTGATAAAAAGGAAGAGGTGCGTGTCGCAAAATATGTCGCATCATCATCTCCGGCTGCTACAGAGAGAGAGGGCGTTATAAAAGACGCATTCCGTGAGAGCTCTAAATGTGATGCCAACTGGATTTTCTATCGTAAGACCGATGTAATGTTAATGAAGGCAGAGGCGTTGGCACTTCTCTCCTCGCCTACCGAAGAAGAGTTGTCAGCTTCATTTGAATTGGTTAAAGCAGTAAACGACCGTTCAATCATAAAGAAAAAAGAGGCTCTGAAGCAGACAAATAATTATAAAACAGCGGAAGGAATGCATGCATTGGTACTAGATGAACGTCTACGCGAACTTTCATTCGAGGGCAAACGTTGGTACGACTTGGTTCGTAAGGCTCTAAGAGAAAAATCAACAAAGAATATTCTTTTTGTTGCCGATAAATTGACTTCGAACCAAGGTGCTGTGAAGGCTAAATTATCATCTATCGATGCTCTATTCTTCCCCATTGCAGAAAGAGAAATAGATATTAATCCTTTGCTCAAGCAGAACCCTGCATTTGAGAAATCAGAATCTATTCAACAGCAGTAATAGATTAATAAAAAGTAAGAATGTAAAAATAACTTGGCGATTTTTTCAATAATCGTAGAAGTAAAAAATAAAACATATTTGAATATGAATAAGAAGTTTAAATTTCTGACAGGGGTGGCATTGATAAGTACAATGTTCTTTGCCATGTCGTGCAACGATGAGTGGGACAATCACTATAATGATGGTGCCTTCGTTGACGGTGATGCAGGGCAATTAAATCCTTCTATGACACTTTTAGATGCAATAAAGGCCGAAGATAGTCAGTTACACGATTTCTATAAGGTTGTTGATGCTTGCGGATGTGCCGATTCATTGCTGAACCAAACGCGTGTATATACATTGTGGGCTCCAAAAGATGGAACTTTTAATGTCGATTCATTACTTGGTGAAATCGAAGAAGGACGTCGTGATAATGTGCTAAAGCGTTTTGTGAAAGCACACATGACAAATTATCTTCATCCGGCAAATGGAACTCTACCCGAGAATAATAATATCCTTCTTTTAAATAAGAAGGTTATCAATTTTACAGGTAGCAATGCAAATTATACATTCGATAATGTAGCTTTATCGGCAGAGGCAGGTGAGTATAATGTTCGCCTTAGCAATGGTCTGTTGCATAAACTGGAGCATGCCATTGAATATAAAGTGAACATTTGGGAGTATCTCGAACAAGATGAGCGTATAAGTCAAATGTCCGATTTCCTCTATTCTCATAATGAAAGAAGATTCGAACCCGGTTTGGCTATCGTTGGTCCGACAGTCAATGGCGAAGTAACATATCTCGATTCAGCAAGTGCATTCGTAAACTCCAATTTCTGGTTTAAAGATAATACTTATGACAAAAAAACAACCGGTTTCGGACAAATTGATGTAGAGGACTCTACATTCACAATGTTTGCAATCACAAATGAGGTGTGGGATAAAATGGTTGAGAAAACCACAAAATACTACAACTTCAGATATGCCGATGATATAAACGAGGCAGAAAAAGAGTATTACGACTCATTGCAATATCTGTATGCCCGTAAGATGTTGTGTAACCATTTGGTGTTTAACAATAACGAGCAAAGATATGAAGATGTACATTCCGACTCATTAATGTCTACATGCAAATATTATGGTAATTCATATAAAGTTGTTCGTCGCAAGTTTGCCAAGAACGAACTAATGGATGGTGTAATAGATAGCAAAGAGTTGTCTAATGGTATTATATACATTAAAGACAACTATAATTTCTGTGATTTTGATATTTGGCACGATACTATTAAACTAGAGGCTGAGAACTCAAATAATTATAAGTATACAACCATAAATACCATCCCAACAAGTAATTATGTAAACAAAGTATCAAAGAATAAGGATGTGGAGGGTGAACTTTCCGGTAATACCTATTTGCAGATTGCTCCAAAGGCGGAATACGATTCTCCCGAGGTTACATTCACCATTCCCAATACATTGTCTGCATCATACAATATACGTCTTGTGTTTGTTCCTGCTCACATTACAAATCAGCAAATGAAAGTCGAGGAATTGAAACCTACACGTATATCTGTTTCATTGACAGAGGGAAAAAGTTTAGAACCATTCTACAAGACAGATATGATACATGGATTGATGAACGATCCTACACGTATTGACAGCGTATATCTTTTCGATGTTGATAAGGATAGAGAAAATGGTTATGATGTTTCATTGCGTGAACCTGCAAAAATTAAATTTGACCGTTGTGAATATGGCTATACCACAGAAGAGACAACAGTACAATTAAAATTGAGATTTGATGCAGATGAGGAAGAAGAGATGTGGTGGGGGCCCGATCCAAACTTGGACAGATCGTTCCGCTTAGACTGTATTATCCTTGAACCTGTTGCCGATGATGAGTTAGAATAATTTTTGTTATGAAGAAAAATAAAATAACTATGTATATGCGACAATTTATGCAATCGATGGTAGCATTTGCAATATTAATGTTACCGGCAATTTCAGCTACAGCTACTACCATTTGCGTTCACGACTCAAATGATGCTGTTAAAGTTGAAGAAGAGAAAGCAACAGTGGAGACACGTACTATCACCGGTACTGTCTACGATGCTGCAACAAACACTCCTTTGCCTGGTGTGCGTGTGCAAGGAACCGGACATAAGCGTGTTACAACTATGACAGATGCAGAGGGTAACTATAAGTTGAACATCCCCAAGTATGTAACACTTATATCATTCTCTACTCCTGAGTATGGTATGGTGCAACGTGCTGTTGCAGGTAAAGATGTTATAAACGTACGCCTTTATACCGAAAACTTCTCATCGACTTACAGCGACGATATCAAAGTTACTGCAACTAATAGTTTTGATGTTGAGGTTTCTCCTTCACTTACCATAGATTCCGATATCCAAAATAAGCTTGGTGCAGATGTTCGCACTATAATGCGTTCCGGCACTCCCGGTATCGGTGCGGCAATGTTCATACGTGGTATCAATTCATTAAATGCAAATACACAACCATTGTTCGTTGTCGATGGTTTAATTCTCGATATACAAGAGAATTCTTCGGCATTGCACCTTGGTGCATATAACAATATCTTGTCTGCAATAGATATGCAAGATATTGAGAGCGTAGAGGTGATGAAAAATGGCGCAGCCATTTATGGTACTCGTGCTGCTAACGGTGTTATCCTCATTAACACCAAACGTGGCAAGAGCATGGCTACACGTATCACTGCTAACATCTATGGTTCAGTAACATTAGAACCTAAGTTACCCGATTTAATGGGTGCAGAGCAGTATCGTACCTATGCCAATGAAATGATAGGTACAATAAAGAATAATAGTGGTAATCAGCTTATACAATATCCTTTCTTGCAAAGCAATAAAGATTACTATTATTACAACACCTATCATAACAATACCGATTGGGCCGATTACATCTATCGTGAGGCAATAGGTCAAAACTACAAGGTAAATGTAGAGGGTGGTGATGACGTGGCTATGTATAATTTCTCATTGGGTTATAGCGATGCAGAAAGTACTCTCGAGAAAAACTCTTTTAACCGTTTGAATATACGTTTCAATTCGGATATTATTTTAGCAGATTATCTTAAAACACGTTTCGATATTTCATATAGTCGTGTATCACGTGAACTTCTAGATGATGGAGTAGGTGCCGATTTCACAGCATATCCGGTATCTTCACCCGGTTTCATATCGATGATAAAATCTCCATTCTTGAGTCCGTATAAGTTTGATATGTATGGTAATCCAACCTCTACATTCGACATTGCCGACACATATGCTCTTGGTATCGATACCAACTCTTCATACGATAATAACTCTGTATATAATCCCATGACAATCCTTTCGGTTGGCGCAGGTGATAATAAGAATGAGCAGGAGTATACACATTTCGGTATCACTATTGCACCTGAACTGACACTTGGAGATTTTAAGATAACAGAGGTATTTAACTATTCATTACACAGAATGAATGAGAAGTATTATCTGCCATATGCAACACCTAATACATATCAGCAGTTTTATGCTGCAAATTTAGGGCGTATAGGTAACTGGATATCTTCTTCATTCGGTAAAGAGGCACAATTTGTAAGCGATACTCAGGGACGTTGGTCTAAGTTGTTGGGTGCTCATAGTCTCGATGTTATGCTTGGTTTCCGTTATACCAACTTCAGTTTCGATAATAATTTCCTCGAGGCTGCTAACTCCGGTAACGACAAAGCTGTTAATATCAGTGCCGATTATGACTATGTAACAAATACCGGTGATGATAATGTGTGGACCAATCTTTCATGGTATGGACATTTTGCATATAACTACAAGACACGCTACTTCTTGGAGGCTTCTGCTTCAATGGAAACATCATCACGTTTTGGTAAAAAGGCCGATGGTGGTATAAGTCTAGGTGGTGTGAAATGGGGTCTTTTCCCCTCTGTTCAAGCAGCATGGCTTGTTTCATCTGAGTCTTGGTTTAATGTGAAACCAATTAACTCATTGAAATTACGTGCGGGTTACGACATCACAGGTAATGATGCTGTCGATTTCTATGCAGCTCGCAGTTATTTGCAGACAGTACAGTATCAGGGCGACAAAATGGGTCTCGAAATTGGTAATGTAGAGAACGATGGTGTTAAATGGGAGAAAACTGCACGCTTCAATGTTGGTTTGGATGCTGTTCTGTTTAATGACCGTTTGGCACTCTCATTCGATTGGTATAAATCTAAGACAACGGATATGTTGGTTCCCAAAGCATACGACTTTGTAACCGGTATGGAAACCTATTGGAGCAATAGTGGCGAAATGGAAAATACCGGTTTTGAAGCAGCTTTCTCTGCAAAACTTATCAACACTGCAAGCTTCCAATGGGAACTTGGCGCATCTGTAGGACACTATAAGAACGAAGTAACAGCACTTGATGAGAAAATTGACCCAACAAAGGTTTATGGCGGAGAGGTTCTTACACAGGTAGGTCATCCTGTCGGAGTCTTCTATGGTTATAAAACTCAGGGCGTAATAACATCTTCTACTCAGGCGTCCGAATTACAATTGTATCAAAAGGATGCAACAGGTGCAAGAGACTATTTCCAAGCAGGTGATATCCGCTTTGTAGATATAGATCAAACAGACGGTGTTGGTTGCATTAGCGAAGCAGACAAAACTGTTATTGGAGATCCAAACCCCGACTTGTACGGTAATATCTTTACTAAGTTTACATACAATAATTGGCAGTTGAATGTTGGACTTAACTACTCATTGGGTAACGATGTATATAATTACTATCGTCAACAGTTGGAGAGCGGTAGCAACTTCTTCAATCAAACTACTGCAATGTTGAATCGTTGGTCTGTCGATGGTATGCAAACATCAATGCCACGTGCCGTATATGGCGACCCAATGGGCAATGCACGTTTCTCGGACCGTTGGATTGAGGATGGCTCATATTTGAAATTAAAGACTGTTCAGTTGTCATATAAGGTACCCGTATCAACAAGTTGGTTGCAGGGTATAACCGTATGGTGTGCAGCCGAGAACCTTCTTACATTGACAAAGTATTTGGGTAACGATCCCGAGACTTCTATAAGTAATAATGTGTTATATCAGGGTGTAGATGCAGGTTGGCTCCCACAGAGTCGCAGTTTCCATCTTGGCGTAAAGGTTAATCTCTAATGAACAATACCCGAATAGTTCGGGATAAAAATGATAATAAGAATTTTAGTTTCGAACTATTCGGAAAAAATATTATAAAAATGAAAAAGTCAATTATTTATACCTTATGTATCTTGCTGAGTGGAGCTTTGACTCTTAACTCATGTGAGGATATGCTCAATGTCGATTCAAAACGTGTGATTTATGAGTATGGCGATCTCACTCTCGGCGACTCAGTATATTCGGTATTGGGAATATTGAAAAGTGTTCAGAAAGTTGCCGACCGTCAGGTGTTGCTTGGCGAGTTGCGTGGCGACCTTGTAAGCGTAAATCCAACTAAGGCTGTATTTGATATTCAGGAATTATCAAACTTCACTTACGATTCAGAAAACAAGTATATTGCAGCTAAAGATTATTACGCTATAATCAACAACTGTAACCTCTTTTTGCATCGTGTAGATACAACACTTATACGTGATAACAAGAAGTTGATGCTACGTGAGTTCGTTGCAGTACAAAGTCTCCGTTCATGGACATACATGCAGTTGGCTATGAACTATGGTAGAGTACCCTATTTCAAAGAGCCAATACTTACTCACTCTGCTGCAAAAGAGATTTTGGCAGATGAGAGCAAATTCCTTGATATGGCAGGTGTTGCTAATGAGCTTGTGAAAGAACTTGCGCCGTTTGAGGATCCTATTCTATATCCTATGCCCTATTGGACAGGAATCACCAGTGGTGATGGCAAAAATATTAATACAAAAAAGTTATTCCCACCTATCCGTCTTTTGTTGGGAGAATTGAACTTGTGGTTGGGCAATTATGATAAGGCTGCACAGTATTATTATAAGATGATTTATGATAATAAGTTCATTGACAAAGACTACAGAGCGTATTATTCAGACGAAGAGGGTTTTATTGTTAATTCTTATTCAGCTAATTTCAACGCAGATGCTGTAACAAAGAACAACAGTTTGTTCCTTGTGCCCATGAGTACATCTATTTGGGAAGGCTATGTTTCGGAATTGCCAAGTATATTTGCTCCTCATAATGTTCTTGGTGGAAATCAGGTTCTCTCTTCTCCGGGTTGCGCCGCTATAAGCAAAAGACAAACCACGTTGTATCGTTATGAGGATCCTAATACAGATGAATATGATTTGTATTATAATCCTAATATCGATTTTGCCGGTGATATGCGAATTTTGGCCACTACATCTATTCAAAGAGATATATTGACAAATTCTGTATATAGTGGTATTATAAATAAGCATAACTTGTCTTCGCACTCTATAAATAATGATGAATTGGTTGGACAATCTGGTTTTAACGAGTTTACCAACTATGTACGATTGTATCGTGCAGAACTTCTCTACATGCGTCTGGCAGAGGCTGCTCTTGGTATGGCTCGTAATGGTGCGTATGGTGCCCTAGAAATGGCTATGAGTGTGCTTAAAGAGGGTTTGTACGATGAGAACAAGGATAATGATTGGAATACATATAAATATACAATCATAAACAATCCTGTATATAGCAAAGAGCCTGTACTCGATGCAAATGGAGAACCTAAGGTAGATGAAAACGGCGAACCTATATACAAAACATTAATATTGGGTGATTCTATTAAATTCGACTTCACCGATCCTGCTTTCGATGGAAACGAGGGAATACACTCACGCGGTTCAGGTCCATCGGAGTATAATGAATATTACTCACTTAGCGATACCTGTATAGCACGCTACTATGGTTTCTTGAAAGAAGAGAGCGAGGAGGGTTATGAAGAAACAATAACCTTTAATCGCGAGGTAACACGTCAAGACTCATTGAACTATATTACCGACCTCATTGTTGATGAGTTGGCTATGGAGTTTGCATTTGAGGGCTATCGCTTTACAGACCTCATACGTATAGCAAAGGCTACAAACGATAATGATGCTCTTGCAAAACGTGTAGCTGCTCGTGAGTACAGCAATACCGTTCCATATCGTTCAGAGTCTGATACTCAGTTTGAGTATGATACCGACTTGTATAATCTTCTCTCTAGCGAAGAGAATTGGTATTTGCCACTGCCGGTAAATATTGAGTTCGATTTTACAGAACAGCCCGAAGATGGTGCAACCGATAATGAAGACGATGATAGCACAAGTGGTGAGCAACCTTCAGCTCCTGAGGACGGTGTCGACGATACCACTCCTGAAGGAACACCTGACAGCTCCGAAAATGAATCAGCTCCTACTGAATAATTAATTATAATATCGGGAAGTAATCTAAATTACTTCCCGATATGTTTAATATATCTGTTTATGGCTAAAAAAAGAATAGCGATACTAACCGGTGCCGGAATGAGTGTAGAGAGCGGATTGGGCACATTTCGTGGTGGCGGAGGCCTATGGGATGAATATCCTGTTGAGCAGGTGGCAACTCCCGAAGGTTTCATTGCCAATCCCTCTTTGGTCTTGGAATTCTACAAGAAACGTCGCAATGAACTTTCCACAGTGGAACCAAACGAAGGGCATATGCTCATTGCCTCTCTGGAAAAGGATTATGATGTCTGTGTAATTACCCAGAATGTCGATAATCTCCACGAACGTGCCGGCTCTACAAATGTGATACATTTACATGGTGAACTTACTAAAGTCTGTTCATCGCATAATTCGCAAGATATGCGTTATGTGCGCGAATTGTCGCCCGAAGAACCATATATCGAACTAGGTGATATGTGTGCCGATGGCTCGCAATTACGCCCATACATTGTTTGGTTTGGTGAGGCAGTTCCACGTATAGAAGATGCTATAATGGCATTAAATGATATCGACATGTTTTTAATAATAGGTACCTCTCTAAACGTATATCCTGCTGCAGGGTTGCTCAATTATGTACCAAATTCAGTACCTGTCTATTTGATAGACCCAAATGATGTTCATGTAAATTCGGTACGCAATGTAGTAATAATCAAAGCCGGAGCGTCTGAGGGTATGCGTACGATAATCAACAAATATTTACCGTAATAAAAATAAATTTTTCATAATATTGTTCAAATAAAAACAAATAATAGAAAAAGTTGTTATATTTGTAAGGTGATACAAATAGAGCGAAACTTAATTTGCTGTAAAAGGCATAAGGATGTTTTATTTGCAAATTGTGTAATAATTAAAATGTAAAGTTATGAAGAAATATTTTTGTTCAGTATGCCAGTGGGTTTATGACCCTGAGATTGGCGACCCCGAGTCGGGTATAGAGCCCGGAACCGCGTTTGAGGATATTCCCGAGGATTGGGTATGCCCCCTATGTGGAGTAGGTAAAGAGGATTTTGAACCTGTTGAAGAGTAAGATTTCCAATATAAAAAGTACTCAGCAAACATTTCGTTTGCTGAGTACTTTTTATATGCTAGAGTTTTAGTTTTTTCAGCAGGTCGGTACGCCCCATTCTTTTTAGAATATTCCTTATGTTCTTCTGTTCCTCGGGCTTATACCAAAAGAAAAACATTCTTTGTGCCTCTTTGTCGTGCATGGTACGCGCACAATATACATCCTTCTTTGTTTCAGGGTTTATACCTGTGTAGTACATCTCTGTAGACATGGTCATGGGAGTGGGTGTGAAATCTTGTACCTGTTCCAAATGAAAATTCATCTGTTTTGTCTCTGTGGCTAATTCAGCCATACTCTCCACTGTACTTCCCGGATGACTGCTGATAAAATATGGAATAATCTGCTGTTTTAGATTATATTTGCTATTTATGCGGTCGAAGATGCGTTTGAACTCATGGAACTGTTTGAATGAAGGCTTACGCATTAGTTTAAGTACGGCGTCATTCGTGTGCTCCGGAGCTACTTTCAAACGTCCGCTAACATGGTTTTTTATAAGTTCCTCGGTATAGCGTTCAGTAGCATTGTCTATCTCTTTATCTCCACTTCTGTGCAGAAGCATGTCGTATCTGACTCCGCTTCCAATAAAACTCTTCTTTATTTGTGGAATGGCATCAACCTTTTTGTATAGGTTCAGCAGAGCTGTGTGGTCTGTATTGAGGTTGGGGCAAATTTTGGGCTGAATACATGAAGAACGTGAACATTTTGCGCACATCTCACTATTTTTTCCACGCATCATGTACATGTTTGCCGATGGTCCTCCCAAATCCGACAGATAGCCTTTGAAATCGGGCATCTTGCAAATCTCTTTAACCTCATTCAGTATGCTACGTTCGCTGCGATTGGCAATGAACTTTCCTTGGTGTGCCGATATCGTACAAAAAGAGCAACCACCAAAGCATCCTCTATGAATGTTCACCGAGAATTTTATCATGTCGTATGCAGGAATACGTTTGCCATTGTATTTTGGATGTGGCAGACGTGTATAGGGCAGGTCGAAGCTATGGTCGAGTTGTTCGGTTGTCATTGTTGGATAAGGAGGGTTTACCACTACATATCCTTCGTCATACTCTTGTATCAACCTTTTTGCATTCACTCTGTTAGATTCCTTTTCGATAGATAGGAAATTTGCAGCCTGCATCTCTTTGCTTTTAATACATGCAGAGTGTGCAAAGAGCATCTTGTCGCTCTCTTCGTCTACTACTATCCCTTTTTTTTCAATCAGGTATCCGGTTTGTCTTATATTGGCAACCAATTCCCTTGCTTTGTTAGCAGTAATGTATTCGGCTCCACTATTGCTTAATTCTTGTTGCATAGCATCAGCAATTGCTAAAATGGGCTGTTCGCCCATTCCATATACAAGTATATCGGCTTTGCTATCTATCAGAATACTCTTTTTTAGTGTGTCTTGCCAATAGTCGTAATGTGTAAAGCGACGCATCGATGCTTCTATTCCTCCAATCACAACTGCCGAATCGGGGAATAACTTCTTTAGTATTGTTGAATAGACGGTTGTAGCATACTCCGGGCGCATGCTATGTTTCCCATTTGGAGAATATGCGTCCTCGGAACGAAAACGTTTGGCTGCTGTGTATTTGTTTACCATGGAGTCCATGCAACCAGCCGATATACCAAAGAAAAGACGTGGACGTCCCATCTTCTTAAAATCGCGTAAATCGTCTTGCCAATTGGGTTGCGGAACAATAGCCACACGTAATCCTTCGGCTTCTAACAGTCGTCCTATTACGGCAGCACCAAATGAGGGGTGGTCTACATAGGCATCGCCACTTATTATGACAACGTCCATTTCGTCCCAACCACGCATCTGTGCCTCTTTACGTGTCGTGGGTAGCCAATCAGTTGGTTTGTGGTTATTCATTGCATGTTTCTGTTTTCTCTTCTTCGGTGGGTTGTTCTACCAACCAACTGTTATATGCCGCTATAAGGTTGCTAAGTCCAAGTGCCTTCATGTTGTCGTTGTATAGCACTAATGCAAGTTCAAGCAGGGCTTTTGAGTCCTCCTCTTGCGATGCAATTAACGAACGAACGGTGCAACGTAGTTTCTCAAGAATATCTTCGTCTACGATTCCTATACTGTTGGCTATTCTTTCGAATAAAGAATATTTTTTTACTGTTAAAAACATCTGTTCATTAACCTCAATGGTTCTTGTTCCCGATGCGTTTGCGTTAATTTTCATATTATATCATTTTTCTGAAACTATTCTTACTATGCGCTTTTCGTTCTCTCCCTCTTCGATATATACCTTTACACACTCTTCGGGGAGTAGTTCTTCAATAAGTTCAGGCCATTCTATAAAACTGTATGCATTGCTGTATAGATACTCTTCGTATCCCATGTTGTATACCTCGGCAATGCTCTTTATCCTATAGAAATCGAAATGAAAGATTGTGTTTCTGTTGGCATCCTCGTATTCGTTTACTATAGCGAATGTGGGTGAATTTATAGTATCTTGCACACCAAGCTCTTCGCATATACTTTTTATGAAGGTCGTCTTTCCTGAACCCATTTTACCATAGAATGCAAAAATATGATTATTTTGCATGTTGTCTATAAATTCCTTAGCTGCAATGGGGTAGTCGGCTAGGGTTGCTATTTCAATTATTTTCTCTCTCATGGTCATTTCCCTCTTGGACGCATTGTTATTATTGGTATAAGCATCTCCTCAAGTGAGATACCTCCATGTTGAAACGTATCCTTGTAATACGATACATAATAGTTGTAGTTGTTGGGATAGGCAAAGAAGTTTTCACCTGTAGCAAAAATATAACTTGTACTTATGTTTGGAGCAGGCAAGAATGCTTTCGCCGGCTCTTTCACCTCGAATACCTCTTTGGGGTTGTAGTTTAGTGTTTTGCCAAGTTTATATCTAAGATTGGTATTTGTATTTTTGTCGCCTACAACTTTTGTTGGGTTATTTACCTGAACACTTCCGTGGTCGGTGGTAATTATAACGGTGTAGTTACTATCTGCAAGGTATTTAAACAGGCGTGTAATAGCCGAATGGCGTATCCAAGAATGAGTAATAGAACGGTATGCCGCCTCGTTCGATGCTAATTCTCTAACCATCATCGATTCTGTTCGGGCATGCGATAGTATATCTATAAAGTTCATTACCAAAATATTCAGGTTGTTTCCCGACAAATTGTTTATAGTATCCAAGTATTTATCGGCTGCAGATGAGTTTAATACTTTGTTGTACGAGAAACTGTCCTTACGACGATAGCGAGCTATCTGGGTCTCTATCAATGCCTCTTCATTAAGATTTTTCCCTTCATCCTCTTCTTCATCTACCCACAAATGTGGAAACATACTCTTTATTTGTGATGGCATTAATCCCGAGAATATTGCATTTCTCGCATATTGTGTTGCAGTTGGTAATATACTTGTGTATAACTCCTCTTCAATTGCGAACATTCCACCAATTTCATTGGCAAGCACTTTCCATTGGTCGTAACGAAAATTGTCGATTACAATGAGAAACACCTTTTCACCACGGTCTAGGAGTGGAAATATGCGCTCGCGAAATATGTCGTTGCTCATCATTGGACGTTCGCTTCTGTCGCTACCCATCCAATTCATGTAATTCTTCTTAATAAAGCGGGCGAACATTGAATTTGCTTCGCTCTTTTGAGCTTGTAACATCTCGTGCATGCTGTCGTCCGCACTTTCAAGCTCAAATTCCCAGTAGACTATCTTTTTATATACATCTATCCAATCTTCTATGTTTAAGGACTCGGATATTTGCATTCCCAATTTTCCAAAGTTCTGTTGGTAGGCGCTGTTTGTCTTTTCAGTAACAATTTCTTTCTTGTGAATATTCTTTTTTAAAGACAATAGTATCTGGTTGGGGTTCACAGGCTTTATCAGGTAATCGGCAATCTTGGAACCAATAGCCTCTTCCATAATATCCTCCTCTTCACTTTTTGTAACCATTACTATTGGTGTTGCAGGCAATATCTCTTTAATCTGTATCAGTGTCTCTAAACCGCTCAAGCCGGGCATGTTTTCGTCAAGCAGCACAAGGTCGAAAGTCTCGTTCTTGCATGCCTCTACAGCGTCTAAGCCGTTTGTTACGGTTGTAACCTCGTAGCCTTTAGACTTTAAGAATATTATATGACCGTTCAGTAGTTCTATCTCATCATCGGCCCAAAGCAGTTTGTATATCATCTGTTTTGTTTTTATTGTTCTTTGGTAATTTCGTAGTCGGGTTCATCAAGGGTATATCCATCTATCTCCGGCTCGGGGATGTTCTGCAGATTCTCCTCGTAGAACTTTCTATAGTCATCAAAACTATAGTAATTCAATAACAAATCAAGGTTCGATTTTGATATTATAAAAGCGTTTATACCTTCTAGTAATCTTGCCATATCTCCATTCGAATATAGTCGTTTCCTATAAATGAATGCTTCGTCAAAGTTCAAGAACTCTTTTATCTCTAACAAAGTAATTGCCGCCTGCTTGTTAAACTCCATTTTAAAATTACGCACCATGTATCGTGAGAAGTTATAACGGGCAATCTCGAATAACAGACGTTTTTCGTCTAACGAGTCGTTGGGGTATGCAAGAATAAAGTAATATGGTTCATTGCGTTCACTGCTAAATTCAGGAACACTGTCCATGTCGCCCTTTATTGTTCCATCGCTTTTACGCTCCCAAATGGATAGCGATATTCCACTGTTGAGCAGGCGTCCCTCTTTTACTCCTGTCGAAATCTCTTGCGCCATTGCTGTAATCTCCTCCTCGGAGAATTCTGTTGCGAGATTCTCAATTGCCTCTAGAGCTTCATCTTGCTGTCCGTTATAGAGTTTCGAGAGAGCATCTATAAACATGAAACGGGCACGATGTTTCCCCTTGGGATATTTCTTTGTTGCATAACTATTATTCTCTATAACTTGTGCATAAAGTTTCTTTTTGAATAGTTCGTAACTTTCGACATAAATAGAGTCTTCTTTGTGTTCTTTGACAGCAACGCTTTCAAAGAAGTCCGGGTCTTGTATTTTTATTGTTACTGTGCTATCGGGATATGTTGTCAGTAGCATGTTTCGATATAATTCGGCCTTCTCGCTCTCTTCCCAACGCGAACAAGATAGATATAGATGATAATATACGTCCGACATTTTATCGTATTCAGGATACTCATTTACAAGTCGTTCCCAATATGATAGCGCCAACTCCTTATCCCCAAGTTTCTCCTCAAAGACAAGTGCTGAATTAAAAATGGCATCACTTAATTTCTTGTGCATCTCGGCTTTTGTCTCATCATCGTGTGGAATTCTTCCCAAGTAGTATTCTCGCGTTGTCGGGTCTGTAGACAATGTATCTTCCTCAATCTCTTCTAATGCAATGGAATCAGATAGTGCAACGGTCAAAGAGTCGTTAGATATTGCTATATCGGTGCTGTCATTCTGTATGCTGTCTTGCATAGCAAAAGAGATATTCTCTTTGCTCAATCGCCAAAAATCTTTTAAGGTCCTATTTCCCCATGTGTTAGAGAAACTTTTTATTCCTTGGGCTACCAATTGAGGGTTATAGAAATACCATAACTCTTGCTCATTGCTGTTCGCAATTGTCATATTGGCAGCATTACTTGCCGCGGCAAGATCGTTGCCGGCAGAACCTCCGGCCTCTTACTTCTTTCTTCTCAGTTTTTTTGCGTAACTCTTCTTCCCACTTTGCAAATTCAATTTTTTTGTCAATCAATGGTATAAGCTCCTCTTCACTCAGTGATGCCCAATAGAGTAGTTCGCTGTTCTCCTCTATAATGTCTGTGTGTGTTACTAAGTCGGGTAGAATATCCGAACGATGTTTGTGTAGTTTGTAATCATCGCTCTCTTTGTCAATCATGTTAATAGCCTTCTTGTAGTTGGCATCCGATTTAGAGAAACGTTCCTGCTCCCAATAGATTTTTGCTAATGAAAGATGTAGCATTGCTGTGCCGTATCCACTGCTAGCACCCTCCGCAACACCTGTCTCGTACGATTTAATGGCCTCTATAGTGTCTTTGGAACTCATGTGCAGGTTACCTATCGCGTAGTGTAGTTGCGATATGTAATCTTCGTTCTTTGGCGATTTCAACATTCGTTGTAACGAGCGAATTATCTTTTTCTTGTCCTCGTTGGTTACAGTCTCGGTTTGTCTTATCCTTGCATTGAATTCCAGTTCGTATGGAGGGTTCTTTGAGATTGTTTTTCCAAAACTTTTAAATGCCGCGGTGTTGTCCCCTAGTTCGCGATACAGTTGTCCCATAAGGTAGAATTCACGTGCTTTCTCGCGCGATGTTGCATCTTTTCTTTTTATGGCTTTTTCCAAAAGAGGTAGTGCTTCGCTGTATCTCTCTTGCTTTATCAAAAGATTGGCTTGTGCGCGTGCTAATTCCGGCTCCTGCGCATCGGGCACACTGTCGCGACGTATTCGCGCAATAAGGTCCTCCGCTTCATACAACCAGTCCATTTCGGTATAACACTTTGCTAGGCCTATGCGTGCCATTGCCATAACCTTTGGGTCGTTCTCATATAATCGTGTTATGTATATGTATGTACTTGCAGCTTCGGTGAATTCGCCTTTCTCGAAATAGGAATTTGCCATCATCATCCATGCTTTCCACAAGAAAGGGTTGAACTCTTTTTGTGCAAAGAACTTTTTTTTCTTTGCAGATAGTTTTTCTCCAGCTTTTCTAATAGGCTTCTTTTTTATAGAGTGGTTTTTTATAGCCTTTTGCGATTTCTCTATTGCACGGTCGTAATCCGAAGAACCAATTGAACGTGTGCTTGTGTTGCTTACAATGAGCAGTGGCAATTGTTCCAGATAGTTGTCTTTGTGCTGATTAATCTGCTCTTTTTTAGCCTTTTTATATGAAACATTTCCATTGTAATATGTATTATATTTCGCAAAGAATGCATGATACATACGTGTTTGAGCCGTGTTCTTCTTGCGACTAGCACATCCGCATAGGCCAATGGTAAGCAGTAGAGATATGAATAGTATGTTTCGTATATGTAGTTTCACAATATAGTTTCTAATATATATTATAATTATAATAACTAATAAAAGTTATTTTTATTGTAAAGTGGGTAATCAATTATCTTAAACCCCTTTTGCCAACCCTCGCTATCATACATAAAAGATAAATGGAGATAGAGCAGATTATTATTGAAGCTCCCGATGGAATGTCTATTATGTATGATATATATAACCCCACAATACAGGCAAAATAACCGAATATTGCAGATAGTATAATCGTATTTTTGTAACTTTTTGTAAAAATCATAGCTGTCATCTGTGGGATAGTGAGCATCGATATAACAAGAATTATACCAACCAATCGAAGAGTTGCCACTATGGTTATGGCTATAAAAATCATCATAATACATTCAAACAAGTGTGCCGGGATATTACGTGATATGGCATACTCAGGGTCAAACGCAACTAGTAAAATGGTACGAAAGAAAATTAGTGTGAATAGTATTAATGCAAGTGATATACATGCCAGCAAAATAATATCACTATTGTCTATTGCTAATATATTTCCAAACAGATATGTCGATAACTCACCGGAGTAGTTTGGAGTGAGAAAGCAAAATATAACTCCCAATGCCATTCCCAAGACCCAAAAGACGGCAATTGCAGAATCTTCTCTAATCTCCTTGCTACGTCCAAGCCTTTGAACACCCAAAGCCGATAAAATTGCAAAAATAAATGCTGGCAAAGTGGGGTTTATGCCCAAAAACATCCCAAGCCCAACACCTCCAAATGAGGCATGTGAAATTCCACCACTGATGAATAGCAAACGACGAGTTACAGCATAGGTCCCTGCGATAGCACATGCCAAGCAAGCGAGTAAACTGCCTATAAGTGCATTCTGAAAGAATTGGTAACCTAAAATCTCCATACATCAATGCTCTCTATTGCAATATTAAGAGAATTTCATCTTTTATCTGCTCCGGAATCTCTATTTGACGTTTCTCCAAACATTTAATCCACAAGTTAACCTCATCTTTTTGCATGGTGTACAGAACATTACGAAACTCTTCAATCTCCTTGTCGGTGTACTCCTCTTGTGGCTTTTCTTTGAAACGGTCAAGCTCCTCATCGTCAAAGTAAAGGTCTTTTTTGTCGTAACCATGGCTACACACTGCGTGTCTGCCACAGCATACACCATTTTCACCATCGTGATGATGGTCATCTTCTTCTATATTTTTGTTCCTATTCACAAATGTTTGAATCAAGAACAAAATTACGGTTATTGTGGCTACAACGATGAGTATAATTGTGAATGGGTCCATCTATTATTCAAATTTGAATTGCTGTAAATTTATTAGGTTGCTAAGTTATAAAATAAAATTGAGGTTTAATGTAATTGGTGTTTTTAACTTTATCAAAAAATCTCTTTTTTAATGATATTTATACACTGTTTAGGTATCTATAAATCCTAAAACAGTTTTTATGCAAAAAAGATGATATTGGTATCAAAAAGTTCTTTTTGTGTAAAATGACAAAATGTAAAGATTAAAGCCTTTGTATTCATCGTTTTTGCTGTTGTGGTGGTTTTCGTACTAAAAAAATCTTGCAAAAAATATCAATTGTAAATAAATATGTTGTATATTCGCACCGAACCGTTCTCTGTTTAGCGGGAACTGGCTTTTACAAAATGACAGAATAATAGTGGAAAAATAATAATTTATAAATCTTAAAATTTTTAATAATGGATAAATTCGCATATGGATTAGGAATGGGCATAGGGCAGAACCTTCTCTCTATGGGTGTAAATGAGCTTGCTTTGGACGAATTTGTAAAAGGAGTCAAAGATGTTCTGGCGGGTGGCAAAACAGAAATGTCGCATGCTGAGGCTCAGAAAGTTGTCAGTGAACATTTTCAGAAACTAGCAGAAGAGGCTTACGCAAAGGTAAAAGAGGCCGGTGTCTCATTCCTCGAAGAGAATAAGAAACGCGAGGGTGTTGTTACTCTTCCCAGTGGTTTGCAATATATGGTGCTAAAGGAGGGTAATGGTAAACAACCTAAGGCAACAGATAGAGTGCAGTGCCACTACGAGGGTACATTAATAGACGGAACAATCTTCGATAGTTCTATTAAACGTGGCGAACCTGCTGTGTTTGGGGTTTCACAGGTTATTGCAGGTTGGGTTGAAGCATTGCAACTAATGTCCGAAGGTGCAAAATGGCGTCTTTTCATACCTCAGGAAATGGCGTATGGTGCGCACGGTGCAGGTGAGCACATTCCTCCATACAGTGCTCTCATTTTCGATGTGGAACTCATCAAAGTTCTTTAAATAGAAATGAAAAAGGTTGTTTATTTCTTTGTCGCAGGTCTGTTGCTTGCCATAACATCATGTGGTAAGATGGCAGATAATGATGCTTCATTGAATACTCTTGACGATTCTTTGTCATATTCGGCAGGTGTATATATGGCTCAGGAACTTCCTAATATCATTTACGAAGAATTGGGCGTAGATTCTGCCGATATTGAAGATTTTCTTCGTGGGGTGTACGATGCTTTCCCAAAATCCGACAACTCGAAAGCTTTGGCCTATTCGCGTGGCCTTGGCGTGGGAGCAACGGCTATCGATATGCTAAGTCAAGCAAATAAAACAATCTATAGAACAGACACGCTTCGCACATTGTGTCCAGAGCTTTTTATTAAAGGAGTCATTGCATGTGTAAAAGGGCATGGCTTAATGGATAACAGTGAGGCTATCGAATGCGTGAATAGTTCTCGTTATCGTGGCGAAAGTGAAAAATTTATGCAAATGAACTCAACACGCGAGGGAGTGGTTTCTCTTCCAAATGGTCTGCAATACAAAATATTAAGACAAGGAAATGGGGCAATTGCTACAATAGACGATGCTGTGTCGTGTATATACAAAGGAGCGTTCACAAATGGTCGCATGTTTGATACGTCACGCGGTCGTGAAGTTGAGTTTTTTGTCAAGGATGTAATACCGGGTTTTTCTCAGGCATTGCAAATTATACCAGAAGGAACAGTGTGCAAAGTGTATATTCCATGGCAATTAGGCTATGGTGCACAAGGAACCTCTCGAATACCGCCCTATAGTGTTTTGGTGTTCGATTTGGAAATTGTAAAAGTAATAGATAAAACAAAATAACTAACTAACCTTTTGAAGCTTACAGCGAAATGATAGTCGCATAAGCTTCAGCCTTATCAACAAATATCATGAAAAACAGTACAGAGTGTAAAGTCGACAGCCTCGATTTGAAAATTCTCAGTATCATCTCCAAAGATGCCAGAACTCCTTTCCGTAATGTTGCCGAACTATGTGGGGTGTCGCGCGCAGCAATTCATTTGCGCGTTCAACATCTAATAGATATGGGTATAATTTCCGGTTCATGTTACGAAATAGATTTCAAGAGTCTAGGATATAAAACATGTACCTACATAGGAATTCGTTTAGAGAAAGGTTCTATGTATAAAACTGCGGTAGAGCATCTCAAAGAGATACCCGAAGTGGTAGAATGTTGCTATACAACAGGCCCATATTCTATATTGGTTAAAATGTATGCCCATGATAATGAGGAACTTATGGAGTTGTTGAACGGTAAAGTTCAAAACATACCCGGAGTTGTTAGTACAGAGACTATGATTGTACTCGATGGCAGTGTAAAAAGGAATCTTCCAATGTAATGGAGATGGTACAATTCAATCTTGCAGGTGAATATAATGAACTACATGCAAAATTCCCTATAGGTGGTAATAAACCGCTTATAGGGATTACTGCAAATTTCAACGAAGGTAATGCCTGTTTAGCAGAAGCTTACTATGCTTCTGTTCTCGAGGCGGGCGGAGTACCTTTGCTAATTCCCCCATATTTGCATCGCGATGCACTTGTCGATACTTTGAAAACTGTTGATGCGATAGTGCTCTCTGGTGGTGCCGATATCGACCCACGTTACATGGGGGATGAACCCGATTATTCACTCCTGCACACCATAAACCCCAAAAGAGATGAACAGGAACTGTTGCTTGTAAAGCTGGCACTCGATAGACAGTTGCCCATTTTGGGAATATGTCGTGGTATACAAACGCTGGCTGTTGCTTTGGGTGGCAAAGTGCATCAAGATATATATGCCGCTCTTGGCAAAGAGTTGTTGAACCACGACCAAACCGAGGAGCGTGGTGTTGCTACGCACGCAGTAAACATAGTACCGGGCTCTAAATTGGCAACAATTTTCGGCTGTGAGTCTCTTGCTGTAAATACGTTTCATCATCAGGCGGTTAGTAAGGTTCCGCAAGGGTTCTTAATCTCGGCAATTTCTCCCGATGGGGTTATAGAGGGCATGGAAGCCGTTGATGGACATGCTGTTATTGGTGTGCAGTGGCATCCCGAAAGTTTCATTCTAAAGGATTCCAATCGTTGTATGATGCCACTCTTTGAATGGCTTGTGCATGAAGCGTCGTTGTATAATCGAGCGAAAGAGTTACATCGTAAAATTATTACCCTCGATTCCCACTGCGACACTCCAATGCTCTTTGAAAAGGGCTATGAGTTAGATGTTCGTAGTAATGTGGCTCTTGTCGATTTGCATAAAATGGATGAAGGTGGTTTGGATGTCGCAACTATGGTCGCCTATCTGCCTCAACAAGAACGTGATGCGCTCTCCTTATCATTGGCAACAGAGAAAGCCAATTCTCTTCTAAGAGGCATTGCAAATAGGGTGGAGCGTTCTTCTTTGCACGTGGCTTTGTGTAGTACCCCGAACGAACTTTTGCAATGCAAGCACTTCGGTAAAAAGGCTATTATGTGTGGTATCGAAAATGGATATGCAATAGGGGGCGATTTGTCAAATATAGAACGTTTTCGCGAAATGGGTGTTGTGTATATGACACTATGCCATAATGGTGATAATGATATTTGCGACTCTGCACGTGGAAAAGGAGAACATAACGGCTTAAGCGACTTTGGCTATAAAGTGGTGCGTGAGATGAATAGAGTTGGAATGATGGTCGATTTGTCGCATACCTCGGAGAAAACTTTTTATGATGTGTTGCAGGCAAGTGAACTACCGATTGTTTGTTCACACTCTTCGTGCAAAGCACTATGCAATCATCCTCGAAATATAACAGATGACCAGTTGCGTGCTTTGGCAAAATGCGGTGGTGTTGTGCAAATAACCATGTATAGTGGTTTTCTAGTTGATAATGGCGTAGCTACATTAGACGATTTTATGCGTCATCTGAATCATGCTGTGAATATTGCAGGCATTGACCATGTCGGCATTGGCAGCGATTTCGACGGCGATGGAACTGTTGTTGGCTGTGCCGATGCATCTCAATTACGTAACTTAACACGTGAATTGTTGCGCTGTGGATATAAAGAGGAGGATATAGAGAAACTGTGGGGTGGAAATTGGTTGCGTGTTATGGGGCTTGTTCAGCAAGGGAGGTAGCATTTGCTGTTCTTATTTTACTGAAAAACAATATGATGTAAATAAAATTTCGAAAAAGATGAAAAAAATCTTCTAAGATTGTTGCAGATTGACAAAAAAGATGTACCTTTGCAATCGCAAACAGACAAAGAAGAGCGGGATGTAGCTCAGTCCGGTTAGAGTACGCGTCTGGGGGGCGTGTGGTCGCTGGTTCGAATCCAGTCATCCCGACAACAAAAATGGTTCTACAAATATCTGTAGAACCATTTTTGTTTTCTTCAACACCTTTTGCGCAACTTCGAAGCAGTTTGCTTAGATGTCTAATTAGAAATATAGGGGGTGAGAATTATATATTTACAGACTTTTTGCAATGAAACTATCTTCCTATTATTGCAAAATATTCAGTAGTTTGTAATTCATAGTGTAATTATTGAGTAACCAAATAAAATTTATAGAATTAACAAATTTTACATTTGCTATAGGAGTGAAATGTTTTTTAATTACTTTTGCACTTTATGCTTTGTATATAAATATTTAAGTGATAATTTCTAATACAGTTTATCTATGAAAAAGAAACTAGTTTTGTGCTTGGCATTTTTGGCGGTGGCTTTGCTCATCTCTTTGGCTGTGGTCTCGTTCAAATCTTCGCCGGTTGTTACTCAGAATGAGAGTGTTGTCTACTTATCGGGTAATGCGTATATAACCTCGGGGAACACAGCTTCTATCGATGAGAATAGTTGTGCCATACGCAACTGGAATGATAATGAGACAGTCATCAGCTTCTATTTTAGGGCAAAAGAGAGTAGTAAAATAAATGTTGCATTGCAAGCTAAGGGACACTCAGATATAGAGGTCTCTTTGTTGGACAAAAAGAAAAACGTTACATTAAACAGCGACACTCTTACACGCGTTGAAATAGGTAGTTTCAATGTTGAGAGTCCCGGATATATAAAAATGGATATTCGTGGAGTGAAAATAAACGAAGGTTCCGACTTTGGTAATGTTTCTGCAGCTATCATTGGTAGTGATGTCGCTCCTGTTGTTTATGTTGCTCCAAACTTCAGCACCCATTTTGGACGTCGTGGCCCATCGGTACATTTAGGTTACACTCTTCCTAACGAAAATATAGAGTGGTTCTATAACGAAGTTATTGTACCTGAAGAGGGTGATATCCCTAGCAGCTACTATATGGCTTGTGGATTTGGAGAGGGCTATTTTGGTATGCAGAACAACACTCCACACCCAAGAAGAGTGCTTTTCTCTGTATGGAGTCCTTATGAAACAGACAATGCCGCAGAAATTCCCGACTCATTGCGTGTAACGCTTGTTAAAAAAGGCGAAGGTGTAAAAGTGCAGGATTTTGGAAACGAAGGCTCAGGTGGTCAAAGCTATATGCACTATGATTGGAAAGCTGGTGAGCGTTGCCGTTTCCTTATGGGTGTTAAGCCCGATGGTCAAGGAAGCACTGTCTACACTGCCTATTTCTTTAATAATGACAAAGGTCAGTGGCAACTTGTTGCCTCTTTCCGTCGTCCAAAAATTTCAACTTGGTACACTAATGCACACTCATTCCTAGAGAACTTCAACCCTGTAATGGGCTACATTACAAGAAAGGCGTGTTATGGTAATCAGTGGGCGCGTACTACAGATGGTCGTTGGATTCCTGTAACAAAAGCTCGTTTTACTTGTGATGCAACAGGTAGAGAAGAGATGCGTCTCGACTATACGGGTGGTGTAGAAGGTGAGAACTTCTTCCTCTCAATGGGAGGTTTCTTTGATGAATACATGACAGCAGGTACATATTTCGACCGTACAGGCAATACAACAGATGCGCCTGATGTCGATTTCTCTACTCTCGAATAACAGTGGTTGATAGATTCATGGAGTATTATAACAACCCACCACTGGATTAGTTCAGTGGTGGGTTGTCTTTAGTTAAGAGTTTTACTTTTAGAGTTATATTAACAATGTAATATTTATCCTATTGTTCTTGTTTAATGAACTAAATAGATATAAAAATAATGGCAACCAAACAGTTGCCATTATTTTTATATCTATTTTATTGTGGTAAAGTTACTTGGAAGAGCGAACTATTGGTGTGCTCACGTTTGAGTATCGTCTTCATCTTGTCTACAATCTCCGGATACTGCGAAGCAATATTTTTATCCTCGTGTAGGTCATTCGCTAGGTCGTATAGGTAGCAATTACCCTTTTCTACAACTAACTTCCAATTATCCATGCGCAAAGCCATCATATCTGTTTCGTGGAACTCCCAATATAGGAACTCATGTTTTTCCTGTTGGCCTTTGCCTATCAATGTAGGTACAATAGATATACCGTCGAAATAGTCATTCTCCAAGTTGGGGTTCTTGTACTTTTCTACATAATTTTCAACACCTGCAAGCTCGCAGAATGTGGGCATCATATCGTAGAAAGCCAATTGATGGTCGTTTACGCTACCTGCCTCTACAACGCCCGGCCACCATGCGATAAAGGGTACGCGAATACCACCTTCTGTGGTAGAACGTTTTGTTCCACGTAGCAATCTTTCTGTATTAAAATAATCGGGGTCGGCACCGCCTTCAGTGTGAGGGCCGTTGTCGCTTGTGAAGAGTACCAAAGTGTTCTTGTCAAACCCTTTCTCTTTAAGTTTATCAAGAATTTCTCCTACGTATGTATCGAGACGGGTTACCATTGCTGCAAACTGCTGGTGTCCGCAATCTGTTGGGTTGTAGCGTGAACCGGCATCTCCTCCGTAACTTTTTTCTGTGCAGAATGTCCCTTGGTATGCTCTGAATATTGAATCCTCGGGCTGTGCCAATTCTGCATGGGGGAGTGTATATGTAAATATACCTAGGAAAGGCTTCTCATTGGTTTGTTTGTCTATCCATGCCATTGCTCTTTGGTGAATGAGGTCGGCAGAGTAGTCTTTTCGGTTCTTGTAATCGTTGCCATGCATTGCATAGTTTATATTGTTCTCCAATATTTCACGACGAACTTCAGTGTCGCCACCATCTCTGCTATATGCATTTAGGAAATTGGGGTAATAGAGGTGTGCTTGGAATTGGCAAATAAATCCATAATATTCGTCTATGCCACGCTTGTCGGGTGTACTTTGCGAACCTTCGTAGCCACCGGCCCATTTACCAAACATGCCGGTTGTGTAGCCTTCAGCTTTCATTATCTCGGGGATAATTTTGTGGTCTGTTGTATATGGCTCTTGGCCCACGCGAGCGTAGTCGGTGTTTTTACCATAAGTTACAGAACCTGAATTGGGCCAATACTCTTTGTTGCCTCTGACATGTGTGTGTCCTGTGTGCTGTCCGGTCATGAATGTGGCACGTGAAGGAGCACTTACAGGGCTTCCTGCATACGCTTGAGTAAAACGCATGCCCTCTGCGGCCATACGGTCAAGGTTTGGAGTGCTAATATATTGTTGTCCGTAACAACCTACATCGGCATAACCAAGGTCGTCGCACATTATATATATTATATTAGGTTTCTGTGCCTCTTGTGCTTGTACTGTCGCCGAAGCCAACAGACCGCAACCAAATAGTAATAATTTATTGTTGTTCATATCTATGAAGTTTTTTGTTTTTTTACAAAAGTGTTATTTCTTAATATATACCTTAAGGTTTTTGTAGCCGTTGGCAGTTGTTACTCTGGCAATATATACACCTTCGCTCAAACTGCTTGTACTCAATATGTTGCTGTTTGTCTTTGCAACGAGTGTAGCGTTTATTGTGTATAATGCAAAGTTCTTTATCTCGCAACTACTCAGAACTACTAATGTATTGTTCTGTTGCTCAATTGTAATCTCTTCATCGGTAGTCGCTGCAGTTATTGCTGTATAACTATCCTCGTCGGTGTTGGGTGAGAAATATGCTGTAAGTTTAATGTTATGATCTACGGTGAATGTGTATTCTGCTTCGGTAGATACAACGGTTGCTCCCTCGCGCCAGCAAATGAAATTGCTGTTTCCTATTGGAGTTGCCGTTGCAGTGAGTGTTGTGCCATAAGCATACTCTTTTGCTTGTGCCGATAAGGATGTTGTACCACGAATTCCTTCGTTTGCAGTTGTTGTTACTGTGCGCATTGTTTGTGGCTGGGCAACAATTATATTAAAGTCATATACAAAGCCCTCTACATCGTCTTCTGCAAGGTCAAGTCCGCTTTGGTTTACTCTTATACGCATACGGCTCTGTTTCTCTTTTGCCCATGTTGGTACAGTGGCAGAGCATGTTGCTTTTTGACCGTTAAGTGTTAAGTTCTCAGTTGTCTCAAATACCCCGTCGCAGTTCCAATCGAAATAGGCATTAACGAGAAGGTCGCTTGCCGGGCTTGATGAGAGTGTTGCTTCCATGTTGAATTCTTTTCCTATAGCAACGCATGCTTTGTCTTTGCTGTGAATAACATGCCAGCTCGATGGTTTAGCATCGGTGCTATATGTTAGTTTGCCCAATACATCCTCGCCTGCAACAGTCAGTGATGTAATATAATTGTTGCCTGCGCTACCACATGGGTTGTTGTATATCTGTTGTGCGCGTGAATAGGCACTACGTATCTTTTCGAATTGGAACAGGCTCTCTCCATCGACAGAAAGGGTAATGGTTTCATCGTCCTTGTTTACAAAATAGAAATAGCCTTTATTCTCTTTGCTTGCCTTTACTTTCCATCTGCTTGTATTGCTCTCGCTCACAATAATATTCTCCTCTTGTAAGCCAACTGTAACTGCAGGGCTTGCAACCGATGCAATTTGCCAACCGTTGCTGTTTAATACTCCAACAAAATACCATTCTTGGCTATCGTTGTAAATGTCGGGCTCTGTTAAAGACAATGCATTCTCATTAATAGTAAGGTAAGAACCATTTTTGCTCTTTATATAGTAGCTTGCGACAATTGTACCTATTTCTTCGCCTGCATCAAATGGGCGAAGTTCGTAAAGGTCAGTTGTCTCTGTCAGTTGCCAATATGAACCAACTCTGCTTGTTCCGGCTTGCCATGTAATTACGTCGCTCGATGCTCCGTCCTTGTTAAGAGCACGTGGCCCATTTGCCTCTTTGTCGTAATCGGTACAATCGGTGGAACTGAAATACCAGCAATTTGCATTTTCACCACTTGTTGCACTGGTTTTTCCTACATAATATTCTACAGGCTCTGTGGTTGTATAAATTTTTGAAGCCGAAGCAGGAGTAAGATTGCAACTACCTATATATCGGTTGGTAGCGGTGTTGCGTATATAAAAACAGTTCTCCTTGCCCGATGGTATAAACTGCCAGAATTGACGTTTGGTAACACTGTAGCCATCAACAACCATTTTGTGGTTGTCGCTCTCTGTAATGTAGTTGCCACCGGTGTTTTTCCATGATATAATGTAAATCTTGCCTGCATTTTCGTCTACATCTGGAAGAGTTGTCTCGGGTTTAGATTCGCCCTCTTCGCCTGTACCAAGTACTATTTTCTCCAAGCCAAAGAAGCAACCACCGTTATTACTGCCTTTACCAATTGTGAGTTTTAGAGTCAATGGGTCTGTAACCTCTGTAGCTGTTACATTCTCAGCATTGTGCATTTTGTGTGTAACACCATCTGTTACACATCCTCTTGCAATCTCCAAGTCTGTGTAAGAAGCAAATGATGTATCATTTGCCTTAACATCTACGTTCCAATGGCGGTCGGGTTCATTACTTCCATTTAACTGATGATTACCACTGCTGTTTAATGCGTGGATGTCCAAACCCAAAGATGTTAGTTTTTTGCTACCAAGACCATTAATTGTAACAGTCATCTCGATAGTTGGGTTGGTGTTTGCATTAACATCGGGGCAAATAACATTTGTTGATGTTGCAAGTTCTCCATTGCTTTTCCAAATAGATGTACTGCCCGAAAGAGCAATTGTCGCTGTTGCGCCCTCGATTGCAATGCCATTCCCGTCTGTAACTGTTGCAGATGCATTCGATGCATCTGTTCTGTTAAATCTTATTTCAATGTTCTCTTGTGCCACTATTGGTTGCAGTGTGAGCAGTAGAAATGTGAAATATGTCAGTAAAGTAAATTTTTTCATAATATATAAATAAGGTATAGTACTATAATCTTCTTTTGGTTTGGATGGTGTCTCGTAGATTTGTACGCATACTGCCAGTCGCAAATATAAAATAATTCTAAATAATAGTATATATGTTTTATGAATTTTTATGATTTGCCGGCTGTTATATATTGCTTAGTTTGCAAGTAAAATTCATCGTTTTTATGTTGTTTAGGAATCTAAAAAGCATAAAAAATGTTAAAATTTGCTTTTTTGTGCCTCTAAACAGCCCTTGTAGGCAGTTAAAATCCACCGAAATGGAGAAAAAAGATTTAAACGCTTTTTTATTATAAAAATAATGTCTATCTTTGCAAGCCGAAAAGTGCAACTGCGCTTTATAATAAGGAAAATAATTAAAATAATATAAATAATAACTAAAAAATTAATCAAAAATGCCTACAATTCAGCAATTAGTAAGAAAAGGCAGAGAGGTATTGGTTGAGAAGAGCAAGTCGCCTGCACTCGACAACTGTCCGCAGCGTCGTGGTGTTTGCGTTCGTGTATATACAACCACACCTAAGAAACCTAACTCTGCAATGAGAAAAGTTGCTCGTGTTCGCTTGACGAACCAAAAGGAGGTTAACTCTTACATTCCAGGTGAGGGTCACAACCTTCAGGAGCACTCAATCGTGTTAGTACGTGGTGGTCGTGTTAAAGACCTTCCCGGTGTACGTTATCACATCATTCGCGGTACATTGGATACTGCAGGTGTTGCTAACCGCACACAGCGTCGTTCTAAATACGGTGCAAAACGTCCTAAAGCTAAAAAGTAATTTAAAGTTATCAAGCCTTGCGATGAGATGTTCCGGCTTGTAAATAAAAGGAATGCAATCTCGAACTTACATATTTAAATAACCGTTTTGGTTTGTTGGAATAAGTTATAAAGGTTGAGTAAATGTCTCGGTGGAGACGTTGAAGAATTGCAATAACGCAGCCCCAAACAAAACATTAAATTTTCAAAATGAGAAAAGCAAAACCAAAAAAACGCGTGGTCCTTCCGGATCCCGTTTACAACGATCAGATGGTATCTAAGTTCGTTAACCATCTGATGTATGACGGAAAGAAAAACATTTCGTACACAATTTTCTATGGTGCTCTTGACCTTGTTTCTGCTAAAATGAAGAACGAGGAGAAGACTCCCCTTGAGATTTGGAAACAGGCTTTGGAGAACATCACTCCTAAAGTAGAGGTTAAATCGCGTCGTATCGGTGGTGCAACATTCCAAGTTCCTACTGAAATTCGTCCCGACCGTAAAGAGTCTATCTCAATGAAGAACATGATTCTCTTCGCTCGCAAACGCGGTGGTAAATCTATGTCTGAGAAACTCTGTGGTGAGATTATGGATGCATATAACAACCAGGGTGGTGCTTACAAACGTAAGGAAGATATGCACCGTATGGCTGAGGCTAACCGTGCTTTTGCACATTTCCGTTTCTAATCCGTAACACTATAAGAAGATGGCAAACGAACTTCAATTTACCCGTAATATCGGTATTAGTGCTCACATCGATGCTGGTAAAACTACTACATCGGAGCGTATATTGTTCTACACAGGTCTTTCTCACAAAATTGGTGAGGTACACGACGGTGCTGCTACAATGGACTGGATGGAGCAGGAGCAGGAGCGTGGTATCACAATTACCTCTGCTGCTACAACAACTTTCTGGAAATGGAAAGATCAACAGTACAAGTTTAACTTGATTGACACTCCGGGACACGTAGACTTTACAGCTGAGGTTGAGCGTTCTTTGCGTGTGCTCGACGGTGCTATCGCTGCATTCTGTGCAGTAGGTGGTGTTGAGCCTCAGTCAGAGACTGTATGGCGTCAGGCTGACAAGTATAATGTTCCTCGTATTGCATACGTTAATAAGATGGACCGTTCAGGTGCAGACTACTTCTCTGTAATGCGTCAGATGAAGGAGATTCTTGGAGCTAATCCTTGCCCTGTAACAATTCCTATCGGTTCAGAGGAGAAATTCCTTGGAGTTGTAGACCTCATCAGAATGAAGGCTCTCGTTTATAGAGATGGCAGCCTCGATTATACAGTTGAGGAAATTCCTGCAGAGTTGGTTAGCGAGGCTAATCAGTGGCGTGAGCACCTTCTCGAGAAGGCTGCAGACTACGATGAGGAGTTGATGATGAAGGTTCTTGAGGATCCCGACAGCATCACCGAAGAGGAGATAATCGCAGCAATACGTAAGGGTACACTTGCAATGGAGATTACTCCTATGACTTGTGGTTCTTCATTTAAGAATAAAGGTGTTCAGCCTTTGCTCGACTTTGTTTGCGCATTCTTGCCTTCACCTTTGGATACTCCCGCTGTTGAGGGTATGAACCCCAAAACAGACGAGATTGAGACACGTCGTCCCAGCGAGGAAGACAAGACATCGGCTCTCGTGTTCAAAATTGCGACAAACCCCTTCGTTGGTCGTTTGATTTATGTTCGTGTATACTCAGGTAAACTCGATTCAGGTTCATATATCTTCGATACACGTTCAGGACGCAAAGAGCGCATCTCTCGTATGTTCCAGATGCACTCTAACAAGCAAAATCCTATAGAGGTTCTCGGTGCCGGTGATATCGGTGCAGTAATCGGTTTGAAGGATGTTCGTACCGGTGATACACTTTGTGATGAGGATGCACCTATTATACTCGAGTCAATGTCGTTCCCCGATCCCGTTATCTCTATCGCTGTTGAGCCTAAAACTCAGAAAGACCTCGACAAACTTGCTAACGGTCTTGCAAAACTTGCAGAGGAGGATCCTACATTTACTGTTAAAACAGATGAGCAGTCTGGTCAGACAATCATCTCAGGTATGGGTGAGCTTCACTTGGAGATTATCGTTGACCGTTTGAAACGTGAGTTCAACGTTGAGTGTAACCAAGGTAAACCTCAGGTTAGTTACAAAGAGGCAATCACAGGTACTGTTGAGGTTGATGAGACATATAAGAAACAGACCGGTGGTAAGGGTAAATATGCTCGCATCGTTGTTTCTGTTGGTCCTGCAGACGAAGACTTCAAAGAGGGTAACTTGCAGTTCCTTAACGAGGTTAAGGGTGGTAACGTGCCTAAGGAGTTTATTCCTTCTGTACAGAAAGGTTTCCAGACAGCGCTCAAAGCCGGTGTTCTCGCAGGCTATCCTATGGAGTCGTTGAAGGTAACACTTCTCGATGGTGCATTCCACGCTGTCGATTCCGACCAGTTGTCTTTCGAGGTTTGTGCAATTCAGGCTTACAAGAACGCATGTTTGAAAGCAAACCCCGTATTGCTCGAGCCTATCATGAAACTCGAGGTTGTAACACCCGAGGAGAGCATGGGTGATGTAATTGCCGACTTGAACAAACGTCGTGGTTTGGTACAAGGTTTCGAGACCAGCCGTACAGGTGCTCGTATTGTTAAGGCAATGGTACCCCTTGCAGAGATGTTCGGTTATGTAACATCATTGCGTACCATCACATCGGGTCGTGCAACATCTTCAATGGTTTACGACCACCACGATCAGGTGAGCGCATCACTCGCCAAGACAATCTTGGAAGAACTTAAAAAGTAAAATAAAGCCTGTCGGTTAGCGAATGACTCTTAACCGACAGGCAATTAAAAACATTTATAAATAATTAAAAAGACATGAGTCAAAAAATTAGAATCAAACTAAAATCTTACGATCACAACTTGGTTGATAAATCAGCTGAGAAAATCGTTAAGACAGTTAAGGCTACAGGTGCAATCGTAAGCGGTCCTATACCTTTGCCTACACACAAACGTATCTTTACAGTAAACCGTTCGACTTTCGTTAATAAGAAGTCGCGTGAGCAGTTCCAACTCTCTTCTTTCAAGAGACTTATCGACATCTACAGTTCAACAGCTAAAACAGTAGATGCTTTGATGAAGCTTGAGTTGCCCAGCGGTGTAGAGGTAGAAATCAAAGTCTAATACAATTAACTTTTTTATAAATTATTAAAATTAAACTGAAATGCCAGGATTATTAGGAAAAAAAATCGGAATGATGTCCGTTTTCAGTGCCGATGGTAAAAACATACCATGCACTGTTATCGAAGCAGGTCCTTGCGCAGTTACACAGGTGAAAACTATCGAGAACGATGGCTATGAGGCTGTTCAGGTAGGTTTTCAGGAGCAAAAAGAGAGTCGCGTTAATCAGCCTCTTCTCGGACACTTCAAAAAAGCCGGCGTAACTCCCAAGAGACACTTGGCCGAGTTCAAGGATTTTGATACAGAGCTCAAACTGGGCGATGTAGTTACAGTGGATCTCTTCGCTGATACCGCTTATGTTACAGTAACCGGTACTTCTAAAGGTAGAGGTTTCCAGGGTGTTGTTAAAAGACACAATTTCGGTGGTGTAGGTCAGGCTACTCACGGTCAGCACAACAGAGCGCGTAAACCGGGTTCTATCGGTGCATGTTCTTATCCTGCAAAGGTATTCAAAGGACTTCGCATGGGTGGTCAAATGGGTAACGCTCGTGTTACTACACACAACCTTCAGGTGTTAAAAGTAATTCCTGAGCACAACCTTTTGGTTATTAAGGGTTCTGTTCCGGGTTACAATGGTTCAATCGTAATAGTTGAGAAATAATGGAAGTCAGCGTATTAAATATAAATGGTGAAAACACCGGAAGAAAGGTTACGTTGGACGAATCTGTCTTCGGCATCCAGCCTAACGAGCATGTAGTATACATGGACGTTAGACAGTATCTTGCCAACCAACGTCAGGGAACACACAAGTCAAAAGAGAGAAGCGAGATGTCGGGTTCAACCCGTAAACTTGGCCGTCAGAAAGGTGGCGGTGGTGCTCGTCGTGGTGATATCAACTCTCCTCTTTTGGTAGGTGGTGCACGTGTATTCGGTCCCAAACCTCGCGATTATCGTTTCAAACTTAACAAGAAAGTTAAGCAGCTTGCTCGCAAATCTGCTCTTTCTCAGAAGGCTCTTGAGAACGCAATCGTTGTTGTTGAGGACTTCAACTACGAGGCTCCGAGCACAAAAGTTTTTGTTGAGATGTTAAATAAACTTAATGTTTCTGAAAGAAAACAACTGTTTGTTTTGCCATCTAATAATAAAAACGTATATTTGTCAGCTCGTAATTTGCAGAGAACAAAAGTTTCAACAGCTTCGGACATAAACACTTACGTGATTATGGACGCTGATGTTTTGGTTATAACTGAGGGTTCTCTAGAAATTATTAACAATACATTAACAAATAAGGAGGCGTAAACAATGGGAGTATTGATTAAACCTCTGGTTACAGAGAAAATGACAGCAATTACCGATAAGTTTAATCGTTTCGGATTTATCGTTCGTCCCGAGGCTAACAAGTTGGTAATTAAGAAAGAGATTGAGGCTATGTACAACGTAACGGTAGTAGACGTGAACACAATGAACTACGCGGGTAAGAATAAGAGCCGTTACACCAAAGCAGGTTTTGTTAAGGGTCGTACAAATGCCGTTAAAAAGGCTATCGTCACACTTAAAGAGGGCGATACAATTGATTTTTATAGTAACATTTAAAGAAGATGGCAGTACGTAAATTTAAGCCTACAACACCGGGCCAAAGACATAAGATTATTGGTACCTTCGATGAAATCACTGCTTCGGTACCAGAGAAATCGCTTGTAATTGGTAAACGTTCTACCGGCGGTCGTAACAACACCGGTAAAATGACAATGCGCTACAGAGGTGGCGGTCATAAACGTAAATTCCGTTTTATCGATTTCAAGCGTAACAAAGATGGTGTTCCCGCTACAGTAAAAACTATCGAGTACGATCCTAACCGTTCGGCTCGCATTGCTTTGCTTTATTATGCTGATGGCGAGAAGAGTTATATAATTGCTCCTAACGGTTTGGAAGTTGGCGCAGTTTTGATGTCAGGTGCAGACGTAGCACCCGAGTTGGGTAATACACTTCCTTTGAAGTCAATTCCTATCGGTACAGTAGTACACAACATCGAACTTCGTCCCGGTCAGGGTGCGGCATTGGTTCGCTCAGCCGGTAACTTTGCTCAAATCGTGTCTCGTGAGGAGAACTACTGTGTAATCAAGTTGCCTTCGGGTGAGGTTCGCCGTATCCTCGGTACTTGTCGCGCAACAATTGGTACAGTAGGTAATTCAGATCACGCTCTCGAGAGCTCTGGTAAAGCAGGTCGCTCACGTTGGTTGGGTCGTCGTCCTCACAACCGTGGTGTTGTTATGAACCCTGTCGATCACCCCATGGGTGGTGGTGAAGGACGTGCTTCCGGAGGTCATCCTAGATCTCGTAAGGGCTTGTACTCTAAGGGTCTTAAGACTCGTGCGCCCAAGAAGCAGTCTACTAAGTACATTATTGAGAGAAGAAAGAAGTAATAATAAGGAAATTTTTGAAATAATATGAGTCGTTCATTAAAAAAAGGTCCGTATATCAATGTAAAATTGGAGAGCAAAGTGCTTGCCATGAACGAGAGCGGTAAGAAAT
>JAFWYF010000025.1 GCA_017522785.1 Bacteroidaceae bacterium | reverse complement strand
TTTTTCTTTTCGCCATTTGAAAAATGACGATACATAGTTGTGAGCAATACCTTCATGTTCACTTCTACATAGCGTTTACTGATTATATATACGTTAAAAAGTTACCTTTTGTATAATATTCATTGATTGCACTTATTAAGGCGATCGATAGCGTTGGGGATCCACCTCTTCCCATCCCGAACAGAGAAGTTAAGCCCAACAGCGCCGATGGTACTGCATTAAATTGTGGGAGAGTAGGTCATCGCCACTTATTTTTCAAAAGACTTCAGATAATCTCTGAGGTCTTTTTTTTGTTTATACTTATATTATAACGCACCTACTCTCCTTGTAATGCTTTTTGGATGCTATGAAATTGTTAAACTTCTAAGATTGCTCTAATGTGCAAATTAATTATAAAAATCATATTATTTATAATTTTTTTTTGTACATTGCGTGCAATAAATATATTTATAACAATTTAAACCCCATTTAATTATGAAAACTATGCAAAAATTATCATCGGTTAAATGCTTTTTGGTATTATTCTCTTTTTTAATGATTGGAGTACAGTCGCTCTACGCTCTCCAAACATCGTTGGATGCAGAGCCACAAGATATTGAAATTGTAGAGAAACCTGCAAAGGCTCCCTCTTTCGAGGGTGGTATGCCTGGCATATTAACAGCTGTTGCTAAAGTGGTAAAATATCCCGATGTGTATAAAAAGTACCAAGTTTCAGGAAGAGTTATTTCAAGTTTCCTTATTCTGAAAGATGGCACTGTTGCTGATGTAGATATTAAGACTGTTGCTCGTGTACAGTATGATAGTGATTTGTTGGGTAAGGACCTTGCAGCTGGTGTTATTGATGAGAAAACAAAAAAACAAATTGAGTCCGGTGAATGTTTTGCGTCTGAAATAAAGAAAATTATTGCTAAATTACCTAAATGGACTCCTGCCGAGGATAAAGGAACAAAGGTTAATGCTTATTCTATGCTTGTTCCTATCTCGTTTGCCCCAAAAAAATAGGCAAATTATCTATTCTTCGTGAAATAGTCGCCTGCTTTTACACTGCCGTATTGTGTTAATTGTAGGGAAGTAGGCCTTACAAAATTCCAATTAAAGGACTTCACTCTTGAAGTCCTTTAATTGGAATAATTATAAACTTCTACATAGTTTTTCATACATAGTATCCGCCTTCTAATCTTCTAAAATGATAGTCTATCGGCTAATTATGTAAAATAAAGTGGAAATAATGACAAAAATACTTGCTTATATGTAAAATATACTTTACATTTGTTCCTGTAATATGAGATATATTCAGTATTGCAGTGATTTAGCCGGCTTCTACTGTAATGCTTGTTATTATTAACTAAATAAATAGATTATGAAAAATGTATTTTTGTTACCCAATAGATGTAAGATTTGGGGATGGATTGTTTTTGCTTTTTCTGCTTTATTTGGAGCTTATATCCTTTTTATAGAAGAAAGTTACTTTTATTTCAACTTTGATTATATGCAAGCATTTAAGAATAACATTGCTATTATTGGTCCACTGGTAGGGTTATCGCTTGTGGCATTCTCAAAGGAGAGTGTAGAGGACGAATATGTAATGTTGCTTAGAACTGATGCGTTAATGAAGGCTATTCTCATCGACTGTCTGCTCATTATTATTTGTGCTCTTTTTGTTTATGGTGGGGCCTATTTCTACTATCTATCTTTTTCGCAATATATCGTACTACTGCTATATATTTTCATATTTCGTTATAATGTATATAAATATTTGAACAGCAATGAAGAATAGTATCAGAGTGGAGCGAGCAATTGCAGATATCTCGCAACAGCAACTAGCCGATTCTGTAAGCGTAAGCCGTCAAACTATAAATGCCATAGAGAAGGGACGCTTCGTCCCTTCTACAGTGCTTGCACTTAAGATTGCTCGTCATTTCAATAAAAAGGTAGATGATATCTTCTTTTTAGAAGAGGAAGATTAAACGTGCAAAATCGAACTGTTATTTTGTACTGTTTCTGTGAATAATTCAGTGGTTTTTATTTAAGAACATTATAATAAATAGTGCTTTTTAGCGTTTTTACTTTGTAAAAACTGTTAGAAATGAAGTTGTTTTCCAATTTTAGAAGTATAAAATATCTCCTCATTCTTGTAGCAGCCGTCATTGCTGCAGGTTCATTATTCATATCGGACAAACTTGTTGCCGACCTCAAAAACGAGGAGTTGAATAAAATGCGTGTATGGGCCGAAGCAATGCGCTCTCTTAATAGTGCCGATGAGAGTACCGACCTTAATCTGGTGCTTGCAGTGCTAAATGGAAACAATACAATTCCTGTGGTAGTAATAGATAGCAAAGGTGCCATAAACAGTTACAGGAACATAGAAATTGAGAGTGGCAGTGATTCGTTGGCTGTACTAATGCAAATGGCGTCGGAGATGCGCGGAAATAGTAATATAATCCCTATAGATATGGGTGATGGAGACTATCTCGAGGTGTGCTATTCCGACTCTTTGTTGTTGAAACGATTATCATATTATCCATATATCCAGTTGTTTGTTGTTCTGCTCTTTTTCCTGATATGCCTTGTTGCCATTGTAAGTTCAAAACGTGCGGAGCAGAACAAAGTGTGGGTTGGACTTTCAAAAGAGACCGCACATCAATTGGGTACTCCAATCTCTTCTTTAATGGCATGGAGCGAAGTTCTACGTGAAAAGTATCCGGCCGATGAACTGTTGGTAGAGATGGGGAAAGATGTTGGACGCTTACAAACTGTAGCAGAACGTTTTTCTAAGATAGGCTCTAAGCCGGAACCTTCGAGTGAAGATTTACTCGAAATACTCGATAGGGTTGTTGATTATTTCAAACATCGTACTTCGGAGAAGGTACAGTTTGTATGTAAATACCCTAAACGTCCGCTTATGGTGCGCATGAATGCTCCTCTCATGGAATGGGTTTTTGAAAATTTGTGTAAAAATGCCATCGATGCCATGAATGGTGTAGGTACTATAACTTTCACTGTTTCACAAGATGATAATAAGGCATATATCGATGTTACAGATACCGGAAGGGGTCTTGCAAAATCGTGCTTCAAAAGAGTTTTTGAACCGGGGTACACAACAAAAAAGCGTGGTTGGGGGCTTGGCCTCTCATTGGCAAAAAGAATCATGGAACAATACCATAAAGGACACATTTTTGTGAAACATTCCGAGCAAGGAAAGGGCACAACTTTCCGTTTAGAATTAAAAAAATGAATATTTTCTTCTTTTAAGGTGGTGGAAACGAATTTTATTCGTATCTTTGCACGCAAACTCCGAAAATGGAGCAATTTCAGATGGCTTTAACATATTAATATTGTGAATGTGAGATAAGAATATGGGACGTTTTGATAAATACAATGTTGAGTTAAAGGGGCTGAAAACAGAAACCCTTAATTTGGAATTCGACCTTAACAATAATTTCTTTGCAGATATTGATGGAGAGGAATTTCAGAGAGGTACGGTAAATGCAAAGGTATCGGTCAGAAAGAACCGCGAAGTTTTCGATTTTACATTTGTATTGAACGGTACTGTGATTGTTCCTTGCGACAGATGTCTCGATGACCTTGAGATTGATATAGTCGCAGAGAATACATTAAAAGTGAAATTAGGCGAAAGTTATGCCGATGAGGGCGATATAGTCGTTGTTCCCGAAGATGAAGGAGATATAAACTTGGCATGGTATCTGTATGAGTTCATAGCTCTTGCATTGCCAATGAAAAAGGTGCATGCTCCCGGAAAATGTAATCGAGAGATGACAGGGCGCTTGAAAAAGTATAACTGCAACGATGGCTCCGACGAGGAAAATTTCGAGTCAGAAGCAGAAGAAAAGGTTATTGACCCTCGTTGGGAAAGTTTAAAGAATATACAAATTGAAGAAGATATTTAAAACGTAATTAAAATGGCACATCCTAAAAGAAGACAATCTAAGACAAGAACTGCCAAGAGAAGAACTCATGACAAGGCAGTTGCTCCTACATTGGCTATTTGCCCTAACTGCGGTGAATGGCACGTTTATCACACCGTATGCGGTGCGTGTGGTTATTATAGAGGCAAGCTTGCTATCGAGAAAGAGGCAGCAGTCTGAAATAATTAGAATACCACTCTTGTCTCCGACAAGACATGGTAGTTTTGTACGTGGAATAAAAACGCACCTTTCTTATAGTTGTGGTGCGTTTTTCTTTTTAAAATAATACCTTACACAAGTAACGAACAGGAATAATTATGCATAAAGCAGGCTTTGTGAATATTGTTGGAAATCCTAATGTCGGAAAATCGACTCTTATGAATTTGCTAGTTGGTGAGAGAATTTCCATTGCCACATTCAAGGCGCAAACAACACGCCACAGAATTATGGGAATATTGAATACCGATGAAGTGCAAATAGTGTTTTCCGATACTCCCGGTGTTCTTAAACCTAATTATAAGCTACAAGAGGCTATGTTGCGCTTCTCACGTTCAGCATTGCGCGATGCCGATATATTGCTTTATGTTACAGATATGGTGGAGTCGCCCGAAAAAAATAGCGATTTCATAGAAGAGGTTCGTAAATTGGAAATTCCTATATTGGTGCTTATCAATAAGATAGATTTAAGCAACCAAGAAGAACTTGTGAAAAAGGTAGAACAGTGGCACGATATATTGCCTGAGGCAGAAATTCTACCAATTTCGGCTTTGGCAAAATTCAATGTCGATGCAGTGATGCGAAGAATAATGGAGTTGCTTCCCCCTTCGCCTCCCTATTTCGATAAGGATGCACTTACTGATAAGCCGGCACGCTTCTTTGTAACAGAAATCATACGCGAAAAAATTTTGTTGCACTACGACAAAGAGATACCTTATGTGTGTGAGGTTGGAGTCGAGCATTTCAAAGAGACCGACGGCAGTATATATATTAAAGCCTTGATTTTTGTAGAGCGTGATTCTCAAAAAGGGATTATCATTGGGCACGAGGGTGCTGCTTTGAAACGTGTTGCTACCGAGGCACGACGTGCCTTGGAAAAATTCTTTGCAAAAAGAATATTTTTAGAGATATATGTGAAAGTAGACAAGGATTGGCGTAACTCCGATAAACAGTTGCGTCGCTTTGGTTATGACCAGAAAGATTAAAAACTAATTCATACTTCGGGAATATGGGAAACTTAGTAGCGATAGTCGGTCGTCCCAATGTAGGAAAATCGACCTTGTTTAACCGCCTTACAGAAACACGACAGGCGATTATATCGGACGAGGCCGGTACAACACGCGACCGTCAGTATGGCCGATGCATTTGGTGTGGAAAAGAGTTTTCACTTGTAGATACAGGTGGCTGGGTGGTAAATTCCGACGATGTATTTGAAGAGGCAATACGTGAACAAGTAACATTGGCTATGGATGAAGCCGATGTGATACTGTTTGTGGTTGATACGATGAATGGTCTCACCGACTTGGATATGGAGATGGCATCTATGTTGCGTCGCTCCAAAAAACCGGTGTTGGTGGTTGCCAATAAGGTCGATACATACGAAATGCAATATGCCTCGGCAGAATTTTACAGTATGGGTATAGATGGCGACATCTATTGTATTTCAGCTGCAAACGGTAGCGGTACAGGTGATTTGCTCGATACTATTGTTTCAAAGTTTACTAAAGACGCAGAAGAGGCTCCCGAGGAGAATATCCCACGTTTTGCAGTGGTAGGACGTCCTAATGCCGGAAAAAGTTCTATAATAAATGTATTTTTAGGTGAAGATAGAAATATTGTTACGAATATTGCCGGAACTACTCGTGATTCAATACTTACTCGATATACAAAATTTGGTTTCGACTTTTATCTGGTAGATACCGCCGGTATAAGAAAAAAGAGTAAGGTGAGTGAGGATATCGAGTATTACTCGGTGTTGCGTTCTATCCGTGCCATAGAAAACTCCGATGTTTGTATTCTTATGATAGATGCTACACGTGGAATTGAATCACAAGACCTGAATATCTTCTCAATTATACAGCGTAACCAAAAGAGCCTTGTAGTGGTTGTGAATAAATGGGACCTTGTGGAAGACAAGAGCGATAAGGTGATGAAATTCTTTGAGAATGCTATTCGCGAGCGTGTAGCTCCATTTGTCGATTTCCCCATTATATTTACTTCGGCAGTAACAAAACAGCGTGTCTTTAAGGTGTTGGAGATTGCAAAAGAGGTATATCTCAATTCAAAGACCAAAGTATCTACTGCTAAATTTAACGAAGAGATGTTGCCACTTATAGAGGCCTATCCGCCTCCATCGATAAAGGGTAAGTACATTAAAATAAAGTATTGTATGCAGTTGCCGGAGAAGCGTGTACCAACATTCCTCTTTTTTGCTAACCTGCCACAATATGTGAAAGAACCGTATCGCCGTTTCTTGGAAAATAAGATTCGCGAACGATGGAATTTTACCGGTGTACCAATGAATATTTTTATAAGACAGAAATAGGAAAAAGCGATTGCAAATACTTGCAATCGCTTTTTCCTGTTTGAACCATATTATATCTTTTCGCTTGCTACTCTACGTAGGATTTCGCTTGAGAACAAGAAATCGTTCAACTGCTTGCTGTTGGTGTGCAGAATCTCTTCTTTGTTTCCTTCCCACGATATTTCGCCGTTGGCAAGGAATATTATGTGGTCGCCAATACCCATTACAGAGTTCATGTCGTGAGTATTAACAATGGTTGTGATATTATATTCCTTTGTTATGTCGTGTATTAACTCGTCAATTATGAGTGAAGTCTTTGGATCAAGGCCCGAATTTGGTTCGTCGCAAAAGAGGTATTTTGGCTCTAGGGCTATAGCGCGGGCAATGGCCGCTCGTTTTTGCATGCCACCCGACAGTTCCTCGGGGCTTTTGTCCTGTGCCTCAATCATATTTACGCGTTCAAGGCAGAATCGGGCGCGCTTCAGTTTTTCATCATAACTTTTGTCCGAAAACATTTCCAACGGAAACATAACATTTTCAAGTACACTCATTGAGTCGAAGAGCGCCGCATTTTGGAATAGCATACCCATTTCGCGACGTAGCATCAACCTCTCTTTCTTTCCAAATGTAACAACATTGCGCCCATCGTACAGAACTTTGCCTTTGTCGGGTGCAAGCAATCCTACAATACATTTTAGTAGAACGGTTTTCCCGGCGCCACTTTGGCCAATTATAAGGTTTGTCTTGCCATTATCAAATACAGCACTTACATCATTAAGTACCGTTTGTGTGCCAAAATTCTTGTGTATGTTCTTTATCTCTATCATTGCATTAGTAGTTGGGTTAAAACAATGTCGGCAAATAGTATAAGAACACTACAACTTACTACAGAGTCGGTGCTGGCCTTGCCAACCTCAATAGAACCACCTTCTACTCTGTATCCATAGAATGCGGCTACAGATGCTATTATAAATGCGAAGAATAGCGATTTAATTACACTACACCAAATATACCATTGATGAAACTCGTATTGAAGGCCTACAGTAAGGTCTTCGGCTGTCATCATTTGTGTTACATATCCTATGGCATAAGCTCCTACAATGCCGGCAGCAATACTAAATATGACAAGTATTGGTATCATGCCAACCAATGCCGATATCTTAGGCAAAATTAGGAAATTGGCGGAGTTAACTCCCATTATTTCCATAGCGTCAATCTGTTGTGTAACACGCATAGTCCCAATTTCGGAGGTAATGTTACTTCCAACTTTACCGGCTAAGATAAGACACATCATGGACGATGAAAATTCAAGAATAAGTATCTCGCGTGTTGCATAACCTACAACAAATTTTGGCATCCACGCGCTTTCTATATTCAATTTCATCTGTATGCATATAACAGCTCCAATAAAGAACGATATAAGCAATACTATTGGTATTGAATTTATTCCCAATTGGTAAATATCACGAAGAAACTGTCGTGAAAACATCTTCCAGCTTTCGGGTTTTGTCAATACTCTGCTCATGAGCATAAGATAACTGCCGAAAGTGTTTATCGATTTTATGAACAACATTCTTATCTCTGTTTGTAAAAACAGTGCGAAGTTACACTTTTTATCTGTTTTAATATGTTAATATGTCAAATAGTTTGCTGTTTGAAGTGCTAAATTATTTAACATTTTATTCAGATAACTTAAAACTGGTTATTATAAACTTGGTTATAAGTTGAATTTGCATTATCTTCGCCAAGAATAAACTATAACAGTTTCCAAAATAGCTCAAAATGGAAGAGATTGCCGGAAATAAAAATAATGAGAATAAAGAACAGATGGTTCTTCGTACCGAAGAATTGGTAAAGCGCTATGGAAAACGTACTGTAGTGAACAATGTCTCTTTTAATGTAAAGCAGGGTGAAATTGTGGGTTTGCTTGGCCCTAACGGTGCCGGAAAAACCACTTCGTTTTATATGACAACAGGTCTTGTTGTTCCCAATGGTGGTCGTATCTTTTTAAACGATTTGGAGATAACAAAATATCCGGTTTATAAGCGTGCGCGCATAGGTGTTGGCTATTTGGCACAAGAGGCGAGCGTTTTTCGCAATATGTCGGTGGAGGATAATATTGCTTCTGTTCTAGAACTAACAGGAAAGCCCAAAGAGTATCAGAAAGAGAAATTGGAGAGTCTAATAGAGGAGTTCCGCTTGCAAAAGGTGCGTAAAAATCTTGGAAATCGTTTGTCCGGAGGTGAAAGACGTCGCACAGAGATTGCGCGTTGTCTTGCTATCGACCCTAAATTTATTATGCTCGATGAGCCGTTTGCAGGTGTCGATCCAATAGCGGTAGAAGATATTCAGTATATTGTATGGAAATTAAAGGATAAGAACATTGGTATTTTAATTACCGACCATAATGTGCAGGAGACTCTGAATATTACCGACCGAGCGTACCTCTTGTTTGAAGGTCGTATTTTGTTCGAAGGAACACCCGAGGAACTTGCCGAAAATTCAATAGTTCGTGAAAAGTATCTTGGACGCGATTTTGTGTTACGCAAAAAAGACTTCCAAATCGATTGACAATCGAATAAACATGTAACAGTTCTGCAAATTATTACATTTCTAAAGGCTGTATTTTTGTGTTAAAAAACAAAATACAGCCTTTTTTAGGCTTTATAGAAGGCCTATTTTTACTTCAAAAAGCGTAATTTGTCCATTTTTTTTGATTATCTGCTCAAGATGTTGTAATTTTGCAGACTCTATTTTCGGGATAGAATATTTTAAATATAAATTATATATGGAATTTACATTGACAAACCTTGATGCTACCAGCGCACGTTTGGTAGTGAATGTAACTGAGGCAGATTATTCTGCACAGGTTGAAAAAACACTTAAAAACTTCCGTCAGAAAGCCAATATCCCCGGTTTTCGTCCCGGAATGGTCCCCATGGGCTTAATCAAAAAACAGTATGGAACAGCTGTTAAAGCCGAAGAGGTAAACAAACTTTTGCAAACAAAAATCTTTGAGTATATCAAAGAAAACAAAGTAGATATGTTGGGCGAGCCTCTTCCCAATGAGGAGCAACAAGCAACCCTCGACTTTGTAAATGGAAAGGACTTTACATTTGAGTTCGACATTGCAATTGCTCCTAAATTCGATGCATCTTTGAGCAAAGAGGATAAGATGACATATTACAAGATACAACCTACCGATGAAATGGTTGAAAGCCAAATTAAGAGCTATGCTCAGCGTTGTGGCGAATACAAGCAGGTAGACTCTTACGAGAATGGCGATATGATAAAAGGTAACCTCGCCGAGGCTGCAGAGGGTGGTATCAGTGTACAAGCCGCTGTTCTCATGCCTTCGTATATGAAGAGTGAGGAGCAGAAAGCGCTCTTCAACGGTGCTAAGGTTGGTGATATCGTAACATTTAACCCCTCTGTTGCTTACGATGGTAACGAGGCTGAAATAGCTTCTCTCCTTAAGATTGAGAAGAGCGAGGTAGCTGCTAAAAAAGGAGATTTCACCCTTACAGTGAGCGAGATAACTCGTTTCGTAGCAAGTGAACTTAACCAAACTGTATTTGATGCAGCATTTGGTAAAGATGTTGTTAAGACAGAAGAGGAGTTCCGTACAAAGATAGCAGAGCAGTTCGAGGCTCGTTTCGAGGTTGAGAGCGATTACAAGCTTTTAATGGATGTACGCACTTATCTCATGGAGAAAATCGGTAAAATGGAATTCCCCGAGGCGCTTCTCCGTCGTATCATGGAACTTAACAAAGAGGATAAAGCAGCAAGCATCAGCGAAGAGGATTTCCAAAAGAGCCTTACAGAGCTCTCATGGCATCTTATCAAAGAGCAGTTGGTTAAGACTTACGAAATTAAGATTAACGACGAGGATGTTCTTGGTGTTGCTAAAGAGGCTACTCGTGAACAATTTGCTCAATATGGCATGGCTAATATCCCCGAGGATTTGCTCGAGAACTATGCAAAAGAGATGTTGAAGCAAGATAGAACACGCGAGGCTTTGGTTAATAGAGCAGTAGATGTTAAACTCATACAAGCTGTTAAATCTGCAATTTCTTTGGAAGAAGAGAAAATTTCTGTTGAGGACTTCAACAAAAAGGTTACCGAAAACGATTGATTATATAGGTAAATATTAAAACTATTGTTGTATGGAGAGAAATGATTTTAAAAAATATGCTACTAAGCACCTTGGAATAAACAGTATGGTGCTTGACGATGTGATTAAAGCACAATCGCAATATTTGAATCCCTATATTTTGGAAGAACGTCAATTGAATGTAACTCAAATGGATGTTTTTTCGAGATTGATGATGGATAGAGTCATTTTTCTCGGTACACAAATAGATGATTATACAGCGAACACCCTGCAAGCCCAGTTGCTTTATCTGGACTCTGTAGATAGCGGAAAGGATATCTCAATCTACATTAATTCTCCCGGTGGTTCGGTAAGTGCAGGATTAGGCATTTACGACACCATGCAGTTTATAAACAGCGATGTCTCTACAATATGTACAGGTATGGCTGCAAGTATGGCTGCTGTGTTGTTGGTCGCAGGAGCCGAGGGCAAACGCGCGGCGCTTACTCATAGTCGTGTTATGATTCATCAGCCTATGGGTGGTGCACAAGGACAAGCCAGCGATATAGAAATAACTGCTCGTGAAATCCAAAAGCTTAAGAAGGAGCTCTATACAATAATAGCAGAGCACAGTCATCAGCCCTATGAAAAAGTTTGGGCCGACAGTGATAGAGATTATTGGATGACAGCACAAGAGGCTAAGGAGTACGGGATGGTGGACAGTGTGCTTGTTCGCAAAAAAACAGCAATTTAACCCATTTCTGTAACTATGGCAGGAAAAAACAAAGGGCGTTGTAGTTTTTGTGGTCGTTACGAGGATCAGGTGGAGTTGCTCATAACAGGTATAGATGGCTATATCTGTAATAATTGTGTTGAGCAGGCCCACTCAATCCTGCGTGAAGAAAAAATGTTGCCAAAGAGCGACTTTGAAATGACCGAACTTCCCAAACCAAAGGAGATTAAGGCTTTTCTCGATGAATATGTAATAGGACAAGATGATGCTAAGTGTGCTCTATCTGTTTCGGTATATAATCACTATAAGCGTCTTATGCAGAACGGAAAAGAAGCCGATGTAGAGATAGAGAAGAGTAATATCGTAATGGTAGGAAGCACCGGTACCGGAAAAACTCTTTTGGCGCGTACAATTGCTCGTTTGTTAAAAGTTCCTTTTACCATAGTAGATGCAACAGTTTTAACCGAGGCCGGATATGTGGGAGAGGATATTGAAAGTATTCTCACACGCTTGCTACAGGTTGCCGATTATAAAGTAGAAGAGGCAGAAAGAGGCATTGTTTTTATTGACGAAATAGATAAAATTGCAAGAAAAGGGGACAATCCGTCGATAACTCGCGATGTAAGTGGCGAGGGTGTTCAACAAGGATTGCTTAAATTACTCGAGGGCTCAGTGGTTAATGTTCCACCACAGGGTGGACGTAAGCATCCCGACCAAAAAATGATTCCTGTAAACACAAAAAATATCCTTTTTATATGCGGTGGTGCATTTGATGGAATAGAGAAAAAGATTGCGCAACGCCTGAACACACATGTAGTAGGCTACAATTCGGTACAGAACCGTTTTTCTATCGATAAGGGTAATATGATGCAATATGTAACTCCGCAGGATTTGCGTTCGTTTGGACTCATTCCCGAAATTGTTGGTCGTTTGCCAATATTAACCTCATTACGTCCTTTGGATAGAACCGCTTTAAGAAACATTTTGACCGAACCCAAAAACTCTATCATAAAACAGTATATAAAACTTATGGAGATGGATGGTGTGAAATTGAATTTTGAGCCGGCTGTTCTCGATTATGTTGTCGATAAGGCGATAGAGTATAAATTAGGTGCCCGAGGATTACGCTCCATAGTAGAGACGATAATGATGGATAAAATGTTCGATATTCCGTCGAGTGGGGCAAAAACGTGTAAGATAACTTTGGAATATGCCAAGAAACAACTCGAAAAGAGTTCTCCGGTAGGAATGATGGCATCATAAATATAGTAATCCCCGTGCTTTGAGCGCGGGGATTACTATAAATACCACAAATGACGTGATATATGAACAAACTACCCTTTTTCGTAAAAAAAAAGGTAATAGTATAAAAATATATCAGAAAAAATTTGTAGGTTTTGATGACTTGTTTATAACTTTGTTTTCTAAACTAGGTGTATTGTAAAATGGCAAAGAAGTATAATTTGACAGAAGTTCTTAAAAAGAATTTCGGTTTTGATACATTTAAAGGGGATCAAGAGGCTGTTATAAAAAATCTATTAGCTGGTAAAGACTCCTTTGTGCTCATGCCGACGGGTGGTGGTAAATCGCTCTGTTATCAGCTTCCTTCGCTGATAATGGACGGTACGGCTATTGTAATTTCGCCACTTATTGCTTTGATGAAAAATCAGGTGGATGCCATACGAAACCTTAATGAAGAAGATGGCGTTGCACACTTCTTGAACTCTTCTCTTACAAAACAGGCCATAGAGGAGGTTAAAACAGATGTCCTTTCGGGTAAGACAAAATTGCTGTATGTCGCTCCTGAATCGCTAACAAAAGAAGAGAATGTAGAATTCCTTAAATCAATAAAAATATCATTCTACGCTATAGACGAGGCTCACTGTATTTCGGAGTGGGGCCACGATTTCCGTCCTGAGTATCGTAGAATTCGTCCTATAATAAATGAAATTGGTGAAGCGCCAGTTATTGCGCTAACTGCAACAGCAACAACAAAGGTTCGCGACGATATCAAGAAAAATCTTGGAATCCAAAATGCTGTCGATTTCAAATCGTCTTTTAACCGCCCTAATCTCTATTACGAAGTACGTTCTAAAACTAAAAATGTAGATAAGGACATAATAAAGTTTATAAAATCCAATCCCGGTAAATCGGGTATCATTTACTGTTTAAGCCGTAAAAAAGTTGAAGAACTTGCCGAAATTCTGCAAGCCAACGAGATTCCCGCAAAAGCATATCATGCAGGAATGGACTCAACTATGCGTTCACAAACGCAAGACGACTTTATAATGGAAAAGATAGATGTTATTGTGGCTACTATTGCATTTGGAATGGGCATAGATAAACCCGACGTGCGATATGTTATCCACTATGACATTCCCAAGAGTCTCGAGGGTTATTACCAAGAAACAGGTCGTGCCGGTCGTGATGGTGGTGAGGGACATTGTATCGCATTCTATAACAGTAAGGATTTGCAAAAACTCGAGAAATTCCTCGAAGGAAAGCCTCTTGCCGAACAGTATATAGGTCGTCAGTTGTTGCGTGAAACAACAGGTTATGCCGAGTCTTCGGTATGTCGCAGAAAATTGCTGTTGCATTATTTCGGCGAGAATTATGATGTGGAAAACTGTGGTAACTGCGATAACTGTAAACATCCTAAGAAGCAAGTCGAGGCACAAGAGATGCTTGAAATTGTAATTGAAGCAATTCTTGCATTAAAAGAGAACTTCAAAGCAGAATATGTCATAGATGTTCTTTTGGGAAAAGAGACATCGGATGTGCTTTCTCATAAACACGAGGAATTGGAGTGTTTTGGTAGTGGCCAAGGCGATGATGCAAAACGTTGGAATGCTGTTATTCGTCAGGCTCTCATAGCAGGATATCTCGATAAGGATGTTGAAAACTATGGCTTGTTAAAGGTTACAAAAGATGGACACAAATTCCTTGACAAACCAAAATCGTTTAAGATTGTCGAAGATAAGGATTTTGAAGAAGAGGATACGATTGTGCAGAGTGGTAGCACTTTTGCTGTTGACCCTGAACTCTATGCAATGCTCAAAAATCTTAGAAAAAAACTTTCTAAACAGTTAGAATTGCCTCCATACGTCATTTTCCAAGACCCTTCTTTGGAAGCAATGGCAACAACATATCCAATTACAATAGAGGAGTTGCAAAATATTCCGGGTGTTGGTGCCGGAAAGGCAAAACGATATGGAGAGGAGTTCTGCGCGCTCATCAAACGACACTGTGAAGAGAATGAGATAGACCGTCCCGAGGATTTTAGAGTACGTACAGTTGCCAATAAGTCGAAACTGAAAGTAAGCATCATTCAGTCTATCGACCGCAAAGTGGCACTCGACGACCTTGCAATAAGCAAAGGTGTGGAGTTCGATGAACTGCTCGACGAAATAGAGTCAATAGTTTATTCCGGTACAAAACTCAACATCGATTATTTCCTCGAAGAGATAATGGACGAGGATAATCTCATTGAAATATACGAACATTTTAAAAACTCCGATACAGATAACATAGACAAGGCAATGGAAGAACTTGGTGGCTACTATAGCGAAGAGGAAATTCGCCTTGTAAGAGTGAAATTTATATCGGAAATGGCAAACTAAAATAAAACATTTAAATAAATATCTTATGAATTTTATTACAGACAAAATTGTGATGGATGGCTTAACCTATGACGACGTGTTGCTAGTTCCGGCATATTCCGAGGTGTTGCCAAAAGATGTAAGCCTTAAAACGAAATTTTCGCGAAATATAGATTTGAACGTTCCGTTTGTAACAGCTGCAATGGACACTGTTACCGAGGCAAAAATGGCAATTGCTATTGCTCGTGAAGGTGGTATAGGTGTAATTCATAAGAATATGTCTATTGCCGAGCAGGCTCATCAGGTTGCTATTGTTAAACGTGCCGAAAATGGTATGATTTACGACCCTGTTACAATATCAGTAGATGCTACAGTAAATGATGCCCTTTCGCTAATGGCTGAGTATCATATTGGTGGTATTCCTGTTGTAGATGATAACAGAAAGTTGGTTGGCATAGTAACAAACCGCGACCTTCGTTTCGAAACATGCATGGAACGTCCTGTTAAAGAGGTTATGACAAGTGAAAATCTTGTTGTTACAAACCAAAAAACAGATATGGAGTCGGCAGCAACAATATTGCGTGAAAATAAAATTGAAAAGCTCCCCGTTGTCGATTCAGAGGGTAAATTGGTAGGCTTGATAACATTTAAAGATATTACCAAGGCAAAGGATAAACCTATGGCTTGCAAAGACAGCAAAGGACGTTTGAGAGTTGCGGCAGGTGTAGGCGTAACATCTGATACTTTCGATCGTATGAAAGCTCTTGTTGATGCCGGGGTAGATGCAATTGTAATTGATACAGCTCATGGACATTCTGCCGGTGTAATTGAAAAACTCAAAGAGGCAAAAAGAACATTCCCTCAAATAGATATTGTTGTGGGTAATGTCGCTACCGGTGAGGCTGCCAAGATGCTTGTTGAGGCTGGTGCCGATGCTGTGAAAGTTGGTATTGGTCCGGGTTCAATTTGTACCACTCGTGTCGTTGCAGGTGTTGGTGTTCCCCAGCTTTCTGCTGTTTACGATGTTGCCAAAGCACTCGAAGGAACAGGTGTTCCTCTAATTGCCGATGGTGGTTTGCGCTACTCCGGTGATGTTGTGAAGGCATTGGCTGCAGGAGGATATTGTGTTATGGTTGGTTCATTGGTAGCCGGTACTGAAGAGTCTCCCGGTGATACAATCATTTTCAATGGACGTAAATTTAAATCATATCGTGGTATGGGTTCTCTTGAGGCTATGGAGAATGGTTCAAAAGACCGCTATTTCCAAGCAGACACCCAAGACAAGAAAAAACTTGTACCCGAGGGTATAGCCGCTCGTGTTCCCTATAAAGGAACTCTTTACGAAGTAATTTATCAGCTGGTTGGCGGTCTTCGCTCGGGTATGGGGTATTGCGGTGCACCCGATATAAAGACCTTGAATAATGCAAAATTTGTGCGTATAACAAATGCCGGAGTTTTGGAGAGTCATCCACACGATGTGTCAATAACAAGTGAGGCTCCAAACTATAGTCGCCCCGAATAAATTAACAATTAAGAATATACGGAAACTCGCTTTTAAAAGCGAGTTTCCGTATCAAAATAACACTACAGTATGAATAAAGGTAAAAGAAGTTTTCTTTCTATATTATTGGGTTTTGTTTCTCTTTGTATCATGGCAAATGATACAGATCCGGTGCTTATGATAATAAATGGAAAAGAGATTAAACGTTCCGAATTTGAATATGCTTTAAATAAAAATAATGCAACATTGGGAGATAATAAAAAAGCTGTAAAAGAGTATCTTCCAATGTATATCGATTTCAAATTAAAGGTTGCTGAGGCAGAGGCTCAAAGACTCGATACACTCTCTTCATTCATTGAGGAACTAAAAAGTAATCGCACACAACTTGCAGAGAATTATCTAACAGACCCCAATTTTGTTGAACGCGAGGCACACTCTATATATGCCAAAGATTCTGCTACAATTGGCGCCGATGGTTTCCTGAATGTGCAACATATTGTAATCCTCCTTCGTCAAGGCGACACCGAGCAGGTGCAGGCTGAGGCTAAAGCAAGGATAGATTCAGCATACGCAATGCTCAAAAATGGTGAGGACTTCATTGAGGTTGGAAAGAAAATGAGAGTGCAGCCTGCTACACTAAATCCCATTGAGATAATTCGTGGACAGGCATACAAAGAGTTCGAAACAGTTGCATATTCTCTCAAGGATGGCGAATTCTCTGCTCCTTTCCGTTCTCCCGCAGGTTATCATATAGTAAGACGCAACTCTTCTCGTCCATTTGGACAATTCCAAGAGTATCGAGAGGCAATTATAAAGATGCTCGAAAGAAACAACATTCGTGCTTTGGCTCGCCAAGCAAAAGGTGTTGAACTTGCAAAGGAGTTTGGTGGAGGATTAACACCCGAAGAGGCTATTGCACGAGAGGATAGTTTGCTGGAGTCTAAATATCCCGAATTCGCCAATTTGATGCGTGAATATTATGACGGTCTGCTTTTCTTCGAGGTTTGTAATCGCGAGGTTTGGGAAAAGTCGGCAAAGGATGTTGCCGGAATGGAGAAATTCTTTAAGAAAAATAAAAAGAGATATAAATTCGATACTCCACGTTACAGAGGAGCCATCATACATGCAAATAGTGATGAAGATATTGCAAAGGCAAAAGATTTGCTATCAAAAGTCTCATCCGATAAATACAAAGATGTATTAAAAGAGAATTTCTACGTCGATTCGCTCTATACTATTCGTCTCGAAGTTGGCGTTTTTGCCATTGGCGACAATGCATGGGTCGATAAGTTTGTTTTCGAACAAGGTGAAGGAGGCAAACTTAAACCCGGTTTTACAAAAGTTGATGTTGTAGGAACCATAATAGAAAAACCTGAAACATACAAGGATGTGCGTGGTTTGGTAACTAACGACTATCAGAAATATCTCGAGGAGAAATGGGTGAAAACTCTGCGCAAGAAGTATAGTGTTGAATATGATAAAGAGGTGCTAAAAACAGTTAATAACCATAATTGACAAACTCCTTTTATTATCTTTGCAGAATGTTTAGCAATCGATTATATATACTCTTATTCCCTCTTTGCACAATGCTACTACTAGCTTCGTGCAAAGAGACAATTTCTCACAACGGAAAAGTTCCATTGGTTGGTGTCGAAAACGAATTCTTGTACAAAGAAGATGTAGACCAATTATTTGCCACCAATCGTCCTCAAATGGATAGTGTAACCTTTGTAAAAGAGTATATACAGCATTGGCTCGAAGATGTTCTGCTATATAAAATGGCACAGCGCAATATCCCCGACTCAAAAGATGTCGAGGCTTTGGTAGATAGTTATAGAAAATCGCTGTTGCTTAATATTTATCAAGAGAAATTGGTTGAACAGCAACTTAAACGAGAAGTAACAGATACAGAAATAGCAGAATTTTACGAGTATCATAAAGAGATGTTCCTTTTGGATGAACCAATACTTCAGGGTCTCTTTCTGAAAGTATCAAAAAACGCTCCTCGTTTGGCTCAAGTGCGCAAATGGTATAAGAGTAATAAGGTTGATGATATCGAAAACCTCGAAAAATATAGTCTGACCAATGCTATTGTTTATGAATATTTCATGGATTCATGGCAATCGCTCTCGTCTTTGGCTGCTAAGATGCCGATAACAGCCGATGAACTTTTGTCGCGACTAAAAAAAGATGATACAATTGAATTTAGCGATAGTGCACACTACTATTTCATAAATTCTTCGTTGTTGCTAAGGAAAGGAGAATTAAAACCTTTGGATTTAGCATCTGTTGAGATAAAAGAACTGTTGGTTAATATGCTGAAAGCTAATTTTATGAACGAGGTCAAAAATAATCTGTTTGAAGAAGCAATGGCTTCGGGGCAAGTAAAGTTCTATGATGAAAGCTCTTCCAAACAGTTACAAGCGAAAATGTCGGAACAAAATTGATAAAACGATGATGAATAAATATATTATAAGCTTTATTTGTGCCGTTTCGGCATTTGTTTCTATAGAAGCACAAGATAATGTTATAGACCAAGTTGAGTGGGTTGTCGGGGACAAAGCAATCTTGCGTTCCGATATAGAAGAGGCTATACAATATTGGCTTAGTAACGACCGTCGATTTGATGGCGACCCCTATTGTGTTGTTGGTGAAGATTTAGCAGTTCAGCAATTATTCTTGCATCAAGCTGCACTCGATAGTATCGAGGTTGATGAAAATCAAATAATGATGCAGGTTGATAAACAGATGGATGCGGTCATTCAGCGTGTGGGCTCAAAGGAGAAGATGGAAGAGTATATGAACCTAACATCGAGCCAAATTCGTGAAATGTATCGCGAGCAGATATACAACTATAACATGATGGGACAAATGAAAAACAAGATAGTTGGTGATATAAAGGTCTCTCCGGCACTTGTTCGTCGTTACTACAATTCATTGCCCGAAGATAGTATACCTTATGTCCCAACCATGTTCGAAGTGCAAATATTAACTCAGGAACCGGAGTTGGACCGCGAAGAGGTTGAACGTGTAAAAGAGGATTTGCGCGACTATACAGAGCGTATAAATAATGGAGAAACATCTTTCTCGTCAATGGCAATCCTTTATTCACAAGATCCCGGAACAGCACGTCGTGGTGGTGAGGTAGGTTTTAGTAGCAGAGCACAGTTTGCTCCTGAATTTGCAAATGTCGCCTTCAACCTTACAGACCCAAATAAGGTTTCTAAGATTGTAGAAACCGAATATGGCTTCCATATTATGCAGTTAATAGAGAAACGAGGCGACAGGGTGAATGTACGTCATATTCTTCGTATTCCACGTATATCGAACCAGAGCATAAACGACAAACTTGCTCGTCTCGACTCTATAGCCGAAGATATTAATAACAATCTATTTACTTTTGAAGAGGGTGCAATGCACATTTCCGATGATAAAGAGACACGTAATAATCGTGGAATAATGTACAATAAAATGACAAGTTCCCCACGTTTTGAGTTGCAAGAACTGCCTGTTGAGGTGGCTCGTGTAGTCGATGGCATGCAGGTGGGCGAAATCTCTGCACCATTCACTATTATGCAGAATAATGGAAAAACAGTATGTGCAATTGTTAAACTAAAATCGAAAGTAGAAGGCCACAAAGCAAGCCTTAAAGACGATTACGATACATTAAAGGAGCTATATACCGCTAAAAAACGCGATGAAAAGGTTAAACAGTGGATTGAAGAGAAACAAAAGACAACCTATGTACGTATAAACAAGGCCAACAGGGATTGTGAGTTCTTATATCCCGGATGGGTTTTCTATGAAGAGAAATAGCAACACTCTATGAATAGGCTGTTTTACTTTTTAATATCTTTATGGGCTTTCATACCTCTTGCAGCGCAAGAGGGTGATAGCATAAAAAACGACAGTGTAACTGCTCGTAAAAGAGTCTACGTATATCTGCTACATGCCGATGTTACAAAATTCGATAAAGAGCGTAATCCGGATGCTCACATTTTGGTAGGTGATGTAACATTCCGTCGCGATAGTATGTATATGTACTGCGACAGTGCCTATTTCTATACCAAAAATAATGCTGTTCAGGCATTTGGAAACGTGAAGATGGAACAAGGCGATACTCTGTTCTTGTATGGCGATTACCTAGATTATAATGGAGACAGCAATCTTGCTCGTGTTCGTGGCAATGTGCGTCTCGAAGATAGAACATCTACGCTTGAAACAGACAGTCTCGATTTCGATAGGAATATAAATCTAGGATATTATTTTAACGGTGGAACTCTTTATGATGAGCAGAGCACGCTGGAATCGTATTGGGGCGAGTATAACATTGATACAAAAATAGCAATATTTAAAGATAATGTTCTTTTGCAAAACCCACAATTTACATTAGAGTCCGATACTCTGCGTTATAGCACCGATAATAATATAGCAACAATTGTTGGTCCTACAAAGATAGTAAATGGCGAGAACTGCATATACTCCGAATTAGGCTACTATAATACCAATCTGCGTCAGGCAACATTGCTCGATAGGTCTGTCGTGGCAAACAATAACAAAGAACTTACAGGCGACTCGTTGTTCTATGATGCCAATAATGGTTATAGTGAGGCATTTGGAAATATCGTGTACAGCGATACAATAAATAGGAATATGCTAAAAGGTGGGTATGCCTACTTCAACGAACTAGTTGATTCGGCTTATGCTACCAATCGTGCTGTTGTTATGGATTATTCTCAAGGCGATACACTATACATGCGCGCCGACACCATTTGGGCTGTAACACAGAATCACGAAACAGATTCAGTCTATCGTTTGCTAAGAGCATGTCATCGTGTACGTGCTTTCCGAAAAGATATGCAAATGGTTTGCGACTCTTTGATTTTCGATTCGCGCGATTCTTGTATGACAATGTATACCGACCCAATTTTGTGGAGTGGAGGGCAACAGCTTCTAGGAGAAGAGATAAAGGTTTATATGGATACCACATCTATCGATTGGGTTCATATTATAAATCAAACTCTATATGCCGAAAAGCTGGATAGCACAAAATATAATCAAATAAAAGGTCAGGAGATGAAGTTTTTCTTTAAAGATAAAAAACTTCACGAAATGCAAGTGCTAGGCAGTGTCGAAGTTGCCTATTTTGTCTTGGACGATGATAGTGCTTATGTTGGATTAAATACAACTACAGCAGGACGTCTTTCGGCTTTCATGGATAATAACGAAGTAAATAAGATTATTGTTCCAACAAAGTCTTCGGGTGTTTTCTATCCAATGAGCCAAATTCCTACAGACAAACGTTATCTTTCAAATTTTGCGTGGTTCGATTATATACGCCCCTTGAATGAGAATGATATCTTTGTGTGGCGTGGCAAACGAAAAGACCAACAGCTAAAAAAGATTGAACGTAAAAATATACCGTTACCTTCATTGGAGCGATTCAAAAAAGAAAAACATTAATATTGTTTTTTGAAGAAGGTGTAAAAGAAAATAAGATAGTAATGGGATACTTTAATATGCCTTCTCCTCGCCGATTTAATCATAAATATATATTTGTGAATGAACGTAAGGAGAAATTAGATAAAATAGTAAATAATGCCAAACGCGACCTTGGTATGTTGCCTCCAGAGGAGAAATCATATGAAGAGAAAATTCGTGGTGCATTCGTAGGCGAAGAGTCGCATCTGAAACGTCATAAAGAAGATGGGCCACGCATATCTACACAAAAGATTGTAATCCTGCTTGCTGCTCTGTTGTTCCTTTTGCATTACTTAGTAACAGGTAGTTGGACATTCTAAAAGAATAATTATGCAGGATATCATACAACTATTACCCGATTCTGTAGCCAATCAGATTGCGGCGGGCGAGGTGGTACAACGTCCGGCCTCTGTTGTTAAGGAATTAATGGAAAATGCCATTGATGCAGGAGCAAGCAAGGTGCAGGTTATTATATCAGATGGGGGTAGAACACTTATACAGGTAATAGATAATGGCTCTGGAATGTCGGAAACTGATGCTCGTCTTGCATTTGAGCGTCATGCTACATCAAAAATAAACAAAGCAGAGGACCTTTTCGCTCTTAAGACAATGGGTTTTCGTGGCGAAGCTCTAGCTTCGATAGTTGCAGTAGCTCAGGTGGAACTTGTAACCCATCGTGCCGACGAGGAGCTTGGAACCCGCATTCTGATGTCCGGCTCTTCTCTAGAGGTGCAGGAGCCAATTGTTGCTCCCGTTGGTAGTAACTTCAAAGTGAAAAATCTTTTTTACAATATTCCGGCACGTCGCAAATTTTTAAAGTCCAATCAAACGGAATTTAGTAATATCGTAACGGAATTTGAGCGCGTAGCACTTGCAAATTGCGAGGTGGAGTTCTCTCTGAAACACAATGATAATGAGATAATACAGCTTCCGACATCATCTTTCAGAAAAAGAATTCTGAACCTTTTTGGAAAGAAGTTTAACTCTCATCTTGTTGAGGTTGAGGTGTCCAACTCGTTGATAAATATAAAAGGTTATGTGGGAACTCCGGAAAGTGCCCGCAAAAAAGGTGTATTGCAATATCTATTTGTTAATGGGCGCTTTATGCGTCATCCCTACTTTGCAAAAGCTGTAGCCGAAGCTTATTCAAATCTGATACCACCGGGTGAGATGGTTCCATTCTTCTTGTGTTTCGATGTGGAGCCTTCTCGCATAGATGTTAATATCCATCCAACTAAGACAGAGATAAAATTTGAGGATGAACCTATTCTTTGGAAGATTATAGCGGCGGCAGTTCGCGAAGCATTAGGCCGTTTTAATGCTACTCCCGGTTTCGATTTCGATATGGATGGTGTCCCCGAAATACCTGCAATGGATTTCTCTAAAAAAGAGAGAACTCCTGTAGCGGCTCCAAAAATATCTTATAACACCAATTACAATCCTTTTAACACGTCTAACCATGAATATAAAGAACAGAATGTTGCTTGGGAAAAACTATACGAAGGCGTAAAAAAAGAAAAGGTCTTGTCGAGTTCTGTCGATAAGTTCGAAGATGTTGAACCGTCATTCGACGAAAAACCTTCAACGTCTGATAGTGTGCAACCGACAATTTACGAAGAGGAGTATATTCCAATATCACAATATAAAGGGCAGTATATACTTATTCCTGTCAGGTCGGGACTCATGTGGGTGCATCAACAGCGTGCGCATATCCGCATTTTGTACGACCGCTATATCTCTCAGTTGTCAGGGCACAGTGGGCACATTCAAGGCCTGTTATTCCCAGAACGTGTGGAATTGACTGTGAATGAAAGTGCTGTCGTCGATTCAATTATTGATGAACTAACAGCTCTGGGATTTGATATTTCCTCTTTAGGAGGTGGCAGTTATGCATTGCAAGGAGTTCCTGTTGGTGTAGATGGTCTCGACCCTTCTAAACTATTCTTGGATATAGTACATTCGGTGATGGAGCAGACAGCGTCTGTAAAAGAGAAATTAAACGAGAGGCTCGCTTTGGCCATGGCTAAGCGTGTGGCTATTGTCTCGGGGCAGGTGCTGTCGTTGGATGAAATGACAACTCTTGTAGAGCAACTTTTTAAAACCGATATGCCTTCGCATACACCCGATGGTAAATGCGTAATCTATATAATGCCAGATGCCGAAATAGAACGTAATTTTAAAAGTTAAGCGAAAATATACAATCCGTAATTAAAATTTGTTAATATTCTTAAATAATCTTTCGTTTTTATTGCATGACATTGTAAATTTTATGTAAATTTGCAAAATATATTACTAGTGGTGTGAACTATGTTCTCGTCATTGTAATAGCAAAGTCTTAAATAAGAACATTTTTTATTAAGATAATGTTTTTATTGGTGATAGTGATAATATAAAATATAATTTAGTGTCTAATTAATGCAAGTATGAAAAAGTTTATGATTTCACTGGCTATTGCCAGTATTGCAATGGTCTCTTATGCACAGGAGACAGTTAGCGAGGTCGTAGTTCCTACTTTGAAGAACAGCGTTGTTACCAATAGCTTCTGGAGCAACTGGTTCGTAAGTGTGAACGGTGGCTATCAAGTATTTAATGGTGCTCGTACCAATGGCGAGAGCATGTTCGACCATGGAACACCTGCAGTTTCTGTTAACTTCGGTAAGTGGCACACTCCCGGTTTCGGTTGGAGAATTGGCTACAACGGTTGGGAACTTAAATCTTACGAGGATGCAGACAAGTGCGATTTCTATAACGTACACATGGACATGTTGTTCAACTTGAGCAACCTTCTTTGTGGTTATAACGAAAGCCGTATCTGGAATGCTATACCTTATGTAGGTTTGGGTTACGGTGCAAATGTTGATGTTAAAGGTGCAAGCGGTAACGGTAAGGCTGGTTCTTTGACAGCCAACTTCGGTTTGTTGAATACATTCCGCGTTGCTAAACATTGGGCTGTTAATTTTGAGCTCTCTGGTATGATGGCAAAGAACGGCTTCGGTGGTTGGGCAAGTCATCACAATGGCTATGATATGCTCTTCGCTGCTCAAGTTGGTGTAACATACAAGTTCAACAGAGTAGGTTGGGACAACGCTCCCGATTTGGATGCAATCATGGCAATGAACGCTGCTGCTCTTGCAGAGCTCAACGCTCAGTTGCAGGCTAAAGAGGCTGAGAATGCACAGTTGAAGTCTCAGCTCGCTGCTGCTAAGGCTGCGTTGGCTAAGGCACAAGACAGAATCAAACAACTCGAGGCTGAGCCTAAGTTTGTTGATGTTGCACAGTCTGTATTCTTCGCATTCAACTCATCTAAGGTTGCTTCTAAGAAAGAGATCATCAACTTGCAGTCTTTGGCAAATGCTGCTAAGAACGCTGGTTTGAAACTTTCTGTAGTAGGTTATGCTGACAGCGCAACAGGTTCTGCTTCATACAACCAGAAACTTTCTGAGGCTCGTGCTAAGGCAGTTGCTGCTGAGCTCGTTAAGTTGGGCGTTGCTGAGTCTGACCTCGTAGTTGAGGGCAAGGGTGGTGTTGATGCAGAGAAACCCGCTCGTCTCAACCGTCGTGTAATCATCTCTATCGTTAAGTAAGATATTATCGACATAAATACAAATGAGGAGTAGTTCAACTGCTCCTCATTTTTTTATATTTATATTTAATCGCAGGTCTTTTTTTGTGCTGTGAAAAAATAATTTGCAAAAATGTTTGGTAGATATAAAAAAACATTGTACCTTTGCATCGCATTTAAGGGTTGCAACCTTTGAGGGCGTTTAGCTCAGCTGGTTTAGAGCATCTGCCTTACAAGCAGAGGGTCGGCGGTTCGAATCCGTCAACGCCCACAGATAAGGTTAGTAGAATAGATTTTTTCTTTTTGGTTGCATCCCGTAATTTTAAGGGCGTTTAGCTCAGCTGGTTTAGAGCATCTGCCTTACAAGCAGAGGGTCGGCGGTTCGAATCCGTCAACGCCCACAGATATGAGACCTGCGCAGTAGCGCAGGTTTTTGTGTATTAAGTACTTTACAATCTGTATGTAATAGTAAAATTGCTTATTTTTATTAAACTTTCTGCATAGTACGAGTGTTTATGCTTAAAAAGTACTATTTTTGCAACAGAAAACAAAATAGATTCACAGACATGGAACTAGACATCCTTACAGCAATATCACCTATAGATGGCCGTTATAGGGGTAAGACTGTATCTTTGGCCGAATATTTCTCGGAGTATGCACTTATGAAATATCGTGTACTCGTTGAGATAGAGTATTTTATTGCTCTCTGCGAGTTGCCTCTCCCTCAATTAAAGGGGGTGAATTCATCGCTATTCCCTCAACTGCGCAAAATCTATCAGGAATTTACAACCGATGATGCACGTCGTATAAAGGAGATTGAAAAGGTTACAAACCACGATGTAAAGGCTGTTGAGTACTTTATAAAAGAGCGTTTTGATGCTATCGGTGGTTTAGATGCGTATAAAGAATTTATACACTTTGGACTAACCTCGCAGGATATAAATAACACCTCAATTCCTTGCACAATTAAAAATGCATTACAAGATGTGTACTATCCGGCAATCGAAGAGATGATAGCCCAACTACGCGAATACGCCGAAGCATGGAAAGAGATTCCTATGTTGGCACGTACACATGGTCAGCCGGCATCTCCTACACGTTTGGGAAAGGAAGTGATGGTCTTCGTTTATCGCTTAGAGACCCAATTGGCTCAATTAAAGCAGTGTGTAATTTCTGCTAAATTTGGTGGTGCTACAGGAAACTTTAATGCACATCACATTGCGTATCCGGCAATCGATTGGAAAACATTTGCAAACAATTTTGTAAGTGAGAAGTTGGGCCTGCAACGTGAGCAATATACCACACAAATTTCCAACTACGATAATTTGGCGGCTTTGTTCGATGCGATGCGTCGTATAAATACAGTGATAATGGACATGGACCGCGACTTCTGGCAATACATATCAATGGAATTCTTTAAGCAAAAGATTAAAGCCGGAGAGGTGGGTTCTAGTGCTATGCCACATAAGGTTAACCCTATCGATTTTGAAAACAGTGAAGGAAACTTGGGTATAGCAAATGCCATACTAGACCATTTGTCGGTTAAACTGCCAATCTCTCGTTTGCAACGCGACCTCACCGACTCTACTGTGTTACGTAATGTGGGTGTTCCTATGGGGCACATGCTCATTGCTGTAAAGAGTACGATGACCGGACTGCGCAAATTGTTGCTTAATGAGAATGCTATATATAACGAATTGGATAACTGTTGGAGTGTTTGTGCCGAGGGTATTCAAACAATCCTACGCCGTGAGGCATATCCTAATCCCTACGAGGCGCTTAAGGCTCTTACACGTACCAATAGCAAAATCGACCAGAACTCTCTATTGCAGTTCATCGATGGCTTGGATGTTTCTGATAGCGTGAAAGAGGAACTTCGTGCCATCACTCCGCACTCTTACACCGGATTATAATAGAATATTTGGACCGTGAGGTTCGTAAAATGTAATACAATGGATAATTTTAGAAACAAACGCTCGGATGGTTTTTCTCCGAGAAATGAGAGTAGAGAACGTAGTTCGTTCAATCCAAATTTTAACGAGGATAATAGATTAAGACGTCCCCGTTTCAATAAGGCATCGGATGGAAATCCTCGTTATGCACGTGTAGAACGTCGCGATAGTGATAATAACGGGGAATTTGGCCGTTATAATCGCAATAACCGTTCAACACGTAATTTCGATTCAAACCGTCAAGGTTCTGAACATTCCGGACGTTCACGATTTGGAGGCTACGGCTCGCAACAGGGTGGCGAGAGAGGTGGTCGTCAGGGTGGTTATCGTAGTTATAATAACTCTTATAATAGTGGCGAAAATACAACATATAATACAGAGCGTAATAGTTATGGACAGCGTAGTCATCGTACATCTACCTACGACCCTAACGCAAAATACAGTAAAAAGAAACGTATAGCATATCGCGAGGCAGTTATCGACCCCGATGCTCCTGTGCGTTTGAATAAATATCTTGCAAATGCCGGCTTGTGCTCTCGTCGCGAGGCAGATAACTATATTCAAGCAGGCCTTGTAAGCGTAAATGGGGCTATAGTAACAGAATTGGGAACAAAGGTTACACACAACGACGATATACGTTTCAATGGCGAACGTGTTAATCCCGAACGTAAAGTTTATGTTCTGCTCAATAAACCAAAAGATTGTGTAACTACTGTAGACGATCCTCAAGAGCGTAAAACTGTATTGCAATGTCTACGCGGAATAGGTAAAGAGAGAATCTATCCTGTAGGTCGTCTCGACCGTAATACAACCGGTGTACTCTTGCTCACAAACGATGGAGATTTGGCCTCTAAACTAACACATCCCAAATTTATGAAAAAGAAGATATATCATGTAACATGCGACAAGAATGTGGCAATGTCCGATATGGATCTTTTAGTAAATGGTATTGAACTTGAGGATGGTCCTGTATATGCCGACGAGGTAACTTATGTAAACGATGCCGACCGTTCACAAATAGGTATAGAAATACATTCCGGCAAAAACAGAATAGTACGCCGTATGTTAGAACATTTAGGATATCGTGTAAACAAACTAGACCGTGTCCTTTTCGCCGGTCTTACAAAGAAGAACTTGAAACGTGGCGATTGGCGCTATTTAACTGAGAAAGAGGTTAATATGCTACGTATGGGTGCATACGAATAAATATTTATTGCAATATTATACAAACGATGAAAGCGATAAAACGAACAAGAATTGTCGATTTACTTAAAAGCGCTACATTTGGGGCCGAAGTAAATGTAAAAGGTTGGGTAAGAACTCGCCGTAGTAGTAAACAGGTAGCCTTTGTGGCACTTAATGACGGTTCAACAATAAATAATGTACAAGTAGTTATTGATACAGACAAATTCGATGAGGAGTTAATAAAACTTTTCACAACAGGTGCATGTCTTAGTGTTAATGGTACACTTGTTGAATCTATCGGAGGTGGTCAGTCGGTTGAGATACAGGCTACAGAAATAGAAGTGCTTGGTGAGTGTGATAACACCTATCCTTTGCAAAAGAAAGGACAGACAATGGAGTATATGCGTACAGTAGCACATTTGCGTCCACGCACAAATACATTCGGCGCGGTGTTCCGTATTCGCCATAATATGGCATATGCAATACACAAGTTCTTCCACGATAAAGGTTTTTATTATTTCCATACACCTATTATCACAGCTTCTGATTGCGAAGGTGCAGGTCAGATGTTCCAAGTAACAACAATGAACCTCTACGACCTTAAAAAAGATGAGCAGGGTAGCATAAAATACGATAGCGATTTTTTCGGTAAGCAGGCAAGCCTTACTGTGTCGGGTCAGTTAGAGGGTGAGTTAGCAGCTACAGCATTGGGTGCAATCTACACTTTTGGTCCCACTTTCCGTGCCGAGAATTCAAATACTCCCAGACATCTTGCTGAGTTCTGGATGATTGAACCCGAGGTGGCATTCAATGATATTACAGATAATATGGACCTTGCCGAGGAGTTCATAAAATATTGTGTACAATGGGCACTCGACAATTGTATGGAGGATATAACATTCCTCAATAATATGATTGACAAAGGTCTCATCGAGCGTTTGCGCTCTATCGTCGATACAAAATTTGTACGTTTGAGCTATACCGATGGTATAAAAATTCTTGAGGATGCTGTTGCCGGTGGACACAAATTTGAGTTCCCCGTATATTGGGGTGTCGATTTGGCCTCTGAGCATGAACGTTATTTGGTGGAACATCATTTTAAACGTCCTGTCATATTAACCGATTATCCAAAGGAGATAAAAGCATTCTACATGAAGCAGAACGAGGATGGTAAGACAGTGCGTGCAATGGATGTCCTTTTCCCAAAAATTGGTGAAATTATCGGTGGCTCCGAGCGTGAGGCCGATTATAACAAACTGCTTACACGTATAGAGGAACTTGGTATTCCAATGAAAGATATGTGGTGGTATCTCGATACTCGTCGCTATGGCTCATGCCCACACTCCGGTTTCGGACTAGGCTTTGAACGCTTGTTGCTCTTTGTAACAGGTATGGCAAATATACGCGATGTGATACCTTTCCCGCGTACTCCGAATAATGCTGAATTCTAATAGTATTTAGAATATTGTTTAGGAGGGAATGTCTTTTGATATTCCCTCTTAATTTTGTTAAAAAACCGACAAACTCATCGTTTTTTAGCAATAAAAATATTATACTTGCGTTGTCAAAGTATATAATAGGTATAACCATATAAATCCCTGCGAAATGGACAATAACAGATATTGCGTAATAATGGCCGGTGGAGTGGGTAGTCGCTTATGGCCTCTCAGCAGGAAACGTCTCCCAAAACAATTTCTCGATTTGTTGAGTTGTGGCAAAACATTGTTACAACAAACCTTCGACCGTTATAGTCGTATTGTTCCTAAAGAGAACATAATAATCTCCACAAACATAGAATATTCGACTTTGGTGCATGAGCAGATACCGGGTCTTTCAGTCGATCAGGTACTTCACGAACCTACATATAGAGGAACAGCGCCAAGTACTGCCTATGTGGCATCCCACATATATCAACTAAACCCCGATGCTAATATTGTTGTAGCACAGGCCGACCAATTAGTAGTCGATGAGGACCTATTTGTTCAAACACTCTCCAATGGGCTCGACTTTGTTGCAGAGCAGAACAAGCTTGTTATTATAGGTATAAAACCTACATGTCCCGAGACTCGTTACGGATACATCCAGATAGAGAACGAGAGCTCCCTATCGGATAAAGGGAAATTCTACAAGGTGCGTACATTTACTGAAAAACCTGCATATAACTTTGCCAAAATATTCATGGAGAGTGGAGAGTTCTATTGGAATTCAGGCATATATATATGCAATGTCAAAACGCTCATAAATACTATGACCGAGTTATTGCCCGATATGATGGGCGAGTTGGAGCGTCTTTTTAGCGAATATCCTAATCGTGATGAGCGTCGTCGTAGAATTTATGAAGCATACACATCCTTTCCAAGTGCGGCAATGGATGTGGCTGTTATGGAGAAGGCCGACAATGTGTTTGTTGAGGTTGGAGAATTTGGTTGGGCCGATATAGGTACATGGAATACTCTGTATGGCTATATGCCACAAGATGAAGATGGAAATGTTGTAACAAATCCTAATGCAATGCTTTACGACTGTCGCGACAATGTTCTTGTCCTGCCAAAAGGTAAATTGGCAGTGATGCAGGATATTGAGGACTTGTTAGTAGTAGATACCGATAACGTTCTATTGATATGCAAAAAAGGCGATGAACGCGATATTCGCAAGTTTCTTAATGATGTTCGCATGAGGTCGGGCGAGGAGTTTATCTGATAACCCATTTGGGGTTGTGGGCATTTGTCTCTTCGGGGTCGTAATGTAGTTTCATGCTGTCGGGAATGAGAACCTTGTAACTCTTCCTTTTAGTATTGTTCAATTTTGTACTGCGTATCCATGGATTTGCCTCACGTAGTTGTAAAAAACTTAAACCATGCTTCTTGGCAATATCGGGCCAATTGATGACAGCCTTGTTTACACTAATCTCCTTGGATATTGGCAATGGAGGATACAGGTCGTGGTGTTGTAGTATGAAGCCATAATTCACAGGGTCGGAAAAGAGTGCCTTTGCTGCTAATAAACGAAAAAGATATCGTGATGTCTCCGGAACAAGTGCCAGATTCATGCCATCTCTCTCTTGTTGCGCCTCGATTCTTTTGCTTATGCTAGCCGTTCCGGCATTGTAACTTGCTGCAACAGTCATCCAATTTTCATACTCTTCGTATCCTTTCCTAAGATATTTGCATGCTGCTCTGGTTGCTTTTTCGATGTGATATCTTTCGTCTATCTCTTTGTTTATTTCTAATCCATATTGCTTGCCTGTCGATTCCATGAATTGCCATAGACCTCCGGCACCAACAGTGGAACGTGCGTAAATGTCTCCATTACTCTCTATAATCATCAAATATTTGAAGTCATCGGGAATACCACACTCTTTTAATATGGGCTCTATAACAGGGAATAATCTGTTTGCACGCTTTATTTGTAGCATTGTATTTATGTGAGAATATGTAAAGGCCATTATTTCACGGTCCATTCGCTCTCTGCGGTCTTGTTGCGTAATGTCAATCTCCTTGCCGGCAAACTCAATGCTGGCAGGTATTTTAGGCGAAACTACACAATAGGGAATTTGTGAGTATGGCATATTCTTTTTGCTTACATTGCTGTTTGCAAGTAAGAAGATAGAGGTAATCGTAATGATTATGGTTGTGAGTATGGTAATCTGTCTTTTATGCATAATTATCCCGATTTTTCTTTGGGAACGCGAAGATAACCAATTTTACCACAAATAACAACCATGATAATCTTTTTAAATAGTTTTTTATTCGTATCTTCGCACAGAATTTTTATAACCGTTTTCTAAATACGTTGATAACGGTTTATCTTTTTGTTCTTTTTAATAGTTTTATGGGAGAATTTGAACTTATTGCTAAAACATTTCAAGGCTTGGAAGAGGTTTTAGCAAAGGAATTGGTAGAATTAGGCGCAAACAATGTGCAAATTGGGCGTCGTATGGTATCGTTTACAGGAAACAAAGAACTAATGTATAGGGCAAATTTCTGCCTTCGTACAGCAGTGCGTATTCTTAAACCGATAATGCACTTTAAGGCTTCCGATGCCGACGAGGTTTATAATGTAATAAAGGGTGTCGAGTGGGAGGAATATCTCGACTCGAATTCAACTTTTTCGGTAGATGCAGTAGTATATAGCGATATATTTCGTCATTCAAAATTTGTGGCATATCGTGTAAAAGATGCTATTGCCGATTATTTTAATGAGAAAGAAGGTCGTCGTCCTTCGGTACGATTGAACAACCCCGACCTAATATTCCATATTCATATTGCACAAGATGAGTGTACATTGGCTTTTGACAGTTCTGGAGAGTCGTTACACCGTCGTGGATATCGTGTCGAGACCGGTGCCGCTCCTATAAACGAAGTCTTAGCTGCCGGCATGATTATGCTCTCTGGTTGGCATGGCGAATGTGATTTAATAGACCCAATGTGTGGTTCAGGAACAATTCCTATTGAGGCAGCATTGATAGCAAAGAATATTGCTCCGGGTGTGTTCCGTCAGGGATATGCATTTGAAAAATGGAAAGATTTCGATAGCGAACTGTTTAAATCCATTTATGATGATGATTCGGCAGAGCGTGAATTCAAACATAAAATATATGGTTACGATGTAGATGGTCGTATGGTAGGCTGTGCACGTCGTAATGTTAAGTCTGCTATGCAGGGCGATGTAATTGAGATTGAATGTCGCGATATAAAAGATTTTGTAGAGCCACAGAAACGTGCACTTATGATAGTGAACCCACCTTATGGCGAACGTCTAACCTCCGACAATCTTCTTCAGGTATATAAGGATTTGGGCGAACGTCTCAAACATGCATTCCAAGGAAATGAGGCGTGGATTATAAGTAGTAGTTATGACTGTTTCGACCAAGTTGGTTTAAAAGCATCGGCACGTATTCCACTATATAATGGAGACCTTGATTGTGAATTTCGTAAGTATGAACTTTTCCAAGGAAAATATAAAGGATTCCGCGATGAGGGAAATGCGTTGAAAAAGGATTTTGCCCCATTGAAAAGAAAATCACGTCTTACAGGCTCTAATGATGAACCTCGTAATAATCGCATCGAACGCGAAGAAGAATTCCTAGATGCAACAGAAAATGAAGCAACAATACGTCGTCGTCGCGAGTTAGAGTCCTATTTTAAAACAAGAACAGCAAAGAAGGTATCACCGGAGCGTGGCAGAGATAACGCCCGATGTGAACGTAATGACGACAGACGTAGAAGTAACGATGACAGAACAGTGAGAGGTTGGGGCAAAGACAAAAACGATAGAAAACCACGTAGAGAGCAACGCCCTGCCGGCCGTGATGGCGAGAAGAAACTTTTTCTAAAGGGTGGAAAAACTTTCAAGAAGGGTGGTAAGGTTTAATAAAATTAAATAGCACATAACATGAAAATATTACTTTTAGGTAGCGGAGGTCGTGAGCATGCACTAGCATGGAAGATTGCGCAGAGCGCAAAAGTGAAAAAATTATATATTGCTCCGGGAAATGCAGGAACATCGCAGGTGGGAGAAAACGTTCCTTTATCTGTCTGCGACTTTGATGCAATAGCAAAATTTGTACTCGACAACGGAATATCTATGGTAGTAGTAGGTCCCGAAGACCCATTGGTAAAGGGCATATACGACTATTTTAAAGGTAATGAGCTATTGAAGAATATTGCTGTTATTGCTCCTTCGCGCGACGCGGCCCAACTCGAAGGTAGCAAGAGTTTTGCAAAGGATTTTATGCAGCGCCATAATATTCCTACAGCGGCTTACAGGGCCTTCGATGCAACACAAATTGAGGAAGCTTATAAGTTTCTCGAAGGATTGCAGGCTCCATATGTACTCAAAGCCGATGGCCTATGTGCAGGTAAAGGAGTGCTTATAGTTCCTACGCTCGAAGAGGCTAAAGAGCAGTTAAAAGAGATGTTCTCGGGTATGTTTGGCAACTCATCGGCAACAGTTGTTATTGAGGAGTTCCTCGATGGCATTGAGTGTTCGGTGTTTGTGCTTACAGACGGAAAGGATTATGTTATTCTTCCCGAGGCTAAGGATTATAAACGTATTGGCGAGGGCAATACCGGTCTGAACACCGGTGGTATGGGCTCAATCTCTCCGGTTCCTTTTGCCGATGCTCAGTGGATGAAAAAAGTTGAGAATAGAATTATACGTCCTACTGTTGAAGGTTTGTCATCCGATGGCTTGTTATATAAAGGATTTATATTCTTTGGCCTCATAAATGTAGCCGGTGAGCCTATGGTAATAGAGTACAATGCTCGTATGGGCGACCCCGAGACAGAATCGGTGATGTTACGCCTTAAGTCTGACATTGTAGAATTGTTCGAAAAGGTAGATGCTGGAACACTTGCAGGTACAAAAGTTGAATTTGATGAGCGTACTGCTGTTTGTGTTATGTTGGTGTCGGGAGGCTACCCTGAGGCTTACGAAAAAGGTTTTGAGATTTCGGGATTGGAGCATGCCGATGAAAGCATCCTATTTCATGCAGGAACAGCGCTGAAATCGGGTAAAGTGGTTACAGCCGGAGGACGTGTGCTTGCTGTATGTTCATATGGCAATAATCGTGCCGAAGCTCTGGCGCGTTCATTCTCTGTTGCAGAAAAGATAGATTTTGAAAAGAAATATTTTAGAGGAGATATAGGTTTTGACTTATAATCAACTGTTTCAGCGAACGTTTGTTACCGGCAGATATACTGCAATAAGTCTGTTGGTAGCATCGTTATTGCTGTGGCTTTTGGGGCTTTTTACCGGTGCTAACGATGGTGGTAGTCTGCGAGAATCTATCATTTATGGTTTTTCTGTGTCGCAAAATTGGTTAGGAAGTCTGTTGGCTTTGCCAATATACCTGCTTATAGCATATATTCTTAACTCATTGGTTATACTTGAGAGTAGAACTTCTTGGCTTGCCTTCCTGTTCTTATATTTATTGTCAATGAACTTTTTCCTACATGGGAACCTTTGGTTGGCTATATCTCTGTTGCTTTTTATTCTATCTATTACAATATTATCATCATGTATAGATTATGATGGCGTTCAAAGGCGTATATACGCTATTTTCCTATTTTTCGCATTATCTGCTATCTTCTTCCCGCAGTTAATATATCTGCTACCCATATTCTTTCTCTATCTTTATATCTCTAAAATATTAAAGTTTAGGAATTTGCTTGCTGCCTTGTTGGGCATTGCTACGCCACTATGGCTTTTGTTTGGAACAGCATATATATCTCCTCAACTGAAGGCTTTTACAACTCCTTTGCTATCGCGTGTTACAGGTTTGTTTGTGATGAAAACGGCTCTCTCATTAACTGTGGCACAGTTGCTATTCATGTCCATTGAGGTAATGCTCTTAATACACTCGGTTTGGCTATTGATAGCAACATCTAATCCTGCGAAACCAATTATGAGACGTATGCTATCCCTTTTTATTATTACAAACGCATATTTGTGGATACTCTCTTTTTTCTCTGTCAATAATTTTAACATGTTTTTCGTGTGGCGATTACCGGGTGTGGCATTAATGCTGGCATACGTTGCAACTGTTAAGGTTACAAAACTTTCAAATATCTATTTTGTTATTTTAAATATATTGCTACTCATTGTGGCATTTTTAGGTCTATGGAACTAATAATGGATTTTTGTCGCGAATATGGTTATTGGGGAATGTGTTTTATATCGTTTCTCTCAGGCTCAATATTACCGTTCTCCAGCGATGTGTTGCTTGTATTCTTTTTAGGTGTAGGACTGAATCCATTACATCTTCTAATATCTTCTACCGTAGGTAATACCTTAGGCGGAATGACATGCTACTTCTTGGGTGGTTTTATTAAAAAAGGTTGGTTTACCCGTTTCTTCAGAGTTAAAGGCGAAAAGGCTGAGCGTGCCAATGCTTATATAGAAAAATATGGATATTGGGCTGCTTTCTTCTCTTTTATGGCTGTTATAGGTGAAGCAATAGTGATAATGCTTGGAAACATGCGTGTATGTTGGTGGAAAGTGTTTTTGGTTATGATTCTAGGCAAAATATTGCGTTATTTAATAATAATACTTTCGTTTGAAGGAGTTGCTACAGCAGTAGCATGATTACAATTATGAAACAAATAATTCATATATTATCCTTTTTTCTGTTTTTATCATGCACCGAAAACAGAATCCCAAATAATGTTATAACTGTTACAATTGAGCCCTATCGCTATGTAACAGAGGCTATCGCCGGCGATGAGTGGCAGGTGAGAACTCTTTTCCCCAAAGGAACCAACCCTGAAACAACAGAACCATCTCCACAACAGATGGTTGCACTTGCCAACAGCCGTATATATATGCTTGTGGGTGGACTAGGTTTCGAGAATGTGTGGAGAGAAAAGATAGAATCTATGTATCCATCGTTAATAATTGCCGATACTTCCAATGGAATTGAACGTTGTGGTGGAGACCCACATGTGTGGACCTCTCCCGACAATATGGCTGTAATAGCAGAAAATATCTGTTCCACTCTTTGCAGAGCAGATAGTGTAAATAGCACCCATTATATATCCCGTTTACAATATTTTAAACATAAATTAAGTAATATCGATTCTCGGCTCTCCAATCGTTTATACAATAGCAAAGGGAAAGCATTTGTAATATTTCATCCATCGCTGACATATTTTTCTAATCTATACTCTTTACAACAAATTGCTATTGAACACGAAGGAAAAGAGCCATCAGTGGCACATATAAGGGCTGTTATTGATTCTGCAAGAGTAAAAAAAGTTGATGTTGTACTTGTTCAAGAGGAATTTGATAGAAAAAGAGCCGAAGTTATTGCAAATGAAATAGGAGCAACCGTTGTTGAGGTAGACCCATTAAGCTATAATTGGGAGCAACAGATGTTTCATATAGCCGATTGTATAAACAAAGTTAGATGATTGAGTTAAAAGATATTGAATTCTCCTATGATAATACGCCATTGCTTCGAGATGTGAATATAACAATCGAAGACAGTGATTTTGTAGCTATTACAGGTTGCAACGGTTGTGGAAAAACCACCCTCATTAAATTGATATTGGGGTTGTTGAAACCACAGCGAGGCAAAATACTTTTCTCAAAAGAAGGGAAACGAGTAAAGCACCTTGCAATAGGTTATTTACCTCAAATATCTTCTATAGACAGACAATTTCCAATATCGGTGCGCGAAACAGTTGCTTTAGGATTACTCGATAGGAACACAATCTTTCGACCGTCTTTAACTTCATCGGAGCATGAAAGAATCAATAAGGTATTAAATCGAATGGATATTATGTCCTTGGCCGATAAACCAATTGCAGAACTTAGTGGTGGAGAACTACAACGAACGATGCTTGCCAGAGCAACAGTAATGCAACCCGATGTGCTAATTCTTGATGAACCAAACACCTATCTCGACAATACATCAGAGAATCGTTTATATAAGTATCTTGAGGAACTGAATGGCTCATGTACCATAATATTGGTAACTCACGATGAGCATAATATTAAGAAACTGGCCAAACACATTGCTTATGTGAATGGCTCGGAACAGATTAATATGATGCCGATGCTTTAATCCCGGCCTTTTCTATCAGTGCAACAATTCTATCTAATTCCTCATGAGTAGCTTTCAGTAAGCCACTTTGTGGTGTCTCACGGTCAATGGTGTATATCATCACTTCTCGTGGAGCTATAGATATAACACTGTCTAGCCAGGGTAGAACATATTTATCTCCGGTATTGTCGAGGTCCTTCCCGTTTACAATTCCTTTCATAAACATTGTTTGTATCACAATATCTCCATTGAACTCTTTCATTTTTTCAACGATTCTATCGAGATTAAATGTAGCATTGGGCCGGTCTACACTATTTATATAATCTATATCCACAGTATCCAATTTAAGAATATTGTTATCAACCTTCTTTAAAGCATCGAATACCTTTTGCTTTGTAATCATAGTCGAATTACTCAAAACACTCACCTTTGCTTTTGGAAAATATTTGTTACGCAAAGTAATGGTGTCGTCGATGATTTCCGAGAAGTGCGGGTGCAAAGTAGGTTCCCCATTCCCTGCGAATGTTAATACGTCGGGAGATGTTCCCTCCGTTTGCATTGTTTGTAACTGTTTTTCCAATGCTTCGGTAACCTCTTCTCGTGTAGGCAATGGTGTATGGCTTCGGTGTGTTGCATTAAAACCACATTCGCAATAAATGCAATCGAATGAACAAATCTTGCCATCACCGGGCAAAAGATTTATACCTAGTGATATACCTAAACGTCTGCTATGTATAGGGCCAAATATAGGAGAAGGAAATATTATTGTAGACATGCTGTTCTCAAAAACTATTTGATTCTTTAATATGATATACTCTTATATTTTGCAAAAGTAAACAAATATTTTAACAAGCGAGCGAGATAAACGAAGTTTACTTCGTTATTTCCCAGCGAGCGCAGTCAATATTCACGAGAAATAGAAAATTGTAAACTGCTTAATCATAAGTAATAAGAATGAATATAGATATCTTTATGTTCACTATTTTTTGCGCATCTCTTTAGGATGAATTATATTTGCAAGAGCAACCTAAGATATTACAATATGAAATTAGGATACGATGGAAAGCGTGCGGTGCAGAACTTTACCGGTTTAGGTAATTACAGCAGGTATGTGATAGACTCTCTTGTAACTTACTATGCCACTAATGAGTATATTTTGTATGCTCCAAAAAGACGCGAAAACAAATCACTTAGTATAATCGAAGAAAAATCGTCGGGCAGTGTATGCAGACGTTTCCCTAAGAAAGGTTTTTGGAGTAAATTCAGTTCCTTGTGGCGTGTGTGGGGTGTAACATCCGATTTACATAACGACGGTGTAGAACTGTTTCATGGCCTAAGTAATGAGTTGCCGTTAAATATAAAAGGAAAAGTCAAGAGCATTGTAACAATACACGACCTTATATTTCTTAAATATCCCCAATTTTATCCTATCATAGATCGTTGGATTTATAACTTTAAGTTTCGTCGCGCTTGTCGCAATGCCAATCATATAATTGCCGTCAGCGAATGTACCAAGCGCGATATAATAGAATACTATTCTATCTCTCCCGAAAAAATAAGCGTAATATACCAAGGTTGCGATAATGCGTTCTCAGCCGTAATTGCAAAAGAACAGTGTGAAAAGGTAAGGTTGCGCTATTCATTGCCCGAGCATTTTGTCCTTTCTGTAGGCACCATAGAAGAGCGTAAAAACTTGCTTTCCGTTGTTAAAGCATTGACCAAACTGCCCCAAGAAATACACTTAGTTGCAGTTGGCAGACATACAAAATATACCGATAAGGTAAAAAAATATATATCGGAAAACAATCTGCAAGACAGAGTGCACTTCTTGCATGGAGTTACATATACCGATTTGCCGGTAATATACCGATGTGCCGACGTGTTTGCTTATATGTCGGTATATGAAGGCTTTGGTATCCCTTTGTTAGAGGCGCTTTACTCCTCTTTGCCGGTGGTAGCTGCAACAGGTTCATGTTTAGAAGAGGCCGGAGGGCCATCATCTATATATGTTTCGCCCTATGACGTGGATGCAATAGCAGAATCAATAGTTCAGGCCATGCAACCCGATATTCGAGCAAAAATGGTAGAGCAAGGGCTGGAATGGGCTTCTCGTTTTACTCCCGAAGCACATGCTCACAAGACAATGGAGTGTTATAAAAAGGTGATAAATGAATAAAGTGTAAAAATATGGCAATATCTGTTGTTATAAATACGTATAATGCGTCGTTGCATCTTGCAAAGGTGCTGGAAACAGTAAAAGGTTTCGATGAAATAGTTATTTGTGATATGGAGAGTACCGATAATACTCTCGACATTGCACGTGAATATGGTTGTAAGATTGTTACCTTTGAGAAGAAGAACTACAACATAGTGGAGCCGGCTCGAAACTTTGCTGTGCAATCGGCTAAGAGTGAATGGGTGTTGGTGGTAGATGCAGACGAACTTGTGCCCAATGCACTTAAAGAGTATCTCTATGAGCGCATAAAAGATCCAAACTGCCCATGTGGTTTGTTCATACCTCGCAAGAATTACACAATGAACATGTTCTTAACATCAACATATCCCGATTATCAATTGCGCTTTTTGAAACGCGATACTGTTTATTGGCCTCCTATAATTCATGTTGTTCCCGAGGTTAATGGTCCGGTGGATAAAATTCCTGCAAATCGTAAAGATTTAGCCTTTACACATATTTCAGTAACAGTACAGGCATGGTTGGAACGTCTCATGAAGTATACCGAGAACGAAGTAAAAAGAAGGGAAGGAGCACATGTAACTTTTGGCAAACTGCTCATTCAACCATCTTTCCACTTCTTTAAAAGTTATATATTGAAAGGTGGGTTCAGATATGGTAAAATAGGCTTTATTCAAGCATGTCGCAGTGCCATCTATAAGTTTGTTACACTGTGTCGTTTGTTAGAAAACGAATTGGGGAAAAAAGATTGATATTCCTCTTTAATACATAAAAACAAACTCCAAATAGCACGCTATTTGGAGTTTGTTTTTATGTATATATTAATTATTTACGTCCGAAATCGGCAGGAATTTCACCCCATTGCGATGTTTCCCATTTAATAAGCGGATTTCTGTAGGTGTGGTTTTTGAGCCAATTTTCGGCTCTTTCGATAAGGTTGAACAACTCTTCGGTTTGTGCTGTACGTGGCAATTTGGTCTTGCATTTTTTTTGTTTTACCCATAAAAGAGCATTATGGCTATCTGAATAGATTGGTAAATCGCTCTGTTTCTGTTGTAAAAGAGCAAGAGCATGAACTATAGCTAAAAATTCGCCTATGTTGTTTGTCCCAAACATAGGACCAAAATGGAATATTTGCGTGTTGTTGGCAATATATACTCCACGGTATTCCATTTGTCCGGGATTTCCACTGCATGCAGCATCGACGGCTAAAGCCTCACGAATTATATTTGAGGGCAATGCCCTACCTCTCGTTGCCAAATCCTCTTTTGAGCCTTTTCCTATATACATTTGTGGAGATGAACTATATGCTCTTTCGGCTTCGGCCAAAGTATCAAACGATTTGTATAGAGCCTGTTTCACCCCTTTTATTTGTGCCTGACACTCGGCCCAAGTATGGTATATCCCGGGTGTGGCTCCGTTCCAAACTACATAGTAACGCTGTTTGTTCATTACATTCTTTCGGGAACTTCAATACCTAACAGGCTCATGGCTGTTTTTATCACTTTACCTACGTTGCGAGTAAGTAATATGCGGAATGCTTTTACGCTCTCATCTTCCTCGCGCAGAATACTGAAATCGTGATAGAACTGATTATACTCTTTTGCTAAATCGTATGTGTAGTTTGCTATACCCGAAGGAGAATAGTCTGTGCCGGCTTGTTGTACAACGCTTGGGAAATCGTTGAGCATACGTATAATGGAGCACTCTTTCTCGCTAATAGCAGAGGGTGATGAAACAGTTTCAATATCAAATCCTGCCTCATTTGCTTTTCTCTCGATAGAGCGTGTGCGAGCATAGGTATATTGTATGAACGGGCCTGTATTACCGTTAAAGTCAATAGACTCTTTAGGGTTGAATAACATGTTTTTGCGTGCATCAACCTTTAGCATAAAGTATTTAAGAGCGCCAAGGCCAATAATGCGGTTAATCTCGGCAACTTCTTCGCTTGTTAAGTCATTCAATTTGCCACCTAGTTCCTCTGATGTCTCACGAGCTGTAGCAATCATCTCCTCCATAAGGTCATCTGCATCAACAACAGTTCCTTCGCGACTCTTCATTTTTCCCTCGGGAAGTTCCACCATACCATAAGAGAAGTGAACAAGTCCTTTACCCCATGAGAAACCAAGTTTGTCTAGTAGAAGTGATAGCACTTGGAAATGGTAGTTTTGTTCATTGCCTACAACATATACCATTTTGTCTATGGGGTAGTCGCGGAAACGAAGCTGTGCAGTACCTATATCCTGTGTCATGTAAACCGATGTACCATCGCTGCGCAAAAGTAGCTTCTCATCGAGCCCGTCTTTGCTTAAATCGGCCCAAACCGACTCATCGTCGCGACGGTAGAATATACCTTTCTCTAATCCTCCCAATACTGTCTCTTTACCTACAAGATATGTGTCAGACTCGTAATAAATTTTATCAAAATCAACTCCCAAACGACGATAGGTCTCATCGAATCCTTCATATACCCAGCCGTTCATAGTCTCCCACAAGTTACGTACCTCTTTGTCGCCTGCTTCCCATTTCACAAGCATGTCGCGTGCCTCGGCCATAAGTGATGATGCGGCCTCTGCTTCCTCTTTGCTCATGCCCTTTTCCATTAATTCATTGAGCTCGGCTTTGTAATGCTTGTCGAATGCAACGTAGTAGTCGCCAATAAGGTGGTCGCCTTTTTTGCCACTGGATGCCGGAGTTTCGCCATTTCCCCATTTTTGCCATGCAAGCATAGATTTGCAGATATGTATACCACGATCGTTTACGATGTTTGTCTTAACCACTTTATTTCCATTGGCGGCAATGATATTGGCTAGAGCATATCCCAACAAGTTGTTACGAATATGTCCTAAGTGTAATGGCTTATTCGTGTTTGGTGATGAATACTCTATCATTACTAAAGGCGAATTCTCATCAGCTTTTTTAATACCCCATTTTTCCGCCTTGTCTATGTTGTTAAGCAAATCAACCCAAAAACTCGGTGCAATGACCATGTTTAAGAACCCTTTTACAACATTGAAGGACTTTACCAGTGGCTGGTTGGCTGTAATATATTCTCCAATCTCTTGTGCTGTCTCTTCGGGGCGTTTGTGTGAAAGAGAAAGAAAAGGGAATACAACAAGAGTGAAATCTCCTTCAAACTCTTTACGTGTTTTTTGCAGTTGAATCTTTTCTGTGGCAAAATCTTGTTCGTACAACTCTTTTATTGCAGAAACGATGGTCTCAGTAAGTGTGATTTCTATATTCATAATGCTTAAATTTATTCCGAGTTTATAGAGGTTGGAGCAATTTGTTTTTCGTTATGGCTAACTAGACTCCTAAATTGTTTGCAAAGGTACAAATTTCTCTGCGATATTTTATTCTATATGTTGTAAAAAGCGCAATTTGTTGTTGCCAATTTCTGCAAATAAACGTGGAATATTGGTTAAAAATAGAAAAAAAGGTGTAAAATTTTAATTAAAAAGGGTAGTTCTAAACTCTTATGCTTGTTTTGAGTGCACCTTTGCACTATCTTTGCGGGTCTGTTTTTTAAAAAGATAATATATGAATGAATTACCTATAGTAACCAAAAATTTGCTTGCCATAAACATAATAATGTTTTTGGCTATGTTGGTTGCAGAGCGTTATGGAATAGATTTAAATAATTGGCTGGGACTTCATCTTTTTATAGCCGATGATTTTAAGCCCTTTCAATTTATAACATACATGTTCATGCATGGAGACTTCAGACATATTCTTTTTAATATGTTTGCATTATGGATGTTTGGTCGTGTATTGGAACAGGTTTGGGGTGCTAAGCGTTTTCTTATATATTACATTGTAGCAGGTTTAGGTGCAGGTGTGATACAAGAGGTGGTTCAATATGCCTATTATTCAATGGAGTTGTCTATGTATTCGGGAGTGAGCCTTGGTGGTGAAATAACCGTTCCTATGAGCGAATATTTGAATATGTGGGTTACGGTTGGAGCATCGGGGGCTGTGTATGCTCTTTTGCTTGCTTTTGCTATGACATTTCCAAACGAGAGACTATTTGTTTTCCCTATACCAATGCCGATAAAAGCAAAATATTTTGTGATATTTTATGGTGTGCTTGAGCTACTTTTGGGCTTAAATCCCAGTATGGGTGATAATGTTGCTCATTTTGCTCATTTGGGAGGCATGTTGTTTGGTCTGGGACTCATAATCTATTGGCGTAAAACAGGGAAAATTTATGGGCCATTTAATTGATGAACTGGTAACAAAATTCCGCAACGAAAATATTGTCGGAAAATTTATATATGTAAATGTGGCTATCTATCTTGTGGTCGCATTGGTAAGTGTTTTTGCCACACTTTTTAATTCACTACCATACGTCGTGGCATTTGTACGTTTGTTCGAGTTGCCATCCTCTTTAAATGAATTGCTTTTGCAACCATGGTCTCTTGTAACGTATATGTTTTTACACGGTGGTTTAATGCATATTTTGTGGAATATGCTTGCTCTGTATGGCTTTGGACGAATATTCATGTCGTTCTATTCTACTCGTCATTTTGTGGGTGTTTATCTTTTAGGTGGAATTGCCGGTGGTGTTTTCTATGTGTTGGCATACAATCTGTTACCCTACTTCTCAAATAGCGTTGGAAGTTCATATCTTGTTGGTGCGTCGGCATCGGTTCTTGCAGTGGTAATGGCGGCTGCAGTACGTAATCCGTCATATAGGGTAAACCTGTTTCTTTTTGGCACAGTTAAACTCATTACTATTGCTGTTGCAACGGTTCTTATATCCCTGTTGCTGTTGGCTTCTGATAACGCAGGAGGAAATATAGCACATATAGGTGGTGCTACAGCTGGTTGGGCCTTTGCCTATTTCTTGAATAAAGGAACCGATTTAACAAGGTTTTTAAATGCAACAGTAGATTTCTTAAGCAATCTTTTCAGCCGTTTTTCTTTTAAGAAAAAAAGAGTAATGAAGTTTAAGAAAACGGGGAAACATTCCGATGACTACGAGTATAATGCACGTAAGAAAGAGATGCAGGACGACATAGATGCCATACTCGACAAGGTAAAAAAGAGTGGCTACTCAAGTTTGTCCGATAACGAGAAACGTCGTCTTTTCGATGCCTCCTCGGGTAATAAATGATACTTTCGATAAAATCTATGTAAAAAAAGCGTTTTTTCTGATAAAAAGTGCATATATGCCTTTGTATACCCTCCTTTTGGATAAAAAAACAGCGTAAACCGTTATTGTTTTGAGAAAAAACGCTATATTTGCAAACTTTAAAAGCAGAACAAACTAAATCGTAATAAAATTTAATAGAAATGCAAAACAAAGGATTTGTAAAAGTTTTTGCGGTATTACTTACATTGGTATGCCTTTTCTACCTTTCATTCTCTTTTGTAAATAGTTATCACATGCAGAAAGCAGCTGAACATCCTCTGGGTGAGCAGCACTATCTCGATTCTATGCAAAACGAAGAGGTGTGGCTTGGATATACCTTAAAACGTAGCCGCGAAATGGAGATTGGTCTCGGTTTGGACCTCAAAGGCGGTATGAACGTCATTATGGAGGTTTCTGTAGCCGATGTAGTAAAGGCTCTTGCCGACCACAAAGAGGACAAAGCGTTTAATGAGGCTGTTGCGACTGCAAGAATGCAGGCTATAACAAGTCAATCCGATTTTATCACACTTTTCGTGTCTGAATATAAGAGATTGGCTCCTGAAAGCAGTTTGGCATCACTTTTCGCTACACAGCAGTTGAAGGATAAGGTTACTACAACTTCTACCGATAGCGAAGTTGAGTCTGTTCTTCGTGACGAGGTTAAGTCGGCTATCGACAACTCATTTAATGTGTTGCGTACACGTATTGACCGTTTTGGTGTGGTACAGCCAAATATTCAGGCTTTAGAGGGTTCTCTTGGTCGTATCATGATTGAACTTCCCGGAGTAAAAGAGCCCGAGCGCGTTCGTAAGTTGTTGCAGGGTTCTGCAAACTTGGAGTTCTGGGAGACTTTCAGTTCACAAGAGATTATTCCCCTTATCTCAAACATCGATGCTCGTTTGGCTGCTAATGTGGCAACAGAAGAGGTCGCTAAAGATTCAACTTCAGCAACAGAGCAAAAAACTGTAAATGAAGATGACCTTGCTGCATCTCTCACTGCAGAAGATGCAACAGAGGCTGTTGATGTTGAGGCTCTTAAGAAACAGCATCCTCTGTTGGCAGTGCTACAGGCCGGTCAGCCTGTTCAAGGTAGTTGTGTTGTTGGTTATGCACACTACAGAGATACTGCTACAGTAAATGCTCTATTACGTTCAGCTGAGGCTAAGAGTGTTCTTCCTCGTGAACTTCGTTTGTATTGGGGTGTTGCAGCTATAGACAAAAATACAACAAACCAAATATACGAGCTCTATGCAATACGTTCTACACAGCGTAATGGTCGTGCTCCTCTTGAGGGTGATGTTGTAACAGACGCTGCCGACTCATTCGACCAGTTTGGTCGTCCATGTGTAACCATGACAATGAATACAACCGGTGCTAATGCATGGGCTCGTTTGACAAAAGAGAATATCAATAATAACATTGCAATTGTTCTCGATGGTTGTGTTTATAGTGCTCCTAGTGTAAGTAGCGAGATTACCGGTGGACGTTCTGAGATTACAGGAAGTTTCACAATAGAGGATACAAAAGACTTGGCAAATGTGCTCCGCTCAGGTAAAATGCCTGCTCCCGCACGTATAGTACAAGAGGATGTTGTTGGTCCTTCACTTGGTCAGGAGTCTATTAACCAAGGAATTATGTCGTTCATCGTGGCATTTGTACTCCTTATGGTTTATATGTGCGCAATCTATGGTGTAATCCCCGGTATGGTTGCTAACGCAGCTCTTTTGATTAACTTCTTCTTTACTCTTGGTATTTTGGCTTCGTTCCAAGCTGCATTGACAATGTCGGGTATTGCCGGTATGGTGCTTACTTTGGGTATGGCTGTTGATGCTAACGTGCTTATCTATGAGCGTACAAAAGAGGAACTCCGTGCAGGAAAGAACACTAGTGCAGCTCTTGCCGATGGTTACAAAAATGCGTTCTCGGCTATCTTCGACTCTAACTTTACATCAATAATCACCGGTATCATTCTGTTCTACTTTGGTACAGGTCCTATCCGTGGTTTTGCAACAACACTCATCATTGGTATTCTCTGTTCATTCTTTACAGCAGTCTTCTTGACCCGTGTTGTTTATGAGCATTTCATGGGTAAAGGTAAGTGGTTGAATCTTACATTCATCACTCGTTTCTCTAAGAACCTTATGGTGAACACAAGCTTCAACTTCATGAAAGCTCGTAAAGTTTCGTTTGTAGTTGTTGCAGTTTTGGCTGTAGTAATGGCCGTTTCATTTGCGGTACGTGGAGTGAGCCAGAGCATCGACTTCACAGGAGGACGTAACTTTGTTGTTCAATTTGAGAAAGAGGTTGAGCCCGAAACAGTTCGTGCCCTTCTTCGTGAAAAAATCACCGAGGATAATGTTCAAGCTATCGCACTTGGTACCGACAATAAGACAATACGTATTACAACAAACTACCGTATTAATGACGAATCGGAGAACGTAGATGCTGAAATCGAGCAGTTCTTGTACGAAGCATTTAAAGGTGCCGGTTTGTTGAGCGATGGTCTTGCTTTTGAGACATTTGTAGATTATGACAATCGTGCCGGTGGTTCAATCATAAGTTCGCAAAAGGTTGGTCCTAGCATTGCCGACGATATTAAGACTAGTGCTATTTGGTCGGTAATATTGGCTCTTATTGCAATATTCCTCTACATTTTGGTTCGTTTCCGCAATGTGGCATATAGTGTTGGTTCTATTATAGCTTTGGCATTTGACGTGTTGTTTATCATTGGTTGCTACTCGTTGTTATACGGTGTATTGCCTATGTCGCTCGAGGTAGACCAAACATTTATCGGTGCAATTCTTACAGCTATTGGTTACTCTATCAATGACAAGGTGGTTATCTTCGACCGTGTTCGTGAGTTTACAGGGCTTTATCCCAAACGTAATAAGTTCGAATTGTTTAACGATTCATTGAATACAACACTTGCACGTACAATTAACACATCGGCAAGTACTTTAGTTGTTCTACTATCTATCTTCATCCTTGGTGGTGATAGCATACGTAGCTTCTCATTTGCAATGATTTTGGGTGTTATATTTGGTACATTGTCATCATTGTTCATTGCGGCACCAATTGCTTATATGACAATGAACAAGCGCGAAAGAAACTAATTACACTAGTAATATCATAAAAAAACAGATTGATACTGTAGTATCAATCTGTTTTTTTATGATATTTAATTATTATGATAATTTATCTAGCAAAGGAAATAGCCTCTCACAAACAATGTCGGGGGTTATTCTGTTGAACATCTCCTCTCTGCTAAGTGTTTCAGCCTCTTCTGCTTTTATAATGTCGCATGGTTCAATCCCATCTGCAGGAGTACTGTTCTTAGGCATCCAACAAACTTTGTTTGCATTTGGTGAGAATATTGCAAATGAAGGAATTCCTAAAGCATGTGCCAAATGCCTGCTTCCACCTTCGTTGCCAAAGTAGAATGAGCAATTACTGCATAATGCCATCAATGAACGTAATGATTTACACTGAACATCTATCTTAATCGCTTCAGGCTTTCCTAATCTGTTGTATATCTCTCTGGCATCTTCCTCTTCTCTGTCGGGTGCATAATTAAAGATTAGTTGTAGATCCTTATATCTCTCCAAGATGCGTTTAATAACTTCGGTCATATAGTTGATGTTCCAGCGCTTTTCGAGTATCTTGGTTGTAACGCCTACAAGCATTATCGGTCGAGAAAAGTCTATCCCTTCTTTTTGCATATAGTTATATGCCTCGTCTTTTTCCTCTTTACTTACATATAGTCGGAAGTCGTTTACAGGAATAATAGTGCCTACTTGCGAAAGAGCGTCAGCATACAATTGGTTCAACTTCACCATGTCAATATTGTTAGGGAAATCTATGCAATGTGTCAGAAATGGTGTGGAGTATTTCTTTCTGCGACCAATCCTAATGGGAGTACGTAGCGAGAATAGAGAAAACAGTAAAGTCCTAATTGTTGCACGCATGTCAATTATCACATCGTATTTCTCACTGTGCATAACACTCCATATTCGTGATATGTATTTAAAGAAGTTCTTGTTTTCTTCTTGTGAGAAAGTGATTGTCTTGTCAATATCGGGGTGGTGCTCAAAAATTGGAGCAATTCTTGAGTTTAGCACAATGTGCACTTCTGCGTTAGGAAAGCTTCGTTTTAAGCAACTGCACATTGCCGATGCTAGGATGGTATCACCTACTTGGCGAAACCTGATGACAAGTATTTTCTTAATCTCTTTTGCTGTTTCCATATAATTTAAATTTATGCAAATTTATATAAATTTATAATATAGAGATAAAAAAGCGTATGTTATTTAAATAACATACGCCTGTGTGTCAATGTTTTTTATTATAGAATACAAATTATTCTATTCTTTAAATAACATTAACGTGTATAGTTTAGGTGTTTGGCTTATACTTATGCTCTTATCTTTTCTTTTAAGTATGCATACGCAAATCTACACTCTGCACATTTGTGTTTGTTGCAATAATTATTGCGTAAATGTATAAGTGCTTGAGAGTCGGCAGCGCAATTGATATTTACTCCCATCTGACTCCAATACCTTATTATATTATTATTCTCGTTAGGTAAGTTGTGTAAAAAGTCCTCAGCCTTTTCACATAGCCTTGCATCGTTGCGATGCTTTCCATATGTATATAGTATTGGTGCGACTGTATTTATTATAAGTAGGTCGGCTTGGTTGTTCTTCAATACCGACGTTCCGCTTGTCTCTGTTCCACCAAATATCAGATGATATCTCCAATACCCTTCGGGTTGCACCTGAAATATGTGTCTAAGTTCTTGCAGTGTGTTGCAATTTGCTAAAGAGGATAGGCTGATGCTATTCTTTGCATAAAGTGTTGCCAACCTTGCAATACGTAAATGTGGCGTATAACTTCCTTTATTCCAAATGTTTGCATCTACGCTTTGTAAATTGAATTTGTTGGCAAGGAACTTGTATTCTCTTTTTAGGTCATTATAATATTTGCAGTTTTGTGCTTCGCTCAAATAGTATGCAGGAATTGTACTATCTTCCAGTAGTCCTGCTTGCCCAAAAAATATAGCCTCAACTTGCAACTTGTTGTTGCGATGTTTTGCCAGTGCTTGCATATTTAGTGTCGATGCCCAAGCCTCAAAAGCACAACTTTGAATGCCAAATCCAAAATTGCGTGCCAGTAACCTGAATAGAGCATCGTCCCAACGTTTGTCGCATAGGCTATATATGTTTTTTATGCGTTCGGCCTTCTCTTCTATACGCTCAACCAACAAGCGAGACAAGTTACAGTGCAATTCTATTTTACTCATCTCTGCAATAGTATTGCAACATGGTAGTGCAATGTTCTCGTTTACCGCGTCATAAAACTCTTTCTCTAGTTGATTAGGATATTTAATGTGTAATTGTGGGATGCTCTCTCCATGTGGACGTATGGTCTCTATGTCATCATAGTGTGTTACATGAAGAATTACATTGTCATAGGTAGATTTCTTATTATGTAACTCTTTTTCCCAATCACTGCTTTTATCATGAAGCACAACGTTGCCCGACCATGTGCTTTCTCCTATTTTTATTTTTGCATTCCTAAAAACACTTGCACCACAAGATGAATATTGTCCGGTATTTATTATATCTATAATATCTCCGTTCGTTGTTACCAATTCTCTTTGGGGTACTAATTTGTTTGCCCAAATATATTGCATTAATGTATTCATCTTCCCCTTCTTTTTATAATAAAATGTAAAATCTCTAACAATCTCCTCTCTCTGGCAAAGATGCATGTAAAAGGTGGCAGAATACAAAGTTTCTGCCACCTTTTACCTTCCTTTTTAACAAAATTTTACATTCGCTTATTTTTTCAAGTCATTATAAACTATTTCTTTTCACTCGGGTAACTGATTCTGGTATGATATATAGCTTTTAATCTTTCTTTAAAAATAGTTTTAATAGTACTTATATCTTGGAATGTCAGTGGTGCTAAGTTAAGCGAGCCATCTACAATCTTTGGATCCACAATTTGGTTTACGAGTTTATCAATGTTCTCTTCAGTATACTCCTTGATACTATGCGATGCCGCCTCTACACAATCGGCCAGCATAAGAATAGCTTGCTCACGGGTTGTGGGGTTGGGGCCGGGATATGTGAAGAGTTTCTCATCAATATCTTCGTCCGGGTGTTCGTTTTTGTATGTTATATAAAAATATCCGGTTTTACCTAAGCCATGGTGCGTGGAGATAAACTCTTTGATGCTTTTTGGCAAATGATGTTTGTCGGCAAGTGCCAAACCATCGGTAACATGTTTAATGATAATCTTGGCACTCTCCTGTGGCGATAAATTGTTGTGAGGGTTAATTCCACCACTTTGATTTTCTGTAAAATATATGGGGTTAAGAGTTTTGCCAATATCGTGATACAAAGCGCCTGTTCTCACTTCCAAAGAGCTGGCCCCAATAGCACGTGCAGCTTCGGCGGCTAAGTTTCCAACCTGCATTGAATGTTGGAAAGTTCCCGGGGCATCTTGCGATAATTTGCGTAATAGCTCACTATTTATATTAGATAGCTCTATGAGTGTTACACTCGATACAAATCCAAATAGTTTTTCAATTACAAACATCATGGGATAGGCAAATAGTAGCAATATCGCGTTTATTATAAAATAGATATACATCTTAAGGTCTATTTTAGCAATACTATTCTCTACCACAAGTTCGTAGCATAAATATGAAAATGCGTATGTGATTAAGATGAAAAATACGCTACGGAACATCTGCGAACGCGAAGAAAGCTCACGCATATTAAATATTGCCGTACATCCTGCTAATATCTGTAAAAGGAGAAATTCGTAAGGAGAGTTAAGCATTATAGAGCACATGAGTATACTAATTACATGTGTCCAAAATGCAGTACGAGTATCAACAAACATGCACAATAGCATAGGCACCATTGCAAAAGGAAGAATGAATACATTGCCAATACGGTGTTGCATCATAATGCCTACAATAACAGGGAAAATTGTTGCCGACAGCAATGTAAGTAGAATTTTATTGTTATTAAGTTTTTTGTTGTTATATATAAATAGGAGAAGCAATAGTATACATGTAAAAATAAATCCTATTTGTCCTAAAAGTGTCAGGGTGTTTTGCCTGTTCTTGTCGAGTCTTTTCTCAAGTTCGTAATGATAAGATTGTAGAATCTGGTATGTGCGACTATCAATAATCTCTCCTCTGCCAATTATTCTTTGTCCTTTTTGTACAAGACCATCGCTTATTGATAGTGCCTCTAACTCTTCATTCAACGCTCTTTTAGACCTTAAACTATCATATTTTATATTTGCACCTATATACTCTTCTAAGTTAAGGCGGTTCAAGGTTCTATGAGGTGTGGTGTCGTTCCTTACAAGGATTTTGTATGCCTCGGGTATTTTTATGAAATTATTGATATTTGCAGTTGAAGATATGTTGTCGTTTATCAGTTTTATAAATGTAGACTCTCCCTGTTTGCCTATATTCATGTCTTCGGCCGATATAATCCCTTGGCTGTAAATTTTCTGCAGTTTGTTGTATAGAGCATTATATTGTTCTCTGGAAATATATTTGTGATAATCACTAATATATCGCTTTTCGAAAGCGCTAAGAGATGCTTTTTCGACATTTATATCTTTGGTGAAATAGGGTTCAAAATGAGCTGTGATACTATCCTTTTCTGCTTTCAGCCGAAGTTCATCTTTGTATATTGGAAAGTCAAAGTCTGCCATAATCTGGCTGTATGTCCATGGAGTGTTGATGTTGTATGTGTAGTTGAATACACTGTTTCGTGGCATAAAATAGACAATTACTCCAATACATGCAACGGCAATAGATATTTTGTATATTGCCTTCAATCTGTTTGATATGGCTGTTTTTATTTTTTTCTTCATATTTCCTTCGTAATTAATATTATGCTTCCAAAAGTAATAAAAAAATAGTAAAAGTAACTCCTAAACAATAAATATTACTATTTGATGATAAGTTGATGCCTTTTGTTAAACAATAAATGCTCATTTCCCTTTATAATACATTTTGCATCTTTTGTTATTTTTTAAATCTTTTGTACTATCTTTGCAACATATTAGCCTAATATGGATGTATTATGTTTGTACATCTTTTAATGGCAAAAACATAAATTTATGGCAGATAGAAAAGTAAGAGTGCGTTTTGCACCAAGTCCTACAGGACCTTTGCATATTGGTGGAGTAAGAACAGCGTTGTATAACTATTTTTTCGCAAAACAACATGGTGGCGATTTTATCTTTCGTATAGAAGATACAGATTCCAATCGTTTTGTTGAAGGAGCAGAAGAGTATATATTGGAATCTTTCCGTTGGCTGGGTGTTAAGTTCGACGAAGGAGTCTCCTTTGGTGGAAATCATGGTCCCTATCGTCAGTCGGAGCGCAGGGATATCTACAAAAAGTATGTAAAAGTTTTGCTCGAGAACGATAAAGCATATATAGCTTTTGATTCCCCCGAAGAACTAGACAAGAAACGTGCCGAAATAGATAATTTCCAATACGATGCATCAACTCGTTTACAGATGCGAAACTCACTCTCAATGTCGGCCGAGGAGGTACAAGCACTCATTGATGCCGGTCATCAATATGTAGTTCGCTTTAAGGTTGAGCCGGGTGAAAAGGTTGTTGTAAATGACCTTATTCGTGGCTTAGTAACTATAGATTCCTCAATCCTCGATGATAAAGTTCTTTATAAATCGGCCGATGAGTTGCCTACGTATCATCTGGCTAACATTGTAGATGACCATTTGATGGAGGTAACACACGTTATACGTGGCGAAGAGTGGCTACCATCTGCTCCTCTGCATGTCTTGTTGTATCGTGCATTCGGTTGGGATGATACTATGCCGCAGTTCGCACATTTGTCGTTGTTGCTCAAACCCGAAGGCAATGGTAAGTTGAGTAAGCGCGATGGCGACCGTTTAGGCTTCCCCGTATTTCCATTGGAGTGGCACGACCCCAAATCGGGTGCACTCTCTTCGGGTTTCCGCGAGTCAGGCTATCTGCCCGAAGCAGTGATAAACTTTCTTGCGCTCTTAGGGTGGAATCCCGGTGATGATGTAGAACTAATGTCTATGGAGCAATTGATAGAAAAGTTCGATCTTGCTAAGTGCAGTAAAGCCGGAGCCCGTTTTGATTACAAAAAGATGATTTGGTTTAATCATGAATACATCCTTCAAAAATCGGATAGAGAAATTGCAGAGAAATTCTTACCGATAGTTGAGGCTCATGGAGTAAAAGCCGAACTGTCTTATCTCGAAAAAATTGTTTCATTGATGAAAGGACGAGTAAACTTTGTTCATGAACTATGGGACGCTTGCAGTTTCTATTTTATTGCTCCGGTGGAGTATGACGAAAAAACGGCAAAGAAACGTTGGAAGGAGAATTCTGCCCGCCAAATGACAGAACTAGCCGATTTATTGGAGGGCCTCGAAGATTTCTCAATTGAAAATCAGGACCACGCAGTTCATGCATGGATTGAGGAAAAGGGATATGGCATGGGTGAAATAATGAATGCCTTCCGTTTGGCTCTTGTAGGTGAGGGAAAAGGTCCTCAGATGTTTGATATTTCGGGTTTAATAGGTAAAGAAGAGACATTGGCTCGCTTGCGTAGAGCCGTATCCGTATTAGCATAAGAATCATGTACACAATAGGTATATACATATATATTGCTTTTATGAGGTTGGCTGCACTCTTTGGCCACAAAAAAGCTAAACTGAAACTTGCAGGGCACAAACAAATTTATAACCTCTTGACCGAGAAACTACAGAAAGACTCCAATTATATTTGGTTTCATGTCTCTTCATTAGGTGAATTTGAACAAGGACGTCCTTTGATGGAAAGATTGCGTGCCGATCATCCGGAATATCGTATTGTCCTTACATTCTTCTCGCCTTCGGGTTATGAATCGGCTAAGAACTATCAGAATGCTGACGTGGTTTGTTATATGCCTTTCGATACACCGCTTAATGCGAAACGTTTCTTGAACTTATTGCAACCTAAAATGGCCTTTTTCGTTAAATATGAATTTTGGCTTAATTTTCTCGGAGCACTAAAAAAACGTGGCGTGCCAACATACAGTGTCTCTTCTATCTTTAGAGATGAGCAACTGTTCTTCCGTTCATGGGGCGCCTTCTATCGTGGTGCATTGAAATGCTTCACCCATCTGTTTGTTCAGAATGAACATTCAAAAGAGTTGCTTGCCGGGATTGGACTAAATAATGTAACAGTTGTTGGTGATACTCGTTTCGACCGTGTTGCAAGAATACAAGAGTTGGCTCGTCAATTGCCTCTCGTCGAGGCCTTTGCCGATGGCGATAGCAAAATCTTTGTAGCGGGTAGCTCATGGGGCCCCGATGAAGAAATCTACATTCCCTATTTTAATGCCAATAAAGGATGGAAAATGATAATAGCTTCGCACGAGGTCGATGAGCATCGTTTAAATGAGATTGAAAGCAAAGTGGCAGGACGTTGTGTGCGTTACACTCGTGCCTCTATGGATGAGGTGCGTGCCGCCGATTGTCTTCTCATAGATTGTTTCGGCCTCCTGTCGTCGATATATCGATATGGCGATGTGGCTTACGTTGGTGGTGGTTTTGGTGTAGGTATACACAATGTACTAGAGGCGGCGGTTTATAGCATGCCTGTTTTCTTTGGGCCTAACAATCATAAGTTTCAAGAGGCTCAGATGCTGAAAGAGTGTGGTGGTGGACTCGAAATTACCGATGCCGATAGTTTTGCCGGTTATATGCGTAGTTTCGATGAAACTCCGGGACGATTGAAACGTCTTGGTGATGCTGCCGGCAAGTGTGTGTCCGAAAACTCAGGTGCATCTCAAAAAATACTTTCGGCATTGAACCTATAATTTGGAATTGTAAAAATAAATATAAATACTTAGATTAAACATTGTTAATCTTTGGAGTATAGATAAAAAAATATATATCTTCGCAGATAGAAAGAAGAACATTATAACCATTAAATTAAAAAATTATGCAGTACTTAACAAACGAGAAATTGGTGATTGTCGGCGCTGCCGGTATGATTGGTTCTAATATGGCTCAGTCGGCTTTGATGATGGGCCTGACAACAAATCTTTGTCTTTACGATGTATTCTCACCCGAGGGTGTAGCAGAGGAGATGCGTCAGAGTGGTTTTGACGAGGTGAATATCACTGCGACAACAGATGTTGCTGAGGCATTCAAAGATGCTAAATATATCATTTCATCAGGTGGTGCACCCCGTAAGGAGGGTATGACACGCGAGGACCTTTTGGCAGGAAACTGTAAAATTGCTGAAGAACTCGGAAAGAACATTAAAACTTATTGCCCCGATGTTAAACACGTGGTAATTATCTTTAACCCTGCCGATCTTACCGGTCTTGTTACATTGCTCTATTCAGGTTTGAAACCCGGACAGGTTACAACACTTGCAGGTCTCGACTCTACACGTCTTCAGAGCGCATTGGCTAAGAAGTTCGGTGTTATGCAGAATCAGGTAACAGGTTGTGCAACTTATGGTGGTCATGGTGAGCAAATGGCTGTGTTTGGTAGCGCAGTTAAGATTGCCGGCCGTCCTTTAACCGATATCATTGGTACAGCAGAATTCCCTGCAGAAGAGTGGGAGCAGATGAAGAAAGATGTTACACAGGGTGGTGCTGCTATCATTAAACTTCGTGGCCGTTCTTCATTCCAGAGCCCTTCATATCTCTCTGTAGAGATGATTCGCTCAGTTATGGGTGGTGAAACATTCCGCTATCCTGCCGGTACATACGTTTCAAATGAGAAATACGACCACATTATGATGGCAATGGATACAGTTCTCGATGCAAACGGTTGCTCATATAAAATGCCTGTTGGTACTCCCGAGGAGGTGGCAAAACTCGATGCTAGTTATGCTCACCTTTGCAAAATGCGTGATGAACTAGTAACTTTGAACATTGTTCCTGCAATTTCGGAGTGGAGTAAAATCAACCCCAATTTGTAATTCAATCCTTTAATATAAGCAACGAAGGCAAGAACACTCTTGCCTTCGTTGCTTTGTGTTGTAGATTAATTAGTCAAATAGTGTTTTTTGTTTTTACTGCTTTTTTACCTTTATTATATATAGCATATATAGCAAAGTTGTAATATGGTGAAACTTGTTACTATTTCTGTTTCAAAAACGTAGGATAAGAACTTTTTGTGCAAAAAGTAGCAGAAAAGTTTTGCCAGTTAAAAATTTGTGTCTATTTTTGCGCCACATTTCGCATAATAAGGAAATAATATAAACTAAATAATAGAATAGGAAATGATAGTAGTACCTGTTAAAGAGGGCGAGAACATTGAAAGAGCTCTCAAAAAATTCAAGAGAAAATTTGAAAAGACCGGCGTTGTAAAAGAGTTGCGCGCTCGTCAGCAGTTTGACAAACCCTCTGTTCTTAAGAGACTTAAGATGGAGCATGCGATTTATGTTCAGAAACTTCGCGCTTCAGAGGAATAAAAACCTGCAAAATTTCTTGTTTTTTTTATTAAACTGAATTATATTCGTTGCCGAAAGATATTTCTTTCGGCAACGAATATGTTTATAGATACCTTTATAGAGTTTCTTAGGTCGGAACGAAACTACTCATTGCACACCATACGTGCATATAAAACCGATTTACGCTCTTTCGAAGAGTATCTCATTGGTGTGGATGCAGCACTCTCTGTTCAAAATGCCGATGCCGATCTGGTACGTGGCTGGGTCTCTTCACTCATTGATGAAGGTGGTTCTCCAAATTCTGTAAACAGAAAATTAAGCACTTTGCGTACATTCTATGACTTTTTGCGTAATGAGAACGTCGTTGAGCAAAATCCACTTCAAGGTTTGAATGGCCCTAAACGTCGCAGTGTGTTGCCGGTTTTTCTAAAAGATGGCGAAGTTAATTCTGTGATTGATTCACAACGGTATAGCGATTCTTTTTTAGATGTTCGAGATAAAGTTATTCTCCTCTCTTTCTATGAAACGGGCATTCGATTGTCTGAGTTGGTTGGGTTAAATGTTTCAGATGTCGATTTCTCGAACAAACAACTCAAAGTGTTTGGAAAACGTAAACGCGAAAGGGTAGTGCCTTTTGTTAATGAGTTGTCCGAAGAGCTTGCTTTTTATATCTCGGAAAGAAATCAGATAGCTCCTGCTGACGAAAAGGCTTTGTTCGTTTCAATAAACGGCGAGCGTCTTTCGGCTTCTCAAGTCTATCGTATTGTGAACAAAAGATTGTCCGGAGTTGTGAATGTTAATAAAAAGAGTCCGCATGTCCTTCGCCATACTTATGCAACAAGCATGTTGAATAACGATGCGGAATTAGGTGCTGTGAAGGAGTTGTTGGGGCATAAACGTCTTGCGACAACTGAAATTTACACTCATCTCACATTCGAAGAATTAAAACATTATTATAAAAAGGCTCATCCAAGGGCCGGTAACTAATTAAATATAGGAGGTTATATTATGGTAACAAGAGTTCAGACGATTCATTTCGATGCATCGACACAGTTGATGGAGTTTGTAGAGAAAAAAGTTGCTAAACTTGAAAAACTCTGTGAGGGCGCGACATCTCTTGAGGTAGCAATGAAGCTTATTAAACCGGAGACAGCCATGAATAAAGAGGTTAGTTTGCGACTATCTTCGGGAAGTGGCGACTTGTTTGCTTCTAAGGTTTCGGACACTTTCGAGGATGCTTTACTCGGTTGTATAGACGCTTTAAAGGGGCAAATTGAGAAAAATCGAGAAAAAATGAGGTAAAAAGTAAAAAAAAAGTCGAAAATATTTTTTGATTCAAAAAAAACTCGTACATTTGCACTCGCTTTACATGAGTAACGCGCCGCAGATAGTACGATGCCTCTTTAGCTCAGTTGGCCAGAGCACGTGATTTGTAATCTCGGGGTCGTTGGTTCGAATCCGACAAGAGGCTCTACTAAACGGTGGTGAGTGTGAAGCGATCGCAAATGCGTTTTCTGAAATAATGACAAAGGGCAAATTCCAGAGTGGCCAAATGGGGCAGACTGTAAATCTGCTGGCTTTCGCCTTCGGTGGTTCGAATCCATCTTTGCCCACAATGTGTTGAAAAAGAGAATGCAAACCAGCCTTGACGGTGTCTCAATCTTTTGATAAAACTGTCTCCGTTTGTTTGCAAATTCTTTATGTAAACGTATTGCGGAAGTAGCTCAGTTGATAGAGCATTAGCCTTCCAAGCTGAGGGTCGCGGGTTTGAGTCCCGTCTTCCGCTCTTTTTCAACGCTGTTATAGCTCAGTGGTAG
>JAFWYF010000024.1 GCA_017522785.1 Bacteroidaceae bacterium | reverse complement strand
GAAAATACACGCTTTTGGCATACACGTTCTCGTTTGTTCTAAACAATTTTATGTCCTATTTCCTGCGCAAAGCGGGACTAAACACTAGCGAGCCGTTGATATTGGAGGTAACTTCTTTGCTATGGGCTATAACAATCTATTATCTTACTGTTAAATTGTACAATGTATTAGGCCGATACAAATTCACAAGATTTCTGCTGTTGGGAGAATAGAAGAATACCAGCAAAAAAAGAGTGTGCCACCCGGTGAACAATTAATAACTTTATGGAATTAGATTTATAGAATTTCGATGATATTATAAATAAAAAAAATGCTTGGGTAGCACACTCAAAAAAATAATATTTACACTGCGAAAGTAGTGCTGGGAAGCAGGCCGGTGGTTGCAGAATTGTTACAACCTGCCACTTTTTTTTCTATTTAACCGGTGTGGTTAAATAGTTTTTTGCTATCTTCGCGCTAATGAATTTTGACTTTAAGAAAGTTTACGATTGTTCCGAACATGAAAACAGTTATCACATACGGTACATACGACCTTTTGCATCAAGGGCATATTAACCTGCTGAGAAGGGCCAAAGAGTTGGGCGATTATCTTATTGTGGGTGTTACAAGCGACAGTTTCGACCGAGGAAGGGGCAAACTGAACGTGAGAAACAATGTGCTGGAGCGTGTAGAGGCTGTGAGAGCAACGGGCTATGCCGACAAAATTATCATAGAGGACTATGTTGGTCAGAAAATAGATGATGTACAAAAATATGGTGTAGATATTTTTGCCATAGGTAGCGATTGGGAAGGCGTTTTCGACTATTTGAGTGAATTTTGCGAGGTGGTGTATCTACCCCGCACCGAGGGCATTAGTTCTACAATGTTGCGAACACAAACCACAACGAATATTCGTGTTGGAATTGTTGGTTGCGGAAGGGTTGCAAAGCGTTTTCCCCACGAGGCAAATGTTGTGAACGGTGTTGAGGTGGTTGCATCGTATGACACCGACAGCAACACCAACATCCATTTTGCAAGTAGCTACGACGGTATTGAGGCTTGTGATAGTTTCGATGCTATGCTAAAAATGGTGGATGCTGTGTATGTTGCTACACCGCACTTGACTCACTATAGTTATATTAAGGATTCTATCTTGGCCGGGAAACATGTGCTTGTGGAAACTCCCATGTTGCTGAACGGAGACGAGGCAAAAGAACTATTCGCACTTGCCGAAGAGAAAGGTGTAATTCTTATGGAGGCAAACAAAACGGCACACTGCCCTGCTTTTAACCATCTGATGGTAATGATTAAGTCGGGGGTAATTGGCGAGGTTGTAGACATTGAGGCTTCGCTATCGAAACTGCTAAGCAACAGAGAACTAAGAGAGTTTGACCCACAACAGGCAGGTGGCTCACTATATGAACTTGGCAGTTATCCTCTGTTGCCAATCGTAAGGCTGATGGGAATAGATTATGAGAACTTGAACATCTATTCCAGAATAGAGAATGGCATTGATATTTACACAAAGGGAGTTGTGAGATATCCAAAGGCTATATGCTCTTTTAAACTTGGGTTGGGTGTTAAAACCGAAGGCAACCTTGTTATTTCGGGAACTAAAGGATATGCCTACGTGCCTGCTCCATGGTGGAAAACCGACTATTTTGAGTTGCGATACGAGGACCAGAACGAGAACAAGAAGTTCTTTTACAAGTGGGACGGATATGGCCTGAGATACGAAATTCAGGAGTTTATTTCGTGCATAATAAACAGACGTTTTTCTACTTCGCGACTGCGCCGAAGAGAGAGCGTGTGCATTGCCGGAATGATGCAACAGTTTATGGAACGTAAAAATGTTTTTGAAATATGAAAAATGCTATTGTAACAGGTGGGACATCGGGCATTGGCTTGGGAGTAGCAAAAATGCTTGCCGAAAAAGGGTATAATGTTTTTGTTACGTATGTTGGAGAGGAACCGGCAGAACTGCCCGTTGGCATTGAGGCAAAAAGAGTGAACCAAACAAACAGAGAAGAGGTTTACGGCTTTATTGAATATGTTAAACAAAAATGCCAAAACATAGATTGTATTGTGTGCAACGCGGGAGTTACAATAAGAAAACCGTTCACCGGCACAAGCGACAACGATTGGGATGCGATGATGGAGGTTGCTGTGAACTCGCACTACATTATTGTGAGAGAACTGTTCGGTTTAATTCCCAACGGCTCAAGAATTTTGTTCACTGGGTCGCAAATGGGACTAATGCCTCATGCCATGGTACTTGGATATGGTGTTACAAAGGCGGCAGTACATGCTCTGGCAAAAAACCTTGTAAAGGAGTTCGAAGGCACAGGAACAACTGTTAATGCTATTGTACCCGGTTTTGTGGAGACTCCTTGGCAAAAAGAGAAGCCACAAGAGATTAAACAGAACATATACAATAAAACGGCTATTCACAGATTTGCCAGCATCGACGAGGTGGTTGATGCATACAGATTCTGCATTGACAATCCTTTTGTGAATGGTAGTTTAATTGAGGTGAATGGTGGCTATTCTTATAAGTAGTTTCAAAGAAGATAATTTACGATACAAAACCTCTCACTCACGAGTGAGAGGTTTTATTTTGCTCTTGCAGAAGTGGCTGTAGAAAGGTCCTAAAAAAACATTTTTTCTTGTGTTGGTGTTCTCTAACTATATTAAATGATATAGTGCGAGAAAATGAATACCACTAACATTACGGAATATATTATGCTTGGAATTAAAAAATTCCTTGCATACTTGGGTATACCAATGCACTTGCTGGACAAAGTGGAACCGTTTTTGTATATCATAGTGATTGCTGCTATCGCATTTCTGCTTGCAGAAATTGTGTACAGAATAGTACTGTTGCTATCGAAACGTATTCTGAAACATAAGGAGTATACATTCATTGCGAAACTGTTGGAATATAATGCGTTGCGAAAGCAGGCATATATTCTGCCACCTATAATAATGAACACTCTTTTGCCATTGGCTTTTGGACACAACCCCACCCTGCTACATTACATGGAAAATGCTGTTTGGATATATTTTGTGGTGGCCGTTACCATGGCTGTTACTGCAATTATTACGTCTATTGGAGAAACTGCCTTCAGAAACCGAAAATATCACGACAGGCCAATTAAAGGGTTCATTCAGGTTGCTAAAATTACGGTCTATATTATCACCACCATTCTAATTATTTCTATTGTAACCGACAAATCGCCTGTTTACCTGATTGGTGGATTGGGAGCATTTGCAGCCGTACTGATGCTAATTACAAAAGATAGCATAATGGGGTTTGTCGGTGGTTTTCTGCTGTTGGAAAACGACATGGTGCGCCTTGGAGATTGGATTGAAATTCCCGATAGCGCAATAAACGGAACTGTTATAGACATATCGCTCACTATTGTAAAAGTACGTAACTTTGACAATACTATTGCAACAATTCCGCCATACACGCTAATTAACAACAGTTTCCTGAATTGGCGAGGAATGAGCGAAAGCGGTGGCAGACGCATTGCACGTGGGTATACAATTAAATTGGACACCATAAGGCCTTGCAATAGCGAATTTCTGGAGAAGTTGAAAGGGATGGACCCTGAATTTGACAAATATATTTCGCTGAAACAGGAGCAAAGCGACAACAACGAGATTAGGAACACCAACAATGCAACGGGCATAGCTAACGGTACAATAGAGACCAATGCCGGGCTGTTTCGTGCCTATGCCGATATGTATTTGAGACACCATCCGCTCATTAGAAAGGATATGCTTATTATGGTGCGCACACTGACTCCTACGTCGAATGGTTTGCCTATTCAATTCTATTGCTTCACCTCGATTACCGAATGGGTACAATACGAGAGCATACAGGCCGAAATTATGGAACATTTTGCGTCGATAATGTCGCTGTTCGAACTATATCCCTACCAAAGCACATCGGCACGAGACACAATCATAAGCGGTTTGCTGGAAGCGTCGTACCCCATTGAGAAAATTAAAGGGATGCCATATCGCACTACCAAATAGAACTGTTTTTCACATAAATAAACAGTTGAATGAAAAAAAGTACCCGATATTATTGTTCATTAAAGCGTAATTTTGCACGAATTTAAGAACAATTTGACTATTTATACATTAAGCATATACAATTATGACAAAAATTAAAGGTAGTTGCATACTAATAACCGGTGCGGCATCGGGCATTGGACGAATTATGGGACGAATGGCATTGGAAAAAGGTGCACGTTGCTTGGTAATTTGGGATATAAACGAAAATGGTATTGCCGAGACTATCGAGGAATTAAAGAGCATTGGAAATGTAAAAGGATACAAAGTAGATATTTCGAAGAGCAAAGAGGTTGTTGCTACATACGAAAAGACTATAGAGGAGTGCGGAGCGGTTGATATTCTAATTAACAATGCCGGAATTGTTACCAGCAACAAAACTTTTGATAAACAGAAAATAAGTGATATTGAACGTACAATGAACATAAACGCTACTGCTCACATGGTGCTATCGGCACAAGTACTGCCCGACATGATTATGCGTGGCAGTGGACACATTTGTAACATAGCATCGGCAGCCGGCATGCTGTCGAACCCTAAGATGTCGGTTTATGCGGCCAGCAAATGGGCAATGATTGGATGGAGCGACTCGGTGCGCATTGAGTTGCAACAGGCTAAAAGCAAGGTGAGAATTACTACCATTGCACCCTACTTTATAAATACCGGCATGTTCGAAGGAGTGCGTTCACGCATATTCCCTATTCTTAAACCGGAACCTACAGCTAAGAAAATTTTACGTGCAATAGAGAAAAACAGAAATTTCAAAGGCATTCCTTTTGGATACCATTTCATACGTTTCTGCCAAGCACTGTTGCCTACATCAATTTTCGATTATATCTTTGGCGAGGTTGTTGGTATTTTCCACGCTATGGATAATTTTACCGGAAGAAAGAAATAATTATGAATATAGATAATTTATCGGCTAAGGAGATAAAGAATATCGTTACAAAACAGCGTGAATTCTTTGCTACAGGTGCCACTCTGGAATATGGTTTTCGCAGAGAGCAACTGAAAAAACTGCTGTCGGCATTGGAGTGCTGGGAAGATAAAATATTCTGCGCTCTGTGGAACGACCTGCACAAATCGAGGGAGGAAGCTATTCTTACAGAGAGCAGTATTGTCAAGGGAGAGATAAAAAATCATCTGGCTCATTTGAAAAAATGGATGCGTCGCAAAACTCATTGCACTCCGCTTAAAATGATGCCATCGCGCAGTTACACCGTTTGTGAGCCACTTGGCAACGCTCTGATTGTTGCTCCATGGAACTACCCGGTTCAACTGCTACTGAATCCGTTAGTTGGTGCAATCTCGGCCGGTTGTACAGCTATTCTTAAGCCGTCGCCCTATGTTCCTACTGTTTCAGCAGTTATGGAACAGATGATAAAGGAGTGCTTCGACGAGCGATATATTGCTGTTATACAAGGGAACAGAGAGGTAAACAGCATGCTCTTTAATGAGAAATTCGATATTATATTCTTTACAGGTAGCCCGACACTTGGACGCAAAGTGATGGAGGCTGCTGCAAAAAATCTTACTCCGGTTGTACTTGAGCTAGGTGGAAAAAGCCCATGTATTGTGGACAAAGAGGCCGATATTAGGATTGCGGCACGACGCATCGCATGGGGCAAAACACTAAACGCCGGACAAACATGTATTGCTCCCGACTATTTGCTAATACATAGTGCTATTAAAGAGGAGTTTGTAAGGGAATTTGGCAAGGCACTCAAAAAACTGCATGGCAAGGATATTAAGATGAGCCCACACTTTGTACGTATGGTAAACAACAGAGCCTTTGAACGGGTTTCGTCGTACATAGAGAATGACAAAGTTGTTCTAGGTGGAAACATTGACAGCAAGGAACGTTTCATTGAGCCCACACTATTGGAGTGTCTATCTCCCGAAGCACCGGTTATGCAAGAGGAGATATTTGGCCCAATATTACCTATGATAACTTTTGAAAGTGATAAGCAGGTGATAGATTTTGTTAGCCACAGAGAAAAGCCTCTTGCACTATACTATTTTGGAGATGTAAATAATGGCTATAAGATAACAAAAATTCTATCATCGGGAGGTGCATGCATAAACGATACTATAATGCACATTGCTAACGAAAATATTCCTTTTGGCGGTGTAGGTAATTCGGGTATGGGACAGTATCATGGATACGATAGTTTTTGTGCGTTTTCTCATAGAAAATCGATAGTTGTTACACCCACATGGCTCGACCTACCGTTCAGATATATGCCGTACAAAATGTTTGGATTGGTAAAAAAGCTTCTTTAAGCCATACGACACAAAGAAATTTACAAATTATTTGTACAAAAACCGAAAAACACTTGCAAGATATCAAAAAAGTTATTACTTTTGCAACGCTTTAGGAATAATAAAGCGACATGGTGGTTGTAGTTCAGTTGGTTAGAGCGTCAGATTGTGGTTCTGAATGTCGTGGGTTCGAGCCCCACCATCCACCCAAAGAGTGTCAATAATATGACACTCTTTTTTTATTCCCCTTTTCCCACTAAAGACATTCAACCGATAATTGGCGTTCAGATAGCGAAAAAAACATCCTTTTCGCTCCATGTTATAGAATAATGTGTAACTTTGTGAAAAGGAGAAACCTCTAATATTATAGCACTACCATGGTAATTAACTCTATTCTCGAAAATGACCTCTACAAATTTTCGATGTCTTACTACTATCAAATACACTACCCCAACGCATGGGGAACATTTACATTTCACGATAGGAACAACACCGAATATTCTAAGGAATTTGTAGACTTATTAAAAGAGGAATTTAATAATCTCGCAACACTTTCTCTCCAACAATTGGAATTTGATTGGGCTGTTAAAACCATAAATTATATTCCACAATGTTTTTGGGAATGGCTTAGTTGCTTTCGTTTTGAGCCCAATAAAATTAACACATGGCTCGACGAAGAGCAACATCTGCACATTGAGGTTTCCGACTCAATGTATAAGGTTACTTTTTATGAGATACCGATTCTGGCAACAGTATCTGAACTCTATCATAGATATGTTGGCGATGGATATCAGACTCGCAATGAGCTGAGCAAAGCAATGGTACCTAATATGGAGAAGAAAGTGGCTATTGCATTGCAACATAACCTATACTTTGCCGATTTTGGCCTGCGCCGACGATTTAGCAAACTATCGGAGGAGATTGCTATTGAACATATGAAACAGTACTGCCCTACATTTACAGGAACGTCCACCGTATCCTATGCAATGAAGTACAATATTAAACCTATTGGCACAATGGCACACGAGTGTTTCATGTTTCAAGCGGCAGTGCACACACCCAAAGAGGCAAACTACGAGGTAATGGAACGCTGGGTTGATGTGTACGATGGCAATCTTGGCACAGTGCTAACAGACACCTACACCGTAGATGCTTTTCTACGTAACTTCTCTATGAAACTTGCAAAGCTATACGATGGTGTGCGACACGACAGTGGAGACCCAAAGCATTTTGGAGATAGAATTATAAGGAAATATGAGTCATACGGCATAGACCCTACTAGCAAAACCATTGTATTCTCCGACGGCTTGGACTTTGAAACTGCTGCCGATATAAAAGAGTATTTTGCAGGGCGCATTAAGGTTACTTTTGGAATAGGAACAAACCTTACATGCGACATACCGGGAGTTAAACCTATGAATATCGTAATGAAATTAAAGGAGTGCCGAATTAATGAGCGCCAACCTATATATGGATGCGTGAAACTAAGTGATGTTACAGGAAAGGCAATCGGCAGAAAAGAGGATATTGACAATTATAAATATCAACTCGGAATTAAATAGAGATGCTAAAATTGTAAAAATTGCAAACAAAAAATATCAGACGAAAAAAATTACTGTTTGGTCAAATTAATTTGACTATCCTTGGAGACAACAAATAGAAAAAGCCGATGGCTTTTTCTATTTGTTTTGCATTTCAGTATCTTATTCTTACTGCTCTGCCATCTTGCGACCTGCATTGTAGGCCTTCTGTAAATCCTCTTCCCAATGCTCGTCGCGCCAAGCGTGCTTTGCATCCTCGGAGAAACTGCCGAGTTCGTAATTATCGTATTTTGCCACTTGGCAGGTGTTGTAGCCGATGATGCGTTCTATCTCGCCAAGAGCCATTGTGAGGCACCACTCCATCGTGCCAAAATGGTTGCTATTGTTGCGCTCGGGTGTACCGTTCATCGTCTCGACAAGTACCACAGGCATACGCTTTGGTGCGGTCAGGCTGTAATCGTTGTACGAGAGCCATGGGAATGCCAGACGCTCCAAGAAAGCACGCATCTTGCCCGTTACCTCACCGAAATAGATGGGCGAGCCAAGCACCAAAGCGTCAGCCTCGGCAATCTCCTCCAAAAGAGGCGTCAGCGCATCCTTAAAACGACAGATATTTGAAGCCCTGCCTTTGAGTTTACAAGCCATGCACGACATACAACCTTTGTAATCGAGGTCATAGAGCCGTACTGTTTTAACCTCAACATCCTCGCCGACAGACTTTGCACCCTCGGCAAATCGTTGCAATAGCTGTGCTGTATTCATATTCTTACGCGGACCGCCATCAATAATCATAATCTTTTTCATATCGCTCTGCTTTAATG
>JAFWYF010000023.1 GCA_017522785.1 Bacteroidaceae bacterium | reverse complement strand
TGTTATTGCGTGAATAGCGAGTTGTCCTCTCCCCAATGGTTGAACGATAAGTTGATTGAGACAAATTTTGCGCGACTGAGGAATGTCGCTTGCGACTTGTGAACAAAGCGCAAAATGACTGTAAGAGACTGTTTGAATTTATATCCTTGAAATTTTATAGTGCTTTTTTAGATTGTTTGTTTCTTTTTTAAAGGCGCATAGCGGGCTATGTAACTGCGAAAAAAGGAAGAAACAGGCAAAAAAGAACATAAAAAGGCAAGTCTTTTATTCGCGCAGTATGATTATTTTATTTGAGAGAAATTGAAACAGTCTCTATATGTTCTGTGCCGGTTTTTTGTGCCCTTTTTTTGAAAAAAGGGCTATAGAAAGCAAAAAGTACAAAGAAAGAATTGTTCGTGGGGCACCGAGGAATTTAAGCAAAGAACTTTTTAATTAGTTCTCCCATTCCAATCCTCGGAATTCAAAGAGTAATTCTTTCTCTAAACCATTTCTCTTTTGTTTTTACTTTTTAAAAAAAGGAAACGAAAAATGTAGCTATTTTTTGGAGGCTCCGGAAGCATGCGCTATTGCGTTGTAGAAAAGATAACGGCATAGCGCATTATGTCCTCGCTTTTTCTCCAAAAAATAAACGCTACATTTTCCTAAAAACTTAATGCGCAACGCGAACAACGAAAACACCAGCAAAGGTAATTTTAAAATATACGGCACTGTCTGTGCCGTTTTTTTGTGCCATTTTTTTCAAAAAAGGGCACAAAAAAACGGGGATGCGAAACGCATCCCCGGATATGTTCACTTAATAATAAAACCAATATTATTTATTAAGCAATTTAACGCTACGAACAAGTTCGCCATCCTTCTCAACGCAAAGGATATAAGTACCCTTAGCACCAAGAGCAACATTCATAGAGTTACCGGCAACGAGAGAAGCAGCCTTAGAAGCTACTAACTGACCGGCAGCAGTATAAACATTAACAGTGTAGTTACCAGCCTCGGCAAACTCAACAACAGCAGCACCCTCTACAACGTATGTTGCAACCTCTGCTGCACCAACACCTTCAACACCGGTGCTACCACCGTCTACCTTGATAACAGCGAATGTCTTAGAATCGCTACCCAAAGAGTTAGAAAGTACAAGTGTTATATAGTTGTCGCCACCCTTCTTATAAGAAGCAACTGCAGAACCTGCCAAGTCATCACCCTCGATATTTTCAACAACAGCTCTGTTTGCTTTAAACTCGGGAGTTGTAATAACAGGATATGAAGTACCGCTAACGAAAGGAGAACCCGATGTATAATCAGGAGCAACCCATCTCAAAGTACCCTGTCCTTCTGTATCACCTGCTGATGATTCATACACATGCATACCGGAACCGATACCGCTCATTGTACCTACAGATTTGAATGCATGACTGGCATCTGCCTCGTCCTCGAAATCCCAAAATGCCGCAAGGCCTGCAGGGAGGTTGTTGGGGTCGATATCACCCATTGAAGCCTGTACATCTTCTGCTGTCATCACCTTATTCCAGAACTGGAAGTTATCGAGCACGCCATCGATACCAGAACGACCATGTGCAGGACCACCGACATTAAGCATCATACCATTTTCGATATTGTATAGGCCGGTTTGGTAGCCCGGGTCGGTAGTTCTCTCTGTTGGATCATTCTGACGATTCCATGCAGCAATCTCTTGTTTAACACCATTTACATAGAAATCGCTACGTAAGCCACCGTTAGCATTGTATTCAAATGTGAATGCCAAGTGAACCCATTTACCAACAGGAATTGTGGTATTTCTATAGAAATATCTTAATTCGTTATTACTGCTAACGTCTGTTCCACGGAATGTGTAGTTACCAAATGAACCGTCGGGATTTATGGTTGTCCAAAGCCAACCCCAGTCGGTCTTAGGCCATGAAGAACGTTTGTTGTAGATAGCAAGAAGCTGTGTTCCTTCGGCCGGTGAAAGTTTGTTAATCTTTATCCAGAATGCTGTTGAGAAATTCTCTTTACCAACAATGCCAAGGTCAACAGCTTTTGCGCCAAAGTTATTCTCTTTGAGGTCGAGAGCACGTGATGCGGCACCATTCGCTTTGCGACCTGTGTAAGCAAGAGCGATCTCATCGCCTGCATTCACTGTGATATCGGCATCTTCACCATTGGCAGTGAATGAGAGGATTTTAGGTATTGCACCCGAACCGGCACTTGTAATCTGGATATAATCGGCAAATGTACGAGTTGTCTCTATACGATTACCTGTGTTATTACCTTTATCATCATATTCGTATTCATATCCCTTGAGTGTCAATGTGTAGTTACCTACAGCTGGAAGACCTTCGTTTACAGCGAATACAATACCGCTACCTGTTGCAACAGTTGCACCGGCAGCATTGGTAATAGTCCATGTACCCTCTTCGTGACGCTCATCGATATAAGCGATTTCAAACTCCTCGTTAGGTTTGATTGTTGTCTTGCTAATTTGGATTTCGTCGTTGTAGTCGTAATTTCCGGCATTGGTATAAGCACCCCAAGCGATGTTAGACTCGCTCTTCATGTCGAGAGAAACAGCAGAAACACCAAAACGAACTTTGTTAGCCTTAGCCATGTCCATAGGAACGGCAAAGTAGAGGCCGGCCCAAGATGTTGTTGCACCCATGAGGATAGGCTCGCAACCCTCTTGTTGAGCATACAATTTGAACATAGATGCATTTACATCGATATTGTAGCAAGGCACACCGGCTGCTTTGTCGTTAGGCATGTTAAAGATAATCTTACCATCTACACCTGAGTTATTAAAGTCGAGAACAGAAGCAGACTCTATGATAGGTTTCTTGGGAGTAGCCGCTGTACCGCGAACGATTGAGAACTCACCAAGCAAGAGGTCGAGGTTCTGAGCATTCTTGAACTCAAGAGCAACCAATGCAACATCTACATTTGCATCAACTGTGAACTTGCGCTCTACCCATACTTCGTCGTCAGCCTCATCGGCAACTGTGTTTACGCTGTATGATTTTGCAACAACAGACTCGCTGCCATTAGCAGTCAAAAGAAGATTTACATCGGCTGAACCTTTTCTTAGTTTGTAACGGAATGTTACAACATCGCCTGCTTTAACAGCAAAGTTTGTTTTGAAGAGGTGCAAATACTCTTTGTCTATTGAACCGAAGATGCGAGCAGTTGAGCCACCCATGTATGCATCGTCCCATGTAAATTCTGCGTCCAAACCGTTTGCAGGAACATCAGATGCTGTGCGACCAAGCAATTTGCTTGCAAACCACCAACGCCATGTAGGTAGGTAGTCCTGAATACCGATGTTGTACCACTCGTTATTGTGCTGACGAACACCGTTCCAGTTGAAGAATTTACCGTTACCAAGGTTGAAGTATGTTATGAAAGGCTCTGTTGCCAAATCCCAGCACAATGTACTGCGAGCAGACATCATTGACGATACTCCATGGAAGTCGTAGTTATCTGCAACATATATGAGAGAGTTTATGGTTGCAGGACATGTAACCGGGTTACGTGTGCCACCTGTGAACCAACGCTCTGTACGCAACATATATGTACGCTGTTTAACATCGGAAGAAGATCCCTTTTCGCCGCGACTCTCCCAGAACATATTCTGGCTGTGAGCACCCCACAAACCAATAGAGATAGGATAGTTTACAAGAGTCTTCCAGAAATTTCCCTCACCACCTTGCATGTTCATGCCGGCATAGATATTCAAAGGATTAAGTCCGACACTTTTTGCATATTCAACCGAACGATGCAAATTGCCACTCCAGTTGTAGTTAAAGAACAAAGATGCTCCTTTAAGAATATCGTCGTTATGTGTACCAAGACCCATGTCAAATGAAATATATCCAGATTCATTTGTTCCATCATACCACATATTTTCATAAATGGGGTTCTTGTCTTTCATATATTCAACAAGGTCTTGATGATATTCTATAAGCAACTCTGTTACATACGAACCATTCCATTCTGAGTTATAGCCAAGACCATCATTACCATAGTAGTTCAAGAAATCACCTGTAAGTTCTGCACCATGGTCATACATGCCCTCGAAACAATCAGCCCATTCACCATTATCTGCATTATGATTCCAAGGCACACCGGCAACACCGGATACAGCCACACCATTTTTGTGAGCTACGTCGGCAAAGTTTCCGGGTACACGACCAAGGGGAGCTGTCCAGTTACCATAGTGTGTAACATAGTTCCACATAGAGAACACCTCGGAGTCGTAAACACCGTTAGGCAAAGCATTTTCCGATGTTCCCGAAGGAGCTTTGTCGGCAGCATCGTCAATAGGCACCCACATAATCAATTTTTTGTCGTTAGACTCATTGATGTTGGTGCGCACCTGAGTATTTACATTACGGAATGTTGTTTTGGGTTTAACACGCGAGATAAAGAAATTATCATCGTCGTTAAGTTTTTTGTTGTTTTTCCATGTCTCTAAGGCTGTGTGTAATTGTGAACCACCCAGACCCCAATCGACATAGCCATCTTTTAGGTTCTGCGCAGTTGCACTTACGGCAAACAGCGAAAGACCTGCATAAAGAATAAATTTCTTTGTCATAATGGTTAATTTAAGATTAATAATTAAGATTTTCTTTTATACGGTTATGAGGGCAACAATTGTTGCCCTCACTATTATTTGTTAGAAGTTAGGAGCATCGACATCCCACCACAAACGGGTAGCTTGCTGGTCTGGACCACCCAAAGCAGGTATACCGGTGGCATTAACATTCTCTACTGCTGTTGCATCGGTGGGAACCCAAGGTATACGGCGAATGATATCACCGGGCTTGAGGCTACCATCACCATCGTCGGGATTAAGTACAGGGAACACC
>JAFWYF010000022.1 GCA_017522785.1 Bacteroidaceae bacterium | reverse complement strand
CTTTTTGGCAGCGGTAAGATGAAATCGTTAGAACGAAAGAACGAGGATTTACGGGATGAAATCGCAATACGAGACGAAACCATCGAACAACTGCAATCCAATATCAAGCAAATGCAGGTAGAGCACCAAAAGCAGATACAGGAGGTCAAGCAATCATACGAAGCGGAACATCGTAAACAATCGGAGTATATCGACAAGATTCTGCGTTACTTCCCGTATGTGGAGAAATTGATGCCGATGATTAAATACCTCAGCGAGAAAATGGGATTCAATGACAACCTTATCAAAGCATTGTGCACTTTCAAGGAAATCCCCGTCAAAGGCAAACTCTATTCAACGATGTTTAACCAATCGTTTTCAGCCGATGGTGCGGTCTGCTCCCTCAAAGAGGACAAAGAGGGAAGATTTGACCTTAGAATCGATGGCGTTTCGCATCACTCTTGGTTCAGACGTAAGAAAGATGAGTTTATGGAAGCGTTGGGATTACCGACAAGCAGAAGCCAAAATCGAGGGCTGAAACTCTAAAATACTCATCAAGTCGTAATAATTTGCCCATACGAGGCTTATTATTACGGCTTTTTTATTCCGTTACGATACTCCATTGGTGAGACTCCTGTGCGTTGTCGAAAATAGCGGCACATATAGGGTGTATCTTCAAAATGGAGTGCAGTGGCTATCTCCTTTATTGACATATCCGTATTGGATAGCAAACTCTTTATCTCGCAGATAGTCTGCTTGTCTATCAACTCCTTTGGAGATAGATTCCAGCGTTTATGCGTTAGTTTATAGAGATAGGTTGTTGTAATACATAGTTGTTCAGCGTAGAACGACACTTCGCGCGTGGTGCGGAAATGCAGTGCAACGAGTTTTAGAAATTTGATAATCAGACTTCTGCTTCGGCTGATGGCTTTATTCGAGCCTGCATTTCTCTGTGTCATCTCACCATCCATCGCCATAAAGAGGTTGTATATGTTGTTGCGGAGCAGTTGGTTGGTGTATTCGTTTGCTGAATTGTGGCATATCCACACCATTTGTTCGAACCAACTCTCTAAAAGTTCCCATTGACCATTGTCGGGGCGGAGCAGAGGATTTTCCGACAACGAGTCCCAAATGTAAGGCGATGTAAGTTTATAGATTGCCTCCTGCACATTATCATCGGCAAGAGCCACATACCGGCAACGAAAGGTGCTGCTGCTTCGCTCTATCCAAAATGTATCATCATAGAAGAGCACAGCCATCATTCCTTGACGAAGAACCCTGCGCTTAAAGCCCACTGATACGATAGCACACCCACTATCGACAAGCAGTACCATACAACCGCTTATTCCTATGCGGTTGTTGCCGTATGCCTTAAAGTCTGTCTGCCCCGTTCTGCCACCCTCGGCAATGATACCAATCTGCAATCTCTCCATATTCTTGATTTGTGCTACAAAGATAGGCTAAATATCCGTTATTTTTTAATCGTAGTATCGAAAAGTACCTCGCGGGGAGTGATTTGTATATATGTCGCAACCTGTTTATGTCATACCTTTGTCCCCAAAACTATATTTATATGAGAGAATGGTTGTTCCTTATTGGTGCTATTGTCTTGGAGACATTTGCTACATCTATGCTCAAATATTCCGAGCAGTTTACCAAACTCCTGCCAACTATTGCGATGATTGTTGGTTATGGACTTTCGTTCTACCTTTTGAGCCACGCTCTACGAACAATGCCCATAGGTATAGCCTACGCAATATGGAGTGCTCTCGGCATTGTGCTGATAACACTCGTCGGAGTTATTGCGTTCAAACAAGTACCCGATTTACCTGCTTATATCGGTATTGCATTGATTATGGCTGGCGTAATAATCATCAACTTGTTTTCAAAGATGGAGGTACACTAAATATATTTTAAGTTATGACAATCGAAACATTTACCGAAGAGGATATTCATGAGGCGGCACATCTTGCCTATCCCGTGTGGGGCGAGGGACACGCTGCCAATGGTCAGGGCGAGGAGTTCGGACTGCTGATGTGCGAGTATATCATCCGCTATGGGTGGTATGGTGCGCCATTCGCCTTTAAGATTACCGACGAGGGCAAGATGGTGGGTTGCATCCTTGCAGGCAATATCGAGCAGGATAACGGTTACAACGAGTGGCTGGATAGCGTGATACCATCGTTCAACGAGCAGCAGCGCGAGGAGGCGTTGGCTCTGCGTGAATACTTCGGCAAGACCTCGCCAAAGGTCTATCGCTATATGCGGGCAGATAAGGATTTGTATCTGTCGTTATTTATCTCGGCAGTGCAAGGTTGCGGAAAGCAACTGCTTGCGGAGATTGTAGCGTTGGCAAAGAGCGAGGGATACGAAAGTCTCTACCTTTGGACTGACTCGTCGTGCAACCACGGCTACTATGCCCACCACGGGTTCGAGAAGGTAGCCGAGTTCAAGAGTAATGAATGGAAAACAGATGCTAATGACTATTTGACCTACATTTATAAGAAGATGATATAATAAAAGAAATGCTGATAAAAATAATCTCGCAGATTTTTTTATCAGCATTTCTTTTTATACCTTTGTTGCACCAAGGGTTATCACATTGAAGCATTACAATGAAGAGCTCAGAAATACGAACGGTTGCTATCTCGTTACCCTATTTTCAAGCAATCCGACCAACCGATTTATTCTATGCGAGTTATCTTTTCTTGCAAAAGTTAGGAAAATAATTTATACATATATTCTTTTTAATTAAGAAAGTGATTTAAAAAGCTACATGAACTTCTAAAAAGATATTAGGCAAACAAATATTTATAGACATTTCTCTCTTACACAAGAAAATGAAATTATCATTTTTCTATCAAAAACAGAGAAAAAGTAACTTTTTTCAAAAAAAAGAGGCAAAAATTTTGGATTATAATATTTTATTCATACTTTCGCCACAGACAAATGTCGAGACAAAGAATGAACAACTGCACATTGCATACTATTATTACCATTACAGGTACAACCACAACCCTTCGGGGTTAGGGGTAGCAGTTGTGTTTCTACGTGAAACATCTTTTTCGAAAATTCATTTTACTTTTTATTTAAATTAGAATAGAGGATAGCAAATATCCCATTCTTGTTTGTTTATCATTATGTGTGGTATGTATATCTATTGTTAATCCACACACAATTGCAACAAACTTTTATTAATTTATTTATTACCGACAATTATGAAACATATTATAATATTAGGAGACGGTATGGCCGACTGGCCTGTAAAAGAATTGGGTGGAAAGACTCTTCTTCAGGTGGCACACACACCATATATGGATAAATTGGCACGCATGGGACGAAGCGGACGCTTAGTAACTGTTGCAGATGGATTTCATCCGGGTAGCGAGGTTGCAAATATGTCTGTTTTGGGCTACCACCTGCCAACGGTATACGAAGGACGTGGCCCACTGGAAGCAGCTAGCATAGGTGTTGAACTTATGCCCGGAGAACTTGCTTTACGCTGTAATATTATATGTATGCAAGACGAAAAAATAAAAAACCATTCTGCAGGACACATTACAACCGAAGAAGCCGACATCTTAATTAAGTACCTACAAGAAAATCTTGGAAATGAGCGAGTAAGTTTTCACACAGGAATTCAATATCGTCATTTACTAATAATAAAGGGAGGCGACAAGCGCATCGCTTGCACCCCACCACACGATGTTCCGGGACAAGAGTTTCGCCCGCTATTGGTTAAGGCCGAAGTTCCCGAAGCCGAAGAGACAGCAAAACTTATCAACGAGTTGATACTACGTTCACAAGAACTACTAAAAAACCATCCATTAAACCAAAAAAGAGTATCAGAGGGCAAAGACCCAGCAAACAGCATTTGGCCTTGGGGTGGAGGTTACCGTCCAAAGATGGATGTTCTTTCAAAAAAATTTCCACAGGTAAACAATGGTTCTGTAATTTCTGCAGTAGACCTCATTCGCGGAATTGGACATTACGCAGGACTAAAAGTGTTGAACGTAGAAGGGGCAACAGGATTATACAATACCAACTACGAGAATAAGGTAAACGCACTGCTCAACGCGCTAAAAAAGGATGATTTTGTGTACCTGCACATTGAAGCGAGCGACGAAGCCGGACACGAAGGCAACATAGAACTAAAGATTAGAACCATTGAAGATTTGGACCGTCGTGTAGTAGCACCTATATACGAGGCTGTTAAGGATTGGGAAGAGCCTGTTGCCATAGCACTGCTTCCCGACCACCCAACACCTTGCGAATACCGCACACACACAGCAGAGCCTGTTCCGTTCCTAATTTGGCATCGTGGCATAAAGCCCGACAGTGTAAATTGTTTCGATGAGCAAGCTGCACAAAACGGTTGCTACGGACTATTAAAAGAGGATGAGTTCATAAGAGAGTTTATGAAATCAGCATAAGAGCAGAAAAAAGAATAGACAAAAACAGCAAACAAAAGTAACGATGAAATACTACAGCACCAACCATAAAGTTTCAGATGTATCACTCGAAGAGGCAGTGATAAAAGGACTTGCACCCGACAAGGGTCTATACATGCCCAAACAGATTAAACCATTGCCAAAAGAGTTTTTCGATAACATCGAAGAGATGAGTTTTCAAGAAATTTCGTACCATGTAGCCGATGCTTTTTTTGGCGAGGATATACCGGCTGAGGATTTGCGAGAAATTGTATACGATACATTGTCGTTCGACGCACCGGTGGTAAAAGTTAAGAAAAACATCTATTCACTGGAACTTTTTCATGGGCCCACATTGGCATTCAAGGATGTCGGTGGCCGTTTCATGGCACGCCTTTTAGGTTACTTTCTAAAAAAACGTGGCAACAGAGAAGTGAACGTTTTGGTTGCCACATCGGGCGATACAGGCAGTGCTGTTGCCAATGGGTTCCTTGGTGTCGAGGGTATAAAAGTCTATGTACTGTATCCAAAAGGTAAGGTAAGCGAGATTCAGGAGAAACAATTTACTACTTTAGGACAGAATATAACAGCATTGGAGGTAGAAGGTTGTTTCGACGATTGTCAAGCTTTGGTTAAAGCAGCATTTATGGACGAAGAACTGAATGAGAAAATGCACCTCACAAGTGCCAATTCCATTAATATTGCACGTTTCTTGCCACAAGCATTCTACTATTTCTATGCATACGCACAGTTAAAACGGATGGGTATAACAAAAGACATTGTGATGTGTGTGCCTAGCGGGAATTTCGGAAATGTTACAGCCGGCATTTTCGGAAAGCACATGGGATTACCCATAAAACGATTTATCGCGGCAAATAACGCAAACGGCATTTTCTACGAATATCTGAAAACAGGTGTCTACTCTCCACGTGCGTCAGTGTGCACCATTGCCAACGCCATGGATGTTGGTGCGCCTAGCAATTTTGCCCGTATAATGGATTTATACAAAGAGGAGCATAGTGCTATTTGCAACGACATAGGTGGTGCTACATATAAAAATGACGAAATTGCAGAAAGCGTAAAAACCTTATGGAACGAAGAGGGTTATTTGCTGGACCCGCATGGTGCTTGTGCATACCGCGCCTTGTGCGAACAACTTAAAGACGAAGAGACAGGTGTATTCCTTGAGACCGCACACCCGGCAAAATTCAAAGAGACAATAGAAGATATCATAGAAAGCCCTGTTGCTATTCCCGAAAAGTTACAAGAGTTCATGAAGGGCAAAAAAGAGACAGTGCTTATATCTAAAGAGTTCGATTCTCTAAAGAGCCTTCTGTTATCACAAATAGAATAGAGATAAATCGTAAAATTTACGACTATCCTGAAATAATTTACTAATTTTGCAACAAATTAATTTGTTGCAAAATTTAGTATTTATGACAAGAGAACTTTTCACAAAAGAAGCATACAAGATTGCAGATATAAACCTTGCCGATTTTGGTCGCAAGGAGATTGAAATGGCCGAGCACGAGATGCCCGGCCTTATGGCATTACGTGAGAAATATGGCAAAGAGAAACCACTGAAAGGTGCGCGTATCATGGGTTCTTTGCACATGACTATTCAAACAGCTGTGCTCATTGAGACTTTGGCCGAGTTGGGTGCAGAAGTCCGTTGGGTTTCGTGCAACATATTCTCGACACAAGACCATGCAGCAGCTGCAATAGCAGAAAGAGGCATACCTGTATTTGCATGGAAGGGAGAGAACCTTGCCGACTATTGGTGGTGCACATTACAAGCTCTCACTTTTGGTGAAGGAGTTGGACCTAATACCATTGTAGATGATGGTGGCGACGCGACATTAATGATACACATGGGTTATGCGGCAGAGGAGGATGCATCGGTACTCGAATATGACGAAAGCGCACCCGAAGATGAACGTGAACTAAAGAAATTGCTTGCCGAAGTATTGAAAGCCGACAACCTGCATTGGCATAAATTGGCAAAACAGATTAAAGGCGTATCAGAGGAGACCACAACAGGCGTACATCGTCTTTATCAGATGATGGAGAATAATGAATTGTTGTTCCCGGCATTCAATGTAAACGACTCCGTTACAAAGAGTAAGTTCGACAATTTATACGGTTGTCGCGAATCTCTTGCCGATGGTATTAAACGCGCCACCGATGTTATGATTGCAGGAAAAGTTGTTGTTGTTTGCGGATATGGCGATGTGGGTAAAGGATGCGCACACAGCATGCGTTCGTTCGGAGCACGTGTTGTTGTTACAGAGATTGACCCCATTTGTGCCTTACAGGCAGCAATGGAAGGATTCGAGGTTGTTACAATGGAAGAGGCATGCAAATATGGTAATATTTTTGTTACCTGCACTGGGAACATTGACATCGTGCGCATAGACCACATGGAACAGATGCCCGACCAAGCAATAGTTTGCAATATTGGACACTTCGACAACGAGATACAGGTTGAAGCTTTAAAGAATTACGACGGAATACGTTGTCTGAATATTAAACCACAAGTAGACCGTTACTTCTTCCCCGACGGACATAGCATAATTTTGCTTGCAGATGGTCGTCTTGTGAATCTTGGTTGCGCAACAGGACACTCTTCGTTCGTAATGAGCAACTCATTTACAAACCAGACATTGGCACAGATAGAACTGTTCACCAAAGAGTATGAGACAAACGTATATTGCTTGCCTAAGCATCTTGACGAGGAGGTAGCACGTTTGCACCTTGGTCGTTTGAATGTAAAACTCACAACACTCACCGAGAAGCAGGCTGCATACATTGGTGTTGATGTTAACGGACCTTACAAGTCGGATATTTATCGTTACTAAATCATTAGCGACATGCCAAAGCCTAATACCGTTTGCGTCTACTGTGCGTCGAGTAGTCGAGTGGACAGCAGTTATACCGACATGGCATTCTCTTTGGGCAAGTTACTTGCCCAAGAGAATATTACGCTAATCACCGGTGGTGGATGTCAAGGTCTTATGCGTTCGGTTGAAGATGGTGCATTGAATACAGGAGGCAAAGCAATTGGCGTTATTCCGCAATTCATGGTAGAACAGAATTGGCATCACACCGGACTGACTGAGCTACGTATAACTCCCGACATGCACACCCGCAAACGCACTATGGCAGAAATGTCAGATGCCGTAATTGCCTTACCCGGTGGTTGTGGCACAATGGAAGAGTTGTTCGAGATTATTACATGGAAACAATTAGGGCTTTATCTGAACCCGATAGTAATACTTAACATAAACAACTATTACGACTCCATTATACAACAGTTAGAAAGAGCCATTGAGGAGCATTTCATGGGCGAAATTCACGAAAAGATTTGGAGTGTAGCAAGGAGTCCCGAAGAGGCTCTCGAGATTATTCATAACACCCCCAAGTGGAATAGCGAGATACGTAAATACGCAGCACTATGACCGGCACACCCATTCCATACCACATTGGCAACGATAATCTCTATTTGTTGCTGTACTTAATAAACATGTTAGGAATGGCTTTTCTATTTCTTGTAAACGGAGATGCCATAGCAGAACGAATAAAAGGGATGTTCTATTATGGCAAACAGCAACTTGATACACGTTACAAGATTAGCACATTTGGCAACACTCTACTATTTACACAAAACATTCTTTTCTTTACTATTATTTCGCTGGCTTACCTGCAACATCAAGGGAAAGTACAATTGCATCAAGAGTCTTATATATATATTATTGTTTATGGGATTGTTTTTACACTGTTTCTGCTGTCAAAACGCCTTGTCTACGATTTTGTAAATATTGTGCTTTTCACACACAAGCAAATGCGCGAGTGGAGAGAGTCATATTTCTTTACAATTCAATTAACCGGATTCATTCTTTTTCCACTTATTACAATGGTAATATTTTTCCCGAGCACTCCACAGATAATTTACTATTGCTACATAGCATTAACTGTTATAATATACCTTTACATGCTATTTACGCGATGTTTTAAAATCATTTTCACCAAAAAGCATGAAATTCTAAATATTTTTTTGTACCTTTGCGCGATTGAATTGCTACCCTTGGCATTTCTGGGCAAAGCAGTTCTTGCTACGAATAGTTTTTTAACAATAAAATTTTAGGACATTGAAAGTAAGTAAGATTTTGGTTTCTCAGCCTAAACCGGCAACAGAAAAATCGCCATACTACGACATAGCAGACAAGCATAAGGTGCAAATTGACTTTCGTTCTTTCATAAAAGTTGAAGGACTTACAGCCAAAGAGTTCAGACAGCAAAAAGTGTCGATACCCGAGCACACGGCAATTGTGTTCCTTTCTCGTCATGCGATAGACCATTTCTTTACCCTTTGCAAAGAGTTGCGCGTAACCATCCCCGATGATTTGAAATATTTCTGTCTATCGGAAACAATATCATTGTACATACAAAAGTATGTTCAATATCGTAAGCGTAAGGTTTTCTTTGGCAATGGTCATATAAAAGACCTAGAGCCACTGTTCGTAAAGCACAAGAACGAGCGTTACTTTGTTCCAATGTCCAACGTTCACAACAACGAACTCTGCAACATATTTGACTCACATGGTATATTCCATTCCGAAGCGGAAATGTATCGTACTGTGAGCAACGATTTTGAGCCTAGCTTCATAGACCCATACGACATGCTGATATTTTTCAGCCCCTACGGAATAGAGTCGTTGAAAAAGAATGTTCCCGACTTTGTACAAGGCGACAAGCTTATCGCTTGCTTTGGCAAGGTTACTGCCGATGCCATTCGCAACGAAGGTCTAAGACTCGACCTTGAAGCACCTACAGCAACTGCTACCTCTATGCCGGCAGCTCTTGACGAGTTCCTGACAAAGTTCAACAAAAAATAAAAACCCAACCCTATAAATTTGTCAAGTGGGTGTATCAAGATTTTTTATTTTGACACACCCACTTGCTCAATTTAAAAAGCATGAATCACCCCAATAGTTTCCCATTGGCAGAGCACCTGAAAAGCAAAACTATAATAGACAAAGTATACAACGAAGGTGCTTCCGTTACAGCATACCCATTGCGTGCTGTATTTTTAACCAAGCCAATAAAAGAGAAACAGCCACTTGCAACGATACTTATAAGCGTAGCAAAAAAACGTTTTCGTCATGCCGTAGACCGCAATTTGGTAAAACGTCGTCTGCGCGAGGCATATCGTCTGAACAAGCAACCATTTATAGAAGAGTTGGAGAAGAGTGGTAAATGCATGGCAATAGCAATTCTATATATAGATACAAAACACAACAGCACAGCCTTTCTGAAAAGCAAAATGAAAAAACTGCTTGGTAATATCATAGAAAAAGAGAGGAAAATATGCGAAAATTCATAGCAAAGATACTAATCGTTCCAATACGTTTCTATCAGTGTTGCATTTCGCCACTGACACCTCCTTCGTGCCGTTTCACACCCACATGTTCACAATATGCAATTGAAGCGATACAAAAACATGGCCCATTAAAAGGACTATTTCTTGCTATAAAACGTCTATTACGCTGTCATCCATGGGGTGGTTCCGGATACGACCCTGTACCATAAACAGAAAGAGATGCTTCTATTAGATATTCACACCCACAACCCAAGCCCAAATGAGCACATAAAGATTCTAAATGGGCACACCGCCAAAACTAAGAATTTTTGTTCTGTTGGTATACATCCATGGGAAATAGACGATGACTGGAAAAGCAGATTTTCCATTATTGCAGAGGCTGCAAATAGAGCAAACGTAGTTGCTATAGGAGAATGTGGATTCGATTTAATAAAATCGAGAGCAACAAAAGATGTACAACAGGAGGTTTTCAAACAGCATATTGAACTCTCGGAAAGCACTAATAAACCAATTATAATACACCTCGTAAAAGGACAAGAACAACTATTACAACTATCAAAGAACAGCAAGCATAAACAAGCTTGGATTATACATGGTTTTCGTGGCAAACCGGAACAGGCAAAACAGTTGATAAATGCAGGAATGTACATCTCTTTTGGAGAAAAATTCAACCCGGGAGCATTAAAAGCAACCCCATTAAACAGACTGTTTATTGAAAGCGACGATAGCAACAGACCCATTGCAGAGATTTACAAAAGCATAGCAGATGTACTTGGATTATCTTTAGAGCAATTGGCATTGCAGGTTCTGGAGAACGCCAAACAGTGCCGAGTTATATAATTTTTACAAAGTTTCGCAGGCAATGATTTGCCATAATAACATATTTTTGTAAGTTTGTGAAAAGAAATATGAATAACCATCTGTCAAGCAATGGATAAACTAAAAACATTTACCGACAAACGTGGCAGCCTCTCACTGGTTGAAGAGGGAAACGAAATACCGTTCTCAATAACACGTGCTTATTGGATATATAACGTACCCGAAGGAGAGGAACGTGGGAAGCATGCCAACAGATTGTCTTATCAATATCTTATTGCAATGAATGGAAGCGTTGATATTACTCTTGAGGATATTAAGGGGCGCACTACATACCACCTAGATTCAAAGGATAAAGGACTTTTGGTGCCACCAAAAACATGGAATGAATTACGCAACTTTTCGCCCGATGCCGTTTTATTGGTATTGGCCTCACATTCATACGACACCGAAACATACATAAATTCATACGAAGAGTTTTTGGAATATATCAAAAAGTGAAGATGAGTAGCAATGAAAATAGAATAGAGGTTGTCAGATACAACGTAGCGCTGGAAGAGCAATGGAACAAGTTTGTGGCAGAGAGCCGCAACGGCACATTTCTGTTCATGCGTGGATACATGGAGTATCACTGCGACCGTTTCATCGATTATTCATTACTCTTTTACAATGATGGAGAAATTGTAGCTTTGTTACCGGCGCACATCTCTGATGACACTGTTTGCTCGCATAAAGGACTCACATACGGCGGGCTGATTCTTTCAAATAAAGCAACGACAAGCACTGTATTGAAGATTTTCGAAGTGCTATTTAAGTACCTTGCCAACGATTCAATAACCAAATTGATTTACCGCCCCACGCCCCACATCTACCATCGCATCCCCTGCGAAGAAGATTTATATACTCTTTTTCTACACAGCGCAACATTAACAGAAAGGAAAATTTCATCGGTTGTTCATCAAAGAGAGCCACTACCCTTTCATGGCAGACGCAAACTTACAACAGCATGCAAAAATCGCATGCACATTGTTGAGGATGATAATTTTGTAGCATTTTGGGATGTGCTAAACAGACGTTTAAAAGAGCGCTACGACACACAACCTATACACACATTAGAAGAGATAGAACTGCTCCATTCACGTTTTCCCGAAAACATAAAACTCATACGAGTTACCGACAACGACGGCGCCACATTGGCGGGAGTTGTCATGTACCTGACAGAGCGTGTTGCACATGCACAATATACAGCCACAAGCGACGAAGGGCGCAGAATTGGTGCACTCGACTATCTTTACGAGTATCTATTACGTACCAGATTTTCAAACATAGAATATTTTGATTTTGGTACATCTGTTGAAAATGGTGGGTACACCCTCAACCATGGATTGATAGGCCAAAAAGAGGGCTTTGGTGGCAGAGCCGTTGTATATGACACATACACCGTTGAAGTAAAAGCTATAGAGTATGATTAAATATTTTGATTTACAGAAGGTGAACCACTCTTTTGAACCTCAACTTTCGGAGGCTGTGCAACGTGTAACACGTTCGGGGTGGTATCTACTGGGCCCCGAAGTCAAAAACTTTGAAAAAGAGTTTTCCAACTATTGTGGAACCAAACATTGCATAGGTGTTGGCAATGGACTGGACGCACTAAGGGTTATTATCATGGCCTATCGCGAACTAGGAATTCTGCAAGAAGACGATGAAATAATAATTCCTGCAAACACATACATCGCATCTATCCTTGCTATAATATCAACCGGATTAAAGCCCATTCTTTGTGAGCCGACATTAAAGAGTTGCAATATTGACCCCGAACAGATAGAACGCCTCATAACAAAAAAAACAAAGGCTATAATGGTTGTTCATCTCTATGGTAGAACAGCCGACATGCAACCTATAGACAAGATAGCCAAACGCTACTCATTAAAAGTGATAGAGGATTGCGCACAAGCCCATGGAGCAATATACAATGGTAAACGATGCGGTAATTTAGGCGATGCGGGCGGTTTCAGTTTCTATCCGGCAAAGAACTTGGGAGCGTTGGGCGATGGTGGTGCGGTAACCACCAATGACGACAAACTTGCAGATTGCATACGGGCAATAGCCAACTATGGTTCACAAGAGAAATATATAAATATATACAAAGGAATAAATAGTCGCCTCGATGAACTGCAAGCCGCAGTGTTAAGTGTAAAACTGCCTCGTTTAGACAACGAAAATGAGAAACGTCGCAGAATTGCGCAACGCTACATTTCCGAAATTAAAAACCCATTGGTAACTTTGCCCTACGTAAATAAATGGGAAGAACATGTATTTCATGTGTTCACACTTTTAACACCACATCGCAAGGAGCTACAAGAGTATTTACTCAAACAAGAGATTACCACACTCATACACTACCCCATAGCGCCACACAAACAAAAGGCTATGGAAGAGTATTCACACTTGCAACTACCTATAACAGAACAGATACATCGAGAAGAGTTAAGCCTGCCGATATCGCCTGTCATGACAGATGTTGAAGCAAGCAAAGTAATAGAAGCAGTTAATGGTTTTTGCAAATAATCTCAAAAAAATTTGGTAAATTCAACAAAACACACTACCTTTGCGCTCGATAAATCTCAAAGAGATGAATCAAACAGCTTTTTAACAGAAAGCACAAAGGATTGTCCTATGGTGTAATGGTAGCACAACAGGTTTTGGTTCTGTTTGTTCTGGTTCGAATCCGGATAGGACAACAAATGCTAAAAAGAGACTGAAAGAACGATTTCAACAATCGGGCAGTCAAGCAGATTCCGATAGATTAAATCTATTGGAATTTTTAGTTCTTTATAGGGTTCTCTTCGATAATAATTCTCATTCTAACCCTTGCCACATGAATTCTGTTCTTTACCGTACACAACGGCAGGGCAAGTATGTCGGCAATCTCGCTGTATCTGTACCCTTTTATCAACAATCTCAGCGGAACAGAATATTCCACAGGCAAGGAGCATATTAACTCACAAATATTCTTGT
>JAFWYF010000021.1 GCA_017522785.1 Bacteroidaceae bacterium | reverse complement strand
ACAGACATTGAAAGGGGAAAGGTTTTCGGGCTGAATACTCTCCGCAGGAGGAAGATTCAGCCCGAAACGACTTGCCGCCCCGACCTTTCAACTTTCAAGGGATGATGTACTACCTTCGCAGACGAGCAGAGGAAAGGGGCGAATGACGGAATCGGGAAACTCATAATATCGCAAATTGATGATAGACCAAATCAAATATTATCCTGCAATAATGAAAAATGCACCGTCTTTTTGCTCGTTCATAAAAAAGTTGTACCTTTGTGTGTCAGGAGTTATGTCATTGATGCAAAACAACAAAGAACTCTGAAATAGGAACGGTTGCCATCTCGTTACCCAATTTCCATGCAACCCTAATAACCGTTTAATTCTAAGATAATTGCAAATTCTGCGATTTTTTTTCAAAAAAGGTGGGCTTAAACCCGATGAACTCGGTGCCATTACAGTTTTTGACAGATATGCCTATGTCGCGGTTAAAAGAAACAGGGTTAGAGAACTGTTGTCGTTGGTTGCAGGTGAAAAAATTAAAGGACTAAAAACTGTTGTTGAGCCCGTTAGAAGATAAATTCTTGCAAAAAGCATAAAAAATGTTCGTATTTTAATTTATTTAATAAAAAAATGCTATATTCGCGGCCTCTATTGTTGTTAAATTGACAATAGGGTAGTTTGACAGATGAATAATTAAAATACGATTATAGAATTATGAAGAAATTTAATTTTAATGCCGGCCCTTCTGTATTGCCGCGCGAAGTAATTGAACAGACTGCACAAGCAGTACTCGATTTAAACGGAATAGGTCTTTCTCTACTCGAAATAAGTCATCGTTCAAAAGAGTTTCAGGCTGTAATGGATGAGGCTGTTGCTCTTTTCAAAGAGTTACTCGATATACCCGAAGGTTATTCGGTTCTTTTCCTTGGTGGAGGTGCTAGCACACAGTTCTGCATGGTACCCTATAATTTCTTGGAAAAGAAAGCCGCTTATCTGAATACCGGTACATGGGCAAATAAGGCAATGAAAGAGGCAAAGAACTTTGGAGAGGTTGTAGAGGTTGCATCTTCAAAAGATAAAATCTATAGCTACATACCCAAAGATTATGTAATTCCTACCGATGCCGACTATTTCCACATCACAACAAACAACACCATCTATGGTACCGAGATACGCAAGGATTTAGATTGTCCAGTACCTCTCATCGCCGACATGTCATCCGACATTTTCTCTCGTCCGGTAGATGTTAGCAAATATACCTGCATCTATGGTGGCGCACAAAAGAATCTTGCTCCTTCGGGCGTAACATTTGTCATTGTAAAGAACGATGCTTTGGGCAAGGTTTCACGTACTATCCCCACAATGCTCGATTATCGTACACATGCCGATAATGGCTCAATGTTCAATACACCTCCTGTGTTGCCAATCTATTCTGCAATGTGCACATTGCGTTGGATAAAGGAACAGGGTGGAGTAAAAGAGATGCAACGTCGTGCTGTTGAGCGTGCCGAGCTGCTCTATGGCGAAATAGACCGTAACCCCCTCTTCCGTGGTACAGCGGCTGTTGAGGACCGTTCATACATGAACATCGACTTTGTTATGGCCGATGAGTACAAAGAACTAGAAGCCGACTTCATGGCATACGCTGTTTCTAAAGGTATGGTTGGTATCAAAGGACACCGCTCAATTGGTGGCTTCCGTGCATCGTGCTACAATGCATTGTCTTTGGAGGCTGTACAGGAATTGGTGAACTGCATGAGAGAGTTTGAGAAGAATCATTGATAAATATTCAAATATGAGAAAGGTGCTTGTTGCAACGGAAAAGCCTTTTGCTCCCGTTGCTGTAAATGGAATAAAAGAGGTTGTAGAGGGTGCAGGTTACGAACTTGTACTACTCGAGAAATATACCGATAAAGCGCAACTGCTTGCTGCTGTTGCCGATGTCGATGCTGTAATTGTACGTAGCGATATTGTTGATACCGAAGTACTGAACGCTGCAAAGAATCTAAAGATTGTTGTTCGTGCCGGTGCCGGTTACGACAATCTCGACTTAGATTCTGCTACCGAGCATGGTGTATGTGCCATGAACACCCCCGGACAGAATGCGAATGCTGTTGCTGAACTTGCTTTGGGCTATATGATATTCGGAGCACGTAACACCTTCAATGGAACATCGGGCTTTGAGTTGAAAGGAAAAAAACTAGGTATTCAAGGATTTGGAAATATCGGTCGTCTGGTAGCACGTCTTGGTGTTGCTTTCGGCATGGATATATATGTTCACGACCTATATGCTCCCGATATCAAAGAGGCTGCACAAGGCTATACAATCGTCGATGATGTGCGCGACCTCTACAAAAACTGTAACTTCATTTCGTTGCACATCCCCGCGACACCTCAAACAAAGGGTAGCATAGGTAAAGAACTTGCAGGCTCAATGCCCAAAAACGCAGTGCTCATAAACACAGCACGCAAAGAGGTTATTAACGAACCCGAACTGCTCGAACTATTGGCGGAACGTAAAGATTTCAAATATATTACCGATATTGCACCTGTTGCTCTCGAGGAATTTGCAAAATACGAAGGTCGTTTCTTTGCGCCTCCCAAAAAGATGGGTGCCCAGACAGCCGAGGCAAATATCAATGCCGGTATTGCCGCTGCACGCCAGATAGTAGATTTCTTCGAGAATGGTAACGAAAGATTTAGACTAAACAAATAAAAATCTAAAATGGCAATAATAAAACCCTTTAAAGGAGTGCGCCCTCCAAAAAATCTTGTCGAGCAGGTGCAGAGCCGTCCCTACGACGTGTTGAACTCCGATGAAGCACGTGCCGAGGCCGGCGACAACGAAATGTCGCTCTATCACATCATACGTCCCGAAATAGACTTTCCTATAGGCACCGACGAACATGCTCCCGAGGTGTACCAAAAGGCTGCAGAGAATTTCGCAAAGTTCCAGCAGAACGGTTGGCTGCTACAGGATAATAAAGAGCAGTACTACATATATGCTCAGACAATGAATGGCAAAACACAATATGGTCTTGTGGTATGTGCCTATGTCGATGATTATATGAACGGTGTGATAAAAAAACATGAACTCACACGTAAAGATAAAGAGGAAGACCGCATGAAGCATGTTCGTGTGAACGATGCGAACATAGAACCGGTGTTCTTTGCGTTCCCCGACAACGAAGAACTTGCAAAGGTGGTAGCAAAATATACTTCTAACGCACCGGAATACGATTTCACAGCCCAATTAGATGGCTTCCGTCATCAACTGTGGGTGGTCGATGGCGACGAAGATATTGCAACTATTACAGCAGAATTTGCCAAGATGCCTTCGCTTTACATCGCCGACGGACACCATCGCTCGGCTGCAGCGGCTTTGGTGGGCAAAGAGAAAGCCGATAACAATCCGGCACATCGTGGCGATGAGGAGTATAACTACTTCATGGCAGTATGTTTCCCTGCGAACCAATTGACTATCATCGACTATAACCGTGTTGTGAAAGATTTGAACGGTCTGACACCCGATGAATTCCTTGCCGCACTGTCCAAAAACTTTGTTGTGGAGCCTAAAGGAGCAGAAGAGTATAAGCCTGTTGCTCTACATAATTTCTCTCTCTATCTACAAGGTCAGTGGTATAGTCTGACAGCAAAACCCGGAACATATAACGACAGCGACCCAATAGGAGTGCTCGATGTTACAATATCGTCGAACCTCATTCTCGATAATATTTTAGGAATTAAAGACCTAAGAACCGACAAACGAATAGATTTTGTTGGAGGTATACGTGGGTTGGGTGAACTAAAACGTCGCGTCGATAGTGGCGAAATGAAGGTTGCACTTGCACTCTATCCGGTGTCGATGAAACAACTCATTGACATAGCAGATACAGGCAATATTATGCCTCCCAAAACCACATGGTTCGAGCCTAAACTACGTTCAGGTCTGGTAATACATAAACTCTCATAAATGCTCGAAGAGGATATATATAAGACAATAGAAAAAGAAGGTGAAGGAACTTATTCCGAGAAACGGAGCAAGTTCCTCGCTTTTGCTATTCCTGTGTCCTCAACCGATGAGGTGAAAAACTATGTCGAGCAGTATCAGAAGAAGTACTACGATGCTCGACATGTATGCTATGCCTACAGGATAGGGGAGAGAGGCGAACTGTTTCGTGCCAATGATAATGGTGAGCCTTCGGGCACTGCCGGCAAACCAATCCTAGGGCAAATAGATAGTCGAGAACTTACCAATGTTCTTGTAATAGTAGTACGCTATTTTGGTGGCATAAAACTTGGTACCAGTGGGCTCATCGTGGCCTACCGTCTTGCTGCCGCAGAGGCTCTCGATGCCACAGAGCATGTCGAAAAAACAATAAATGGCGGTATAACGCTACGTTTCTCATATCCTTTGCTAAATGAGGTGCTACGCATTGTCAAAGAGGAAAATCCTCAGGTTGTTGAGCAATTGTTCGATAATGATTGTGTGGTGCGTCTTTCCATTCGCCTTTCCCGCTTACCACGTCTTGTGGAACGATACGAGAAACTTGTCATTAGCAGTAAAGGGGATTTGAAAATTGAACGAGATGGCGATTGATTAGTGTAATGTTATTTTCACCTCCCTCGTCGGTGCTCTGCACCGCCACTCCCTCCGTCGAGGAGGGAGAAAATTATTTCAGTGGATATTGAGATAATATAGTAAGAATGTGCAGTTCTTTGCTTACTTTTCTCCTTTAAATCCTCGGAATCCAAAGAGTTGTTCTTGCTTTAAATTATTTATCTTTTGTCTTTCCTTTTTAAAAAAGGAAACGAAAAATTCGGCACGCGGGCGTTCGAGTTGCTCGCTCCTCTGCTCGTGAATTGCCATTTCATGGCAATATAACTCGTTTGTCTCTCGCTTGTCGTTTGTGGCTTAACGATTAATATTTGGGGTT
>JAFWYF010000007.1 GCA_017522785.1 Bacteroidaceae bacterium | reverse complement strand
CTATCTGACTATGATTGTGCCATCAAGGTGGTTCACAGGTGGTAAAGGTCTAGATGATTTTCGTGATGAAATGCTCCATGATGAACATATTAGAGAGATTCACGATTTCGGAAATGCAAACGACTGTTTCCCTGGTGTTGCTATTGAAGGAGGTGTATGTTACTTCTTATGGAATCGAAACCAAAAAGGACTATGCAAAGTTTTTTCTCATTCGCAAAACAAGATTACAGCAATGTCAGAGCGACCTCTCTTGGAAAAAGGTGCAGATGTCTTTATTAGATATAATGAGGTAATATCAATTATTCGCAAGGTAGCATCTTTCAATGAGGAAAGTTTTTCCACATTGGTCAGCCCAAGAAATCCATATTATTTCAGAGCTTCTTTTGTTGAAAGTGAAAATACAATCAATACATGTAAGGTCTTTGGTGTGGAGAGTGGAAAACGAGTTTATAAAAACATTGATAAATCGTATATAGAGAGAAATATTGAAGAATTATCAAGACATAAGATATTTATCTCTAAGGCTGACGGTGCAGCTGGACAAATAGGTTATCCTGTCCCTGCACGAATATTAGGAAAGTCTGAAATTGCAGGTGTAAACACTGCTTGTACAGAAACTTTTTTAAGAATAGGTCCATTTGATAGTGAACAGGAATGTAGAAATGTTAAGTCATATATTGAAACGAAGTTCTTTAGATGCCTTGTTGGTGCAAGAAAGAATAAGAATATGACTCAAAGTACATATTCCTTTGTTCCCATTCAAGATTTCTCAAAACCTTGGACAGACAAGGAACTGTATGAGAAATACAATTTGACTCAAGAAGAGATAGAATTTATTGAATCAATGATAACTTCAATGGAGTAATACTATGGAACACAATTATTTTCCTCAACGACCTACCGTTACTCCAACGATATATGCCTATCGCTTGATTGGGGTAGATTCCCACAAAGGCTATCTAAAAGTAGGTTACACTGACCGCACAGCCAAAGAACGCATAGATGAGCAACTGCACACAAGCAAAGTGCAGTATGAGATTGTATTGGTGGAGTCGGCTATGAGCAACGACGGCTCTTGCTTTACCGATAAGGATGTGCACCGCTTGCTTGAACGCAAAGGCTGCCCCCGACTTAACCCACTTGACAAAACCAATGAGTGGTTTCGTTGCTCAGTAGCGGATGTTATGGCAGCTATCTTGTCGCTCCGCACAGGTGTTACAAACGAAGAGAACAGAACGCAGAATTTCACAATGCGCCCCGAGCAGTTCCGTGCCGTAGAACAGACAAAAACTTATTTTGAGCAAGCACTGAAAGAGGAACCTAACCGCATACCCAAGTTCCTTTGGAATGCCAAGATGCGCTTCGGAAAGACCTTTGCTTCGTATCAGTTGGCAAAGAAAATGGGCTTGTCTCGTATCTTAATCCTCACCTTCAAACCCGCAGTTGAATCGGCTTGGCGTGAAGACCTTGTTTCACATATCGACTTTGAGGGTTGGCAATATATCTCCAACAAGGATGCTCGCAACAATAATCTGAACATAGACCAAGAATTTCACAGAGCGGACAAATCAAAGCCCATAGTTGTGTTCGGCTCGTTCCAAGATTTGCTAGGCACAAACGAGAGTGGCGGAATCAAGACTAAGAATGAGTTTATACACGCCACCAATTGGGATTTGGTGATTTTTGATGAATATCACTTTGGTGCTTGGAAAGAGCGTGCAAAAGAGCTATTCGAGAAAGAAGACGAGGAAAGTGCAGTAGATTTTGATGCTGAGAAGTACAAGAAGGACGAGGCAAACAACGCCATAAATGAATCGTGGTTGCCAATATCCACAAAGTATTATCTTTTCTTGTCGGGAACTCCATTCAGAGCCATAAACAATGGTGAGTTTATAGAGGAGCAGATTTTCAACTGGACTTATAGTGATGAACAACGAGCAAAAGCAGAGTGGAAAGGGAGCGGTAATCCGTACCTTGCCTTGCCACGAATGGTTATGCTTACTTACCGTATGCCTGACGAGATACAGGAGGTTGCCAAGCAGGGAGAGTTTGACGAGTTCGACCTCAATCTGTTCTTTGCAGCAGAGGGCAAAGGCGAGAATGCCCGTTTCAAATATGAGAATGAGGTACAGAAATGGCTCGACCTTATTCGTGGCGGTTATTTGCCAGCAAGTGTAGATGATTTGAAATTGGGACAAGACAAGCGGCCGCCAATGCCATTCAGCGATACAAGGTTGCTTAATGTACTTTCGCATACATTGTGGTTCTTGCCCAATGTAGCATCGTGCTTTGCAATGGCAAATCTACTTAAGCAACGACAAAACAAATTTTACCACGATTACAAAGTGATAGTTTGTGCAGGAACAGCCGCCGGTATCGGTCTTGATGCTCTGCACCCTGTTCAAGCAAATATGGGAGACCCGTTAGAGACAAAGACCATTACGCTCACTTGCGGTAAGCTGACAACGGGCGTTACCGTAAAACCTTGGACGGGTATATTTATGCTCCGTAACTTGAAGAGCCCAGAAACCTATTTTCAGGCTGCGTTCCGCGTGCAGAGTCCTTGGGAGGTAAAGAATGAGGAAGGAAGCAAAACCATAATGAAGAACGAGTGCTATGTATTCGATTTTGCCCTTGACAGAGCCTTGCGACAAATATCGGATTACAGTTGTCGCTTGGATATAAACGAAAGCAACCCCGAAGCAAAGGTAGGCGAATTTATCAAGTTCTTGCCCGTGCTTGCTTACGATGGCAGCAGTATGAAAGAGGTGGATGCACAGGATATTCTTGATATTGCCTTGGCAGGAACATCTGCTACTCTGCTTGCAAAGCGTTGGGAATCGGCCTTGCTTGTCAATGTGGATAACGATACTCTGAAACGCTTGCTTGCAAGCCCCGAAGCGATGCGGGCTTTGATGAACATCGAGGGCTTCCGCAATCTCAACAGCGACCTTACTACCATTATCAATAAATCCGAGGCAGTAAAGAAGGCGAAGAAAGAAAATCCCGACCCGACACCAAAGGAGAAGAAGGAACTTTCTGCCGAGGAAAAGGAGATGAAGAGCAAACGCAAGCAGATTCAGGAAAAGTTGATAAAGTTTGCTACACGCATCCCTGTATTTATGTACCTGACCGACTATCGTGAACGATGCCTGAAAGATGTTATCACGCAGTTGGAGCCGGGACTATTCAAAAAGGTTACGGGCTTGAGTGTAGAGGACTTCAATATGCTTTGCTCGTTGGGCGTATTCAACGCACCACTGATGAATGATGCTATCTTCAAGTTCAAGCGCTACGAGGATGCCAGCCTAACATATACCGGCATTGACAAACATACCAACGACGAGGTCGGCGGTTGGGATACCACAATTCGCAAGACGCAGTATGAGAAACTGTTCTATAACCAACAGTCCTCAATGAGTGAGGTTGATTATAGCGCATATTCGATGAGTAGCGAAGTTGTAGAAGACAAGCGTATAGAACAGCGGAGAACAGTTATAAAGGTAAAGAAGCCTAAATCAACGCGCATTGTCCAACCTGAGCCAGCGAGGTCGGCTGCATCTTCTACTCCAACATCTTCTGCAGCTCCCAATGAAACCGAAATTGACTTTAAAACCCAATTAGAGGCATTGGCGGTGGATAGCACCGTACTTCACAAGAAGTTCGGCAAAGGTTCGGTTGTCAAAATCAACAAAAACGAGAAGTTTATCCACATCCAATTCACTCTCGGCGAAAAGAAATTCATTTTCCCCGATGCGTTCCTGATGGGGTTCTTGGAGATGGAGTGATAATTCATCGAGTCTTTATAACGATAAAAGCCTGCAAGTGCAGGCTTTTATTCAAGCAATCTTTTATTTGTTTTAACAGGGAAACAAATGATTAATAATCTGGAAACTATTATGAATTTTTAATATTCCAAGATCTTCCATAAAGTTCTCTTCCTCCAGGAATAATACTAAGAACAGTATTTTCTCGTAATATTTTAATTGTTTCTTCTGAAAAAGAAGCAATATGGTCAAAGGCTATAAAAATCTGTTTGGATTCAAGTGAAGCGTATTTCATAATAAGGTTTTCCATTGTATCATCTTCAATGTTTTTAAAGAGAACCGTGTCATGGATAACGAATGGTAAATCGGTTAGACTCATGAAGCTCAAATCCGTCAAAATAGTACTTTTGTATTTAGAACCAGCACCTGTATCATTGGGGATGAAAAAATCATATGAAGATTCTCGCAATGTAAATTGTGGAGGATTCCTTCGTGGACTAACACTTTCGCATAATGTAGACAATTCATTATTCAACTGTTGCTGAATATCCGTAAGAGCCTTATTTACAATAATTGTATAATTGTCTGCAGCAATCTTCTTGTCTTGATTATACTGATTGTATTTATCCGTATCTTCGATATTTTTGATAAGTTTATCTCTATGAGACTTTAATTTTATTAAATTATCTACAGCCAAACCGACTGGATTTTTGCATTTCAAAATCTTATTTATTTCTTGATTAATATTCTCCATTTGGATGTTATATTCCGTTATAAGATTTTGACATACTTTAATCTCAGACAGGATCTTAGCTTTTAATATTCCAATAAGTTGTCCGTGGAATTCATTTATTTTATCTACTTCTTGAATGTTTATTGTGGGGAAAAAGAGAGACAATTGCGTTGTATCTACTACACACTCATCCTTTGCAGAATTCAAACTCCTTTGCAATCTATAAAGTTTGTATTTCTGCTTTGATAATAATGTATTAAGTAATTGCTGTTGTTGCTTTTGAATAGAAATAGCCTCTAATTGTTGATTGTCTAAATTAACTGACATACTAGACAACTGCAAAGTAATACTTTCAATAGAGGTATTACATGCTGTAATTTCACTTTCTGTTTCTATCCTTTCTTTCTTTGATAGAACTTGATTTACAAGTTTCATACCTTGAGCAGATTTGAAAGTATTTAAGCGTTTTTTAGTTTCCTCTTTTATCCTTTTCTGCTCTTCAATAGTATCAAATTCATCAAATATTTTAAGAAGACGATCTATAGACTGATTTCCAGGCTCGCCCAACCTTGAATCTAAAGGTTTCTTCTCATTTAAATTCTCTTTACCATAAATACGTGAAAATAAACTTACATAATTTCTAAAAGACAAAGAACCGTGTCTTATTCCATAGTTTTCAATAAGGAAAGAATAAAACCTATCTATTGGTTGTTCTTCAAGTATTACGTATTGACTATCACATATATAAATTGTACTTGGAGTAGAAGTGTTTCTTTTGTAATAATATTCTATATCATTGAAGACATGACAAAAACATATATCATGGTGGCCTACATTAGTCAGAATATCATCCTGACGAGCATAGGTATTTCCTCCAAAAGCAAAGTCTATTACTAAAAGTGCACTAGATTTTCCGATTGAATTTGATGCGTTTTCATCGCCTGCAATTACATTGAGCCCCGTATGGAATGTTATACAAGTTTGGGCAAATTTATCACATTTAATTTCCTTTAGCATAATCTTTTAATTATTCCATATTCGTCAATAGATATATAAGAGATTGCGAAAAGATTTGTCATCGCTTCAACGAAATCTTCTATATCCATCTGGCGAGACACAATTATCTGCAATTCAATACAATCAATGCCAACAGAAGGTATTGATTGTGCGATTTTTAACATAGGCATCAGTATACTATCTTTAACTGATATAAGTTTATTAGGGTAATTCTTCATAAATCTCACAATCTTGAACAAAAAATGAGACCATAATTCTACAAGCTTCTACATCGCAAGATGTTTTGCGTTCAAACCATTTTGTCATTTGCTTATATATCTCTGCTTTATCTAATCTCTGATCTCTCATAGTACAATATGCATGTCTAACATTAGTAGCCATTGTGTCAAAGCTAAAAGAGCCCAAAGGTAGGTTTGCAAATTCTTGCCTTATGAAAGTAAAGTATTGCAAGACTTCACTTTCTATCCTTCGGCGCATAAGTATATAAGTGTCTTCTATTTTATCAGATACTTTTAATGCTTTATATTCAAGTTTCTCCAATCCATTAATTTCCAAATCAGACAAGGAGGCGAGTTTACTGATAATTTGTGTTAATTCGGATTCTATATTATTATTTGATATAAGTTTCTTTGCTTCCAACGCTTTATGCTTAGTAGCTTTCAGGTCAAACATCTCATTATATAGCTCAACACTTTTATTATCATCATAATATTTATGGCAATCATGACACAAAGCTATTTTGTTCAGCGGATCTTCTGAATTGATTCCTGCAATACAAACATTCTGCAACATTATTTTCTCTGCAGGAGTAGGGCTGTTCGGAAACACATGAGCAATTTCATACCCCTTGACAAATTTACCATCCTTAGTCCTCGAAAACGGAATACCACATTTAGGACAACAGCTATCAACTTCCTCTAAATATAGAAAAAGTTCAGAGGGAGTTGGATTCTTTCGAGCTATACAATATGTGTCAAAATCAACCATATCCATTAATTAAATATATAATGTTATCAATATGTATACGTACGTTATTTAATAAGCTTTCGCACTAAAATATATACATCTGATCCAATATTTGTAGGTAAATCTTCTCCTTCTACGTGATACTTGGCTGCTGTTCTAATGGCTGAATAAGTATGAGGAATGAAATCTTCCGCTTTAGGTCTTTTATTGTATGCATGACCTATCAATTCTTCCAACACAGTATCTATATGGTGTTTCTTGTTAGAGATCTTAATGTTTTCTTTGATCTTATTTAATTCATCTTCTGAATATCTCGTCAAATCAGTATGATGAAATATTAACCATATTTCAAAGCATGGGTTACTCATTGCTATGAAGAAATTATCTTCATTCTTGCAGTCTTCTACTAATTTAGATAAATCAATATGATGAATGCTTTCCCACTGGTCCCTATCAATAATTAACCAAAACTCATCCGTTGAACGGAAATTAAATTCTTCCTTTGCTGCCTTGAGTAAAGATTTTACCACATTAGGATTTGAACCTAATGCCGCAGTCTTTTTTCTACTTAAAGGAATAGTCTCAATTAATCCACAATCATTAAATAAACTTGATGCTCTTAATGACTCAAAATAACGCTTTTCTGTAACGGTTCCCTCAAATGATAGGATGAAAAATTTTTCCGCATCCTTGAAACCACCTTGTCTTACAAGTTCCTGTGCTTCTCTTGGCATACGCTATTTCTTTATATCAAATAGTGAATCTAAATTTTGTCTATCACCCAATCTTGGAACACCTCGATATCTTCCAAGGAGGTAATCCTTGCGTATTTCTTTGTCAAATCTAATATTATAATCTTCCAAAGAATGAATATGACTTACTCCTCGTCCGTCTTTAACAATAAACCAAATTTCATCTTTTCGTAACAATTTTTGAGTAAGTAAAGAGGATTCGTGTGTGGAAACAATTAATTGACTATTAACGCCATCGCAATTGCTTAAAAAGATATCAAAAATATCATATATCAAATTAGGATGCAAACTTCTTTCCATTTCATCAACTAGAAAAACTTTATTACCTCTTATTAAGTCAATGATTAAAGGTATATAGTCAATTATGCGATTAGTGCCATCCGACTCGTCTGCAATATCAAAATAAGCATTTTTCGAGTCTCCACTAACTGCATGTTGTGTCATAAACTTTTGCACTTTGAGTTTTAAACGCTCAGAGCCTTTTGACTTGTTGTCTAACGAAATAATATAACTGTCTCGTTGGTTAGTTAAAAGCACTCTTGAATTTTCATCATCTTGTTTCAATAAATCCATTTTTATGCGCTCCAATAATTCGCTAGGAATTGTTTGCTTTTCCTCTTTAACGGTTTGAAGACATATTGTTTCAATACCAGTATCAAAATATTTTAACAAACCGGAATAATACTGTTTCAACTTATCATTATCAGCTGCCATCAGTTTAATTCCTTGTTTGTATTTGTCAGATGGAAAGATAATGGTTAATGTAGTTATAAACCAACTAAGAACCAATTCTAAGTCGCGTATGTTTGTTACATTGCTTTTTACTTTTCGTGTAAGGATTTCATGTAAAAACAATTGATTATTAGGAGTTGCTTTGCATAGGAAATTTAAGAACTGACGTTCCTCTTCTTTATCCTGTTGTTTTAATAAGTAATTAATATCAAAAATGTTGTCTTGTTGTATTCTTTCATATATTTTTACCTCTCCCTTTTTGCTTATTTCATATAACCACTCTTCTAATATTAATTCATTATTGAAAACAAAGCCGTAGGCATAGTTCTTATTTAAAATTTGTATCTCATATTCCATTCTACTAGGCTTATTCAAGCATTCTACATCCAATCGAAACTTACTGTATTCAATAGGCATGTTAGACGGAGTTCCTTCAATGATCATTCGTTTACCAAATGCCATTGCTTTTATTAGATTTGACTTACCCGATGCGTTTGCACCGAAAACAACACTTGTCTTCAATACTCTGACACCATTAACAGCATCTGCCTTATGCTCCTTCTTCAACATTCCTTTTCCTGGCAGCATTGAAAAAGTCACCCTATCCTTAAAAGATAGAAAATTCTCTACTGAAAAACGAATTAGCATACAATATCTAGTTAAATGATTTAATTTTTCTACTTTATCAATTGCAAATATAGTGATTTTTTCACAACGGCACAACGGTCATGCATAAAATAACACAAAATCCACCACAAAATATGTGATTTTTTCTCATATCAACAAAGCATGCTGCCTTTTTAGAGCATCTATAGCCAATATTTTGCTTGAGATTAGACCTTTTGTTGTTTGAGGTGTTTGTTAATTAGAGAAATCAACAAGTTAATATCTGCCTTTTTTCGCTGGCATAAACTATTCAATACATTTTGTCTTATCTTACACGCCTTGTATGAGTTCAGCCTAAACGCAAGCGCTATGATTACTTCAAGATTGTAGAATGTAGCCCAACTTTTAGGAGTGGCAAAATCGCATCGTTGAGTTGTTGCAGGGTTAAGTGTTCCACTCTTATATATCGCTCTGATGATTGCTCGGAGTGTCGGGGCTGCCACCCCGAACAACTCCACCAATTCCATTTCAGACATCCATACATTACCGCTTGAAATATTCACTTTGCCGCTTTCGCTGATTGTTATAATACCCCTTTCCATACCTATACATATTAAATTGCAAATCTTCCGCTAACCCTATTCTCAAACATTGATATATCGTGTTCGAGTTTAGTACTGGTTACTTTAGCGTAAATTTGCGTTGTCGTAATATTGGTATGTCCGAGAATTTTACTCACGCTCTCTATCGGCATACCATAGTTCAAGGCCAACACTGCAAATGTGTGGCGACTTGTGTGAAATGAAGTTCGCTTCTCAATACCGCACATTTTAGCCACCTCTTTTATGCGTTTGTTTATAGTGTCGTGGCTACCGATATTAAATAGATTGTTGCTTATTCTGTATGGCTCGTATCGCTTGATAATCTGCATAGGAATATCCATCAACTTGATTTGAAACGGTACACCTGTCTTTTGTCGCTTTGACACTATCCACGGTGAACCACCCAACATTGTGATATTCTCCGTAGTCAAATTCTTAATGTCAATGAATGATATACCCGTCCAGCAGCCGAATACAAATAAGTCTCTTGCCAACTCCAAATCGGGATTGTTCAATTCAACTGTCGTAAATGCTTGCAGTTCCTCTTCCGTCAGGAATCCTCTTTCCTTGTGGTCTGGGTCAACTTTATATTGAGCAAATGGGTTGCGTGCTATCTTACCATTATAATGAGCAGTGGTTACAATGTGCTTCAATGGTATGGAGTATATCCATACTGAGGATTGGGCAAGCCCGACCTCATTTCGTAGATACAAGCAATAATCACGAATGAAATCTTCGGTAAGTTCATTCATTGCAATATCTGTACGCTTGTAGTGTACCTTGATAAATTCGGCAAGATATTTTCTTACGGTGAGATACTTTTGATATGTACTCAATGAGCGGTCTTTGCCTACTCGTTTGGCAAAGGCTTCGTTCTCCTTGTCGAATGCTCGGAGCAGTGTTTCATACTCCGTTCCGATACCTTGATAGGCATTGCGTACCATTTCAGCAGTTACAAACGCCTCACGGTCTGAAATGCGTTGGTAATGCTTGATGATTTGAGCCTTGATGTTATCCAAAGCCAAATTGATGTCACGCGATTCCTTGCTCTTTCCTTTTGCTCGGTTGCCTTTTACATCCCATAGGTCTTTGTGAATGCTCTGTTTGCAACTGAATTGGGCTACTGAGCCGTTAATTGTTACTCGTCCCATAATAGGAACAATACCGTTTTTCTCCTTACTTCCGTTCACGTAGAACAGCACCTTAAATGTACTTCGCATAATCTAATCTTTTTTTTGGTTACAAAATTAGTTATCAGCGAGTTATACATTGATATACAAAATGATGCAGAACGATGAAACGTGACGACACAAAGAAAAACTTTACTCCATTATCGGGTAATGATTTGCAAACTGTCCGCCTTCATTACCCCTCATTTCCTTGCATTATTGCCATTGTTACCGTTTCCAAGCTTTTCAACTTAATGCGTTATGGCTCAGTTCTTAACGCATATTTTCGCTTTTTTTGCTCCGAGAACCGTAATTTTTTGATAAAAAAGCCTACTAAATCGCCACGACTTATCTTGTCGCGCTTACCTTTTCCTATATATAGAGCCATCCACTGCGCCACGTCGGGCAAGGATAGTTGCTTAGGCATACGATATTCGGGGATATCGGTAGGAACAAAGTCGGGCAAAGCATGTTCGTGATAGGAAAAGAGGTAGACCGAACCACCCGACTCCCAACGTGCAGTACGACCATTACGATGAGTGAATATCTCTTGTGTCATAGGACGTTGAAAATGCACCACATGCTTTACATCTTTTATATCGAGACCACGTGATGCCAAATCGGTGCTTATGAGAATATTCACACAACCACTGCCAAAACGATAGAGCGACAGTTCGCGCTCTTTCTGCTCCATTGCACCATGGTAGGCAGCCACCTGCAAGCGGTTTCCGGCAAGAAAGCGACGTACCTCATCGACGCTCTCACGGAAATTGCAAAATACAATAGTTGATTCGCCACCTGTAGCACACAACAGATTAAAAAGAAGTTGCAGGCGCTCATCGGGGGTTGTTGTCAGTTTGTAGAACGACATACGTTGCGAAGGTTGCCCAACAGTACGAAAATCGAGATGCTGCACATTGTCGGTACCTGCGAACTGAGGGATTTCCTGCGCATCGGTGGCAGAGAGCAGATAGCGTATTTGTACAGCGGGGAGCAACGAGACGAGACGTTCCATCTCGTTCTGAAAGCCCATTTCGAGGCACTTGTCGAACTCGTCTATAACCAACAAACGACACATTTCGGCCGACAAATTGCCATGCGAGAGATGGTCTATGAGCCTACCGGGAGTTCCAACCACGACCGCAGGAGCACTACCCTGCAACAGCGCAACCTCTTCGGCAACCGAACGACCACCGTAGAGTGCAACCATGCGAAAAGGGGTTGCCATTGTACGCCACACCTCGGCCACCTGTTTCGCAAGTTCGCGCGAAGGAGTAACCACAAGCGCTTGAACGCCCGACTCTTCGTAGCTCAAACGCTCCAGCATAGGTAGCAGATAGGCAAGAGTTTTTCCTGTACCTGTAGGTGAGAGCAATACCATGCTCTGTAATTCACGACAATGCTCTATTGCCGCATGTTGCATGTCATTGAGCTCCGATATTTTTAGATTTCGGAGAGCCTGTTGTTGCTCTTCGGTGAGCAATATACCGCTTTTCATAAATTCTTAAAATTCAATTGTCCAATTGATAGGTTTTTCGTGTAAAACCTTTAACATTTCGCTCATTTCATTGACCACTTTTGGATATTTCTCTGCCAAGTTATGCTGTTCATACGGGTCGTTTGGGACAGAGGAGTAATCGGGTATGGCCGTTTGTATGCTATCATCGAACAGACGATAGAGTTGTGGAGATTTGTTATAACCGGTCTCTATCTTTGGACCCCATGGAACAATTGCCGGGCCATTGCTTGGCTCAATATATTTCCAATCGTTCATGCGTAGCGACAATGTGTGATTGGCCGCCATCTCTACAACGTATAAACGAGGGGAGCCGGTACCGAGCCAATATTCTGCCGCATATTGATTTCCGTCGGGAGCAGCATCTTTGGGTAATGTAACATTTAGAATAGCAGCCATTGCATTTATAAAATCTATTTGAGATACCAAGCCATAACGCACTTCCTGTTTCTTTATCTTAGCCGGCCAATGAACTATAAAAGGTACACGTGTTCCACCCTCGAAACAGCTATATTTTCCACCACGCAATCCACCGACAGGATTGTGCCCGTTAAGCAACGTTTCGGCATCATCGGCATAGCCGTCATCTGTTACAGCGCCATTATCACTTGTCAAAATGATTAAAGTATTCTCATAAAGGCCCGATTTTTTAAGCGCACTTACAATTTCACCCACACACCAATCGAATTGTGCAATAGCGTCGCCTCGCAAACCCATGCCACTCTTTCCGCGAAAACGTTCATGCGGAAAGCGGGGTACATGCACATCGTTTGTTGCGAAATAGAGGAAGAAAGGAGCATTTTTGTTCTTTTCTATGAAATCTATTGCATGAGAGGTTATTGAGTCGGCAATATTTTGGTCTTTCCACAGAGCCGAGCCACCACCTTTCATATAACCAATGCGTCCTATTCCATTTACAACAGACATATCGTGCCCATGCGAATGTTTCAAATTATATAGACATTCCGGATTATCGCGTCCTGTTGGTTCTCCTTGGAAATTTTCTTTGTAACTGACATAAATAGGTGCCGAAGCATCGTAATTGGCCACCCTGCCATTCTCTATAAAAACACATGGTACCCTGTCGGCTGTTGCCGCCATTATATATGAATAATCGAATCCGATATCGGAAAGCCCAACGGGGAGAGGTTCATTCCAATTCTGTTTTCCACTCTCGACACCAAGACCCAAATGCCATTTACCTATAGCGGCTGTAGCATAACCTGCCGATTTAAAAACGTCGGCCAAAGTATATTGTTTGGGCGAAACTATCATTGCCGCATCACCGGCTGCAACATCGGTCCCCTTTTTTCGCCATGGATACTCCCCTGTCAAAAGTGCATATCTCGAAGGAGTGCTGGTGGATGCAACAGAGTGTGCATTCACAAATTTATATCCATTATCGAGAAGGGCATCAACGTTAGGTGTTGCGACATTCTTTGCACCATAGCATCCAATATCACCATAGCCCAAATCGTCGGCATAAATAAGCACTACATTGGGTTTAGACGGGGTATTATCGGCATAGAGCGGAACAGACGCAACAACACCTAGTGAGGCCAAAAAGAGTTTGGGAAAATTTACTTGCATTATATTCTTCTGTTTATTTTACGAACAACATAAAACAAAGGTAACTCTTTTTTGTAATCCACACAAAAAAACTGCCATTTAATAGACAGACATATTTATCAAGCCAATATTTGGATAAAAAACTGCCAAATTGACACAATATAAATTCTAAAAGAGTATCTTTGCCGAAATTTTGCCACAAAAAACCGATTGGCAAACTATTTGTTATTATATAAGTGTGTAAAAAAATATAGAAGTTTCACGATAATAGTTACATAACTATGAGCAAAAATAATAGAGAAGAAGAAAAGAAAACCTCAAACGTTGAAGAGCAAGAGGAAATTGTAAACAGCACCGAAGAGAGTGCAACAGAAGAGTGCACCGAAGAGGGTAACGACCTGCAAAAGCAGTTGGATGAGGCAAATGAGAAGATAGCAAACCTAGAAGATAAATATCTGCGTCAGGTAGCTGAGTTTGACAACTACCGTAAACGCACCCTCAAAGAGAAGGCCGAACTGATTAAGAATGGTGGCGAGAAGACAATAGAGGCTATTCTGCCTATTCTCGACGACTTTGAACGTGCTCTTGCCAACATGGCAAAAGATGAGAACGCACAGGAGATTTTAACCGGCGTAGAACTCATTTACAACAAATTCACAACTATATTAAAGCAGAACGGCCTACAAAAAATTGAGACAGAAGGTGCCGAATTTGACACAGATTTTCATGAGGCAATAGCAATGATACCTACACCCGACGAAGCACTTAAAGGGAAAGTATTGGATTGCGTACAAACAGGATACATGCTCAACGACAAAGTAATACGCCACGCAAAAGTTGCAGTGGGAGAATAAAACACAGATATGGCAAAACGAGACTACTATGAAGTGCTTGGTGTGGACAGAAACGCATCGGCAAACGACATAAAAAAAGCGTATCGCAAGATGGCGATACAATATCACCCAGACAAAAACCCGGGCAGCAAAGAGGCTGAAGAGAAATTCAAAGAGGCAGCCGAAGCATACAGCGTATTGAGTGACCCTGACAAAAAGGCACGTTACGACCAATTCGGATTCGAAGGATTAGGCGGTGCTGCCGGAGGTGGGTTTAATGGCGCCGGTATGGACATGAACGATATTTTCTCTATGTTCGGAGACATTTTTGGCGGTGGATTCGGCGGTTTTGGCGGTTTTGGTGGCGGAGGCGGACGTCCTCAACAGACACGTTTTCGCGGTAGCGACCTGCGTGTTAAGGTTAAACTGACACTGCAAGAGATTGCAAGCGGAGTAACAAAGAGATTCAAACTAAAGAAATATGTTGCCTGCTCACATTGTGGCGGTAGCGGTGCCGAAGGCAATTCAACCGAAACATGCCCCGATTGCCATGGAACAGGTCGCATAGTACGCACACAGCAAAGCATATTAGGCATGATGCGTAGCGAAAGCGTTTGCCCTCGCTGTAATGGAGAAGGAAAGATTATAAAAGACAAGTGCCGTCATTGCAATGGCGACGGTATTACTATGGGCGAAGAGGTCGTAGAGGTGCAGATACCAGCCGGAGTGATGGGAGGCATGCAACTATCTATGCGCGGAAAAGGAAATGCGGGAAAGCACAATGGCATCGCAGGCGACCTGCTCATACAAATTGAAGAGGAGAAGCACCCACAACTTGTGCGCGACGAGAACGATTTGGTTTACAGTTTGTTGCTGGACATTCCTACAGCAACCCTTGGAGGTGTAGTTGAGATTCCCACTCTTGATGGAACAGCCAAAGTAAATATCGAAGCAGGAACACAGCCGGGTAAAGTGCTTCGCCTACGTGGCAAAGGCTTGCCCACACTTAATGAGTATGGCAGAGGCGATATTGTGGTGAACATCAGCGTGTACATACCCGAAACACTATCAAAAGAGGAGAAAAAGAGCTTCGAGCAGTTTAAAAACTCCGACAATTTCCGTCCTAGCGAAAGTGTCAAAGAACACCTATTCAAACGTTTCCGCAATTTCTTCGATTAAGAACAATTATATGACATACGACGAAACTGTCAAATATCTTTTCGACTGCGCACCGCTGTTTCAGCAGGTGGGCAGTTCTGCGTATAAAGAGGGGCTGGACACAACATTACTGTTGGATGAACATTTAGGACACCCGCATAAAAAGTTCCGCACAATACACATTGCAGGGACAAACGGAAAAGGCTCTTGCTCACACACTATTGCAGCCATACTTCAATCGGCCGGATATCGTGTGGGATTATACACATCGCCTCATCTTATAGATTTTCGCGAGCGCATACGTGTAAACGGAGAGCCCGCAAGCAAAGAGTTCGTAGTAGATTTTGTGGAACGCGAAAGAGTATTTTTCGAGCCTTTGCACCCATCGTTCTTTGAGCTTACAACCGCAATGGCATTCACCTATTTTGCAGAACAAAAGGTTGATGTAGCTGTTGTTGAAGTGGGCATGGGTGGTCGTTTAGACTGCACAAATATAATATATCCTGATGCATGTATCATAACCAATATAAGTATAGACCACACACAGTTTTTGGGTAAAAGACTTGCAGATATTGCCGGTGAAAAGGCCGGAATAATCAAGCCACAAACGGCGGTGGTGATAGGAGAGACAACCGAAGAGACAAAAGCCGTTTTCAATGAAAAGGCAAGCAGTTGCAATGCCCCAATATACTTTGCCGAAGAGGAACAGCCACTTACCAAAGCAACACCATGTGGCGACGGCTACAACTACTCAACTACGATGTATGGAACCATTGCAGGCGAACTTGGTGGCGACTATCAAGTAAAAAACACCAACACAATACTTACCACACTGCAAATATTAAAGAAGGCCGGATACGACATAACCGAGGAAGCAGTAAAGAAAGGATTTGGCAATGTAACAAGGCTCACAGGACTAATGGGACGATGGCAGAAACTGCAAGAGAAACCACGTGTTGTATGCGATGCCGGACACAACATTGGTGGTATTTCGCACATTGTAAAACAACTATCACGACAAAAATATAACAAATTGCGTATAGTTTTTGGCATGGTTAACGACAAGGATATAAGCGGTGTACTTGCTATGATGCCCAAAGATGCTGTATACTACTTTACACAAGCTAGTGTAAAACGCGCATTAGAGAGCAAAGAGATGGCACAAAAGGCGCTGGAATTTAACCTGTATGGAAATTATTATTGCGATGTTAAAACAGCTTTGGATGCCGCAAAAAAAGATGCCAGTGAAGAGGATTTTATATTTGTAGGAGGAAGCTGTTTTATTGTAGCCGACCTGCTAACTTCAATAAAGTAATAAAAGAGTGACGATATACATACAGAGTCTCTCGTACGACAATGATTAAAGTCGGCACGAGAGACTCATTTTTTATGATAGAAATTCAAAGCACTCCATTAAGCAACACAAAAAAGAGAGCGATTGAAATAAGGCAAAAAAATATTTTTAATTTGTTTTGTCATAAGACATATTTTTATTTTATTTGCAATGTAAACCTGCAAAAGGGTCTTTTTATAAAAGAGGTTGTTGTATTTCAATCATAGAAAAACAGCAATTTAGGCTATTTTGTGGGTTATCTTTCACAGAAAAGAAACTCTAACAAGACAAATAAAAGTATGAGCTGTACAGAAACAAATCTTTCAGAACTCAAAGCCGCCGACTTCAAAAAAAACATCGGCGGTAAAGAAACCGCTCTTTTCATTTTAAAAAACAAGAAAGGTAGCGAAGTTGCAATAACAAACTATGGCGGTGCTATATTAAGCATAATGGTGCCCGACAAAAATGGCAATTATGCTAATGTCATTCAAGGACACGATAGCATCGACAACCTCCTAAACAGCCCCGAGCCCTTCCTTAGCACACTTGTAGGCCGCTATGGCAACCGTATTTGCAAAGGTAAATTCACACTCGACGGCAAAGAATATCAGTTGGCAATTAACAATGGTCCGAACCATTTACATGGTGGACCCACCGGTTTTCATGCGCGTGTTTGGGATGCAGAGCAAACCGATTGCCAAACACTTAAATTGCACTATTTGTCGGCTGACGGCGAAGAGGGTTTCCCCGGAAATCTCGACGTTACTGTAATTTACTCATTCAACGATGACAACGAGTTGAAGATTGATTACAAAGCAACAACTGACAAAAAGACTATCGTGAACCTGACCAGCCACGGTTTCTTCTCACTATCGGGCATTGCAAACCCAACAGCTACAATTGACAACCTTATTTGCGAAATAAATGCCGATTTCTTTGTTCCCATCGACGACACATCGGTTCCCTATGGTTGCATTGCACCAGTAAAAGGCACCGCATTCGATTTCACCACCCCACAAGAGGTTGGTTCGCGCATAGATGCCGACGAGGAGCAGATTAAACATGGTGCAGGATACGACCACTGCTATGTTTTGAATAAGAAAGAGGTTGGCGAATTGAGCTTCGCAGCAAAAGTAACTGAACCTGTCAGTGGCCGTACAATGGAGGTTTACACAACAGAGCCCGGCGTACAGGTTTACACATCGAACTGGCACAGCGGTTTTGCAGGAGCACATGGTGCTACATTCCCCAAACGCAGTGCTATCTGTTTCGAAGCACAACATTTCCCCGATTCACCCAACAAGACACACTTCCCAAGCGTTATATTAAAACCGGGTGAAGAGTACTCACAAGTTACCATTTACAAATTTGGTGTAGAGAAATAAGAATTTGAATCTAATTAAATTATTAACTAATAAACTTAAAAAAACAATGAGTCAGCAAAAAAAACAATGGGGAGCAATTATCGTTATGATTGCGCTCTTCGCAATGATTGCCTTTGTAACAAACCTTTGTTCACCTATGGCAAACATCATCAAAGCACAGGGTGATATACCCGAAGTTCTTGCACAGATTGGTAACTACGGTAACTTTGTTGCTTATTTGGTTATGGGTATTCCCGCAGGTATGCTCATCGCTAAGTACGGTTACAAGAAAACAGCTCTTATCGGTTTGGCAATTGGTATCACAGGTATTCTCATTCAGTGGGCTAGCGGTTTGCTCGATGCAAAAGAGAGCCTTGGTCTTGTATTTGGTGTATACCTTGTAGGTGCTTTCATCGCAGGTTTCTGCATGTGTATCCTTAACTGCGTTGTAAACCCCATGCTTAACATTCTTGGTGGTGGTGGTAACAGCGGTAACCAGCTTATTCAGCTCGGTGGTGTATTTAACTCATCGGCAGCCGTTGCAGTATACATTCTTATGGGTGCGCTTATTGGCGAAATAACTAAGGACACAGCTATTTCCGACGCTACTCCCGCGCTTATGATTGCTCTTGGAATCTTCGTTGTAGCATTCATTGTCATTCTTTTCACTAAGATTGAAGAGCCCGAGCAAGCTCCTGTTGATGTGAACCTTATTAAAGGCGCTTTGAAATATCGTCATTTCGTATTGGGTATCATCGCTATCTTCCTTTACATGGGTATCGAGGTTGGTGTTCCCACATACATTAATATGTATCTTGTGAATACTCCCGAGTTGGGTATCTCTGCTGCAACAGCAGGTCTTATCGTTGCTGTATACTGGCTCATGATGCTCATTGGCCGTTCTGTTGGTGCCAGCATCGGTAGCAAGGTATCAAGCCGCGCCATGATTACAACAGTTTCTATTGCAACATTGGTACTTGTTGCTTTCGGAATGTTCTCTGACCCTGCTACAACTGTAGAGGTTCCCGGTATCAATTGGGCTACATTGACACTTATTTGGGCTAACGTTCCCGTTGGTATATTCGCTTTCTTGTTGGTAGGTCTTTGCACATCAGTTATGTGGGGTGGTATCTTCAACATGGCAGTAGAAGGTCTTGGCAAATATACAGCTGTTGCATCTGGTATCTTCATGACTATGGTATTTGGTTGCGCTGTAATGCTTGCAATTCAGGCACAATTGGCAGAATGGACAAACTACATGACAAGCTACTGGGTAGTTCTCTTCTGCGCTGCATACCTTTTGTTCTATGCTTTGGTTGGTTCAAAACCTGCAAAGAAATAAATTCGATTTATAAAACAAACATTTGTTTAACACATAAAACATCACAACTATGGATATAGATTTTGTAAGAAGTCGCTTCATCAAGCATTTTGACGGAACAACAGGAAGCATCTATGCATCTCCCGGTCGTATCAATCTCATTGGTGAGCACACCGACTATAATAATGGTTTTGTATTCCCCGGTGCTGTAAACAAAGGTATCATGGCCGAGGTTAAACCTAACGGAACAGACAAAGTTTGTGCTTATTCTATCGACGAAAAAGACTACGTTGAGTTTGGTTTGAACGAGGAAGATGCACCCCGCGCTTCATGGGCAAAATACATTTTCGGTGTTTGCCGTGAAATGATTAAACGTGGAGTACCTGTTAAAGGTTTCAACACTGCATTTGCTGGTGATGTACCTCTTGGTGCAGGTATGTCTTCATCTGCTGCTTTGGAGAGCACATACGCTTATGCTCTTAACGACCTTTTCGGTGAGAACAAAGTAGACAAATTTGAGTTGGCAAAAGTTGGTCAGGCTACAGAGCACAACTATGTAGGTGTAAACTGCGGTATCATGGACCAGTTCGCAAGTGTATTTGGTAAATCGGGTAGCCTCATCCGTTTGGATTGCCGTTCATTGGAGTACTCTTACTTCCCCTTCAAACCCGTTGGCTATCGTTTGGTTCTTTTGAACACATGCGTTAAACACGAGTTGGCAGGCTCTCCCTACAACGAGCGCCGTTTGAGCTGTGAGCATGTAGCTGAGGTTATCAAGAGCAAACACCCCGAGGTTGAGTCTTTGCGCGATGCAAACTTTGACATGCTCGAGGAGGTTAAAGCAGAAATCAAAGAAGAGGATTATGGCCGTGCTAAATATGTTATCGGCGAGGTACAGCGCGTTCTCGACGTATGCGATGCTCTCGAGGCTGGCGACTACGAAACTGTAGGTAAGAAGATGTACGAGACACACTTTGGTTTGAGCAAAGATTATCAGGTAAGTTGCGAGGAACTCGACTACTTGGTAGACGTTGCTATCGACTGCGGTGTTACCGGTTCTCGTATGATGGGTGGTGGCTTCGGTGGTTGCACCATCAACCTTGTTAAAGAGGAACTTTACGATATCTTTATCGAGAAAGCAAATGAGCGTTACAAAGAGAAATATGGTAAACTTCCTAAGGTTTACGATGTTGTCATTGGCGACGGTTCACGTAAAATCTGCTAATTGATAAATATTTCATTATAAATAAACGTATCTGCATTAATGCAGATACGTTTATTATTTATTATCTATCTAAAAAACTACAATAATGGCATTATCTGATATAAGAGACAAAAAGAGTATTGTATATCTATTATACTCTTTGCCAATTTTATATGAGTTAACAACAAGAATTATAGGATTAAGTACCGACAATTATTACATAACAAATATAGTTATACCATTTACAAATGCAGTTTCGTTAGTCCTCATTAAAATTATTTATTTAGTTTGCATCATAACATTATATACAATTGCACGAAATAGAGCCACACAGAATGCTCTTAAGTGGTTTGCCGGTATTTATTTTATTTATGCAATTCTAAGTATTATACTAATTTTTTGTTCTCCAAGCATAATAACTACATATAATGCAGTTACTCTATCATTGCTCTTAGGCATTTCTTATATAATAAAATATATTGCTATATGTTTCCTTTTTGTAGTAATTATAAGAAAGAACATAATAGATAAAAGCACAAAGTATGCTATTTACACGTATTTTATTATTAACTACTTTATATTATTATGTTTAAATTCACAAATAGAGGCACATAGTTTATCATCATTGATTGTATATACAATAGCTAATACTTGTAATTTAGTCCTTGTGTACAAGATATTATTCAAATCTGATATATTCAATAGAATTAAAAATAATACATCGGTAGCCAAAAGTATATAAATTATAGAACTATAATATACTCGTTCATTTATTTTACGAATCAAATATAAAAAAGATGTGTGATATAAATCACACATCTTTTTTATACCCCTTTCATTGAAAGACTGATTCTTTTGCGCTTAACATCTACCTCTATAACACGTACCATAACTTGTTGCCCCAATTTCACAACATCCGAGGGGGATGAAACAAACCTATCTGCCAACTGCGATATATGTACAAGCCCATCCTGATGTACACCGATATTAACAAAAGCGCCAAATGCTGTAATATTTGAAACTAACCCGGGTAGTACCATACCTTCGTGTAAATCATCTATTTCGTGAACATTTGGGTCGAATGAGAAAGCCTTTGCCTGTTCACGTGGGTCTAATCCACGCTTGTTTAAAGCATCCATTATATCTGTGAGTGTAGGCATACCGACCTTGTCATTTACATAGTGTTTCAACTGTACACTCTTGCGAACCTCACTATCTGTTATAAATTTTTCGAGTGTTACACCGACATCTTTTGCCATTTGTGCAACAATTTCATACGATTCGGGATGCTCCGCTGTGTTGTCGAGCAGTTCATCGCCACCAACAACACGCAAGAAACCCGCAGCCTGCTCAAAGGCCTTATTACCCAAGCGAGGAACCTTTAGCAATGCTTTACGTGTGCGAAACTCGCCATTCTCTGCACGATAGCGCACTATATTTTCGGCCAACGATGGGCCTAGTCCCGAGATATGTGTCAATATCTGTTTAGTTGCAGTGTTCACATTCACACCAACACTGTTCACACAACTCTCTACAACTACATCGAGACGCTCTTTGAGTTTATTTTGGTCTACACTATGCTGATACTGCCCCACTCCGATGGAACGAGGTTCAATCTTTACCAATTCCGACAATGGGTCTATCAAACGCCTACCTATGGAAACAGCACCACGCACCGTTACATCTTCGTTAGGAAACTCCTCACGTGCCACAGCCGAAGCAGAATAGACAGAGGCACCATCTTCGTTCACCGAGAATATTAGTGGCGACAAGCCCAACGAGCGTACAAAATCTTCTGTTTCGCGCCCGGCAGTGCCATTTCCTATTGCAAAAGCCTCAATTTTGTAATCGTTTACCCATTGTGAGAGTTGTCGTGCTGTAGCCTCGCGGTCGTTATATGGTGGGTGCGGATATATTACCGAATGGGTTAATAGATTACCTTGAGCATCCAGAATAACCACTTTACATCCCGTTCTGAAACCGGGGTCTATTGCAAGTACTCTTTTTTGTCCCAAAGGCGATGACAACAATAATTGGCGTAAATTATCGGCAAACACTGCAATAGCTTCATCGTCGGCACGTTGCTTTGCAACAGCCATTGTCTCGTTTTCTATAGATGGTGCAAGCAGACGCTTAAAACCGTCTGCAACTGCCATTTTAATATATTGCCCGGTTGTAGAATTTCGTCGTACGAAACGTCTGTCCAACTTATCTAAAGCCTCATCATTATCAACAACTATCGAGAGGCGCAGAAAGCCCTCTTCTTCACCTCGCATCATAGCCAACAAACGGTGTGAAGAGACTCTTGCAACAGATTCACTCCATTCATAATAATCGGAATATTTAATGCCATCGGCCTCTTTGCCTTTCACAACTTTAGATACTATTGTGCCTTTGCGTTGAAATAGGCGACGTGTTACATTTCGTGCAACCTCGTCTTCGGAAACATGTTCCGCTATGATATCGCATGCACCTGTTATGGCATCTTCACAGGTTGGCACATCTTTATTTATAAATGTTCGCGCCCGGCCTTTAATATCGGAGGCAGTTTGAGCCAGAATAAGATTTGCCAGAGGCTCCAAGCCACGCTCCTTTGCAACTGTGGCACGTGTTCTGCGTTTAGGACGATAAGGCAAGTATATATCTTCGAGTTCTACACTATCGTAGCAATCATCAATTCTTTTCTTTAGTTCAGGAGTAAGTTTTCCTTGCTCCTCGATTGTGGCTATAACAGTTTCCTTGCGCTGTATCAAAGTTTTCAGTTTATCGTACAACTCTTTTATGTTCCCAATCGCAACCTCGTCGAGCGACCCTGTAGCCTCTTTACGATAACGAGAAATAAAAGGCACTGTTGCACCATCATTCAGCAAATTTATAGTGTTGGCAACTTTGTCGGCAACAACATTCAATTGTGCCGATATAATAGCAATAAGTTTATTACTCATAAATTCAATAATTATTCAGGCGAATATAATACAAAAACGGGAGAGAGCAAAAATTTTATAAATCGTGAATATTAAAACATCATTTTTATTAAATGGCAAACAGCAAAAATCACATCATAAATATTTTACCTTTTCAAACAATTATAGTAAATTTGCAAAATTAAATAACATAAAAAATATATCCAACTAACCTCTATAAAGTATGAACAGTAAGGAACTGATGAACAAAGCAGCAGACAACATTCGTATTCTGACTGCTGCAATGGTAGAAAAGGCTAAATCGGGACATCCCGGCGGTGCAATGGGTGGTGCTGATTTCATAAATGTACTCTATTCTGAATTTTTGGTTTACGACCCCGAAAACCCACTATGGGAAGGACGCGACCGTTTCTTTTTAGATCCCGGACACATGTCGCCAATGCTCTACTCAGTTCTTGCCCTATCGGACAAATACACCATGGACGACCTAAAGCAGCTTCGTCAATGGAAGAGCAACACCCCCGGACACCCCGAGGTAAATTTCGCTCGTGGAATTGAGAACACATCGGGCCCGCTTGGTCAGGGACATACATACGCTGTAGGAGCCGCAATTGCCGCTAAGTTCTTAGAGGCACGTCTTGGCAGCGAAGTAATGGGACAAACAATTTACGCTTTCATTTCAGATGGTGGCATTCAGGAGGAGATTTCTCAGGGCGCAGGTCGCATGGCTGGTTATCTAAAGTTGAACAACCTTGTAATGTTCTACGATGCTAACCAAATACAACTTTCGACACGTTGCGACCAAGTAATGTTCGAAGATACCGCTAAGAAATACGAGGCATGGGGTTGGAAGGTTATAACAATAGACGGTAACGATTGTGATGCAATTCGTGCGGCACTTGTCGAGGCAAAAGCAGAGCAAGAACGTCCTACACTTATTATTGGTAATACTGTAATGGGTAAAGGCGCTCGTCGTGCCGATGGTAGCAGCTATGAGTTCGACTGTGGTACACATGGCGCTCCTCTTGGTGGCGATGCATATATTAATACTATCAAGAACCTTGGTGGTGATGTTGAGAATCCCTTCGTATTCTTCCCCGAGGTTAAGGAGATGTACAACAATCGTTTGGCAGAATTGAGACAAATCGTCGCTGAACGCAAACAACGCAAAGCGGCGTGGGCGGCTCAGAACCCCGACCTTGCTATTAAAATGGCCGAGTGGTTTGCCGGCAAACAGCCCGCTATTGATTGGGATGCCATTGAGCAAAAAGCAGATGCACCCACACGTAATGCATCGGCACACATCCTTGGAATTCTTGCAGAGAACTACGAAAACATGATATGCTCATCGGCCGACCTTAGCAACAGCGACAAGACCGATGGTTTCTTAAAGAAGACACATGCATTTACCCCCGGAGATTTCAGTGGAGCATTCTTGCACGCAGGTGTATCGGAGCTCACAATGGCATGTCTATGCATTGGTATGGCACTTCATGGTGGTGTAATCGCGGCATGTGGAACATTCTTTGTATTCAGCGACTACATGAAGCCCGCTATTCGTATGGCAGCCCTCATGGAGTTACCTGTTAAATTTGTTTGGTCTCACGATGCATTCCGAGTTGGTGAGGATGGTCCTACCCACGAACCTGTAGAGCAAGAGGCACAAGTTCGCCTAATGGAGAAGGTTAAGAACCATAGTGGCAAAAACTCAATGTTGGTTTTACGTCCTGCCGATGTAAACGAAGCAACAGTTGCATGGAAAATGGCAATGGAGAACGACAATACTCCTACCGGACTCATTTTCTCACGTCAGAATGTAACAAACCTTCCTGCCGGCACCGATTATAGTCAAGCAAGCAAAGGAGCATATATAATTGCAGGTTCCGACGAAGATTACGATGTTATTCTATTGGCTTCGGGTTCCGAGGTTTCTACACTTGTAGAAGGAGCAAAACTGCTAAAAGCCGATGGTGTAAAGACACGTATTGTATCTGTTCCTTCTGAAGGTCTTTTCCGCACACAAAGCAAGGAGTATCAGGAGAGCATTCTACCTTCGGGAGCAAAAATATTTGGTTTAACAGCCGGATTGCCCGTAAACCTTCAAGGACTTGTAGGAGCAAATGGCAAAGTATTTGGTTTAGATTCATTTGGTTTCTCTGCACCTTACAAAGTGCTTGACGAAAAGTTAGGCTTCACTGCCGAAAATGTATACAAACAGGTAAAAGAGATGTTATAATGGCAAAGATGATTGGACTTGCAAGCGACCATGCCGGTTACCCTCTAAAAGAACAAGTAAAAGTGTGGCTCACCGAGCGTGGCTATGAATATAGCGATTTTGGGACACACAGCACCGACAGTTGCGACTATCCCGAATTTGGCCATGCTTTGGCAACAGCAGTAGAAGATGGCCGTTGCGCTATGGGAATTGCCATTTGTGGAACAGGAAACGGTATTAACATGTCGGTAAACCATCATAAAGGTATACGTGGAGCACTCTGCTGGCAACCCGAGATTGCAGCTCTTGCCCGACAGCACAACGATGCAAACATTCTTGTCATGCCGGGACGTTTTATAGACACAGCCACAGCAAAAGAGTGCGTAGATACATTCCTGAATACAGAGTTTGAAGGTGGCAGACACCAAAGACGTATCGACGCAATACCTTGTAAATAATTAAACCTAACATGAATAAACGTGGCATAACATGTCGCGTTTATTTTTTGTGTAAAAAAAGATGAATATAATAAAACAATATCGTACACACTACGGAATAATATTGCGTCTTGGAACCCCAATTGTGTTAGGACAATTAGGAAATGTAGTTTTGGGCTTTATAGACACAATAATGGTGGGACATTACAGTGCCAATGCCCTATCATCGGCAGGCTTTGTAAACAATCTGTTTAATCTTGGAATTATAGCCATACTTGGATTCAGTTACGGAGCAACTCCTGTGATTGGAGCATATTATGGTCGAAAAGAGAACAACAACGTAGGTAAAGCATTCAAAGATAGTATTTGGGCCAATAGTTTGTTTGGAACAATAATTATATGTATATATACATTATTATATATAAATATTGACAAACTGGGACAACCCGAGGAGTTATTACCTCTTATGCGCCCCTACTACATGACAATTCTGCTATCACTACCATTTACAATACTGTTTTACAGTTTCAAACAGTTCACCGACACCGTTGCAGCAACAAAAACAGCAATGTGGGTAATTATTATTGGTAACCTCACAAATATAATTCTCAACTATTTGCTGATATATGGCGTTGCAGGCATGCCCGAAATGGGACTTACAGGAGCAGGTCTAGCCACACTCATTTCTCGTGTACTGATGATTGCCATATATTTTGTATTGATAGCAAGAGGAAAAAAATTCGAGGTATACAAGAGTGGTTTTCACAGTCATAGTAGCGGAAAGAAAGAGATAAAGAAACTATTTATCATAGGCACCCCACTCGCGTTGCAAATGGGAATGGAGACAGCATCGTTCTCATTGGCATCGTTGCTAATGGGATGGTTAGGAGCAACAGAACTTGCCGCTTTCCAAGTTATGTGCATAACGGGTTCATTATGTTTTCTCATATACTACGGCATTGGAGCCGCGGCAAGCATACGCATGAGCCATTACAGAGGTCGTAAAGAGTGGGAGAGTGTTGCACAAACAGCCAATGCCAGCCTACATATAATATTGTTATCGGCAATTGTGCTCTCACTAGGTATTGTATTATTCAAATATCAACTAGCATCTATCTTCACCGACGATAGCAACATACAAGAGATGTTCATTGCACTGCTCATTCCAATGCTGGCCTACCAAATGAGCGACGGAATACAAACAAATTATGCAAATGCTCTGCGAGGTATAGAGGTAACAAAGCCACTAGGCATTTATGCATTCATTTCCTATATTTGTATGGCACTGCCTACAAGTTACCTGCTAGGCTTCAAATTCAATATGGGAGCAATAGGTGTAGCATACGGACTACCGATAGGGCTAACTGTTGCAGCAATACTCTATTTTATACGATTTAGAAAAGAGATTAAAAGACAAATAGAAAAACAGCCCATTAATACTTAATTACAACAATAGGTGCTAAATAAAGACTAAACTATTTTCATTTTTAGCGTATTTTATGTTAAAAACACAAATGGCTGCACGCGCTTTGCACAAAAGGAGTAACTTTGTGCAGTTTTTAAAAGAGACATAATGTCTCACAACCAGAACACGAAAACAAGTTTAACTTAAACAAATTATTATGAGAAGATTATTCACAAGTATCGCATTAGTTTCATTTGCTATTGCATCTTTTGCAGGTGGTTTGCTTACAAACACAAATCAGAGCGCATCATTTGTTCGTAACCCTGCTCGTTTTGCATCATTGGAGACCGATGCTATCTATTTCAACCCCGCAGGTACAGCATTCTTCAAAGAAGGTTGGGCTTTCTCTGTAAACTGGCAGATGATTTGGCAAGACAGAGACGTTGTAAATAGTGGTAAAACATACAAAGGAGAGGTTTATGTACCCTGCATGCCCACACTTTTTGCAGCATACAAAACTGGCGATTGGACATTCAGCGGTTTCTTTGGAATGCCTGGTGGCGGTGGTAACGCTAAGTTCGACAATGGTTTGCCTATGTTCAACCAAATGGGAGCAGGTCTTGCTCAGACTATAAACCCTGCATTGTCAGCAGCATCTAAGTTTGAGTCTACACAATACCTTTTCTCTTTGCAACTTGGTGCCGCATACAAAATAAACGACAACCTTTCTGCATACGCAGGTATACGTGGTAACTACACAAGCCTCTCTTATGAAGGTAGCATCAACGCTATTCACCCTGCAAATGGTTCAAATGTTGCAAACATTCTTGCACTCGACCTTACACAGACCGGTATAGCATTTGCTCCAATATTGGGTATCGACTACAAGGTAGGCAACTTTAATTTTGCTGCAAAATATGAGTTCCGCGCTATTAACAACATAGAGAATGACACTAAAGATTTCTCAAGCGAGGCATTAGGTAATATGTTAGGTACAACAAACTTGAATGGAGTTTTGGGCAACCTTGCTGCACACCCTCTATTTGGCCCTGTTGCAAGCAAATTAGTCTCTTTAGAGGATGGTCAGAAATTCCGTTACGATGCACCCGCAATACTTACATTGGCTGCATCATGGGATATAATCGACCGAGTTAAGGTGATGGCAGGCTACAACTACTACTTTGACAAAGATGCTAAGATTGAGTCATTGATTGGTAAAGCAAACACAATGCAGGCATTGACACGCAACACCTACGAAATTCTTGGTGGTGTAGAGGTTAAGGTAACAGACAAATTGTTACTGTCAGCAGGTGTTCAGTTCAGCGACTTTGGCGTAAATGAAAGATATTTGAGCGATGTTTCATTCATTGACGACTCTTTCATGACATGTGTTGGTGCTAAATATAGCTTCAACGAGAACTGGGATTTGAACGCAGGTTTCTGCTACGCAAACTATGCACATGGTGTAAGCGGAGCTTCTAAATACTTGCGTAAGACCTACAACGCATCAGTTGGTGTTGATTTCCGTTTCTAACAAAAACATACAATCTACAATCTATATGAAAAAAGGTGAACAAATTTGTTCACCTTTTTTCATATAGATAAGAGAAGAAAGAGACCTCTTTCTCAGGAATTTAAACTATCTTCGCACAAAATTACGTGCCCAATGAGTCTCGAACTGTTTATAGCAAAACGATTGTACAAAACACGCAACGGAGAGAAACGCCTCTCCAAACCGGCTGTTGTGATTGCGCAATGGGGTGTTGCTATTGGTATAATTGTCATGATAGCATCCATAAGCATTGTTATTGGGTTTAAACACGAGATTCAAGAGAAAATCATTGGCTTTGGCGGACATATTCAGGTGCGTAACTACAGCGCGTGGAACGATGGAGAGATGCCTGTTACAGCAGAGAAAGAGGAGATAGAGGTTCTCAAAGCCACTAACGGCGTAGCACATATACAAGGCTATATAAACAAACCGGGTTTAATTGCAGCCGGAGAAGAGTTCGAAGGTATTATTTTAAAAGGAATTGGAGAGGGATACGATACATCGTTCTTCCTTAGCAACATAGAAGAGGGAACAATACCCAATTTCAGCGATACAATTGCAAGCAACAAAATTGTAGTGTCGCGCAACATTGCTCAGAAGTTAAATGTGCATTTAGGAGACAAACTCAATATCTACTTTGTAGAAGATGGTGTGAGAGCACGTCGCATGACTATCGAAGGTATATACAACACCAACATGGGCGAATTGGACAATATCATTGCAATAACAGATATTTACACAGCACGTCGCCTAAATCGCTGGAACGACAATCAATACACCGGATTGGAGTTCACCGTTCAAGAATTAAATAATATAGATGCAACAAGCATTTTCGTTGGGGAAGCAATGGACAAGGTTGCAAACAAGCACCAAGAGCAACTATATGTTCAAACAGTGGAAGAGATGAACCCTGCCCTATTCGCATGGCTCAACCTGCTCGACCAGACAGTTTGGATAATCCTTGTTCTTGTAATTGGCATATCCGGCTTTACAATTATATCGGGACTATTAATACTAATACTCGAAAAGACCAACCTGATAGGTATTCTTAAAGCGCTTGGAGCCAAAAATATTTCTATAAGAAAAATATTTCTTTACTACTCAATGTTCATTATTGGACGTGGCATGCTCTGGGGAAATATTATTGGCTTGTTGCTTTGTTTGCTTCAACAACAAACCGGAATAATTGGGTTAGACCCCGAAATGTATTATATGAACCAAGTGCCTATAGAGTTTTCATGGATTTTGATTCCTATGAACATTGTAATGTTCATTATTTCTGTTTGCATGTTGGTGCTACCATCTATGTTCATTTCTCGTATAGAGCCAACAAAGGCAATTAGATTCGAATAATATATTATCTTTTTTACTTCTTTTGAAAAAGGCTATAGAAAGCAAAAGGCGTAAAGCAAGAATAGTTCGTGGGGCACCGAGAAATTAAAGTAAAGAACTGCACATTATCATTACAAGCACCTCCACTCTTCTATCGAGGTGGGAGAGTAATAAATACAAATACAACCTTAATAATACCCTTTAAAACAAACTATAACATAAAAAACACGAGGCGCATCAATTGATGCGCCTCGCTATCTTAATTAGTTAAAATACTGATTAAGCGTTTACAGTTGCCATGTGAGCAATGAGGTCGAGAACCTTGTTAGAGTAACCGATCTCGTTGTCATACCAAGAAACAACCTTAACGAAAGTATCTGTAAGAGCGATACCAGCCTTAGCGTCGAAGATAGAAGTACGAGTGTCGCCGAGGAAGTCAGAAGAAACAACTGCATCTTCTGTGTAACCAAGGATACCCTTCAACTCACCCTCAGAAGCCTCTTTCATAGCAGCGCAAATCTCTGCGTATGTAGCGGGTTTAGCAAGGTTTACAGTAAGGTCAACTACAGAAACGTCCAAAGTAGGAACGCGCATAGCCATACCGGTAAGTTTACCGTTCAAAGCAGGGATAACTTTACCTACAGCCTTAGCAGCACCTGTAGAAGAAGGAATGATGTTACCAGCAGCAGCACGACCACCTCTCCAGTCTTTCAAAGAAGGACCGTCAACTGTTTTTTGTGTAGCAGTTGTAGAGTGAACAGTAGTCATCAAACCGTCTGTGATACCAAATTTGTCGTTCAAAACCTTAGCGATAGGAGCCAAGCAGTTTGTGGTACAAGAAGCGTTAGAAACGAACTGTGTACCCTTAACGTATGTCTTCTCGTTTACACCGCATACGAACATGGGGGTATCGTCCTTTGAAGGAGCAGACATAACAACATATTTAGCACCAGCCTCGATGTGAGCCTGAGCTTTCTCTTTTGTAAGGAAAAGACCTGTTGACTCAACAACGTACTCAGCACCTACAGCGTCCCATTTCAAATCTGCGGGGTTACGCTCTGCTGTTACGCGGATAGCCTTACCATTTACGATAAGTTGGTTGTTCTCAACATCAGCCTCAATAGTACCATCGAAGATACCGTGCATTGTGTCATACTTGAGCATGTATGCCAAGTAATCTACGGGGCAAAGGTCGTTGATACCTACAATCTCAATGTCGTTTCTTGTCTGAGCGGCACGGAAAACGAAACGGCCGATACGGCCAAAACCGTTAATACCTACTTTTGTCATAGTTTAAATTATTAAAAAAAATGGTTAACAATATATTCTTTAAAAATTTATCCACAATTGCAATAATTGGCACTGCTACAAGCAACGATAACAAGTGCCATAAGCACAAATAAAGTAACTATTCTCACTATTTTCATATTTCACCTACTTCAATTGCGATGCAAATTTAAGAAATCTTTTTTTGTAAACAAAACAAATAATCGAAAATGGAAGCATATTTAAGTAAAAAAATGCACTATAACAAAAATTATGTACACAGAGGGCTTTTTAGCATATATTTCACAAAAAATTAAATAGAAAATTTTTATAAAAAAAACGTAACTCTTTGTAGTTCCATCAAATTATCGTATCTTCGCAAGCGAAAAACATTTTAATACTATAAAAACATGTCATTCCTCACAGATTTCAAAAACTTCGCAATGAAGGGTAATGTTATCGACATGGCTGTCGGTGTAATCATCGGTGGTGCATTCGGTAAAATAGTAACATCAGTTGTAAACGATATCATCATGCCCCCTATTGGTCTTTTGGTAGGTGGTATGAACTTTAAAGACCTAAAATTGATTTTGAAGGACGAAGTATTAAATGCTGAAGGTGCTGTTGAGCAGGCTGCCGTAACATGGAACTACGGTAACTTCTTGCAGCAGACTATCGACTTCCTCATCATTGCGTTCTCAATTTTCTGTGTTATCAGAATAATAACAAAACTCACAACACTCAGAAAGAAAGAAGAAGAGGCTGCAGCTGCTGCACCGGCTCCTGCACCTGCACCCGAGCCCAGTGCCGAGGAGAAACTGCTTACAGAGATACGCGACCTCTTGAAAGAGAAGAAATAAGCGTGTGCAATATAATAAGAGCGAACATGTTCGCTCTTATTTTTTTACAACCAATGTTAAAGATAATAATTGATAACCAAGAATAAAAATTGTACTATTCGCCATTCAAAAAAAATAAATCTTTAACTTTGCACAGCAAAACCAAAAGCCCATCATAGATGGGCTAAAAAGAATAGCAACAATAAAAACCTCAAATAATTAAACCCTATGAAACAAGACATGATTGTCATTTTGGATTTGGGAAGCCACGAGAACACCGTACTTGCCAGAGCCATACGTGCATTGGGAGTGTACAGCGAGATATACCCCCACGACATTACAGTAGAAGAACTAAAAGCGTTACCCAATGTAAAAGGTATCATCATTAATGGTGGTCCAAACAACGTCATTGACGGTGTAGCCATTGATGTGAACCACGATATATATGCCGCAGGCTACCCTGTTATGGCAGCAGGACACGACAAAGCATTGTGCGAAGTTAAACTAGCACAGTTCAACGACGATGTCGAGGCCATTAAAGAAGCTGTAAAATCATTTGTATTCGACACATGCAAGGCCGAAGCAAACTGGAACATGACAAACTTTGTCAATGACCAAGTAGAGCTCATTCGTCGTCAGGTTGGCGACAAGAAAGTGTTACTCGCTCTTTCGGGTGGTGTAGACAGTTCAGTTGTTGCTGCGCTCCTGTTAAAGGCCATTGGCAACAACTTGGTATGTGTGCATGTGAACCATGGCTTAATGCGCAAAGGAGAGTCGGAAGCCGTAGTTGAAGTATTCCGTAACCAGCTATGTGCAAACCTTGTATATGTAGATGCAACAGACCGTTTCCTAGATAAGTTGGCCAATGTAGCCGACCCCGAGGAGAAACGCAAGATTATAGGTGGCGAGTTCATCCGCGTGTTCGAAGAAGAAGCACGCAAACTCGATGGTATCGATTACCTCGGCCAAGGAACTATCTATCCAGATATAGTAGAATCAGGAACCAAGACAGCCAAGATGGTAAAGAGCCATCACAATGTAGGTGGTTTGCCTGAAGACCTTCAATTCGAATTGGTTGAACCGTTGAAGCAATTGTTCAAGGATGAAGTACGTGCTTGCGGTGTAGAGCTCGGCTTGCCTTACGAAATGGTATACCGTCAGCCGTTCCCCGGCCCCGGTTTGGGAGTACGTTGCTTAGGTGCTATCACTCGCGACCGCCTCGAAGCTCTCCGCGAATCGGATGCTATCCTCCGCGAAGAATTTGCTATCGCAGGTCTCGACAAGAAGGTTTGGCAATACTTCACCGTAGTGCCTGATTTCAAGAGCGTAGGTGTACGCAACAATGCACGTTCATACGATTGGCCGGTTATCATACGTGCGGTGAATACCATCGACGCTATGACTGCCTCTATCGAACACATCGATTGGGCTATCCTCGACAAGATTACCAAGCGTATTCTTAATGAGGTGCCGAACATCAACCGCGTATGCTACGATATGTCGCCCAAACCGTCGGCAACTATTGAGTGGGAATAATTTTTGCCTCAAAAAAGGCAAAAATTATCGACAAGGCGAGTAGCAAAAGGTCGCACGAAGCGTGGATATAAATCACGCCGTGCGGGTTGCGAATAACGAGCCTTGTCAATAAAAAACTCTAATAATTAAAAACTTACAACCGCTTCAACGCTTTTTTGTGTTGGAGCGGTTGCTCTTTCACACATTGCAAATTGCATCGTCTGTCATTTTTGACTCAAACGTATTAATAAATGTAATTTGACACCACTTTTTGACACTAGTAACATATATCGTTTACAGACTCAATTCGGGTCGTGAGAGTTACATTGCCAATGGTGGCAAGTTAGGCCGCAAAAAAGGCAGTGTAAAAACCACAGAGCAGAAGAAAGAGGAATACAAAGAGGTTATTTCATTCTTGAAGCGTGGTTACTCTGTACGAAATACAGCAAAGTTTTGTTTTCACGAACCCACTACCGTTCGGCAAAGCAAGTAAACTTTCTTTGCGCTCGCTTAATCGTGGCTTTCCAATGTTAGCGTAAGTACAGTGCAGAGAGTAAAGAGAGAGTTCAGTATTTAATTTGAATTTTGTTTATTTGTTATTGCTCCCGGCTTCGCCGGGAGCAATAACTTTATTTATATAATCAAATTTATCTCATATTTTAGAGAATACATTAAATTATTGGTTATATTTAACTTCGTTGAATGTAGGTAGCGCTCATTGTAAAATAATTGCAAATAAATTTACATTATTTCATTCGCTTGCATTACATTTGCGAAGTAATCGGTCAACCGAATATCTAACTTTAAATTTCAATTATTATGAAAAATTTATTTGTAATTCTGTTTTTACTTATCCCATTTTCAATGCAAGGGCAAGAAATTAAATTTATGGGACTGGAATTTGATACAAATATTGATGTTTTTTGCAATGCACTTAAAGCAAAGGGGCTTAAGCAAACTGTAGATAGATTCAAGACAAAGGAATTTGTAGGTACATTTGCAACATACAACGATTGTCGTATAATAATCACAGCTACTGAAAAAAGTAACAAAGTAGAATCAGCAGAAGTAATGTTTGAATCAGTAAGAGATAACGAATACGAAAGAAACAAGGCTTTTAAAGAAATATTAAAACAGTACTACAACAAATATGGAAATAAAGTTGTATTGTTATTAAGTATTGAAGCAATTGGATACAAAGAATACGGTATAGACAACGGAGATATAGTTATTCACATATATAGTGAAGGACCTTCATTATCATCTCCCAAAGAATGCTCTATGAGTATTTACTACTTATCAAAAGAGCTGTCAAAAGAAAACGAAGTTAATCAAAACAAATATTCTAATGATATATAAATACTACAATCATCTTTCGACACCAGTTCTTGACACCAATTACTGCTCTAGAAAGTAATAATTCGCATTAGGGCATTAACAAAAGCACATTAACGCTTCATTTACAAACCGCTTTAATCTAAAAAGTTAAAGCGGTTTCTTTTATAATATACTTTCTGCGAATATAATTTATATACATTAAAAGGAGCAATTAAAGTACAGCAGAACAGAAAACAGAGAAAAAATTTAACAGTCCCTAAATTTATTTGTGAATTAATTGCAATTTAATTAACTTATTAAAATATATTTGCAAAGCATAGTCATTAATAACACAAACATGTTCATTAATAGATATTTTTTAGAAATTTAAAACAGCTTCTTAATATTTCAACCACTATATTTGTAATGAATAAAACAAATCAATAGGTTGAAATTAATGATAGTTAGTTACACGATTAGGACACGAACAGGAGTAGTTTTGTCTCCTAATGACAATTTGGCATTATTATGAGAAACAGAATATTAGGACTGGTAAAGACATATTTTCTATTTGTATGCATATTCATGTTGCAAAAGCCACTGTTTATGCTCTTCTACAATTCTTTGTATGCAGATACACCCATAGGCGATTGGTTTAATGTGGTTTATCATGGTTTGCCACTCGATTTGTCGTTAGCCGGTTATTTGAGTATCCTTCCCGGCCTACTGTTCATTGCATCGGCATGGACACGCTCCGGAATTATGTGTAATATTTGGAAAGGATATTTATGGGTTGTATCTGTGCTATTATCGGTAATTTTTGTTGTAGACCTTGGTCTATATGAATATTGGGGTTTTCGTTTGGATGCTACTCCTCTATTCTATTTCTTTTCTTCGCCTAAAGATGCATTGGCAAGCATAAGTCTTTGGATGGTACTGGGAGGAATAGTAGCAATGGTGCTAATAGCTGTTCTACTCTATTTCGTACTAAGCAGGTTACTACAAAAAATGAAGTTGCCACGCCAACGCATAGCCACCTCAGTTGTTATGTTGTTGCTGACAGCATTGCTTATTATTCCCATTCGCGGAGGTTTCACCGTTTCGACCATGAACACCGGAAAGGTTTATTTCAGTTCCAACTTGCGATTGAACCATGCCGCTACAAACCCGGCTTTCTCGTTTATGGAGTCGCTATCCAAACAGAAGAATTTTGCTGCACAATACCGTTTTATGGATTCTGCTGATGCCGACGCTGTCTTTGCCTCGTTACAAGACACACAAGCAAGAGAAAACAATACAGCAACAGAGATAGCACCCAAAGACACCTTGCTAACTACCCAACGCCCCGATATACTGCTTATTATTCTTGAAAGTTTCTCTTCGCACCTAATGGAGAGTTTAGGTGGTGAGCCTAACGTGGCAGTGTGCATGGATAGCCTCGCAAAAGAAGGAGTGCTCTTTACCAATATGTTTGCGAATAGTTTCCGCACCGACCGCGGATTGGTATCGGTGCTGAGTGGCTACCCCGCACAACCCACTACCAGCATAATGAAGTACCCACGCAAGACGCAGAGCCTGCCTTCCATAGCCGGTTCTTTGCGCAAAGCAGGTTACAGAACAAAATACTACTATGGTGGTGATGCCGACTTCACCAACATGCGTTCCTACCTAGTTTCATCGGGGTTTGAATCTATTGTTTCGGACAGAGATTTTTCGGTATCGGAACGCTTAAGCAAATGGGGTGCGCACGACCATGTTGTATATAATCGTGTGCTAAACGACCTGCAAGAAGAGGCAAACCAACCGACAGAAAAAAAAGAGCCCTATTATAGAGTATTGCAAACAAGCAGTAGCCATGAACCTTTCGAGGTTCCATTCAGACGTTTGGAGAATGACCGACTGAATGCCTTTGCATACGCCGATAGTTGCTTAGGCGACTTTATACAACGTTTCAAAGAGTTGCCACAATGGGAGAACACTTTGGTTGTGCTTATCCCCGACCACTTGGGTGCATATCCACAAAATATAACCAATTTGGAACTACAACGATACACCATTCCATTGCTCATGGTTGGTGGTGCAGTACGCCAGCAACGACAGATAGATACCTATGGCTCACAGCACGACCTTGCCGCAACACTTTTGGCACAGCTCGGTTTGCCACATGGCGAGTTCACATTCAGCAAGGACCTGCTCGACAATAATGTGCCACACTTTGCATTCTTTACAGTGCCCGACGCTTTTGGCATGGTAACAACCGAGAACCAATTGATTTACGATTGCCAATCGGACCGAGTTGTAGTGGATAGTGGTAATGCTCAGGGAAAGAACCTGACACCGGGAAAAGCCTACCTGCAGAAACTATATGACGACCTAGCCAAACGCTAAAAACATTTGCAATACAGATATAAAAAAATAGCGAACCATAAACCCAATAAATTATGTTAGACTCCTTAATTCAACTCGACACATCTTTGTTTTTTACCATAAACGAAGGACATAACACTTTTTTCGACGGTTTCATGTACTATTTTAGCGACAAAATTATATGGATACCCATGTACTTATCTATTCTGTATGTCATGTGGAAAAGTTTTGTCTGGAAACATATTTTGTTCTGTGTTATAGCTGTAGCACTCCTAATACTCGTTGCCGACCAAGTAGCACACCTGTTAAAGGAAATTTTTGGTCGTCTACGCCCAAGCAATTTAGAGAATCCTATATCGGAGTTTGTGCACATAGTGAATGAGAAGCGTGGAGGTCGCTATGGTTTTCCGTCGAACCATGCATCTAATACATGGGCACTGGCTTTTTATATATTCTTGCTGTTCCGCAAACATTGGTTATCGCTCACTCTGATGACATGGGCACTCATCACATGCTATTCACGCTCATACTTAGGTGTACACTACCCCGGCGATTGGCTGTTTGGTACAATGGTTGGTATTACAACCGCCTGTGTTATTTACACCTTGCAGATTGCAATATGTAACTACCCTCGTGGAGAGGTAAGACAAGCATACGCTCCAATTATTATCTTTACAATGACCGTTGCCGGAATAGTTGCATATTCCACCTTTAGAGCATTGGTTTCGTAGAGAACGGCACTAACCACATGGTACATATTTAAACAATATAATATAAATCTCAGGAAGCAGTTCTTGAGATTTATATTTTCATGGGGTAAACTTCGTATTTTTTTACTATATTCGCAAGCGGAAAATATACAATGAAGAGAATTCTGTTACATATATTATTTACAATACTACTGTTGTCTGCCACACAAAGTGTGCAGGCATTAGGCACTACATACAGCTATGTGGCAAAGAAAGAGGTTGGTACAATTGAATCTGTCGCAAAGAGCAATATAGAGAGCCTTACCGACATATTAACAAAAAGTTCTTTTGAGCTACCACACACGCATTGTGTACAACATAGCAGACAACAACAAAGTCAGTGGCAATGTAATGGAAGCCATGTAGGTAAGAGTTTCTACGTATATAATACAAAACATAATATAATAGAGTGGAAATATATTAAAGAGAGCACTCTAACTGTCGCAAAATCGAAAAGAGGCAAGAGTTATTATATATTTGCCCTGCGACAAATAATTATTTAGCATCTTCTTTTTATAAGAACAGATTTCATTTTTTTAAATTTCTGCAGTGCGTCAATGATGCACTCTTTACTATTGTGCCAAAATTTTGGTACATTCATTCACATACATTTATAAATTAAGAAGATTATGAAAAACGATATAATTAACTCACAATTTTTGAAAGAGAACAATATTACAACAGTTAATAAATTCCCCGCTACAGCTATTTTGATAATAGCAATAGCACTTGTATTAGGAGTGTACTCACTACTCATTAACAGCGAGAGCGACTCTTCGATGCCAATAACTGCTATTGCTGTTGTGTTGTTGCTCATCGGTATTGCAAAACTATTCTTTACAGGCAAGAACTTCAAATACGTGCCCACCAAAGAAGTTCTTGAAGAGGATGTAATATATTTTGAAATTTCACAACGCGACATGGTTGAGAAGGCTTTGGCGAACGGTGAGTTCCGCAAATTGAAAGAATTGGCACGTAGCAACTCTACACTGTCGTTAATGGTGGAGTTATACAGTAGCAATAGCGAGAGTGTGGCAATATACAGGCTACACGAATATGTGCCACATAACTACCAGCCATTGGGAGATTATATGTTCTACAAAAAATGATAAAAATGCAGGGTCTACCCTGCATTTTTTATAACTTTGCGATAAATTGTAAAAATAGACTGCACTCGCTAATCAATTCTTGGAAAATGAAATATATTATACAATTTACAATAATAATAGCCATTTCACTCATTGGGGAGTTGCTTAACATAATTATACCACTGCCCATTCCTGCAAGTATCTATGGCATGGTCATTTTATTCACAGCACTAATAACAGGCATAATTAAACTGTCGGCAGTGAAAGAGACCGGAAAATTCCTCATTTACATTATGCCTTTGATGTTTATTCCACCAACAGTAGGACTTATTGGAGCGTGGGATACCATGCAGAGTTTTCTTGTTGCAATCGTTGTAATATCATTGGTTTCCACTATAATTGTTCTTGCTGTTTCGGGGCACGTAACACAATGGATAATAGAGTTTAAAGAGAGGAGGAACAAAAGATGAAAGAGTTACTTGGGACATCAATTTTTATAGGTTTAGTAATTACACTTGGTACATACCTCATTGGCTTGCATCTAAGAAAAAAGTTTAATCTATTCATTTTCAACCCATTGCTCATTGCCATTTCATTAACCATTGGAATACTGCTGTTGTTTGGAATAGATTACAACACATACAATATTGGGGCACAACACCTTAGTTATCTTCTGACCCCTGCAACGGTGTGTCTTGCCATACCATTATATGAGCAGTTCAAATTACTGAAAAAGAACTTTACAGCAATAATGGTGGGTATTGCATCGGGAGTGCTCACAAGCTGTGTTACTATTTTTTGTATGGCACTACTCTTTCGTCTGGGACACCATGAATATGTTACCCTATTGCCAAAATCCATTACCACTGCCATAGGGATAAGCCTCTCCGAGGAGTTGCATGGCTATGTGGCTATTACTGTTGCCGCGATAATGATAACAGGCCTGTTTGGAAACATTGCCGGAGATATATTATGCCGTATTTTACACATAAAACACCCGGTAGCAAAGGGAATAGCCATTGGCACTGCATCGCACGTAATGGGAACTGCAAAAGCTATGGAGATTGGTGAGATAGAGGGCGCCATGAGTAGCCTATCCATTGCTGTAGCCGGTTGCATGACAGTTATTGCAACCATTGGATTTGAATGGCTGATATAAAAAAAAAATCTTCGCCAAAGCGAAGATTTTTTGTTCTACTTATCGAGAGTATCAATTACGAACTGTGCCCTATCTACATTTGGGTTATAGGAGTATTTGCCGTTTGTAATATCTTCTATTGTCAATTCCTTATATATAATTGAATAGCCTCCACCAACAGTTTTATATGTATCTTCTTCGTAGATAAACGCTAACGCACCGTTTGCCTGCTGTATCATTGTTGAATATGCCGATGCCTTATCAGTTACCTGCAAACGGCCATCCCACTCTTTGGCAAAGTTCTGTGGGTAGTTATAATCGCTGAATGAAGCTAGTTCTTTGTAATATATACCTACATTTGTACGGCCATTACCAAAAGGCAGTGATTGTAATGCGATGAACATATCCTTGTTGTCGCAGTTTCGTTTAACAGGCAAAATCATCACCTCGCCATTGCATGAGTTACCAAGTGCTGTAACACCGTTATTCTTCTCTCCCGAAAAAGCATACTTTCCCCAATAGCCCTGTGCCTTATCGCTATCGGTGAATGTAAAGATATTATACAAACGACCACCTCCACAACGAGAGCTCAACAATATTGAGCCATCGGGCAACTCTTCGGTTTTAGGCTCATCACCACCTAGGGGAATGGGAGGCACGTCTACACCACCCAATATATCCCATTGACCTCCAAAATCGTCGGAATAGACCACGAAATTACAGAAACGACCATCCTTGTCGCGTGCAAGCATAGAGGCATAGAGACGATAGTAATCGCCAACCTTTGTTATTCGGCTCTGATGTATTCGTCCCGAGCCAATGAACATAGATTTTATTGGGCCAACCAACGATTTATCCAAAGGAGCATAGAATTGCTCTGTGATAACTTGTGGCTTGCTCCATGTCTTGCCACCATCATCGCTATAAAGACGTGCTACCTGATTAGGTACATCGCGTGTTGCCGCGAAATAGGTTTGATAGCCACAAACACATATTAGCAACAAACGGTTGCTTTCTCTGTCGGCAACAATACATGGGTCGCCATAGCCTGCTGAAAGTGAGATATTGGGGTTGTTATCGACCTTTTTACCATCACCCGATATAATTGTTTTTATTTGACTCCATGTAGCGCCATTATCATAGCTTATTCGACTATGCAAATCTATTCTGCCATTACCAATATCGGCACGACAAAAACGATAATCGGCAACAGCTACCAATGCGCCATCTTTTGTTACTGCAATAGCTGGTATGCGATAAGGGATGTCTTCGGTTGTTTTTGTTGGGAATAGATTAAATGTCTTTTGAGATTCGCTATCGGCATTGGCTAATATGTTAGTATTGGCAAACATTAGAGCCGAGAGAACGATTAATAGAGTTTTTTTCATGTTAAAATATTGTGTTTAATTTATTTCTATGCGAAGATATAACATTTTTTTAAAAGGGCAATACAAAGCATAAAGTACAGAGAAAGAAGGTTCGTGGGGCACCGAGGAATTTAAGCAAAGAACTCAGCGTATTATCAGTGAATTTAAGTTAGTTCTCACCTTTAAAGCCTCGGAGTTCAAAGAGTAGTTCTTGCTTTAAATTATTTTTCTTTTGTCTTTCCTTTTTTAAAAAAGGAAACGAAAAATTCGGCACGCGGGCGTTCGAGTCTCTCTTACGGTGCCGTTGTTTTAAAGATTACCTTCTTACGCGGTAAAGCGTATATGGTGGTTCGCGGAATTATTCATAGCAGAAGTAATTTAAAAATATTCGGCACTGTCTTAAAGTTGCGAGCAAGTGAGTGTAATGTAAACTTGTTTACAATTGTACAACGAACGGGAGCAATTTGGACAAAGTCAAACACAGCAATCAACCGTTGAAACAATCTCTTTGTCTGTTCTATGCCGGTTTTTTGTACTATTTAAAAAAAAATTGTACCTTTGCCGTAAAGTATGATAACATACCGCATTAACTAAGTGCATAGTACACTACTTCATACAACAGTCGGACGGTCTGTCGCCGTTGTCCATTGAGACAAAGGAGGAAAGTCCGGGCAACACAGAGCATTCCACTTCCTAACAGAAAGCCGCCTGCGAAGGCAGAGTAACGCAGAAGAAAATAACCGCCTGCAAGGGTAAGGGTGAGAAGGTGGGGTAAGAGCCCACCGGTCGTGCAGCGATGTACGAGCCGTGCGTCTTGGAAGTTGCAAGTTCATGTAAACCGGTGTTTGAGGGTTGCTCGCCCGAGCCGGAGGGTAGAACGCTTTAGCCATGTGGCGACATTTGGCATAGATGAATGACAGACGCCTTGCAAAAGGTACAGAACCCGGCTTATAGGCCGACTGTTTTCTACGACAAAAGGGACACTGCGCAGTGTCCCTTTTGTCGTATATATTGAATACTAAACTAAATATATTTGCAGTTGAGTACCATTAAAGTAAAACGGAGTTAATATTTCTCGAACGAAACAACTTTGCCCCACTCTTTACGTATCTTCTTACGCTTTGGTTTTGCGGCGTATCCTAATGCAACTATTAGCATAAGACGTTTCTTTTGGGGAATACAGACAAGTTCTTTTATCTTCTTTTCGTCGAACCAGCCAAGAATACACGAGCCTATACCTTCATCCTCGGCAGCCAGCGTCATATATGCCGAAGCAATGCCCAAATCCATCATTGGAAAATCTTTATCTTTTATTCCACAGCCTAATTTGGAGGTGAGGTTTGTTGGTTCGTGAGTTATAAGCACCAATGCTGCTGCATCTTTAACAAAACGGTTCATTCCAAGGCTCGACGTAGCCTTTCCCACTTCGGGCAACAGAGTATCGTCGGTAACAACTGTGAAATGCCATGGCTGTCCATTACATGCAGACGGAGCCAACCTAGCCGCTTCGACTATACGTTCTAGCACCTCGCGCTCTATTTTTTTGCCTGAGATGAATGACCTATCGCTCTGACGGGCCTGTGCCAATTCAAGGAAACTGTTCATCGCTATTAAATATTTGCAATACGTGCAATGTACTTGCCTATGATGTCGAATTCAATATTAACACGTGTACCAACCTTTATTGTATGAAAATTGGTATGCTCGTATGTATATGGAATGATTGCCACAGTGAAAGAGTTCTCTGTTGGCTCACACACAGTTAAACTTACACCATTCACGCAAACTGAACCTTTATCAACTGTGATGTAACCTTTTTTTGCCATCTCGCTATCTTTTGCATAGCAGAATGTGTAGTACCAACTTCCATCGGCATCGCGAACTTCGACACACTCTGCAGTTTGGTCTACATGCCCCTGAACAATATGTCCGTCGAGACGACCATTCATGAGCATACTTCTTTCTACATTAACTTTGTCGCCAACCTGCAAATCGCCTAAATTTGAACGTAATAAGGTCTCTTGCATTGCTGTTACAGTATAGCAACCATCGGCAATATTAACTACTGTGAGACACACACCGTTATGCGAAACACTTTGGTCTATCTTTAATTCATTCACAAATGAACAAGTTAGTGTGAAATGTACATTACCCTGCTCTCTTTCTATTCTCTTCACCGTAGCGAATTCTTCAACTATTCCGGAAAACATATATTATGTTGTTTAAATATTTACGTGTGCGAAGATAATTCATATCATCCATTTCACCAAATTACTTTTTATCAAGAGAGGATTTTATACATTTTCTTAACATTGATGTTTGTTGAATATACGCAACGAGAGCATTATGTTATTAATTGCCATGTATTAACGGTTATATTATTTTGTGCAACACCATATTTTCTTTAATTTTGCACTGCAATTTTAGGGCAAAATATTATTATGCTGAAAATAAAAAAATACTTGTTTTTGCTTTTAGTATCTATGACTATTGGCAATGCGACAGCACAAAATCTTTCATACAACGTAGAATTGAGCGGTAATGCCGGTAGTGGCGACTATGCTCCATTTTGGCACATATCGAACCGTCAAGGAATTATGAGCCAAGAGAACTCAAGTGGTTATATTCGTGCAGGATTAGCCGGAGATTACAAATTTGGAAACAGCGATTGGAGCATCAATTGTGGAATAGATTTTATATCGACAAAGAACCACACATCGACAGTATATATACAGCAAGCGTTTGCCGATGTCAGTTGGAAGATGTTCACCTTGTCTATGGGACAAAAAGAGCGCTGGGCGCCATTAAAGAACCATAGATTGAGCACCGGTGGACTTACCGAAAGTGGCAATGCACGACCCATACCACAGATTCGTTTGGAAGTTCCGGAATATTGGGATATATTTAGAACAAATGGATGGTTCACTCTGCGAGGACATTTGGCCTATGGATGGTTCAGCGATGGTAATTGGCAAGAAGATTTTGTAGTAAAAGGCAACTCATACACAACCGGAGTACGATACCACTCAAAAGCCCTATTTGGAAAGTTTGGAAACGAGAAGAAGTTTCCACTCACATTCGAAGGTGGTGTTCACATGGTTGCACAGTTTGGTGGCACATCATATAACCACTTAAATAAAGAGGGAGAGACTATGACAAACCCTACTCGTTTCAAAGATTATCTGTTGATTTTGATACCGGGAAGGGGAGATAGCCAATACGGCGGTGCCGACCAAGCGAATGTAGCAGGCAACCATTTAGGAAGTTACTATCTGGCATTTAAATGGCACGAAAAAGATTGGCTTTTGAGTACCTATTACGAACATACATTCGAGGACCATTCGCAAATGTTCTGGGAATATGGCATTTGGACCGAGCAACTTGTAGGTATTGAACTTACCTTGAAGAATTGCAAATGGGTTAAAGGAGTTGCATTGGAGTACTTTAACCTTAAGAACCATGGTGGACCAATATATCATGACACTACAAGCGACATACCCGACCAAATAAGTTGTGGAGACTCAAACTATACACATGGATTCTACAACGGTTGGTTCAATTATGGAATGATAATAGGAACACCGCTTGTAACATCGCCCATATACAACACCGACGGTGTACTAACTTGTTACAATAACCGTTTAGAGGCTTTTCACATTGGTATAGAGGGAGAGCCACTAAGTTATCTTGGCTACAGAGTGTTACTAACTCACTCAAACAATTGGGGTACATACAAGAACCCTTTTACAGAGATTAAGAATAATACGTCGGGGATGTTGGAGATTACATATAAACCCCATTTCTTAAAAGGATTTGATGTGAAGGCATCGTTTGCATTTGACAAAGGAGAATTATATGGCGACAACTATGCAGGCATGCTCACTATAAGCAAAAGAGGAATAATAGATATTTTCAAAAAGTAGACGATGAAAAAATTTGTATATATACTCATAATCGTAGCAACAATCTGCAGTTGTCAAAAAGAGGACCAAAATGGCGATTTAGGTGGTTTCTGGAAGCTGATGGAGATTGCTCATAGCGATGGTCAAATAGAGAACACTAAGGAACAAAGCCTGTTTTGGCGAGTACAGTTGGATTTAATTCAGATTGGCACTGCGTTTGGTCGTTTTCAACATACCGGCGACTCTCTTTTCGTTCAAATGATACATGCAAAAGGCTCATCGTTAAGCGAATATGGAATATTTAATGCCGAGGATGAGCGTTTCGAGGTTTTGCATCTAAACCGTAGTGGAATGATTTTACAATCGAAAGAAGTGAAGCTCCAATTTCGTAAATTCTAAAAAAAATATCATTTGCTTGTAACAAGTAAGAATTATTTGCATATCTTTGCACCGATTTCAAATACGGGGTGCCTTAATACATGGGCTGAGATCATACCCAAGAACCTGATCCGGATAATGCCGGCGTAGGAATTTAGTAGTACTTTGTGCGCACACTGTGCTACATACAGGAAAAATCCCCATTTTCTGTTTAACCACGGAGTTTGGAGGATTTCTTTTTTTGTCCCTTCGACTCCAATAAAATTTTGGAATTGCAATGAAAAAGAAGACATTGCTTGGTTGCCTTGCATTGGCAACGCTCTCTGTTTACGCACAAACAGAGAAGAGAGACAGTTTGCAAGTCTATGGCCTGCAGGAGGTGGAAATACTATCGACAAGAGCGACAGAGACAACCCCCATCGCCTACACAAACATAGAGAGCAAAGAGTTAAAAACTTACAACACCGGAGTCGATTTCCCCTATTTGATAAGTATGACTCCTAGTGCCATTACAACGAGTGATGCCGGAGCCGGAATTGGGTACACTACCCTGCGTGTTCGAGGAACAGATGGCACACGTATAAATGTAACGGCAAACGGAATACCTATTAACGATGCCGAAAGCCATACTGTTTTTTGGGTAAACCTGCCCGACATGGCATCATCGGTAAAGGATGTGCAGATACAACGTGGTGTTGGAACATCGACCAACGGCGCAGGTTCATTTGGCGCAAGCATAAACCTGAAAACAACAAATTTTGCGCAAAAGCCATACGCAGAATTCAATGCCTCGCTCGGCTCATTTGGAACACACAAAGAGACTGTGAAGGTTGGAACCGGTTTAATTAAAGAACATTGGTCTTTCGATGCACGACTATCGAACATAGAGAGCGATGGTTATATAAAACGAGCATCGGCCGAACTGAAGTCGTATTACATGCAAGGTGCATGGTATGGCGAAAAGAGTTCTGTGCGTCTGATTACCTTTTCGGGCGATGAAAAGACATACCACGCATGGAACTACGCGTCGAAAAAGGATATGAAACTGTATGGACGTCGTTACAACAGCTGCGGGTATATGTTCACCGATGAGAACGGCAAAGACCACTATTACAAGGACCAAACCGACAATTACGTGCAAACCAATTATCAGTTGCTCATGGACCACCATTTCAACAACAATTGGAGCATAAGTGGCGGACTACACTACACAAAAGGAGATGGTTATTACCAAGAGTATAAAGGAAATCGTAACTTGATAGAGTATGGATTACAACCATTTATGCTCAATGGCGAAGAGACAAAGAAGAGCGACCTTGTTCGCAAAAAAGCGATGGACAACCATTTCGGTGGAGGAATATTCTCTATCAATTATAAAAACGATAGAATAAACACAACCTTAGGAGGTGCATACAACCGATACAATGGCGACCATTTTGGAAATGTATTGTGGGTAAAAAACTACATAGGCGACCTAAATGCCAATCACGAATATTACCGCAACAAAGGAACTAAAAACGATGGTAATATATTTATTAAGGCCGATTACCTATTGGCAAAAGGTGTAAATGTATATGTAGACCTACAATACAGACATATCGATTACAAGATAAAAGGTTTCAACGACAAATGGAACAGTGTAAGCAACGATGGACTACAAAGGCTCGATGTTAATGAACACTTCGATTTCTTTAACCCAAAAGCCGGACTATCTTGGCAAATAGATAACCACAACAGAGTTTTTGGTTCATTCAGCATGGCACATAAAGAGCCAACCCGCAACAACTACACCGATGGCAAGTTCACAGAACATCCACGCCATGAGACTCTGATGGATTATGAGCTGGGATATCTATTCAGAAATTCATGGCTACATGCAGGAGCAAATATATACTACATGAAATACAAGGACCAGTTAGTGCTTACCGGCGAATTGAATGAGATTGGCGAAGCTATGGCAGATAATGTACCCGACAGCTATCGCGCAGGAATAGAGCTGATGGGTGGAATTGAAACTAAATTTGGTTTCTCATGGGATGTAAATGCCACATTGAGCCGTAACAAGATAAAAAACTTCACTGAGATTCTTTATGAAGACGAAGATGCTAGTGGCACACAATGGAAAATAGAGCATGGCGACACACCTATAGCCTTTTCGCCTGACATTATTTTCAACAACATTTTCGGTTATGCCTACAAAGGTATTTCGTTATCTTTACACTCGCAATATGTTGGCAAACAGTATATGAGCAACGCGAAACAAGAGGATTGCAAATTGGATGCATATTTTGTAAGCAACTTATATATGTCTTATACATTTAAGTTGCGTAATATAAAAGATATAACTGTTGGATTTAATATTTACAACATATTTGACGAGGAGTACGAGAATAATGGATATGCCGGCAGTGGTTTCTATTTCGATGGAGCGGAAAAAGTTCGTTACAACTATTCTGGATATGCGGCACAAGCAGGCATAAACATGATGGGACATATATCGATTAACTTTTAATGTATTAAAAGATGGATATTACTTTAGAGATAATTGGAACCATAGTTGGACTCATTTATTTGTGGCAAGAATATAATGCAAGCATAAATTTATGGATTACAAGCATTATTATGCCGGCAATATATCTGTTCATATACTACGATGCCGGGTTATATGCCGATTTTGGTATAAATGTCTACTATCTGCTCATTGCCATATATGGCTGGGCATCGTGGAAATATGGGTTTGAATTATTCAGCAGTAATAGGAAACAACAAGAATTGACAATTGGCCATATACCGTATAAAAGCGGTATATGGCTATCAATGCTCTTTTTTGTTACATGGGCCTTGATTACATGGATATTAATTACATTCACAGACAGCAATGTACCCTACTCCGACGCCTTCACAACTGCACTTAGCATTATAGGAATGTATATGCTTGCCCGAAAATACATAGAACAATGGATGGTGTGGATTATTGTGGATGTTGTTTGTGTAGGATTATATATATACAAAGAGTTATATTTTACATCGGCTCTATATGCCGTTTATGCAATTATCGCTATCTTTGGCTATCGTAATTGGGCGACAATGATAGCAACAAAAAATTGACAAAGTGATTAAGAATTTTAAAAATATCGATGCTGTAATATTGGCAAACGGAGAATATCCTACAGCTGAAACACCCAAAACAGTTTTGGCAAATGCTCCTTATGTCGTATGCTGCGACGGAGCCGCCAACAGATACATTGAAACCGGTAGAGTACCCGATGCTATTGTTGGCGATGGCGATTCATTAAAAGAGGAATTTCGCCAGCAATATGCAAGCATAATACACCACGTAAACGAACAGGAGAGCAACGACCAGACAAAAGCCGTAAGATTTCTTTTGGCACAAGGGAAACATCGCATAGCCATTGTTGGAGCAACTGGAAAGCGCGAAGACCACACACTCGGAAATATCAGTCTTTTGATAGAATATGCAAGAATGGGAGCAGAAGTTCGCACCTTTACCGATTATGGTGTATTTATTCCATGCAAAGGAAAATGCACCATGCCATCTACACCCGGGCAACAAATATCTATATTTAGTTTCACCGCAAAAGGTTCTTCATCGAAAGGTTTGAAATATCCTATTTTCGATTTCACAAATTGGTGGCAAGGAACACTTAATGAGTGTATGGGAAATGAGTTTACAATTGACGCCGAAGGAGAATATTTGCTATTTATAAATTACTGAATTCACTCTCGAGCATAATATTTTCACCTGTTATTGGGTGTATAAATGCGATATTTGACGCATGAAGCATGAGCCGTTCGCATGGTTTTCCGTAAAGTTCATCGCCTACGATAGGTGAATTCAGCCCCAACCGATGTGCACAATGCACCCGTAACTGGTGTGTGCGACCTGTTTCTGGAATAAGTGCCACAAGAACACGTTTCTGTCCATTATAAACAACATAATCTAGAACTTCGTAGCGAGTTACAGCCTCTTTGCCTTTTTCGAAATCAACCATTTGACGAGGACGGTTTATGTAATCGGGAGCAAGCGGCAATGATATTATACCGCTACATGCAACAGGTTCCTCTTCGAGCAAGGCTTTATACATTTTTGTTACTTTTCTTTGAGCAAAGAGAGCCTGCATAGCCTTAAAAATCTCTATATTTTTTGCTACCACCAAAAGGCCTGATGTTGCCATATCCAAACGATGAACAACAAAAATGTTATTATTGGATGTTTGTTGGCGCAAAAAATCTTGAACCGAGCAACCGCCAACAATACCGGGAACAGATAACATTCCGGACGGTTTATCGACAACCAGCAGATAATCGTCTTCGTAAACTACTTTTATATCTTTGGCATGTTCACTACCATTCTCTATAGAGGTGCTTTCTACGTTCAATCCTCGTAGCATAAAATCGAGAATAGGTTCGCATTTACCCTTACATGAGCCATAGAAACAACCATCGCGACGAACCTCACCAAGTGGAGATGCGCCAACCCAGAATTCTGCCATACAAATAGGTTGCATATCATTTGCATAGGCAAACTGCAATAGTTTAGGAGCAGCACATTCGCCAGCCCCGGCGGGTGGTAAAGTTCCCGAAAAATCATTGAAAATTTGCAACAAAGATTTGCTTTCTCCTTTTGCATTAAGAACCACAAACTGTTTAAAAAGCCATTTTTGCAGTGCTGCAGAACGCACCTTACGTTCCTCTTTTAAGGAGTCAATATTTTTCTCTATCTGCTTTACTCGTTGCTCATATTCATATATTCTTGTCTGCCAACGTTTCGATAGTCGTTTCAGTTCCGCTTTTTGAAAACTACTCTCGTTAATTAGTTGTAAATTTTCATCTGCTGTGAGTAGTTTTGAAGCACGCTTTTCATTGCGCAAGCGTTTTGCGTCTTGCATGCTACGACGCATTTCGGTGAGTTCCTTATTCGCAGTACAGACACACTCTTCGTATGCTTTTTTTGCATCGCAATACTCAGCACTTTCCAGCAACGTTTCAATGCATCTGTTTATCTCTGTTATAGAAGACTCCTCGCATTTAAAATAACCGTCTGGAGCGAGCATGTCATATACAGCAGGAACAAAATAAGAGTATCTGTTTTTGCCATTCAACAACCCCGAAAAAGCAGCAAGAAAGCCTATTTGTTCATGATTATCTTTTACGACCAACACTCCAAACATTTTTCCTTTAGCTAGTTCACTGCTCCATTCGCTATGCGAGAGCAAGAAACTACGAACTTCATCGGCTGCACGCACACACAATGCATGTGGCCGATAATGAAACGGGTTATTGAACTGCTTTGGCAATTCAACAGTAGAAATATCAGATGTAAAATTATGAAACATAGAATTATCGCAATTCTAAGTCTTTGTTCTCATCGAAACCGCCATCGAATTCGTTATTCTTTATAGAAAAGTTCACTACTTTTTCGAATAAAAAGCGTTTGTTGTTCCAATGGAATGGTTTAAAATCGTTGTTCTGAATGATTTTATTGTTACGAAAAATGAGACCATCGAGCGATTTTGCATAAACAATGGGCGCATCAAATGTTTCAAATATATTATCCTCTATTAGAACACCTTTTCCCTTTCCACCATGAAAATATTTTTGTTGTGATGCCAAGTCGGGAATCTCAGGATAGATAGATATTATACCATTTGTAAATTGAAACATATTTGTAAGTGCATTCACAAAACGGTTCTTACGTATCACGACATCGCGACAGGCACCTGTTTCGAACCATCCATTACAATCGCCACATAAAAGAATTGCCGTTCCCGATGTGTGGTCGAAAAGATTATTCTCTACAACAGTGCGCTTAGGTGTACTGAACAAAGCACCGCGAGCACGGTTATTTGTTACAACATTGTCGGAGAATAGCACCTTGGGGGTCCATTCGAGATTTTCAATTCCATAGTTGCCGTTTGCTATATCTTGAGGCAAAGGTTTCTTGAACTTTATCTTAAATTCGCGACATCCGGCTAACTCTTTTTTATCGTACGGAGTGATATCTACAACTTTGTTCTGCTCTGTTATCTCCATCACGTCGGAACGTACAAACTGAACACAATCACCGGCACCTCCCCAATAAAAGCCGTATGCCTGATTGTGCATATATCGACCTACTAAAGTATAATCATCGAGACGTTGTACCACACGTAAATAGGTCCCATGAATGTTTATAGCATCATCCATCATGCCCGAATAATAACCTTTTTCAGATTTTATCACACCCTTACAACCCGAAAAATGTGTTGCATCGGCCTGAGTTGTATAATATCGCCCACTGGATTTGCGAGGTGCAACAGCAAAATATTCCAAATCTATATTCTCGCAAGTTTGTGCCAACAAGCCCATACCTTCGGCATAATGCACTACAACATGCTCCAAATCTGTATTTTTACAATTTGAGAGAAATATTCCGGGAGTAGGACGATAGTATGAGCGTAACGCTATGAATGTGCCGGGAGCAAGACGAGCATCTCTCCATGGAGCACGAATGACACCCGACTCAACTTCTTTTACATCATTTACACCAACCCAAATATCGCTAGTACGATATACCAGATGTCCTGTAGCACCATCAAATGCAATTCCTGCTTGGGGAGTAAGTTCCCAATTACTTCCGTATGTAACTAAACGGCCATCTACAATTTTATAATTGGCAGTAGGCTCCAAACGATAGGTTATAAAACCATTATCTGTATCATTTTCGAGCACTTCGGCTTGAGTAATTTGTGGTACACGTGTATCTATTTGTATATTCTCCAACTGACATCCCTCGCAATTAATCATTGCTATTGGAAGCATACGACCATTCATCATAAAAATTGTTCCTTGTGGGTCGAACCAGTTTTCATCGTCTTCGTCATTATCATAACCTGCTATAGTCAGATTTTTTACACCTTCAATGGCTATTGCCACAAGTTTTGGATTATCTTGGTCGTGGTTAGATATATAGTATTCTCGCACATTGGCATTTTCGGGATAGAAATCGTACTCGCCCACCTGAAATAAAAGTTTTGCGGGTTTACCTGAACGCTCTTTTTTGATGGTATCAATGGCCTTGGCTATAGCCTTAGTCATATCTTTACCCGTATTAGGAACTATACCAAAATCGTATGCATGATATACTTTTTCCCTAGAATAACAAGTTGTTACCAACACAAAGGAGAAAACCAACGACAATATTAAAACGACTTTTTTCATATTATAATTCTTTCATTTTTCGCGAAGATAGTACAAAATTATAGAATCTGGCACCGGTCAAGCCAAAAAGAATATCATTATTTTAACAAAAGTTGATAAATGAAATTATTTTTCCTAGTTAAATATTTAGAAGATTGCTGTTTTATCACTATCTTCGCGAAAATTTAGAAAATAACAATTTACACAATAGATAATAATGGGATTTAACGAATTTATAAGTAAACTTTTTGGGAATAAAGCCAGTCGCGATATGCGCGAAATCAAACCTTGGGTAGAGAGTGTCAAAAGAGTCTATCCAGCCATTACAGTATTGAGTAATGATGAGTTGCGCGCACGTTCGGCTGCATTAAAAGAGAAGATACAAGGATGTGTTGTTCAAGAGCGTGCCAAAATTGAGTCGCTCAAGGCCAGCATAGAAGAGACAGAATTAGAAGAAAGAGAGGCTGTATTCAACCAAATTGACAAATTAGAGAAAGAGGTTCTCGAAAAGATGGATAAAGCTCTCGACGAGGCACTGCCCGAGGCTTTTGCCATTGTAAAAGATACTGCACGTCGTTTTACCGAGAATGAGACAATAGAGGTTACAGCGAATGATTTCGACAGAGAGTTGGCCGCAAAATTCGATTTTGTGAGCATCGATGGCGAAAAGGCCATATACAAGAACCATTGGAATGCCGGTGGCAACGACACAAAGTGGAACATGGTACACTACGATGTTCAGTTGTTTGGTGGTGTTGTTTTGCACAAAGGTAAAATTGCCGAGATGGCAACCGGAGAAGGAAAAACATTGGTTGCAACATTGCCGGTATTCCTTAATGCACTGACAGGCAACGGAGTACATGTCGTAACAGTGAACGACTACCTTGCAAAGCGCGACTCGGAGTGGATGGGACCTTTATACATGTTCCATGGTTTGAGCGTAGACTGTATAGACAAACATCAGCCAAACTCCGATGCACGCAGAAAAGCATATATGGCAGATATTACATTTGGAACAAACAATGAGTTTGGTTTCGACTATCTGCGCGACAACATGGCAACACAGCCAAGCGACCTTGTACAACGCATACACAACTACGCAATTGTGGACGAGGTGGACTCGGTATTGATTGACGATGCCCGTACTCCACTCATTATTTCGGGACCTGTACCACGTAGCGAAGACCAAATGTTCGAAGAGTATCGCCCACTAGTAGAGCGTCTTGTAGAGGCACAAAAACGACTTGCAACAGAATATTTGGCCGAGGCACGTAAAAAGATTTATTCGGACAACAAAGACGAAGTTGCCGAAGGATATCTCTCTTTGTTCCGTAGCCACAAGGCACTTCCCAAAAACAAGCCACTTATTAAGTTACTGAGTGAGCAAGGAGTGAAGGCCGGCATGCAAAAGACCGAAGAGTACTACATGGAGCAGAATAACAAGCGCATGCCCGAAGCCGTTGAGCCACTATATTTTGTGATAGATGAAAAGATGCATAGCGTCGATTTGACCGACAAAGGTATTGAACTCATCACCGGAAACTCACAAGACCAGACACTGTTTGTTCTACCCGACATTGCAACAGAGATGTCGGAATTAGAGAACAACACAAGCCTCAGCGACGAAGAAAAGATTGCAAAGAAAGACGAATTGCTCACCAACTATTCGATAAAATCGGAGCGCATACACACTATAAACCAATTGCTAAAGGCATATACCATGTTCGACCGCGACATTGAATATGTTGTAACAGAAGATGGACAGGTTAAGATTGTGGATGAGCAGACAGGTCGTATAATGGAAGGACGTCGCTATTCCGATGGATTACACCAAGCTATTGAGGCTAAAGAGCGTGTAAAAGTTGAAGCAGCATCACAAACCTTTGCTACAATTACATTGCAGAACTATTTCCGTATGTACCACAAACTCTCGGGTATGACCGGTACAGCCGAAACAGAAGCAGGAGAGTTTTGGGATATATACAAGTTGGATGTTGTGGTTATTCCTACAAACCGTCCCATTGCCCGCAACGACATGAACGACCGCATATATAAAACTAAACGCGAAAAGTACAAAGCGGTCATAGAAGAGATTGAGAGCCTTGTACAACAAGGACGTCCTGTGCTTGTTGGTACAACATCTGTTGAAATTTCGGAGATGCTGAGCCGTATGCTTACTATGCGCAAGATACAGCACAATGTATTGAATGCCAAATTACACCAAAAAGAGGCCGACATTGTAGCAAAAGCCGGTTTATCGGGAACTGTTACCATAGCAACCAACATGGCTGGTCGTGGTACCGACATTAAGTTAAGCGATGAAGTGAAAGCAGCAGGTGGTCTTGCAATTATTGGTACAGAGCGCCATGAATCTCGTCGTGTAGACAGACAGTTAAGAGGTCGTGCAGGTCGTCAGGGAGACCCCGGTTCATCGGTATTCTTTGTATCACTCGAAGACAACCTCATGCGCCTGTTCGGTTCCGAAAGAATTGCAAAGATTCTCGACAACAAATACGTCGGTTTCCAAGATGGCGACATGATTGAGCATCCTATGATATCTAAGTCTATTGAGCGTGCTCAAAAGAAGGTCGAAGAGAACAACTTTGGTATACGTAAACGCCTACTCGAATACGACGATGTAATGAACAAGCAACGAACTGTCATTTACACAAAACGTCGTCATGCACTCATTGGAGAACGTATAGGCATGGATATTGTAAACATGATTTGGGACCGTTGTTACAATATCGTTGAGCGTTGTCCTTTTGAAGATGCAAAATTGGAATTCCTGCGCGTATTAGCCATTGAGTTGCCTTTTGAAAGCAAAGAAGCGTATGACAAATTAGACCCCGAAGAGAGAGCCGAGAAGTGCTTCGAGGTTGCAATGGAGAACTTCAAACGCAAAAACGAGCGTATGGCTCAAATAGCATACCCCTATTTTGAGTATGTATACAAGAACAACGAAGCAATGAAGGAGAAGTCGATATATGTGCCCATTACCGATGGTCGTCATGTATATCAAATACCTGCAAACGTAAAACTATCCTACAACAGCAAGTGCAAAGAGGTAATAAAATGCTTTGAGAAAGCAATACTTTTGCACACCATTGACAATGCTTGGAAAGAAAACCTGCGCGACTTGGATGAATTGAAACATTCAGTTCAAAATGCAAGCTACGAGCAGAAAGACCCGCTACTTATCTTTAAATTGGAGTCGGTAACCCTCTTCGACAAGATGGTAAACAAAATTAACGACCAAACCGTATCTATTTTGATGCGTGGCCAGATACCGGTTCAAGAGCCTACCAATGTAAATGTAGCGCCAGCTCCCGAGCAGAAGCGTCAAGCACCACGTTATAATGAGACAAAAGTTGATTTGAATGATGCGAACCAACAAGCTGCCGCGCAAAACGACACACGCAACGTGCGTCGTGAGCCTATTCGCGTAGAAAAGACAGTTGGGCGTAACGACCCATGTCCTTGTGGTAGCGGTAAGAAATACAAAAACTGCCACGGTAAAAACGCATAATAGAAAGAGAGAATAAAGCGAATTGTAACACTTAAAACGTTGCCGATATGTCAATAAACACAAAATCACAAGCAGAACTGCGTAATGCCATTATTGAAATGACAAAACGTTTCATAACAGAAACCGAAAGCAGAGTAACCGATTTTCATTTTCAGGTGAATAATGAAACCGGGAACCTTGTTATTTATGACGATGACGACAACGAACTATCACGTGTACACATACCTGAATGGGAAAATCTAAACCACGATGATTGCAACGATATATTCGAAGAAGACATTCGCACCATTCTCACCGAAATAGAAAAGGAAGGAATACTAGACAACATGAATATTGTTAAACCCTATTCATGCTTGCTGGTAGATGAAGACAAAGAGACCATCGTTGACCTATTATATATAGATGGTGAAACATTTATTATAAACGACGGATTACTGAAAGACCTAGACAAGGAACTGGACGAATTTCTAGAACATCTTTTGGAATATTAATATAATATAGATAAGGTAGGACCAAAAATCCTACCTTATTTGTGCGTATAATTAAAAAATATTAATATTAACTCATATTAAGTATTTTACATAGAAAACTATTTTGCGATAAAAAGTTTTCTTAGTAATTTTGCAGACGAATTACTAAGAGACCGACAATATGAAGAACTGTAATGAGACTGCTATTAAAGAAGATGTACGAAGTCGCATAATACAACATGCGACAAGCAAGTTTCTTTCAGTTGGCATCAAGGAGGTGAAGATGGACGATATTGCCAAAGAGTTGGGCATATCGAAGCGAACCATCTACGAAAATTTCGAAGACAAAAAGGAGTTGCTGTTCAACTGTTTAAAGGCAACTCACGAATATATCAGTAAAATATCACGTCCATATCTTAGAGTGGCAGAACATAGCACTCTCGATAAAATACTTTTCCTATACAACATCTATTTTGAGATGTTGAGCAAAATCAACAAAAAGTTTTTTATTGAGCTGAACAAATACCCCGAAGTAATTAACAGCAAGAAACAGAAAGAGGTGCTTCATGGAAGAATATTTAAAGCATGGATAAAACAAGCTGTAAAAGAGGGGCTTATTAGAGAAGATGTAAAATTTGATGTTCTTCACTATATAATACAAAGAGATATAGAACTGCTTTCCACAACAAACGAGTTTCCAAATTACACAGCCAAAGAGCTTGGACAATCTTTTATTCTTTTTTATCTCAGAGGAATATGTACAGAAAAGGGACAAGTAATTATTGAAAGATTTATACAAGATAATAAAAACAACAAATAATAATATTATGAACATTAGAATGCGATTAAAGACAGTGCTTGCTATGTTAGCAGTTTCCATGCTCACATATGCACAGGAGACAACAACTCCTACAATGCATCTTACACTCGACAAGGCTATTGAACTGGCGCTAAGCGAGAACCCTACTATTAAAGTTGCAGAACAGGAGATTCAACTGAAAGAGGTTTCCAAAAAAGAGGCATGGCAAAATCTTTTGCCCTCTATTACATTGGACGGAACGGTAACCTACAATATTAAAGTTGCCGAAATTAAGACCAGCATGGGTAGTTTCAAAATGGGTATGGACGATTCAAACACATGGAATGGTGCAATAAATGTATCACTGCCACTCTATGCACCTGCTGCATACCGCACAATAACTATGACAAAAAAAGACATAGAACTTGCAGTAGAAAAGAGTCGTGCATCTAAAATAGAGATGGTTAATCAGGTTACAAAAGCCTTTTTCCAATTGATGTTAGCACAAGACTCATACAAGGTGCTAATGGACAACTACAAACAGGCAGAAATAAACTACGACATTGTTAAAGCTAAATTTGAGCAGGGAAGTGTCAGCGAATATGACAAGATTAGTTCAGAGGTGCAGGTGCGTAGCGCATGGCCAAATGTTGTAAGTGGAGAGAATGCCGTTGAACTTGCAAAACTACAGTTAAAAGTTCTTATGGGCATTACAGCCGATATAAACATTGTGATAGACGACAAACTGACAAACTACGAAGGTGAGATGCTAAAGGCTACAGAGACAGCCGAGCAACTCTCTTTCGACAACAACAGTACATTGCGTCAGATAGACCTTAGTGGCGAGTTGCTGAACCAGACACGAAAGATTTTGAAAAGCAGTTTCCACCCAACTCTTGCGCTAGTTGGTAGCTATCAGTATCAATCTATGTCAAACACCAATTGGGAAATTAACAATTACAACTGGAGCAATGCGTCGTCTCTAACACTCTCATTGAGCATACCTTTGTTCAAAGCAAGCAACTTTACAAAGCTCAAGAGCAATAAGATACAACAATGGCAACTTGCCGAGAATCGTTTGAACACAGAGAGAATGTTGCGCATGCAGGCACAAAGCTACTTAGACAATATGACAGCAAGTGCGGAGCAATTGGAGTCGAACAAGAAAGCTGTTGAATTGGCACAAAAGGGATTACAGATTAGCCAGAAGCGCTACGAAGTTGGTAAGGGAACAATCTTGGAGTTGAACAACTCACAAGTATCTCTAACAAACACACAACTAACATACAACAACTCTATCTACGAATATCTTGTAGCAAAATCAGACTTGCAAACAGTACTAGGAAAAGAATAAAAATATAATATACCATGAAAAAGCATCTTAAATTATTTACAATGGCAGCCGTAGCAGCTATTTGCTCATGCGGTAGCAATCCCGAGACAACAACAGTAACAACCGCTCCAGTAGCAGAGAAGCCTTCGGTTAAGATTGCAGAGGTAACTTCTCAGGATGTGGCACAAACAGAGCGTTTTGCGACAATAGTGGAGGCTGATGTAAAGAACAACATCATCCCTAATGCACCTCTTCGTATAGATAACATTTTGGTAGAGGTTGGCGATAATGTTGTAAAAGGACAAAAATTGGTAGAGCTCGATGCCAGCAACTTGGAGCAATTGCGTCTTCAGGTTGAGAACCAACGTGTTGAGTTTAACCGAGTTGCAGAACTATTCAAAGTTGGTGGTGCCTCAAAAGCAGAGTTTGACAATGCAAAGACCGCTTTGGAAGTAAATGAAAAAGCACTTAAGAATCGTCTAGAGAACACTGTACTTGTAAGCCCCATCAACGGTGTAATTTCGGCACGTAACTACGACAATGGCGACATGTATGGTGGCCAACCTATTTTGGTTGTTGAGCAGATTACTCCTGTTAAGATGAAGGTAAATGTGAGCGAGATTAACTACACTAAGGTAAAGAAAGGCGATGACGTTGAACTGACCTTTGACACATTTGGCGATGAGGTTTTCACAGGAAAGGTTAGTATTGTTTATCCTACAATCGATGCTGCAACTCACACATTCCCCGTTGAGATTACACTTGCAAACAACAATAGCAAGGTTCGTCCCGGAATGTTCGGACATGCAACCATTAACTTTGGTAACGCACAACGCGTAGTTGTTCCCGATGTGGCAGTTATTAAACAAGCCGGCAGTGGCGATTTCTATGTATATACATACGAAAATGGCAAGGTAAGCTACGACAAAATTCAACTTGGCAAACGCATTGGCGACAAATATGAGATTATATCCGGTATCAACTCTGGAGCAAAAGTTGTTATAGCAGGTCAGAACGCACTTGCTAACGGAAGAGAAGTTGAAGTAATTGAATAACACAAATAAAATATCAGCAATATGAGTATATATGAAAGTTCAGTGAAAAAACCGATTATGACATCGCTATGCTTTATGGCGATTGCACTATTCGGTCTATTCTCACTATCAAAACTACCTATCGACCTTCTTCCGGATATTGAAACAAATACCATTATGGTATTTACATATTACAACGGAGCAAGTGCCGAAGATATTGAGAACAACGTAACACGTCCTTTGGAGAACACACTTAACTCAACAGAGCATCTTAAACACATCACATCTAATTCACGTGAGAACGTTTCTGTCATTACTCTTGAATTTGAGTTTGGTTATGACATTGACGACCTTACAAATGATGTACGCGACAAATTGGATATGGTAGCATCGGCATTACCCGATGATGCAAATACTCCAATCATCTTTAAGTTCTCTACCGACATGATTCCTATTATGATGATTTCGGTGAAAGCAGAAGAGAGTCAGGCTGCATTATACAAAATTCTTGACGATAACATTGTAAACCCTCTTGCACGTATTGAGGGTGTTGGTACAGTGTCTATCTCCGGTGCTCCCGAACGTGAGATTAATATCTACATGGACCCTGTGAAGATGGAGGCATACGGCATATCTATTGAAACAGTAAGTGGTATAATTGGAGCCGAAAACCGTAACATTCCCGGTGGTACATTCGACATTGGTAGCAACACATACTCTTTGCGTGTCGAAGGAGAGTTTGATACCCCACAAGAGATGCTGAACCTTGTTGTAGGCAGCAGAAACGGAGCCAATGTCTATTTGAGAGATGTAGCACGCATTGTAGACAATGTACAGGAGCGCTCACAGCGTACATTCACCGATGGTCAGCAAGGAGCACTTATCATTGTTCAGAAACAGACCGGTGGAAACTCGGTTGCAATTGCAAATGCTATTCGCGAGGAGTTGCCCACTTTACAAAAGCGTCTACCATCGGATGTAAAGATGGATATTATTGTAGATACATCAGAAAACATTGTACAAACTGTAAATACTTTGACAGAGACAATACGCGATGCTCTTATCTTTGTAGTACTTGTGGTATTCCTCTTCTTGGGACGTTGGAGAGCGACTGTAATTGTTGCCATAACCATTCCATTCTCACTTATCGCATCGTTCATTTATCTGTTTGCAACAGGTGGTTCTATTAACATGATTTCGTTATCATGTCTAAGTATTGCTATTGGTTCTGTTGTGGATGATGCCATTGTGGTTCTCGAGAATATCACCACTCACATTGAGCGTGGTTCTAGCCCATACAACGCTGCTGTACATGGAACAAACGAGGTTGGTACTTCGGTTATGGCATCGACATTAACAATGTTTGCTGTATTCTTCCCATTGACAATGGTAACAGGTATGTCGGGTGTACTATTTAAGCAGTTGGGTTGGATGATGTGTATTATCATGCTCATCTCATTGGTAGCATCACTTACACTTACACCTATGATGTGCGCAAAAATGCTTAAATTGCAGAAAAAGCAGAGCAAGTTGTTCATAAAGATATACACACCCATACAAAAAGGACTCGACTCAATTGATAACGGATATGCAAAATTGATTAACTATGCTGTTCGCCACCGTTGGATAGTACTAATAGCGTGCTTTAGTCTTTTCTTAATTTCATTGCTATGTGCAAAGGGTATTAAGAGTGAGTTCTTCCCTGCAAACGACAGCGCACGTGCAAGTGCAACAATTGAATTACCTGTAGGAACACGTGTTGAGCGCACTCAGGATGTTGCTTTGCAACTGACAAATATTTGGAAAGAGCGTTACGGCGACGACATGAGAGCATGTAACTTCACAGTAGGACAAGCAGACGAGAACAACACTTTTGCATCGTTGCGAGATAATGGTTCACACATCATTAGTTTCAACATGAGTTTCGTTCCTTCGGACCAACGCGATTTGAGTCTCGACATGATTTGCGACCAGATGCGTGCCGATGTGAAAAGATTCCCAGAAATTGCCCGAAGCAACATAACCTCGGGACAAGGTGGCGGAATGGGTGGTCAAAGCAGTGCAACATTTGAGATTTACGGCTACGACTTTGCAGAGACCGATAGAATTGCACAAGAATTGGCTAGTAAGCTTCGTGAGAACAGCATGTTTACACAGGTTACAATAAGCCGAAGCGATTATCAACCTGAGTATCAGGTTGAGTTTGACCGCGAAAAATTGGCAATGCATGGATTAAACCTGAGTACAGCTGCAACATACATGCGTAACCGCTACAATGGAGCATTGGCAACATACTATCGTGAAGATGGAGATGAATACGATGTAAAGGTACGCTATGAACCCACATCACGTCAATCAATTGAAGATATTGAGAACATTCTCATATACACCCCATCGGGCAAATCGGTACGTATAAAAGAGTTGGGTAAGGTTGTTCAGGATGATACCCCACCGACTATCGAGCGCAAAGACCGTGAACGTATTGTTACCGTTGATGGTGTATTGGCTGCTGGTGCAGTGCTCAGCGATGGTGTTGAATATGGCGAAGCAGCAATAGATAACATGGATATACCATTGGGTATATCGGTACAAGTAGCCGGTTCATACGAAGACCAGCAGGATTCAAACAGAGACTTAGGACAATTAGGTGGTATAATTCTTGTGCTTGTATTCATTGTTATGGCATCACAGTTTGAGTCTCTGACATATCCATTCATTTTGATGTTCTCGGTGGTCTTTGCTGTGAGTGGTGTGCTATTGGCACTATTTATAACAGGAGAAAACCTCAACATCATGTCAATGCTGGGTGGTATTATGCTTATTGGTATGGTTGTGAAGAATGGTATTGTGCTCATCGACTACATTATGCTGTTGCGTGAACGCGGATTGGGTATTATTCAATCTTGTATAGGTGCAGGAAAAAGCCGTCTACGCCCTGTGCTCATGACAACACTAACCACAATTTTGGGTATGATTCCAATGGCTATAAGCCAAGGTGTCGGTGCCGAAATGTGGAGACCTTTGGGTGTAGCTGTCATCGGTGGTCTTACAATATCTACTTTAATGACTCTTATATATGTTCCTGCAATGTACTGTGTATTTGCAGGTAACGGAATTAAGATACGTCGTAAGAACCTTAAGAAACAGCGTGAGCTTGCTGCATATTGGAGCGAGCACAAACACGAGGAGCAACTAAAAGGAAAAGATGTTAATGTTAAACGATAAATCACTTTTGTATATAGGCCTTTATCGGCCTATATACAAAGTATAAAACAGAAAAACATGAAAAGTATATTCATTACATTCGACATATCACACAAAGAGGAGATAATCACAATGTTAGAGCATAACAACTGTCGAGGTTTTTCTTTCTTTGACCAAATGCAAGGACGTGGAAGCAAAACAGGAGACCCCCACTACGGTTCACATGCATGGCCCTCGATGTGTGGTTCAATTATCACTATTGTAGATGACCAGAAAGTTGATAATATATTGAAAGAGATTAAAAGAATAGATGAAGCGACCCCACAACTTGGTTTACGTGCCTTTGTTTGGGATATTGAAAAGTCTTATTAAAAAGAGACATTATAATACTAAAATAGCCGAGAAATTTCTCGGCTATTTTAGTATTATAAAATGCTATTATTTGAACATTCTAAGGCAATTATCATTCGGACGACGTATGCGCAATATGCGTGCCAAATCGGATACAAGAAGATTTGCCGGAGTCATATCCTCTATAACTTCAGACTCTACTCCGCCACCCCAAACTACCATAGGGAAGAATACCGAACTACGACGTACCAAATTAGATGCAGATGCGGCATCTTTTGCCATTTTCCACCCCGGCATAAGACGCAGCCATATATCACCCGAACAGTTCGCATTATATCCATTCTTGACATACTGTAACTCGGGACTAAGCAAACCACCTAAACGGTATATTGTAAACACATCTTCAATGCCCTCCATAGACTTTAGAAACTCTACAGCATGAGAAATAACATCGAGTTTATCGAGATTCATTGTCTCTATCAGGCGACGATTCATGTATAGTTGCTCATTGTGATAGCCATCTACATATTGCGCTTTTCCAAACACAGCACTCAGATAGACATTCAACAAAGCCGCAACACGGTCAATATGTACATAGCCCGACGGCAAACGATAGAGATTGTTGTCATCATCACCCTCCACAACATAGCCTGTTGATGTCAAAGTTATTAGCACATTTTGCAAGCCTATTCTACGGTCTATCTCCTCGAGCAGTTTTGCAATACAGCCATCGAGACGTGTATACATATCCTGCACCTCAATTGGACGATTCTCCATTGGTTGCATGTCGTAATTGCCGGCATAATAGGTAATAGATAGGAAATCGGTTATGTTATCGAGCCCCATATCACCACTGCGCAAACAAGCAACAGCCATTTCGTTTACCTCCTCGTTTATACAAGCGCTGGTTTTGTAAAGACGAATATCGTTCTTGCCATTGAATGAATAGTTAAATGCTTTGGGAGCATCGTCTCCATAATTCTCATAGATTTCAGTGGGAAAGAATGGTTTCCACTCACTACTGCGCCCTACTAACTTTTTGTTCATATTGGCAGCCCAAGAGGGGAAAGCACCATAATAGGACGAACTGCACCAATAACCGGTGTCGTCGTTTTTCCATAGCACGACATCGGGGGTGTGTCCACCGGCCATTACTGCAACATCACAATCGGGAGCGATAGCACAGACCTGCGCTTTGCCACGAGTTGCAATTTTCAATTCATCGGTTAATGTAATTGCTTTTAATTTTATTGGAGAGACTGCATCATTAGTGTATAGCCCTTTCTGCTTGCTATCATCGGTGCACCCTATTAGACGCAACGATGTACGGTCGAGCCAAGTTCCGCTGACAATACCATTTACATAGGGGTTTGTTCCTGTCATTAGAGTAGCAGTAGCCGATGCCCTATCGATGTGTTCAAAAGCGTAATAGGCATTCGAATAGAGACGTCCACCCGACAACAGACGTTTAAAACCATTATCGGAGTAGAGATCTTCGAATTCATAAAGAAAGTCGGTTCGTAACTGGTCTACATTAATAGAAAGAACCAATTTTATTTTTTGCTCTTCACTGTTCTCTTTAGCCACCAAAGACAAACAAAATAACAACATGAGAGAAATTAACTTAAAGCGCATATTTTTTCTTTATAGATATTAAACAATGAACGAGCTAACAAGGCTATTGCACAAGGATACAATGGCGCAGGGAAATATTGTGGCAAAAACGGAGATAGGAGCAGGAAGAGTATTATCATAGTAACCTCAACCCACAGAACATTTTTGCTCACTCCCTTCTTTAGTCTATAAATATATATAATGACCAAAAAGATTGGCAAAGGATTAAGCCATATAAGCAACCAATTGACATCAACAGCCGGATGTTGCGAAAAGAGAACCATAAATGTGAGGATGGAGCCTGCCACACCTTGAACTCCAAAAAGCAACAAATCCCACAACCAATAACTTTTCTTCGACCTTTTTTCGCACAGCATAACTATTAATGTAAAAAGCAGTAATAGAAGTGATACATTAAAAGGAGTAAGATTATTGATTTCTATCGTTTTCTGTTCGGGAACAAGCAATTCATGTTGCTCTTTTACCAGCGGTACATTGCTATTCAAAGGGCTTTCTACCATGGCACCGGACAATTCCTCTTTAAATATTATTGGAGCAAATTGAGCGCCATCTCGTTGAGCTATTTCATCGGCAGGAGCACCAAGAAGCAAATCCATTCCAAAACGATACCATGGATAGCCTATTGTAAAACTGTGAATAATATCCCTGAAACTCAAAGTATCGCCAACCGATGCTACGGGATAGACAATGTTTCGGGATGTATCTCCATTGCTATCTGTACAAAATACATCAAAGATTTTATCTCTTGCTTTAGTTGTGCAATTATTAAATAAAAAGTTATATCGATACTTACGATTTTCGAGAAGGCTGTTAATTCTCAAATTATCAAACAGTTGTTGAGCCTGCAAAGAATCCATATTAAGCACCTGCTCAGTTACTCCTGAGCCTCTCATGGCATATTCCGAGATAAAATATTGATAGGCTGTGGCTCCAAGCAAATAGTCTGTTTCGCCCAATACAAATCGCCAAATAAAATTTGGCTCATCGAAGCTGAACAAACCATAGTTAAACACCACATCCATTCCTGTCTGCTTATTTGAGACTCTCAGTGCTGTATGTCCAAACAATTCATAGACCTGCTCCCCCGGCGAGCAGGTTAATACACTCACTTCTAGCCTATTAGAGGCTGTTGCAGAGAAGAGCGACAAACAAATAAAAATAGGCAATAGCAGCCTTTTCATGATTATTATATTATTGCGATTTATTATATCTTCAAAGCAAAGGATATTATATATAGAATTTGCAAAGATAGTCAAATAGCCACAACAAGGCAAATAATATTTAACACATTGAGTAAATGGAATTATAAAATAAATATTAGAGTAATAAAAGCACCATTTTATCATCTATTTATGAGAAAAATACGCTATCTTTGCGAAAATTTTACAGAGCACAACTTTGAACCTTGTAATTGACATAGGAAACAATAGTACAAAATTCTTCTTTTTTCAAGGTAAAGACCTTATTCTCAAAGGAAGACGAGAAGGCTGTTCTCTCAATTTCATTGATGAATATGCAAAACAATTTGAAATAGAAGGAGTAATTGTTTCATCGGTTGTAGAACTTTCCAATGAGGATAAAAGCCAAATAGAAAGTATTTGCAACAGTGTTATTTGGTTCTCAAGTGGCACAAAAATGCCTATAAGCATAAACTATCGTACACCCGAGACATTGGGAAGCGATCGTTTGGCCGCGGTTATAGGTGCACAAAGCGAAGCACCCGGCCACGATATTTTGGTGATTGACGCAGGAAGTGCAATTACCATAGATTTTATAAATGCAGAAGGTTGTTTCCTTGGCGGGAACATTTCTCCCGGGGTAAAAATGCGACTCACTGCATTGCATAATTATACAGACAAACTGCCGTTAATAAAAAAAGAGGGAGACGCCCCATCACTTGGTTATAACACAGAAACTGCAATACGTAGTGGGGTTATACAAGGTATTTGCCACGAGATAGATGGTTACATTAACGAAATGCGTGGAAAATATCCCAATCTTTTGGTTTTTTTAACGGGAGGAGACGAAAAAACATTGATTAATAACATAAAAAATCGCATCTTTGCCGATAAATTACTTGTTGCAAAAGGACTTAATAGAATTTTAACAGAACATGGCATATAGCAAGAGACTACTCACAATTCTCACATTCTTTGTTATCGTCATCGGCGCATTTGCCGATAATGGTATCAATTCGCCCTACTCACGTTACGGTTTAGGTATTTTATCGGACCAAAACCTAGGGATTAACCGTCAGATGGGTGGACTAGGCTATGCTCTGCGCAGCAATGGTTATATTAATCTTTTGAACCCGGCATCAATCTCCGAGATAGACTCTTTGACCATGCTTTTTGAAGCCGGTTTCTCATTGCAGAACGTAAATTTCAAAGAGAACGGGAAAAAGATAAATGCACATAATGCAAGTTTCGATTACTTGGCAATGGAGTTCCGTATTCGTAAAGGATTAGGTTTGAGTTTAGGTTTCATGCCCTACTCCAATGTTGGATACTCATTCAGCAACACAAGTAAAGTAGACGACAACAGCAACAGCATTAACAACTACAATGGAACAGGAGGGTTGTACCAACCCTATGTTGCAATTGGCTGGAGTCCAATAAAAGATTTCTCATTAGGTATAACAGCATCGTATTTATACGGAGATATTTCTCATACAATAAGCAGTACAATAAGCAATGATGCCAATGCACGTAGCAGAGCACGTTACTACAAAATCGATGTTTCGAATTACAAGCTCGACTTTGGTATTCAATACAGTCCTAGATTTAATGACAAGCACTCTATGACGATAGGAGCTGTATACTCTCTGGGACACAACCTGAATGCAGATGCGCAGATAATAGGACATACACTGACTAATGGAACAATAGAGACAGAAAGCAGTGATACTATAAAAATAAAAGACGGATTTAAGATTCCACACACTATTGGTTTTGGAGTTATATATAATTATGGAACTCACTGGCGATTTGGCGCCGACTACACATTCCAAGGTTGGGGTTCTTCCGACTTCTTTGGAGACAACAAAGGAGAAAACCGCAGCAAGATTTCTGTTGGAGCCGAATACTCTCCAAACAAGATTTCACGCAACATATTGAAGATGATGAACTATCGTGCAGGACTCTACTACGCTCAACCATACACAAATGTAAATGGCAAAAGTGGTTGTGAAGAGTACGGAGCAAGTTTAGGTTTCTCCATTCCTATTAGAAACAATTACAACACACGTTCAATGGTACACATTTCGGGACAGTATATACACATGGAGCCCAAAAGTGCAGGTATGATTGAAGAAAACTACTTAAGAATAAACATAGGAATAACATTTAACGAAAATTGGTTCAACAAGATAAAGGTAAAATAAAACAAAATAATCTAATATCATGAAAAGAAGTATTTTAACACTATTTGCATTCGTATCGTTGTGCGCATTTGCTCAACATGGTATCGTAAACGACAAACGCTATGGTTTGACAGAAGAAGACAGCATTAACTGTATTAATAACATCAGTAACTACACTGTAAACCTCAAAAACAAATCATACGATATTGCTTATCCCTATTGGAAAGAGGTATTTACCAACTATCCTTTAGCAAGTGTAAACCTCTACTATCATGGTCCTACTCTTTTAAAGAACCTCATTGCAAAAGCAACAGATGAGCAGAAAAAGAGCGAGTATATAAACGAACTTATGAGCGTTTATGACCAACAAATGAAGTACCTTGACAAGTTGCAAGGATTGACAAAGAGCAAGCTGTCTTTGGGAAACATCTTGGGTAAAAAGGTTATGGACTACATTAAGTACGTACCTAATGCCGACGCAGATTCAGCATATAACATGCTCTCAAAATCGGTATCATTGGAGAAAGGTATGTCGGAGTACTATGTAACTCAGCAGTTCATGAAATATTCGGCAATGCAGTACAAGAAAAATCCACAACAGCATGGCGAGCAGATTATTCAGGACTACCTTGACGCATCGGTTTACATTGTAGAGGTTCTCGACAAATACAATGCTAATATTGAGAGTTACAACAAGAAATATCAGGAGTTGCAAGACCCCAACGACAGCATTAAAGCACAGCAAGTTGGAAAGCAAATTGACCAAGCACGTATTTCTCGTAGCAACATCGATGCATATTTCATCAACAGTGGTGCTGCATCTTGCGAGGATTTGAATAATATTTACGCAAACAACATCGAAGCACACAAAGATGATATCGATTATTTGAACAAGGTTATTGCTGTCATGAGCATGTTGAAGTGTACAGACCAAGATGCATACCTCACAGCATCGGAATACGCTTTGGCAATTGAGCCTACAGCAAAAGCTGCGATGGGTTGCGGTTTCCGTTACTTCAAAAGAGGCGACATTGAAAAAGCACTCGAACTTTTTGACCAAGCAATTGAACTTGAAGCCAGTGTAACTAACAAAGCTGAATTATGCTACAAGGTTGGGCAAGTATACTTTAGTCAGAAACAGTATGCAAAGGCTCGCACATACGCTCAACGTGCAATTTCATTAAACTCTAAGTTTGGTGATCCTTACATCCTTATTGCACAATGCTATGCAGCAGTTCCCAACTGGAGCGACGACAACGTAAAGAATGGTTGCGTATATTTTGCTGCAATCGACAAGTTGCAACGTGCTAAAGCAATAGACCCAACAGTACAGAAAGAGGCGAACAAACTTATAGCATCATACTCTGCATGTACACCTTCTAAAGAAGACCTCTTTATGAGAGGCCTTACAAATGGAACAAAAATAACCATTGGCGGCTGGATAAATGAGACAACCACAATCAGATAAAAAAACAATCAACAATACAAGTACAACAATTGCCGGTTTGGCAATTGTTGTACTATTTTTTCTTTTTTCCTGTAACGACAGTAAAAAACATATTACTGCGCCACTGGAATCGCCAGACTCGATATCACTTATAAGCACCTATGGTGTAACAACCCTCATTAGTGATTCCGGCAGAATAAGCTACAAGATAGAAGCCGAAGAATGGCTCATGTTCGAAAAGCGCAACCCACCCTATTGGGCATTTGAGAAAGGTGTATATCTTGAAAAATATGATAACAATATGCAAGTCGAAGCCAACTTATCGTGCGACACAGCATATTTCTTTTCAAAGGCGGAACTATGGCAACTCATTGGCAATGTGCACATTGAAAACCAGAAAGGAGAAAAGTTTTACACCGACATGCTCTATTGGGACCAAGATAGTGGATATATCTACTCCGATAGTTACATTAAAATTGAACAACAAGAGCAAATTACAGAAGGTCGCGGTTTTAATTCAAACCAGAACCTTACAAAATGGCAAATACTTAATACCGAAGGTATATTTCCTATAGAGGAATAATAACAATGACAACAACAATAATATTTTTAATAATAGTAATACTCTTTTCTGCACTATTTTCGGGCATGGAGATTGCCTTTATTGCATCTAACAAGTTGCTCATGGGTATAGACCTTAATGGCAGAACTATCACATCGTATGTGATAAACAGATACTACTCCAACAGCAACAACTTTGTATCGAGCATTTTAGTTGGAAACAACATTGTTTTGGTAATTTATGGTATGCTAATGGCGAAAATACTTGCAACGCCATTGGAGAACATAACAGATAGTGCATCGATACACCTTATTCTGGAGACAGTAATATCTACCATCATTATAATCTTCACCGGAGAATTTATTCCAAAAGCAATTTTCAGAATAAACCCCAACGGAGCAGTAAAACGTTTTGGAGTTCTAATGTATCCGATATACATTCTGCTATATCCATTGGCACGTTTCACAACATGGCTGTCATGCCTTGTTTTACGAATCTTCAATATAAAAATAGGTAAGGAAGCACGAGACACCACATTCAGCAAGAATGAACTAAACAATTTGATACAGAGCAGTATAGAGAATGCTCGCGAAGAAGAAGAGGCCATAGACAACGATGTTCGTATTTTCCAGAATGCGCTCGATTTCTCCGATATCAGAGTACGCGACTGTTACATACCACGTACCGAAATTGATGCTGTAGAGGTAAATACATCTATAGAGGAACTAAAATCGATGTTCATAGAGTCGGGACACTCTAAAATTATTGTATACAAAGAGAACATAGATAACATTATAGGCTACATTCACTCTTCGGAGTTGTTCCGCAGTGGCGACAAATGGCAAAAGAAGATATGCAAAATGCCTATCGTTCCCGAGACATTATCGGCGCAGAAACTAATGCGCACACTGATGCAACAAAAGAAATCTCTTGCTGTAGTAGTAGATGAATTTGGTGGGACATCGGGAATTATATCTTTAGAGGACCTTTTGGAGGAGATTATTGGAGATATTGAAGACGAGCACGACAACACCAACCACGTAGCAAAACAGCTTAGCAACGACGAATATTTGCTGTCGGGACGTCTCGAAGTGGAAAGAATAAATGAACAATTTGGTTTGGAGCTTCCTGAGTCTGATGAATATCAGACATTGGGTGGTTTTATTCTGGCATATCACCGACGCTTCCCACAATTGAATGAAACTATCACAATAGACAAATTCCATTTTCAGATAATTAAACAACGTAGTATGAAAATAGAACTTGTTAAGTTGAAAGTTCTGGAATAGAAAAAAATGTCAGCAACATACAACGTGGCATCATTTTTTCGTTACAATATAGCAATAAATTAAAAGCAATTTTGTAACTTTGCCATGTTTGAGTCGCAAGAAAAATAATAAAAACAATAAAAAAAATAAAACATTATGGCCACATTACAAAAACTGCGTAACACAGGTCCTCTACTTATTATCATTGTAGGACTTGCATTGTTCGCTTTCATTGCCGGAGACGCATGGAGAATATTTCAACCCCATCAGGGAACACAGTCTGTTGGCACAGTAAACGGAGAGGAAATCTCTGCAATTGAATACCAAGAAATGGTAGAGGAGTATATGAACATCGTAAAACTCCTACGTAACAACGAGAATCTTAGCGAAGAGGAGCAGGCTCAAGCAAAAGATGAGGTATGGAACACATACGTTCGCACACAAATCATCAAGAAAGAGGCTGACAAGCTTGGTTTGAAAGTTACAGACGCCGAGTTGGAAAGCATCATCAAAGAGGGAACAGACCCTATTTTGCAACAGACTCCTTTCTACAACCCTCAAACAAGAAAATTCGATTCAGATGCTCTTAACCAGTTCCTTAGCGAATACGACAGATACAAAGATGACCCCAACATCGCAATGCAATATCAGGGTCTTTACGACTACTGGTTATTTGTAGAAAAGAGCATTATGGACAACGCTCTTGCTCAGAAATATCAATCACTAGTAGTAAACTCTATTATCTCTAACCCTGTTGTTGCACAGAACAACTACGATTTGAACAACAACACTTACGATGTAGAGATTAAAGCCGTTCCCTACACTGCTGTTGCAGACAGCGATGTTACTGTAGAGGATTCAGACATCAAGAAACTCTACAACGAGCAGAAAGAGCAATACAAACAACTTGCAGAGAGCCGCAATATCAAGTATGTAAGTTTCAAGGTTACTCCCAGCCCCGCAGACCGCGCTGAGTTGAACAAAGAACTTACAGAATACGTAGACTCTTTGAAGGCAGACAACGCAGACTATGCAACACTTGCCCGTATTTCTTACAGCACAGTACCTTATACAACTTTGGCATGGGCGAAAGATGCATATCCCGAGGAGGTACAGTTACGCCTCGACTCAATTAAACCCAACCAAGTTGTTGGCCCTATCTACAACCAGTCTGACGATTCATACACCGTATTTAAATATCTTTCTAGCGAAACTGTTGCCGACTCTATTCGTTACAAAGTTTTGTACGTAGCAGCAAAAGACGAGGCTGCAACACAAGCACTCACAGACAGTTTGTTAGATGTACTCAAAGGTGGTGCAGACTTTAAAGAGGTCGCAAAGAAATATGGACAGGAAGGCGAAGAGGTGTGGTTGACATCTGCAAACTATGAAGGAATGCGTGTACAAGAGAACGATGTTGAGTTCTTGAACACTCTATTCAATGCCAATACAAACCAATATGCAGTAATGTCTATCGAAGGATTGCCAAACAAGATTATCTACATGGTAACAGAGAAGAGAAATCCTGAGACAAAATACAACGCTGTGGTTTTGAGACGCAACACTCAGTTTAGCTCTGAAACATACAACGAGGCATACAACAAGTTCAGCCAGTTCGTTGCATCATGCAAAAACGTTGAGGATCTCGAAAGCAAAGCCGAAGAGTTTGGCTACCGTGTAATGGAGCAAAATAATATCTTTACATACGCACACAACATTGCGAACGTTGCAGGAACACGCAATGCACTTCGTTGGATATTCTCCGAGGCCAAAGAGGGTAATGTATCACCTCTTTATGAGTGTGGAAACAATGACAATCTTTTGGTTGTAGCCCTCACCGGTGTAAACGAGAAAGGTTATGTAGAGATGGAAACTTTGAATGTTCCTTTGCACACACAAGCTCTCAAAGACAAGAAAGCAGAGAAGATTATTGCTGAAATGCAAGGCAAGAACTTCGACGAGATTGGAAAGATGAGCAATGTAAAGGCAGATGTTGTAAAACGTATCAACTTTGCATCACCCGCATTTATCAACATAACATCAAGCAGCGAGGCTGTTATCAGCGCAGCTGTAGCAAAAATGGAAGTTGGCGAGGTTAGTGCACCTATCCAAGGAAGAGGCGGTGTATATGTTATAAAACTTATTGCAAAGAATGCAAAAGAGAACAACACATACAATGCACAAGCTGAGGCAAATAACATTATGATGCTCGGACAACGTAGTTCATCAATTTTGCTTAACGACCTCTACGAAAAAGCCGAGGTTACAGACAACAGATACTTATTCTTCTAAAATAGGATAATTAAGTGCAAAAAAGGCTATAAGCAATGCTTATAGCCTTTTTTTGTACTACACAAACATCATATCAAAACCGCAAAGAAGGATAAGAAAGAACCAATAAGTATAGAGAAAAAAGGAAAGGGAGGGATTCTTGCTAAGGCAAGCGACTACGTCGATTACGAACCCCAACCGGGAGGTTCTCATCCCACATAATAAAAATAGAAGAGACTTTCGTCTCTTCTATCTGCGGAAAGGGAGGGATTCTTGCTAAGGCAAGCGACTACGTCGATTACGAACCCCAACCGGGGGTTCTCATCCCACATAATAAAAATAGAAGAGACTTTCGTCTCTTCTATCTGCGGAAAGGGAGGGATTCTTGCTAAGGCAAGCGACTGCGTCGATTACGAACCCCGACCGGGGGTTCTCATCCCACATAATAAAAATAGAAGAGACTTTCGTCTCTTCTATCTGCGGAAAGGGAGGGATTCGAACCCCCGGTACCTCTCAGTACGTCGGTTTTCAAGACCGGTGCAATCGACCACTCTGCCACCTTTCCAATAAGTTTTTTTGTCAAATGATATGGTCGTCTTTCATTTAACGGTGCAAAGGTAACGTTTTAAATTGAAATCACAAAACTTTTCCTCAAAAAAAACAGAAATTTCGTAAAATATTTTTTTAGACCTATCTGTTATACGCGTAAATAGCGAGAATTTTACTACTCAAAACTGCGCAACAGAGCTATTTCATCTGCCCATCTAGTTTCATCTGGGGTTTCTAATATTATAGGTATATTATTAAAACGGCTATCCTTCATAAAACGACGGAAGAAATCCAATCCTAAAAGTCCTAGCCCAATACTTTCGTGTCTGTCCACACGTGAGCCAAGAGGTTTTTTAGTATCGTTCAAATGTATCGCCTTGAGATAGTTCAATCCAATAACACTATCCAATTGAGAGAAAGCCCCTTCGTAATCGTTCACAATATCGTATCCGGCTGAATAGAAATGACATGTATCGATGCAGTAGCCAACACGTTCCTTGTCGTCTACACGATCTATGATGTAGCGTATCTCCTCTAGTCTGTTTCCTACATTACTACCCTGCCCCGCCGTATTTTCTATAACAGCTGTTACCCCGGATGTCATGGATAGAGCCAGATTTATATTTTCAGCAATCTTGTCGAGACACTCCTCTATGGATATTTTGTTAAGATGGCTACCGGGATGAAAATTAAGCATCTGTAACCCCAACTGCTCACAACGTTTCATTTCGTCTATAAATGCTGCCTGAGACTTTTGCAAGCCCTCTTCATTTGGGCTACCAAGATTTATCAGGTAACTATCGTGAGGCAAAATATATGCAGAATCGAAACCTCCCTTAGCGCAATTCTCCTTAAATTTGGTTATACTTTTTTCTGTAAGTGGAGAGGCAACCCACTGCCTTTGATTCTTTGTAAAAAGAGCAAAAGCATTTGCACCTATAGCCATTGCATTTAGTGGCACATTCTCTACACCGCCACTTGCTGACACATGTGCTCCAATAAATTTATTATGTTTCATCTTTCTCTTTTTTTATGTTGTTTATTATATAAAAAGCACCGATAGAGCAAATGAAATGTTTTCTGAAACCTAGAATTGCAACTATCGGTACTTTAACTTTTGCGCTCTACCAAGAGCATTTATTCATTACTCTTGTGGTTTTGCTATTATTTCTGCTTTAGCAAATAGTTTATTACTACCGCGTAACAAGTTACGTACCTCGCTGAGCAACTCGTGCGACTCTTGTATAAGATTCAAATATACGAAATCCATTCTTAGACTACCTACATTCTTGTGAAGACGAATTGTTTGAGTTTTTCGGAGAGTTGCTAGAGCATGTTTCAAATCCTTTGCACGCTCCGAAACAGCATTGGCAGTGCTATAATCGCCTGTTGCCAAGATATTATTTATATCTATCAACACTTCGTATATGTTACGGGAGAAGGGAGTGAACTCATTAATATACTCTTTAGAAAGAGGGCTGAAACTGTTCTCTGTATGTTCCTTAATAGGTTCTCCAATACGTGTTAAAGTATTAAGCATCTGCTGACAACTGTTTGTACAGAGGTGATACCATGTACTACGTTCAAAAGCCAAAGACTCATCGACACGTTGTAAGCCTCGGGTTTCGAAACGACGCATCTTCTTCATAAAGTTTTTCTCATCTATAATCTTTATTAGCGAAGAGCGCAACGGGCGTAATTCATCCTTAGCAAAAGAGTCGAAAAGGCTTTTATATGTTTCGGCCGAGAATGTCAATGTTCTTGTCAGTGTCTCTGCTGTATGCTCTTTTAACAGCGCCCAAACCTCGTCTTTGTCTTCTGAAGACATTATAACTTGAGCCCTAACATCTTCTTGCTCTTTTTGATTTTTTTTCTTGTAACGGATATGGCTATGTATAAGCAAATATACGACCAAAGCAATCATTATGAACATTGCAGGCATTCCACCGTAATACATAATTGCCGCAACACAAGCTGCCAAGATGAAGGCCGCACCGGCTGTAATGAACCAACCACCGACTACAGAAACAACACCTGTTACACGGTAAACAGCGCTCTCACGTCCCCATGCACGGTCAGCCAAAGAAGAACCCATACCAACCATGAATGTAACGTAAGTTGTAGACAACGGAAGTTTAAGAGATGTTCCAACTGCAATGAGCAAACCTGCAAGCACAAGATTAACAGACGCGCGAATAAGGTCAAAAGCGACATCCTCGCGTTCTTCCAATGGACGGAAACGTTTGTTTATCCACTCCTTAACACATTCGGGAGTATTACGCGAAATGCTATCCACAAACTTGGTTGTTACACGAACCATGTTACGTGCAATGGGCGAAGAGCCGAACATATCGTTCTCTTCGTTTTTCTGACTGCTGAGATTTATTGATGTCTGCAACACTTTACGTGCTTTTTCACTTGTACACAATGCAAACACCATTACCGCACCGGCTCCAACCAAGAAATATACAGGAGTTTTTGCTGACTCTGTAAGTGATGTCATTACAAATGCATCGGGAGCTATACCCATTGCATTGGCTGTGAAATCCTGATATGATGACAAACCTGCAAGAGTTACACCAATAAAGTTTACCAAGTCGTTTCCGGCAAAAGCCAACGCAAGCGAAAATGTACCTATGAGAACAACTATTTTCAGAACATTAACCTTGCACCAATGCAAAATTTGCATTAGCACTGTAAAGAAACAGAAGGCTGCAAACATAAGCATACCTGTATTTTCATCGATATATGTCTTTACATCGGTTGGGATAAGAGTGCTACCCTTCAAACCCTTGATAAGCATAAAGTATATAATGGAAGTAACAGCGATACCACCGAATATACCTATTTTTGAGGCAAGATTACGACGATAATGGAATGTAAATATAAGACGCGAAATCCATTGCACCACAAGACCGAATACAAAAGCGATAGCTACAGACAAGAATATTGAGATTATCATTGTCAATGCCTTATCTGTATTAAGCAAATCCATAAAGTTTCGTACCATATCGGCACTTTCGGGCGGGAAATTACCTGTGATGGATTTTATTACAGCAATAACACATGCCGCACCCAACAACTCAAACACCATAGATACGGTTGTAGATGTTGGCAGACCTAGTGAATTGAAGAGGTCGAGCAAAAAGACATCGCTAATAACCACTGCAAGAAAGATGCACATTACTTCGGAAAAATAGAAAAATTCCGGATGGAAGATTCCATGACGTGCAATATCCATCATACCACTACTGAAAGCCGCTCCGATAAATACACCGACTGAAGCTACAATGAGTACATGTTTCAACTTAGCAGCTCTACTACCTACTGCTGCACTCAAAAAGTTTACGGCATCGTTGCTTACACCCACCGTTAAATCGGTGATTGCCAATATAAACAAGAAGCCGATAATTAGCATATAAGCTATTTCCATAAATCAAAAGTTTTGTATATTCTGTGTTTATTATCTATTCAGTATAGTATACACTATTTTTAACAGAGCAAAAATATAAAAACAATTTTCAATAGCAAATATTAATAATACAAAAATGAGACAATCTTCAAAATTTCTTTTTTATAAAAGTTGAAGATTGCCTCATTAATATATTTAAGAATAAATTTATTTATGACAAATTTAGAAATCATATCTTGCCATAATATTTATTCTGTTTGCATTAAATTTATCATTATTAAAATCGGTTCTCCAACCATGTAGATACTCAACTCCAATTTGCAGATTTTGACTCAAGTTAGCAAACATATTCACAGCCAGATATTGTCCACGTTTATAATTATTTGGATTGGCCGAACCATAACTATCGCTAGAGCTTATGTTGCTTTGACTATAAGTTGCCGATGCAAACACACCCGGAGCAATATTATATTGCAGACTTGCAAACCAAGCATTGGTAAGAAGCATTGTCATTTTTCCCGGCTCATTGGGTGAAGGAACTATATCGGTGCCAATATTAGAAACATCGTTTATTAAAGAGCCAATACCCTCGCCTATTGTAAATTGGCCACTCATTTGGAAATTGCCAATAGTAACCAATGTACTAGCCTGTGCTCCCCAGCCAACTTTTTGTCGTTCGGAATTATTCAGAAGATTACGATACGAAATGTCTCGCACAATACCGCCCACACGCACATGAGTATCTTTATAGAACTGATATTTCACAAAGATTGGAATATTAGGAAAACGTTGAGCACCAACACTAACATAATCGTTCTCGCTTGCATTTATATCGGGAGATTCAATACCCAATCCCATTGAAAGGCCCCAATCGAAAGAATATTTCAAAGCAAGTTGTGTTGCGCGATAATATGTCATTCCACAAGGACCGGCATTATCGACTGTTGCAGGATATGCAGCAAGGTCCATAAAACTACCGGTTGTATATCCCAATGTTATATATTTAGCGCTTAAATAGGCATGTAAAAGATGAAATGTCTTACCGCTACCACGCCAATCTCCTGCCGTATATACAAAGAAATCGCCTAGCAAACGACTACGACCTACCAATTTCATAAAAATAGTTGAAGTTGTAATATCCATCTGATACTGACTCGAAGGACCTTTATCACGCTGTATATCCGAAGGTAGGAAATCTATATTATCTACAATTCCATCGAAGTCGTATTCGGCTCTTGCCAACACATATCCACCTATTCCAAGACCCCACTTACCTTCCCTGTCGGTTAGCACAAAACGTGGTGCACGTGGGTCGCGGAAATACTCTCCTTGTGTATTATAGAAGATTTGCACGACCTCGGGAGCTGTATTCACCGTTTCTGTAAAACTATAAACAGTTACAGGGGTATCATTTACACGCGCCCATCGCTGGGCATTAACAGATTGCGCACACAACGCAACACACACAATAAGAATTGCTGTTTTTAAAAATTCTCTCATAACTCTATTTACTTAAAGTTTATAGTGAAGAAACACAGTAATCAGAGTAATTGTTTTTATAGCGTGCAGAAGCGATAAGAAGCAACCTAATATATTACATATATAAAGTTAAATTTCGCAAAAATAGATTCTGTTATCAACCATTTACAAAAAAACTAATTATATTGCGGGACGTTATCAATTTATAAACGAAGAATTATGAGAACTTTTAAAACAACAATCAAAACTCTTTTTGCAGTTGCTGTTATGTCGATTGCCTTTTCTTTGAATACAAAGGCGCAAACACCACCACAGATAGAGATGCGAGCAACTGCCGAGCGCCAAGTAACACCTAACGAGATATACGTTACAATAACCATAAAAGAGAGTGATTACAAAGGGAAAAAGACACTTCAAGAGATGCAAAACAGAATGATTGGAGTTTTGAAACAAAACAGAATAGATATTCCGGAGGCACTCTCACTTAATTACATGGGCAGCAATGTCAGTTACAAAGTATTCTCTTCAAAAATTCATCCGAAAAGCGAAGCTACGTATCAGTTAAAGTTCAACGATGCCACTATTATGCAAAAAGTGATATATGATTTAGAAGAGGTAGACATTTCTAATATTGAACTAACAAGAACCAAGTACACAAACGACGAAGCTTTAATAACAGAATTAGGAGTGGAGGCTATAAAGAAAGCGCAAGTGCAAGCAAGGGCCTATGCCGGAGTACTCGGACAGGAGATAGGAAAGGCCATAAGTATAAATTCATGGACATCGCAAAATAATCCGGAGCCAAGATTGTACAAGTCGAGAGCGATGGTTTCATTGGAAGAGAACGCTGTAGATGAAGCAGGAATTGAGCCACAAATATCTATAGGAAAAATAAATTATGGTGTAACAGTAACCGTCGTTTTCGAATTGAAATAATAAAGGTATAAAAAAACAGCACTGAATTCAGTGCTGTTTTTGCTCTTCAAGTAGGACTTGAACCTACGACCCCCTGATTAACAGTCAGGTGCTCTAACCAACTGAGCTATTGAAGAATTTGTTGTCCTTTCTGATTGACGATGCAAAAGTAGTGCATTATTTTTTACCATGCAAACAATTTCGACTTTTTTTTCGTAAAAACTTAAAAAAATATTCAAATGAGGCAAAAATCCTCCTTTTTTGGATAAAATAACTGTACAAACAGAGGGTATAAAGAGTTAAAAATGTATCTTCGCGAAAAATTACGCAAAAACATATCATCATGAAAAATAAGAGAACCATACTCATATTACCTATTATAATAATAGGAATTGTTTCTATACTTGCATTCAGCAACGGAGGACGTAACTTCCAACTATCGCAACAGCTAAGCATCTTCAACAAGATAATAAAAGACTTGGAGATGTTCTATGTAGATACAATCCAACCCCAAAAGATTGTAAAAACCGGTATAGATGCCATGCTTGCCGGTTTAGACCCCTACACTGTATATTACCCAAAAGATGAGAGCGACGAACTAAAGCTTATGATTACAGGGAAATATGCAGGTATCGGCTCTGTAATACGTTACCACTTAGATAAAAAAACCACTATAATAGCAGAGCCATACGAAAACCTGCCGGCGGCAAAAGCGGGATTAAAAATTGGCGATGCCCTTTTGTCGATTAACGGAGTAGATGTACGCGGTATGAGCACAGACAGTGTGAGCCACATGCTTAGAGGAGAACCGGGTTCCACACTCACACTAGAGATTGAACGTCCGGGAAGAAAAAAGAGTTTTACCGTTAAACTTGAACGAGAGAACATTGCCCTACCCCCTATAACATATCATGGAATGTTGAATGACAGCATTGGTTATATTATGCTGGAGAGTTTCACCGAGAACTGCTCAAAAGAGATGCGCAGAGCTGTTGTAAGCCTAAAAGAGCAAGGAGCAAAAAAATTCATCATAGACCTACGTGGCAATGGTGGTGGTTCACTTGTAGAGTCTATAAACATTGTAAACCTATTTGTACAGAAAGGCAAAACTATAGTAACGACAAAAGGCAAAAGAGAACAATCGAACGAAACTTTCAAAACAACACGAGAGCCGATAGATTTGACATCGCCACTTGTGATTTTGGTCGATGGACAGACTGCATCTGCGGCAGAGATTGTCTCAGGAGCTTTGCAAGATCTTGACAGAGGCGTGGTTGTTGGTTCACGCACTTTTGGCAAAGGATTGGTACAAAACACTATGAGCTTGCCATACGACGGTTATTTAAAACTGACCACTTCTAAATATCACATACCTAGCGGACGTTGCATACAAGCACTCGATTACTCACATCGCAACGAAGATGGTACAGTGCAGCGTATACCCGACAGCCTTACTAACGTTTTTTATACCGAAGGTGGTCGTGAGGTTAGAGATGGCGGAGGTATACGCCCCGATGTAGAGCCAAAAGCAGAAAAACTTACCACACTACTATTCTATCTTCTACAAGACATGGCAATTTTCGATTTTGCGACACAATATAGTTTGGAGCACGATAGTATAGTACCTGCCGAATTATATGAAATAACCGACGAAGATTATAATAAGTTCAAAGAGTATCTTATCTCTACGGGGTTCAATTACGACATGCAAAGTAGCAAGATTCTATCGCAACTGAAAAAGATGATAGAGTTTGAGGGTTATGCCGAAATAACCAAGGAAGAAATTGTTTCTTTGGAAAAGAAATTACAACACAATTTGGAGCACGACCTAACCCACTTTGCCAAGGATGTAAAGCAGTTGCTTACTAACGAAATTATTCGACGTTATTATGGTCAAAAAGGAGAAATAGTTTACAACCTGCGTAACGACAGCGATATAAAGGAGAGTTGCAATATTCTCAACTCCACAAAACGTTACAAAGAGATTCTTTCACCTAAAACGAACAAACAGTAAAAACGCGCTACAATAGCACGACACATACTATTTCAATTTTATTTCTCCACCGTCGAAATAGAGCATTAAGCCACCCTCTTTCTTTTTCACCTGAAGAATAGAGGTAACCAATTGTGTTTCATGCTCAACAACAAGCAGAGAGTTTTCATTAGCAAGACGTGGAACAAACAGTAATGTATCGACATTTACAGGGGTTCCCAAATAGACTAAACTGTCGTTCATATAAATATCGTAGGAGAGTCCTTTAAAGTCGGACGAAAAGGCTATTTGATAGCCTGAAATTCTATTGTTTGATTTATTCCAATACTCTTGAAAAGAGAAATAACAGAAGAGCACTATTGTAATCATTATTACAAAAAAGAAGAAGACACTTCCAAAAAGAAATCTCATATTAGCATCACGCCCCTTGTTGCTACGCATAATAAAACAAAAAAACAGGTTTCTGATTGCGAAGATAGCAAAAAAACAAGAGCTTTAGGATTATTTATCAACAAAAACAATAAAAAAGATAGAAACATTTGGCAGTGGAGTTAATTATTACTATTTTTGCATTGTATTTGAGGATTGAGAGGGGCTGACAAGCCCCTCTTTTTTATATAATCACTCAAAGAAATTAATCTTCTATTTTTAGAACTATACAAATTTATGATTGACAAACAAAAAGTTATCGAACTGACACAAGAGTGGCTTGCAAGCAAAGAGTACTTTCTGGTAGATGTAACAGTAAGCAAAGATGACAAAATTACTGTTGAGATAGACCATGCCGAGGGTGTATGGATTGAGGATTGTGCAGATTTAAGCCGGCATATTGAGGCCGGATTAAGCAGGGAAACGGAAGATTATGAACTGGAGGTTGGTTCTGCAGGATTGGGACAACCGTTCAAGGTTCTTCAGCAGTACATCAACTACATAGGTAAAGAAGTTGAAGTATTGAGCAAAGCTGGCAAAAAACTAAAAGGAATTCTAAAAAGTGCCAATGAACTGGAGTTTGTCCTCACTACAACAAAGAAAGAAAAAATTGAGGGCAGTAAACGCCCACAACTCGTTGAAGAGGATTTGCATTTTGCATACAACGAGGTAAAATATACGAAATATATTATAAATTTTAAATAAAATGGCAAAGAAAGAAGAAACAATCAGCCTTCTTGATACATTTCAAGAATTTAAAGAGTCGAAGAATATTGACCGCACAACAATGATTAGTGTACTCGAGGAGAGTTTCCGTAAAGTATTGGTAAATATGTTCGGAACAGACGAGAACTACTCTGTAATTGTAAACCCCGACCGAGGCGACTTTGAGATACAACGCCGCCGTACTGTTGTTGAAGACAAAGATGTTAAAGACGAAAATTTTGAGATATCTTTGAGTGAAGCGCAACTCATTGACGACTCATTCGAAGTTGGCGAAGAGGTGAGCGAAATCGTAAATTTCGCAGAGTTTGGACGTCGTGCAATTCTTAACCTTCGCCAGACATTGGCATCAAAGATTCTCGAATTAGAGAAAGACAGCCTATACAACAAATATATTGAAAAAGTTGGCACAATTGTAAGTGGCGAGGTATATCAGATTTGGAAGAAAGAGATTCTTATGCTCGACGATGAAGGCAATGAACTTATATTACCTAAAACAGAGCAAATACCTTCGGATTTCTATCGCAAAGGCGACAATGTTCGCGCAGTTGTTGCACGTGTAGACAACCAGAACAATAATCCCAAAATTATTTTGAGTCGTACATCTCCAATGTTCTTGCAACGCCTTTTCGAACTCGAAGTTCCCGAAATTAACGATGGTCTTATTACTATTAAAAAGATTGCACGTATTCCCGGAGAGAGAGCAAAAATTGCTGTAGAGACATACGACGATCGTATCGACCCCGTTGGAGCATGTGTAGGAGTAAAGGGTTCACGTATTCATGGTATTGTACGTGAATTACGTAACGAGAATATCGATGTTATAAACTACACATCAAATATTGAACTATTCATTAAACGTGCATTAAGCCCTGCAAAGGTTTTCACAATTTATATCGACGAAGAGAAAAAGAGTGCCGATGTGTATCTAAAACCCGAAGAGGTTTCACTTGCAATTGGTAAGAACGGTTTGAATATCAAACTTGCCAGCATGCTCACAGAATATACAATTGATGTTTATCGCGAAATTGAAGAGAATGCAGAGGAGGATGATATCTACCTCGATGAGTTTGCAGATGAAATAGACGAGTGGATAATTGCAGCAATAAAGAAGATAGGTCTAGACACTGCAAAAGCCGTACTAAATGCACCTCGCGAAGTACTCATTGAGAAGGCAGATTTAGAGGAAGATACTGTAGACCATCTACTCGATGTTCTCAGAGCAGAATTTGAGGATGAAAAATAAGCCTTTCACTAGAGCAAAACATTCCTATTTCTTAATTTAAAATGTAATCAAGTTAATGAAGATAAGATTAAATAAAGTACAAAAAGAACTAAACATCGGTTTGAATACCATGGTGGAGTTTCTGCAAAAGAAAGGCTTTGATATAAAAGAAGACCCCAATGCAGTTGTTCCCGAAGAGGGATACAACCTTCTAATGGAAGAATTCAGTACCGACAAAAACGTTCGATTACAATCGGACAAGTTCACAAAAGAGCGACAGAACAAGGACAAGTCCAGAAGTACAGTAGCAGAAACTGTTCCTGTTGCAGAGCCTGTTGTAGAGGAGAAGCCCCTACCCGAGGTAAAAGAAACTGAAGTTATAGCAAAACCCGAGCCTGTAAAAGAGGTTGTTAAAGAGGAGCCCAAACAAGTGCAAGAGCCTAAGATTAAAATCATGGGCACAATTGATTTGGATGCTCTAAACCGTAAACCGGCAAAAAAACAGGAGAAAGAGATCAACAATAAGAAAGTTGAGAAAACGGAACCTGTAAAAGAGGTTGTTAAAGAGGAGCCCAAACAAACAGAGGCGCCTATCATCGAAAAGGTAGAAATAGTTGAAGAGGTAGTGTCTGAAAAAGAGAGCACACCTCAACCCTCTCTTACACAAATAGACGAAGTGAAGCCCAATATAAACATCATTGGCAAGATTGACCTTTCGTCTATTAACCAACAAACACGCCCTAAGAAAAAGAGTAAAGAGGAGAAGCGTAAGGAGCGTGAGGAAAAGGATAGACAACGTGATGAAATGCGCAAACAACAAAAGGAGAATTCTCAGAAAAACCAGAACGCAAAGAGCGAAAACAATGGCGAGAAGAAAAAGAAACGTGCGCGCATAGGCAATCAAAGAGTTGATATTAACCAAGAGAGCAGTAACGAAAGACAAGATTGGTCGGGCAATAGAAACAAGAACAAGGGGGGAGAAAATCCCTCTCAAGGTAGTCGTCGCGACAGAGACAACAAGCACAAACGTTTCGACAAATCGGATGTTAGCGACGAGGATGTTTCAAAGCAAATAAAAGAGACTCTCGACCGTTTAACAAACCGTGGTAAAGCCAAATCGGCAAAATATCGTAAAGAGAAACGAGAACTTGCAGCAGAGCGTCAACAGCAAGAGTTTGAAAATGAGATGGAACAAAGTAAGGTGCTTAAACTCACCGAATTTGTTACTGCAAACGAGCTTGCAAGCATGATGAATGTCTCTGTAACACAAGTTATTGCAACTTGTATGAGCATTGGTATTATGGTTTCAATAAACCAACGCCTCGATGCTGAGACAATTAACATTGTTGCCGAAGAATTTGGTTACACTACAGAATATGTCAGTGCCGAAGTGGCTAATGCGATAGAGGAAGAGAGTGATGCCGAAGAAGATTTGCAACCTCGTGCGCCTATCATTACTGTAATGGGACACGTAGACCATGGTAAGACATCACTGCTCGACTACATTCGCAAATCGAATGTAATTGCAGGTGAAGCCGGAGGTATTACACAGCATATTGGTGCATACAATGTTCAAATGGAGAACGGTAAGCATATTACTTTCCTCGACACCCCGGGACACGAAGCGTTTACAGCGATGCGTGCACGTGGTGCAAAAATCACTGACATTGCTATCATTATTATTGCTGCCGATGACAATGTGATGCCCCAAACCAAAGAGGCGATTAACCATGCTATGGCAGCCGGTGTACCTATTGTGTTTGCTATAAACAAGGTTGATAAACCTGCGGCCGACCCCAACCGCATTAAAGAAGAGTTGGCAAACATGAATATGCTTGTAGAGGACTGGGGTGGAAAATATCAATCACAAGAGGTTTCTGCAAAGAAAGGTTTAGGTGTTGAGGAACTTATGGAGAAAGTTCTTTTAGAGGCCGAGATGCTGGAATTGAAAGCAAATCCCGATCGTAAAGCAACCGGTTCCGTTATAGAATCGACACTTGACAAAGGTCGCGGATATGTTGCTACAGTTCTAGTACAAAACGGAACACTTAGAATTGGAGATATTGTAGTTGCCGGAACTCAGTGGGGTAAGGTAAAAGCTATTTTCAATGAACGTAACCAGAGAATTAAAGAGGTTAGACCCGCAGAGCCCGCACTAATACTTGGTTTGAACGGTGCACCTGCCGCCGGAGACACATTCAATGTTGTTGAGAGTGAACGTGAAGCACGTGAAATAACCGGTAAACGCGAACAGTTGCAACGCGAACAAGGATTACGTACACAAAAGATGCTTACCCTCGACGAGGTTGGCCGTCGTATTGCTCTCGGTACATTCCAGACGCTTAATATCATTGTTAAGGGAGACGTGGATGGCTCAATCGAGGCACTCAGCGACTCATTGATAAAACTATCAACCGAGACAATTCAGATAAATGTGATACACAAAGCTGTTGGTCAAATTTCGGAGTCGGATGTGAGCCTTGCAGCTGCATCGGATGCAATTATTGTAGGATTCCAAGTACGTCCCTCTGTCATGGCACGTAAAGCAGCGGAAAACGATGGTGTAGATATTCGTATCTATTCTATTATTTACGATGCAATTGAAGAGGTTAAAGCCGCTATGGAGGGTATGCTTGCTCCTATTATGAAGGAAGAGATTACCGCAACTATAGAGGTTCGTGAAACATTCCATATTAGCAAAGTTGGTACAGTTGCAGGATGTATGGTTCGTGAAGGTAAGGTAAAACGTACCGACCGTGCACGCCTCATTCGCGACGGTATTGTAATTCACACCGGTAACCTTGCTGCGCTTAAACGTTTCAAAGAAGATGTTAAGGAGGTAGGTACAAACTACGAATGTGGTATAAGCCTTGTATCGCAAGACGATATTAAAGTTGGTGATATCATTGAAACATTTACCGAAATAGAGGTTAAACAAAAGCTTTAATCAACACGTGATTATGAACCATTTAGATATTGTTCTTATTATAGTATTATTGGTAGGATTTACTGCCGGATACTACAAAGGACTTATCAAACAACTTTCGTTTGGAGCAGGCATTGCATTGGGTCTGCTCCAAGCTATATTGTTTTATCCTCAGGTAGCACAACAAATTGAGGAGAAAACCCAATGGCACAGTTGGATATGCGTAGTACTTGCATTCGTAGGTATCATTGTGATAACTGTGCTGATATTCAAACTAGCAAGTTTGATATTGAGGGGACTACTAAAATTTGTGCATTTGGAGTTCATTGATAAGATTCTTGGTGCACTTTTAGGCTGTTTTGTGGCATTATTGCTTACAATAGGTTTGTCGGAGGTTGTGAGTGCAATTGCACCAAAAACACCGATATTCGGAAGCACCTCACAAAACGAGTCATATTTATATAAACAACTAAAGAATACCACAAAATTGTTACTAGTAGAGGTGAAAGAAGAGATAGATGAAAAAGCGAAATAACAATATACTAAAGAAAATTGCAAACAAGGCCTATGAGTATGGCTTTGTCAGCAACATTAAGACAGAGATTATAGAGAGCGGATTGAACGAGAACATCATAAAGCTCATTTCCAAAAAGAAAAATGAGCCGGAGTGGATGCTCGAATTCCGTATGCAAGCATACAAATATTGGCTGACACAAGAGATGCCTACATGGCCACATCTTAATATTCCGCCAATAGACTACCAAAGCATATCATACTATGCCGACCCTCTAAAAAAGAGTAAAGAGAAACAGAACAAAGAGATTGACCCGGAGTTGATGAAGGCTTTCGACAAGTTGGGTATTCCATTAGAGGAACGTCTGGCACTAACAAACACAGCTGTAGATGCTGTAATGGACTCTGTTTCTGTTAAAACCACTTTTAAAGAGGAGTTAAAAGAGAAGGGTATTATATTCTGCTCTATGAGTGAGGCAATACAGGAGTATCCCGACCTTGTACGTAAATATTTAGGTACAGTAGTAAACTATCGCGATAACTTCTTTGCAGCACTGAATAGTGCCGTATTCAGCGACGGTTCATTTGTATATATTCCCAAAGGAGTACGCTGTCCAATGGAGTTATCTACATATTTTCGCATTAACGCGGCAAATACCGGACAGTTTGAACGCACATTGATAGTAGCAGATGACAACAGCTACGTTTCATACTTAGAAGGATGTACAGCCCCCATGCGCGATGAGAACCAATTGCATGCCGCAATTGTAGAGATAATTGTATTGGACAATGCCGAGGTTAAATATAGTACTGTACAGAACTGGTATCCCGGCGATGCACAAGGACGTGGAGGAGTATATAACTTTGTTACAAAACGCGGCGATTGCCGAGGCATAAACAGTAAATTATCTTGGACACAGGTTGAGACAGGTTCTGCAATAACATGGAAATATCCGGGATGTATTCTGCGAGGCGATAATTCACAAGGAGAGTTCTACTCTGTTGCTTTGACAAATAATTTTCAGCAAGCAGACACCGGCACAAAGATGATTCATTTGGGAAAGAATACTCGTAGCACAATCATTAGCAAGGGTATTTCTGCCGGCAAAAGCCAGAATTCCTACCGTGGTTTAGTGCGTGTAAGCAAAAATGCCGATAATGCGCGTAATTACAGCCAATGCGACTCACTACTATTGGGTAGCAAATGTGGTGCTCATACATTCCCATATATGGACATACACAATAATAGTGCTGTAATAGAGCACGAAGCCACAACTTCTAAAATATCCGAAGACCAACTTTTCTACTGTAACCAACGTGGTATAGGTACCGAAGAGGCTATTGGACTAATTGTAAACGGATATGCAAAAGAGGTACTAAACAAACTACCTATGGAGTTTGCGATAGAGGCACAAAAATTGTTAAGTGTTTCACTCGAAGGCTCAGTAGGATAAACAAATTACGACTATGGAGAATCTTATAGAAATAAAGAACTTACATGCCACAATAGATGGCAAAGAGATATTAAAAGGTATAAATTTGACTGTTAGACCGGGTGAGGTACATGCCATAATGGGTCCTAATGGTTCCGGAAAAAGTACTCTGAGCAATGTCCTTGTTGGGCACCCTGCTTACACCGTAACAGAAGGAGAAATTATATATAAAGGAAAAGACCTTCTTGCACTTTCACCCGAAGACCGTAGCCACGAAGGTATATTCCTATCATTTCAATATCCTGTTGAGATTGCAGGCGTAAGCATGACAAACTTTATGCGTGCAGCAATAAATGCCAAACGCGAATATCTGAAGCAAGAGCCTATGAGCGCAGGCGATTTCCTTAAGCTAATGCGCGAGAAACGTTCACTTGTAAACCTCGACAGCAAATTGGCAAACCGTTCTGTAAATGAAGGCTTCAGCGGAGGTGAAAAGAAACGCAATGAGATATTTCAAATGGCAATGCTCGAACCGACTCTAAGCATTTTGGATGAAACCGATTCGGGACTAGACATTGACGCTTTGCGTATAGTAGCAGAGGGTGTAAACAAATTAAAGCGCGACGATACCTCGACACTTGTAATTACACACTATCAACGTTTGCTCGATTATATTAAGCCCGATATTGTTCACGTTTTGTACAATGGACGTATTGTAAAAACTGCAGGGCCGGAATTGGCACTTGAACTGGAAGAGCGTGGATACGATTGGATAAAAAACGAAAGCAACTAAGCAAAAACAATGAACAACGTACAAGAATATATTGATATATACGACCGTAACAAAGAACTTATAAAGGAGCCTTGCGCACAACTGCTGAATGTTGCACGTGAGAAAGCCTACATAAAGTTCAAGGCATTGGGATTTCCCGCAAAGAACGATGAGCTATATCGCAATAGCGATATTGTCAAGCAGTTCGATGTCGATTATGGAATGAATTTAGGGCGTATTCAAACTGTTGTAAATCCTAACGATGTGTTCACTTGTGATGTTCCCAATTTAAACACACGTCAGGAATTTATTGTAAACGATTCGTATTACAAGACAGATAAACAGAACAAGACACTGCCCGAAGGAGTTGTAGTTGGCAGCCTTAATGAGATTGCACAAAGCAATTCAGAACTACTTGCACCCTACTATAATAGTTTGGCAGAGAGTGGCGACAGTATAGCGCAATTTAATACCACCTTTGTACAAGATGGTCTTGTGCTTTATATACATAAAGGCATAGAGGTTAAAGAGACTATCCAGTTGGTAACTATTCTTAATGCAAATATTGATATTATGAGTAATAGACGAATACTCATAATATTGGAGGAGAACGCAAGTGCAAACTTGCTCCTTTGCGACCACTCTTCGAATGAACATAAGTCGTTGTCTACACAAATAACAGAGATATTCCTCGCTAAAGGAGCAAAGCTAAATCTTTGCGAAGTTGAGGAAACCAGTTATAGCAATACACGTCTTGCACAACTATTTGTGAATCAGCAAGAATGTTCTGTATTCAACCACAATAACATAACTCTCACCAACGGTTTCACCCGTAATGGTGTTTACGTTATGCTAGAAGGTAAAGCCGCAGAAACAGATATATCGGGATTAGTAATAAACGACCGTAAGCAACACACCGACAACCACACACTTGTAGACCACAAAGTGGGACATTGTACAAGCAATGAATTATATAAATATATACTGGATGAGGAGTCTACCGGCGTATTTTCGGGTAAAATGCTTATACGCCCCGATGCACAGCAAACAAATTCACAACAGACCAATAGAAATTTATGTCTGACTAAATGTGCAAGGATGTATGCACAACCTCAATTAGAGATATACGCCGATGATGTTAAATGTAGTCATGGCTCTACAGTTGGACAACTAGACGAAAATGCATTGTTCTACATGCAACAACGTGGAATACCCATTGACGAGGCACGCCATTTGCTGATGTATGGATTTGCAGGTGAGGTTATAGAAAGAATTCCTATTGAAGCTATACGCGACCGTTTGCACATGCTTGTTGAGAAACGTTTCCGAGGAGAATTAAACCGTTGTAAGGGATGTTCACTATGTAAACAATAAGATTTAAAGATGCTCGACCCATACAAAATACGAAAGGAGTTTCCTATACTAGAGCAACTAGTACATGGTAAACAGTTGGTATATCTCGATAATGCCGCCACAACACAAAAGCCAAAGTGTGTTATAGAGACTATTTCGGATGCATATTGTACCATTAACTCAAATGTACACAGAGGCATACATCACTTGTCGCAAGTGGCAACTGAACGTTTCGAAGAGGCACGCGAAAAGGTGCGCTCATTCATTAATGCCCAAAACAGGCATGAGATAATATTCACACGTGGCACAACCGAAAGCATCAACCTTGTTGCTACATCATTTGACAATACATTTCTCAATGAAGGGGATGAGATTATCATTTCTACAATGGAGCACCACAGCAACATTGTACCTTGGCAAATGCTACAAGAACGATTGGGCGTTGTTTTACGTGTAATACCATTGAATAGCGATTTATCGTTAAACATCGACGCATACAAAGCATTATTCAATGAAAAGACACGTTTGGTAAGCATCACACATGTATCAAATGTATTAGGTATAACAAACCCTATTAAAGAGTGCATAGATATTGCACATAGCAATAATGTTCCTATTTTGATTGACGGTGCACAAAGTACTCCACATATAGCTGTCGATGTTCAAGAGTTAGATGCCGATTTCTTCGTTTTCAGCGGACACAAATTATATGCACCAACAGGGATTGGCGTTCTGTATGGAAAAGAGCAGTTTTTAAATGCTATGCAGCCCTATCATGGTGGCGGTGAGATGATACAGACAGTACGTTTCGAAAAAACTACATATAACGAACTACCATACAAGTTTGAGGCTGGAACCCCCGACTATATAGGCGCTATTGCACTAGGTAGAGCTATTGACTTTATTAACGAAATAGGACTTACTGAGATAGCAAAGCATGAGCAAGCACTTACGAAATACACTGTAGAGCGTTTGAAAGAGATACCCGGAATGAGAATTTTTGGTAGCCCCAATGGAGCGGCGATTTCTTTTCTTGTTGGCAATATTCACCCTGCTGACATGGGAACCCTATTAGACCATTTAGGAATTGCTATACGCACAGGACATCACTGTGCACAACCGCTTATAGACTACTTGAACATACCGGGAACGGTACGAGCATCCTTTGCCATCTACAACACAACCGAAGAAGCAGATATACTTGTAGAGGGTATAAAGAGGGTTAGCAGAATGTTTGAGTAGAAATTAAAGGAATTCCTTGTAATGCTTAAACCATATTTGAATCGAGATATTATTGAAGCCGGTTGCGACGAGGCCGGACGAGGTTGTCTTGCAGGAGATGTATATGCCGCAGCTGTTATTCTTCCCGAAGGATTTGAAAATGAATTACTCAACGATTCTAAAAAACTCACAGAGGCAAAACGCTATATTTTGCGAGAAATCATAGAGCGTGAGGCAGTCTCATGGGCTGTTGGCATTGTTACAGCAGAAGAGATTGATAAGATAAATATTCTAAGAGCATCTATACTTGCCATGCATCGTGCAATTGACAAGTTAAAAACACGTCCACAACATCTATTGATTGACGGTAATAAATTCACTCCCTACCCCAACATTCCACACACTACAGTTGTGAAAGGCGATGCCACATATATGAGCATTGCAGCAGCATCTATTTTGGCAAAAACATATCGCGACGATTATATGTTGGAATTGGCAAAGGAGTATCCACAATACGATTGGGAAGGTAACAAAGGATATCCCACCGCAAAACATCGCGCCGCTATTAGAGAGTATGGTATAACCCCATATCATCGTAAGAGTTATAATCTTTTGGGAGAAGAGCCTAAGCAACTTACATTCGATTTTGGAGAATAAATATTGTAATAAAAACAAAAAAAGGATATATCGAGTTGATATATCCTTTTTTAATATTTAGCATTTCTACCTATTACTCTGCGCGGAGTGTAAAACGTTGGAAACCTGTTGCTGTAAGCTCTTTGTCGAAACCTTTGAGGAAATCGGCAACAGTAATCTTCTCGTTCTGGCAGTATCCCTGCTGGAGCAGACATACCTCTTTGTAGTATTTCTGAATACGACCATCAGCTATACGAGCAATCATATTCTCGGGTTTACCCTCTTCACGTGCTTTGTCTTCAGCAACAACACGCTCTTTAGCAACCAATGCAGGATCGAGGTCCTCGCTTGTAAGAGCAAGAGGTGCAGAAGCAGCAATTTGCATTGCTATCTCATGACCAGCCTCCTCGTTTGCTTGGCTAAGAGCAACCATAGTACAAAGCATATTCTTCTTTTGGTGGTTGTATGTATATACATTCTCTGCTACGAGAGTCTTGTAACCATCAAGTTCCATCTTCTCGCCGGTAATTCCTGAACGAGCTACGATAGCATCCTGAACAGTACCCTCACCCAAAGAAAGAGCCTTAACCTCGTCGATAGTAGCACATTTAGCAGCTACTGCAGCATCGAGAATATCTTGTGTAAGTTTCACAAAGTCAGCACCCTGAGCAACGAAGTCGGTCTCACATTTGAGAGCGATGATTGCAGCAAAGCCATTCTCTGCTTTCACGAGAACGCAACCCTCAAAAGCCTCACGGTCGCTACGTTTTGCAGCTACCAACTGACCCTTCTTGCGGATAATCTCAATAGCCTTATCAAAATCGCCTTCACCCTCGGTCAAAGCATTCTTACAATCCATCATACCAGCTCCGGTCATTGAACGTAGCTTGGCAATATCAGCCATTGTTACAGCCATAGTATTTTATTGTTTTATTGTTTATAATTATTCAGCAACGTTCTCTGTGTTCTCAGCCTCTGCAGCTTTGTTAGCGCGAGCCTTAGTTGTGCGACGACGTGCTGTTTTCTTTACCTCTGCATTCTCCTCTTCGCCCTCGGCAGCCTCGGTATCAACCTTCTCTACCTTACGCTCTTCGATACCCTCGGCAATAGCAGCGCAACAAGCATCGAGGATTACCTCTACTGACTTTGTAGCATCATCGTTTGCAGGGATTACGAAATCAACATCGTTGGGGTTTGAGTTTGTATCTACAATTGCAAATACAGGAATACCAAGACGGTTAGCCTCATGAACTGCGATGTACTCTTTCATTACGTCTACTACAAAGATAGCAGAAGGAAGGCGAGTAAGGTCGGCAATAGAACCAAGAGTCTTGTCCAACTTTGCACGCTGACGAGAAATCTGGAGTATTTCACGTTTTGAGAGGTTTGAATATGTACCATCCTGAGTAAGTTTGTCGATAGTAGCCATCTTCTTCACAGCCTTACGGATTGTGGGGAAGTTTGTAAGCATACCACCGGGCCAACGCTCAATTACATAGGGCATACCTATTGATTGAGCTTTCTCGGCAACAACATCTTTAAGTTGCTTCTTTGTAGCAACGAAAAGGATTTTCTTACCGCTTTTTGCAATTTGTTTAAGAGCCTCGGCTGCTGTATCAACCATAGCGGCAGTTTTGTGCAGGTCGATGATGTGGATACCGTTACGCTCCATGAAGATGTAGGGAGCCATTGCGGGGTTCCATTTACTTTTCAAGTGACCAAAGTGTGCACCTGCCTCTAAAAGTGTTTCAAATGAAATTCTTGACATGTTTTTAAAATTTAAATCGTTTACCTTCTTTTTTAATTACTTTGAACCAACCTCCCGGGTAGCTCACCAAACAGATAATATATTATATAAGGTGAAGTCCCGAGTGGTTTAGATACTAAACGTCTCTTTTCGGGCCGAATATTAACGTTTACTGAACTGGAATCTGCGACGAGCTTTTGGCTGTCCGGGTTTCTTACGCTCAACCTCACGGGCATCACGAGTAAGGAATCCTTCGGAACGTAAAGCCTTTTTGTCGTCAGCATTGATTTTCACCAAAGCACGAGCGATAGCTAAACGCAAAGCTTGTGATTGACCGGTGAAACCGCCACCATCCAAATTAACTTTAATATCGTATTTCTCAAGAACATCCAATTTCATCAGAGGCTGTTTAACAACATACTGAAGAATGCTCGAGGGAAAATAATCCTGCAGATCCTTTCTGTTAATAGTAATTTTTCCAGTACCTTCTGTAACGAAAATACGGGCAACTGCGCTTTTACGTCTGCCTAATGCATTTACCATTTCCATCTGCTTTCTTATTTATAAGAGTTAATATCAATTGTTTTAGGAGTCTGTGCAGCATGATTGTGCTCAGGACCCTCATATATATAGAGGTTGTTCAACAAATGCTCGCCAAGACGTGATTTAGGCAACATACCACGAACCACATGCTTTAACAAACGCTCGTAACCTTTGTAACCTTTAGCCACATCTGAAGGGCTGAAAGATTTCTGACCACCGGGATAGCCAGAGAAACGCAAATAAATGCGGTCTGTCCACTTGTTTCCTGTCATTTTAACCTTGTTTGCATTGATAATGATTACGTTATCACCACAATCTGCATTAGGTGTAAAACAGGGTTTGTACTTACCTCTAAGAATTTTGGCAACTTTTGAGCCAAGACGACCAAGAACTTGGTCGGTTGCATCTACAACAACCCACTCCTTCTGTGCAGTTGTTTTGTTTGCTGAAATTGTTTTGTAACTTAAAGTATCCACTTTAAAATTAGTTTAATTTGTTAATAATTCCATTCCCGACATTTCTCTATTGCTCCTTAACGGAATTCGGAACAAAACAGAAAACCTCTTCACGCTTTGCCGGAACAGTTGGCTAGACCGTCCTGTGGCTAACTCAGAGACCTGAAATGTCATTAGCCCATTCGAGGGCTGATAATAATCGGCTTGCAAAATTACTTCTTTTTGTCGTAACAGCCAAGAAAATAAAAAGTTTTTTCAAAAAAACATGAAAAATATTTGCACATACAAAAAAAAGACGTACCTTTGCATCGCAATTAACAATTGCCCAGATGGCGGAATCGGTAGACGCGCTGGTCTCAAACACCAGTGGGGCAACCCATCCCGGTTCGACCCCGGGTCTGGGTACAAAAAGCAGGAATCAATTCCTGCTTTTCTTTTTTTAAACATCTTTCGTATAGATGTTTTAAAAGAAACAGATAACTTAGCGACATAAATCATTCACAGCACATCATCACAAAGCATAATGAAAAAGATTAAAAACCCTTGGCTAGGACTCACAGAGCAGGGATATAACTGTTTCGCCTGCGCACCATCAAACCCTTATGGATTAAAAATGGAGTTCTACGAAGATGGCGACGATATTGTTTCGTTTTGGACACCCAACAACAACTATCAAGGTTGGATGAAAACACTGCATGGTGGCATTCAGGCCACTCTGATGGACGAGTCTGCCGGCTGGCTAATATCTCGTAAACTGCAGACATCGGGAATGACCACAAACTTAAATGTAAAATACAAGAAGCCTGTTCCGACTGGAGATGATATTAAATTAGAAATACGCGCGCGCATAAAAGAGAGCAAACGTAATTTTGTGTTTATCGAAGCAACAATATCTCATAACGGCACTATATGCTCTATAGGAGAGCTCACATTCTACTGTTTTTCTAAAGAGATTGCCGAAAAAGATTTCTTTTTTACCGGTTGCGAATTAGAAGAATAGCCATGCGCAATATTAGAATCATATTAGTATTTTTTACTACTCTTTGTATTGGCCTATCGGGTGCGCAACTGAAAGCCCAAACAGATGGCTTGCATATATTAACACAGGGGAACTATATTTTTTCCGATGGGGACAATGCCCCTTATTGGCTGACTGCATGCAGGCAGGGACTATCCTCCATTGAAACAAGGAACGGTTATTTTCGCATTGGTGGAACATATAATGGGACATTTGGCAAAAGCAATTCGTTCAATTACAAGATTGCCACAGATATAGTAGTGAACGAAAACAACAAAAGCGATTTTTTCTTGCAACAAGTATATGGAGAAATCAGTTGGAGATGGCTCACATTATGTATTGGAAGCAAAGAGCGTTTTTCGGAGCAAAAAGGCGACAAAGAGCAATTTAGCAGTTATGCTTTTGGAGAGAACAGAGTTAACACTCTTTTCCCCAACATATATGCAAAACAGTTATCCGATTTAAGTAGTGGCGGACTGGCATATAGTGGAAATAGTCGTCCCATTCCACAAGTAAGAATAGAGATTCCCGAGTACACTCCATTCCCGGGAACAAATGGTTGGTTGCAAGTTCGTGCACATATTGCTTATGGCAGATTTAGTGATGATAAATTTCAAGAAGATTTCACACGAGACTACCCTACTGCCCGCTACGGGAAAAACATATTATTCCATAGCAAAGCCGCTTTTATTAAGATAGGAAAAGTGGAACGTTTCCCATTGATTTTCGAAGGAGGATTAGAGATGTACAGCCAATTCGGAGGGGATATTTACTCGCACCGAAGCGGACATATATTGTCAATGCCCAATGGGCCAAAAGAGTATTTTAAGGCTTTCATTCCTCTAAGTGGTGGAGATGACACTCCCGTAGACGAACAGACAAACATATCGGGTAACCAGATAGGTAATTGGCATATAGCCCTTACCATTCCTACAAATAAATGCGATATACGCTTCTACGGCGAGCACATGTTTGAAGACTTCTCACAACTATTCTTTATTGAGTACCAGAGCAACAAAGATGGCAAAAGAAGAATAATATACTATCCTTGGAGAGATATAATGCTTGGCGTGCGCATAACCAACAAAAGCAATATTATCCCTTTTGTAGACGCCGTTCAGTATGAATATTTAAGTACATACGACCAAAGTGGAGCATTGTACCACGACCCTAGCAAAAACTTCAACGACCAAATGGATGGAGTGGACAACTACTACAACCATGGTATATATCCCGGATGGCATCATTGGGGCATGGGAATAGGAAATCCACTTGTTATATCACCTGTTTATAACAGAAATGGAGACCTAGAGTTTCGCGGCAATCGCCTTATTGCCCATAATGTTGGCATTAACGGGCATTTAAGTTGTATTCCACTAGCTTATAGATTACAATACACATATAGTGAGAATTGGGGGTCATACTATCATCCTTTCGATACAAAACGATACACCACATCGTTACTAGGAGAGTTTATTTATGCACCACAAGAGAGTAATTGGCTTGCCTCTCTATCTGTAGGTTACGACAAGAGCAACCTTATTGGTAATAACATAGGAGCTATGTTCACCTTGGCACATGTATTTTCAATTACAAAAAACAAGAAATGAAAAAAAACATATTTATTATAGTAACCATATCAATTCTCACATTGTTCGCATGCGACAAAGTGTACATAAATGGAGACCTCGACGGAATGTGGAACTTACATAGCGTTGAATCTGATGGGACAACAATTTACCCAGAGGCTACATACTACTCATTTCAACGCCATTTGACACAGATTAGCAAACACTACGATATTGGGTTGCCACTACGCTATCTTGGAAACTTACGATGTACAGGCGACTCTGTTATCATGTGGGGATTTTACATTCACCCTCAGGAAACACATGCCGCGACTCCCGAGGAATTAGCACAATTCCATATATATAACGACACTGCGGCATTTAAAGTGAATAAACTAAATGAAGAGATGCTTATTCTACAAGAAAAAGAGCGCATCTACACCCTTTATAAATGGTAAATAGATACGCTCATACTCCTATTCAGGTATATTATACCAGACTCTTTATAAAGCCTCTTATTGCATAATTGGCATAATAATACATTGAACTAAACAAGCCTAGTTTTTCAACTCTGCGGTAAATATTCCACTGCCAACTTAGCAGACGTAATTTTTTCGAAGAGACAGAGCCACTTGCTACACGATACAGAGCTATTACAGAACCTGTATTACGTGCTACAAAGCCCCGTTTAAGTATGGAGAGCCACATAGCATAATCCTCGTGGCGCACTTTGCGAAAGAAAACTTTTCCAACACGTTGTGTATCGTACATGCCTGTAACATTTCCTATAACATTACCAAGAAGCAGACGCTTGTAATTGACCAATTTTGGAGCAACCACGATTCGAGACTCACGATGAGCATCGGAATCAACTTTCTCATAATCGGAAAAGACGACACCAATATTGGATGCTTCATCGAAAAATGGCAACTGATGTTCCAATTTATTAGGAAGCCAAATATCGTCACTATCGAGAAAAGCTATATAACGTCCACGAGCCGCATCGACAGCCACATTACGCGGTGTTGCCGGATAACCGGTTGGCCTATCATTTCTTAATATTCTTATACGAGCATCGCTACTAGCTAATCTGCCTGCAATATCCATTGAAATGTCGGAAGATGCATCATCAACGACAAGAAGTTCCCAATTACTATAAGTTTGAGAAATAACCGAGCGTATAGAAGCCTCTATGTAACGTGCGGCATTATGTACAGGCATTATGATAGAAACAAGCTCACCCATGCAACTTATTTTTTCGAGAACAAGAAATGTTTTAGTTTGCCAAATGCTTTTAATGAACGTTTCAAATCGGAAGGATCTGTGAGGCCGACACGCAATCGATGTAAAATATATCTGGGACGCAAATAGTACTTTCTACGTGCCATATTACAGAAATCGAGCATTTCTTGTGCTGTCAGATGTGGCATTGAGAGCACCGTATTATGTGTACCATCGGGCAGGCAATATTTGTCGTACTCTAGTTCTATATAGTTATTTTTACGAGCCCAGTCGTAAGCCTCTGTTCCGGGATATGGTATAAGCGGGAAGAATTGCGCAGTATCGGTATTCAACTTTAGAGCTAAATCCAATGTCGCCTGCATAGTCTCTTTTGTTTCACCGCAATTGCCAACCATGTAACAGGCATGTATTAACAGACCTGCTTTTTTTGCATTTGCGACATAAGAACTGAACTGTTCCACTTGAGTGCCCTTATTTATATTATCGAGTATCTGCTGACTGCCAGATTCTATTCCCGGTATAATGAGACGACAACCTGCCTTTTTCATGGCAACCATTGTCTCCAAGTCGAGATTTACACGCGCATTACACAACCAACGCAACCGTTTATTCACACCGCGCGCAATGAGCAGCTCGCAAATTTCCATAACACGCTTCTTATTGGCTGTAAATGTATCATCTTCAATGACAACCTCTTTTACATCGGGGAATGTTTTTGCTATATATTCAAATTCCGCAACAACATTTTCGGCAGAGCGTGTTCTAAAAGCATGACCATGCATTGTCTGCGGATATACACAGAAATTACAACGGAAGGGGCATCCTCGGGTTGTAAATATCTGTATCGATGGATATGTTGCTGCCGCAAAGAAATAATCGCGAGGGTCGAGATATTCGTGAATAAATTCCGATGCGAAAGGAATATCATCAAGATTACGCATTGCCGGCATTGGAGCAGTACGCTTGCATGCATCTGTTCCATTCAAACAAAGACCACGCACCGATGCCACATCACCACCCTCTTGCAGAGTGTTAGCCAACTGCAATACTGTTTCATCGAACTCTCCAATTGCTACAGCATCGATAAGAGACGAATAGCCCAATGTTTCCTCTGCACATGCCGATGGGTGAGTACCCACCAATAGCGCAAACGAATTAGGAATACGTTTTTTTACTTCTACAGCAAATGCAACATCGCTTTTTATTGAAGGAGTGCTGGTGCCATATACAAACAACATTGCATCGGTTGCATTCTGCTCTACCAAAGCCAATGATTGCTCTTCGTTTAGTTGTTTTGCAGGAGCATCCAAAAAATAGATTTCATGTCCTGCTTTTTTGCAATACGCAGCAGCATAAATTAACCATAAAGGATAGTATAATGCACCACTCTTTGTGATTGCCGGGCTTCTCGATTCACGTGAGAACTTTCCATATTCGGCTTTAAAAGGTGGATTTATAAAACATATTTTCATATATACAGTATCTTTCAATATTAAATATTCATGTTACGAAAGTAACATTATCGGCAAAAATAACAAAAATTATATTATAAAAGCCTTTTTAATATACTATTTTATGCCACCAAAAAGAAAACTGTATATCTACTACTGTTTTTTGAGTGAGAAAGAACGGAGTAACAGATGCCATGCAAGGTATATTCTATATTTTATTTTAAACAAGAGAGAGTTTGTACTCTTTTTCCCCGCAAATGACACCGTATTATCATGACGTCTATAAAGATGCAACACATCGGACATATAACCGCATTTGAAATGTAGCTGCGCAAACAGACACAACCATAAATCGTGGGCTATGACATGTTTAGGAAAAGGCAAAGATGCCTCTAAAAAAGAGCGATTGAATGCCATACAGCATCCGAGCCACGAATTTCTCACAAAATTAGCCCACACAGATTTAACCTGTAGAAAATTTTCGTCATAATATTGTTCCTTAATTATATTCATATTTGAATCGGTTAAGGAACAATTACATTCAACAACATCATATCCACCATTTTTCATGAACTGCACCATTCGTGATAACTTCCCGGGCAACCAAACATCGTCTTGGTCGGCAAGGAAAATAATATCGCCTTTGGATTTCAAAAGTGCATTTTCGAAATTATGAGTTACTCCCGGTTGCAGTTCATTCAAATAGAACCTTATACGACTATCGTTGTATGATTTAATTATATCTACAGTACCATCGGATGAGTGGTCATCTGATATAACCAATTCATCATCGATGCCCAATTGAGATATTATACTGTCTATTTGCTCTTTTATATATTTTTGGCCATTGTATGTGCCCATGCATACAGATATCATAACTATTCTATTTAGATTTATATATTACATAAATAATATAATTTTTACTTCTGCAAGTCCAATTGCAATTTATTATTTATTGATATATGACTTTAACATATTTAATACAAGTTGAAAAGCCGGTTGCTTACAAAACAATATGATACCAGATATTAAGCCTGTCATCAACGACAGTAAAAGAGAAACAATTGTTGGAGTATCCGATGACATCCAACCTACAAGCAAAGAGGCTGCGACCATCATCATCAGACGAAGTAAAATTGGGGACACATCCTTCAACTGTTCTGCAAGAGAATAGTTAATGGGGCGACCACAATAGTACAAATTCAAGAACAGTAACAGGACAGAGTAGAATGTAAGTCCAAAAACAAATATTTTTATATCAAAATTCACTGTTACAAGAAGAATAATAATCATTATCGAACGTCGCATTATCTCCAAAAGTAGAACTGTTTTTGAGTCCCCTTTTACCATCAATATATTTTGATTCACACAATGTAATGGATATAGAATACCATTTATTCCTATCAACAGGAAATAGAGCCCCGAAACACGCCATATCGGACTACCACCCATTATAATTTCAAACAAATCCATTGAACAACCCATTAACAAAGCCATTATAAAACCAACAAAAAGCAATGTTATCGATATTATTTTTTTATATCCATTTTTAATATCACCTGTTTCATTGTTTATTTTAGCCAAAACAGGATATGTTACAGATTGAATAACTTGCGTCGTTGTCTGAGAACCTAAATTTTTAATGCGTTCCGCCTGATTATAAAAGCCCAAATCTGCTGTAGAATATACAGAGCCTATTAGTAGTGAATATATATTATTAAAAAAAACGCCTATAATTGAGGAGAAAAGAATGTTCTTTGAAAATATAAAATACTTCTTTAATGATGAAATAGAAAAACTTAAAAGAGGTATGAAATCTGTAGTAATCCAAAGAAACAACATTCTTAAGAAATATGTAAGCAAATTTTGGATTACTAATGCCCAAACATTTCGATACCGATAGGCCAAGTATATTGCAACAATGCTCGACAATATAGAAGCCAAGAATGATACAATACACAATCTCTTAAAACGCAACTCTTTTTGCATCTTGGTTATTTGAACCAGAGAGAGAGCATTTAATGGCAGTACCAAAAATGTAACTTTGCAAATTTCATTGAGTTTTGGATCGGAATAGAAATTAGCTATTAAACCTGTAGAGAAATACAATATCGCATAGATTAACAGAGAGACTACTACATTAAAATACAATATTGTCGAATAATCGAGCCTTGTAACATCTTTTTCTCTTATAATAGCCTGACCAAAACCGGAATCTATTAATACATTCGCCAATGTTGAAAAAACTATAACCATGGCAATAATACCATAGTCTTCTGGTGTCAGTAAAGGAGCCATTATAAACGTACTAAGTAATTGTATACCAGAAACGGATACCAATTCCAGATATTTCCAAAGTACATTATTTGCTATTTGCTTGCTCAGGCTCATATCATTCTAACATATTTGCAATTTCCTCTTCTTTGGCAATAAACCAACCGTTACTCATTTCAACACCATGTTTTATTACCGTTGCAGGATTACCCATAATCAATAGGTTTGTCCCGGAAGAAGAAAAATCGCCGGATACTTTTGATATACATGATATAACACAACCATCGGGTAGTACAGTTCCCTTAGATATTGTGCTACCATTACCTACAAAGACATTATTACCGATTACAACATCTTTTGTACGTTGATAATATTTATCATTAACTATATTATGCAGAAAATGAAAGTCTGTATCAAATATTTGAGAATTCCATGAACATCTAAAATCATCACCAATAGTTATTGATTTATAGCATACCACCTTAGAGTTTGCACCAATGCCAACACGCTTACCTAATGTCATTGCTGCGCCCGATTTGATAACCAATTTAACCCCGGGATGTAATTTCACATTGCCCGCAATGGATAGTGTGCCCATGTTGTTAAAAATAGTTTGAACACTATTATTCTCAAAATCAGTTATTTTTATTACACCAATTGACACCATTCCAATGTGAGCATCATCTCTCAACACTATTTTTCCTACATTCTTTATCTTTACATTATATGCAACAATTATAGGGCATTTAATTGCCTGCTTAAAAGGTAATGCAGTAATGTTCAGCCAAATTGTTTTTAGCCAATTTACATCAAAAAAGAATAAACGCAGAAATGATAAAGAATAACGTTCGTCATTTGTCAGTCTACTTTTTATTTTACTTAAAATACCCATATTACATAATTTCATTATTCTTTGCGAATATAGCAAATATTCCGATAAGGCATTACTTTCTACCCGCTATAATTTTTAACAAAGCTGGAGTATAACGATTTAGGAAATAGAAACTTAATAACAATAGAGAAACACATATAATAACAGCGGAAAAATATAGTATGATAAACCCTACTGCTGTAGACGGATTTGTTATATAGTATAATATCTTAAGGACTTCGTTATAAATTAGGAAATGTGATATGTATATAAAGAAACTAGAAGAAGAAAGAAACTTATTCGGTTTGCAAATAGAATTTCTCAACAGATATGCGGCAACATTATATGCAAAGAACAATCCAGCTATAATATTAAATCGTTTTACAAAGCTACATAATTCGGGATAGACGTAGGCGCAAACTAGGTATACAACCCCTAAAACTATATAAGATATTATTGACGCTTTTGTAAAACGTCCAAATTCAGCAATCATATCTTTTTTAAATATACTCATATATGCACCCCAAGAGAAAAAGGTAAATGCAGTTATTATTTGTGTAACATGACTCCAGCTATATGTATCTGCAACAAACCATAATATAAGTAATAAATATACTGTATATACACGCAATTTCTTTATAAGTAAATAAATTATGGGAGTAGATATAACAACAATTATAAGGTCTCTTATAAACCACAAAGGCGAATTTACAGGATAAAACTGATGCGTACTTGGATTAACTAATTGTATAACCCCTTCTGATGCATCCCAGAAACTCATAATCAACGCCCTTAACGAAAAATCGCATGGAACACTTTGCAAACCCGGAGCCAACGACTCAAAAATTGGCAACGATTTAAATAGCAACCATAAAAGTGCCAAAGCATTCCAAACCAGATATGGAATTAGCAAGGAATGCATACGATTTTTTAGTTTATTTTTATAAATATCAGAACTAAAATTAGCACTCAAGAAAAATACATATCCAGATATAAAATAATATATAGGAACACTTTGAGCTCGCAAAAAAGCATTTATAAAATTCATCATAAATTCTATTGCGGGGAAAGAACTTACACTCACATTTGAACCTTGAACTATAAGTCCATTAGGAGATATCACATGCACAGTAAGTACTACTATTGCCAAAGGAAACCTTAAGAGGTCGAGACTTTGAGAACGTATATCGGATTTTATATATTTACTTTCTGTCATTATTTAAGCTACAATAAATATTTTCACGAATTTTCGCAGTAGCATCTATTGAATATTTTTCAATGAATTTTTTGCGTGCCTCGGTTGTCAGTTGTATGCGTAGGTTCTGATTACTCATTACTTGCATTAGCGACTCAGCAAAATCTTCGGCAGAGTTTACTATCATACACGTTTTTTTATGTTCAAAGTCTATACCCTCCACACCTACTGCAGTTGTTATAATTGGCATGCCCATAGCGGCTCCTTCCAAAATTTTCATTCGCATACCACTACCCGATAGAATTGGTACAATCATAATGGAATTCTTTGCAACAGAGGTCAAATTCTCAACAAACCCCATTCGTTTGATTTTTACTAGGTTTGTAAGTGATTCAACAGTTTGGGGCCAGCCACCTCCAACAATTTGTATTTCGGTATTGGGATATTTACTCCAATCAACAAGAGGAACAACGCTCTTTACAAGCCATTCAAAACCTTCTTGATTTGGAGTATGTCCATATCCACCCAAGAACGTTATTTTACCATTCCAATTCTCGTATTCCAGCAACTCGGAGTTTATGGATGCCGGAGAAGCATACAATGGCACCTCTACCCCATTGTCGAGCAGTTCTTTTTTATCAATCTCTGTTAATGCAACAACTGCATCATATTTATTAAGATCCTCAATCTCTTGTCTGTATAATTGCTCCATATATGCCTTTTCACTAGGTTTCAAATTAATATCAGCCAAAAGACGCCTGTTTCTTATATATCGTATTTCGTGATGAATAAAAATTTTTCTTATACCTGCAGGAAGTTTATTAACAAAATGCAAATAAGGATAAAATTCTATTTGAACTATATCTGCAGCTTTTTCCTTAATCACATTATTAAAAAACCTGACAAATCGCCAATCCATGGAATAACCATAAGGTTTTAACATTCTCTCAACGATAAAGCGCTCGTTATTCGGCATTACCGTTTTCTTAAATGCTCTTTTTATTTTTGAGAACAAGAAACATGGATTTATAAGTTGGTTTGCATATCTATATGGACAAAATTCGACCTGCGGCCATCTCTTTTTCAGTTCATCGAGAGCCGACATTTTATTCATCTCGTTTTCGGGGAAAACAATTGTTATATTATGGTTGAAACGTAAACGATCAATCATATTATATTGAGCTTGTGCTCCACCCGAATCCAACGGATAGGGTAAAATTATTGTCAGAATAACTATGTTCATAGTTTTATAATTATGTAAATGGAGTATCCCAGTTACAATGATAATTCAAATCCTTGCTTCTTGTGCCTATGGATTTAGCCGGTACACCGGCTACAATGTCATATTCTGCAACATTTTTTGTAACAACAGCACCTGCACACACCACGGCCCCTTTACCAATTGTAACTCCTTGAAGTATTGTTACACCGACACCAATCCATGCATAATCCTGTATTACTATCGGCTTGAACATACCAATGAAATCCGAAGACATGTGGTCGTGTCCTCCTGTCATAATATTAACTCTGTGAGAAATTGACACATTATTACCTATTACTATATCTCCTCTTGCATCGAGTATAACATCTCGATTTATATGAGAATACTCACCTATCTTTAATCTGTTTGGGCTTTGAATATATACATTTTTCATAACAAATGACCCACGACCTATTTTTGCCCTTACAAACTTTAAATAGAATTTACGAATAGTCCAAAATGGTATTATTGGCATAATATCATTTAATAGAAACTCCATAAAAAATGCGCGTATCCACACATATAATGACGATTCGACAAATGCATATACCAAACAATTATATACAAAGTAAAGGAATTTGTGGAAAGAGAAACTCCCCTTACTTGTTATCTTATAATTATACCACCTGCTCTTATATGGATGATTTGATACACCATCTTGCAAGAATGCTTGTACAAATAGGTCTATTTTCTTAAATCGACAACCATCGCAATACATTCTGTATATCATCTCCCAATCCAGAGCGTACTTCAACTTATTTTTAAGTTCTGTATTAAAAAGATGCTGTTTTTGTACGCTTGTACGAACAAAAGATGAGCCATGACGATAGAGGGGATACATTTTCATTTTTGAGACATCGGGGTTTGCAACTCGGTTTAGTTTCGAAGTTTTTGTTACCTCAACACTATCGCCATAAAGAACATCATAAGCATCTTTATCAGCAAACGACATTGCGTTCTTTATCACATCATCATCAACAAATGTATCGCCACTATTTAAGAAAATAATCCATTCTCCTGTAGCATGCGAAATACCTTTATTCATTGCATCATATATCCCATTATCGGGCTCTGAGCACCAAAAAGCTATTTCCGATGAACTATTTTGTATAATTTCGGCTGTTCCATCGCTACTGCCACCATCTATGACAATAAGTTCCTTCTCACTATAAGTCTGTGAAAAGAAACTATCGAGTGTACTTTTTATACCCTCTACATTATTGTACACAACTGTTATAACCGAAACTCTATCCATTTTCTTTAAGTCTTATAGATTACTTCTTATTTGTTATTGAATGAATTGAATATCGTTCCTCATACGATTTTGCTCCAAACAAAACATTGTCATATTCCATTTTTGGTTCATTTGTCATAGAATGTACTTTAAGCAAGGAATAACATACTATAAATGACAGGAAAAGATATCTGTTACTTTTATAATGAAAACATTTTAGCAAGTCTCCCCATAATATCCAATAACTACATACAAACAAAATCGCAACTCTTCTTGCCATAACATCAAATTCTCTTAAAAATGAGAATGCCAGTATGTAGCATATAAAAAAGTTTATGAAAATAATATTCTCTTTTCTAATATTTATGAGCTTATCGTAATAACAAAAAATTAGTACACCTGTTAATAAACGTTCTAAGAAACCGATAGAGATAACTGCAGGAATTTCGGCCAAAGCACCTTCAATATACGCCTCGACCAATTCCACATACACATCGCCCATACGAGATGCAATCATTAGCATTATGGGGCCAATAAAATTTATTTGTAGAAGAAGGAATATATTACAGAATACAAAAATCGAAAAATATAACCAACGATTGAGTTTTTTGTTAATAAAGAAATATAATGGGAAGAATATCACAGATGCCATGTGTATACTCGTCGCTAACAAACAGAGAAGGAAATATGGTAAAGGCTTACGTTCTGTTATAAATTCAAGGGCATTTAGGCATATAAAAAGCGCCATAGAGTTACGCACCAAATTAACCTCCAAACCTATTCCCGACATACAAAAGAATATCACACACGCAAAAGGAAGATTATCCACCCGTTTCAGGAAGAAACGAAACAAGAGCGCACTGTTTATAAGAGAACAGACAAAGATAAAAAACTCATAACTGTTTGATATATACTTGCAAAACGATAATAGGAACATAAATCCCGGTTCAAACCCCGAGGATTGTATAGAATACATCATGTTACCTATATTATCGCTATATGTTCCATCAAAACTTGGATAATATATAATCCAATCATCACCAACCAGCCCCCTAAAGCCAAAAAACAACAAAAATAATACTATAGATATTATTTTTATTGTCTTTTTATTTTGTTCATTAGCATAATGAAATATTAAAGCCATTACACAATAAACAAGCAGAAGGAGTATGTATGACAACGAATACATTACACTATTAAATTATTATATATCGATAGGTAAAGGTCTTTTACAGTTATCTATTTTTTAATCCTATATTTACGATAAACATCTCTTAGGTATTGAGTCCATAAGACACCTATGCAACCACCCAACATTGCAAACATTATAACCATATAGCTACGAGGCATACTAGAAGCTTGCAAAGACACTGTTGCCGGCTGAATTACAGTGAAAGCCGGTGTACGCTCCTGCACACGTTGCATTGCCAGTTGCTTCTGCTTAGCGATATCGGTAAATATAGACAACTTTAGCTGCATATCATTTTCCAAGTTATCAATTTTAGCACGATAAATAGAACGGACAACCTTCGCATTTGCATCGGTAGATTTAACATACTCCTCTTGTGCAACCAAATATTCAGCCTTTGCCTGTTCATAAAGTTCGTCTATATACTCCAAGTCGTGACGTACTTTTTTTGTACGATAATCTGTAATATAATTTTGCAATCTAAGAGTAACAGTATCGGCCATAGTGGCAGCAATAACAGGGTCCATATCTGTTACCGAAACAGTTATAATATTTGTGCGCTGGTCTACCACACAAAATATGTTTTGTTTCATTATACCACAGGCACCATCTTGTTCTTTTGTAAGATGGAAATATTTCGAGGTAGAAGCACCGGAAACCGGTATTTCGTCTTTCTTAAAGAATGTTTTCATTAGTTTTCCCAACCAAATACCCGGATAGGACCAGAAAGGGATGTTTACATCATACAACAAATGATTATAATAACTCTTTTTCTCACCGGTTTCGGACAATGTAACAGGTACATCAAAAAGATCTACCAAAAATATTGTAGAAGCAAATACATTAGGGTAAAGTTCCGGTGATATTGCATCTGAACCGGAAGAAGAAGAGAGGTTTATACCAAACATGCTACTGACAGAGCTTAATGCTCCATCAACACCTCCACCCATCTCCGGTGCTAATACAACAGAAGTTGTATATCTTTTTGAAGTATTTAATGCAACAACAACACCTATTATGGAGAAGATAACAACAAAAACAGATATTGTCTTCCACTCCTTTATAGTTTTGCGCACAAAACCTAGTACATCAAATTCGTGGGACTTTATTTTATCGTTTGCATCATTCATATTACGAATTCTTTTATTTAAGTGCATTTATAAGCATAACAATCATTGAGGCAATTGATACGGTAGATGTACCAAGTGTCATGATTTCACCGGTAGACAATTTTCTACTACTCTTTCGTGGAATAACTATCTCACAACCCGGTTGTATGGCTTTAGCAGACAATTTAGAGATTTTCTCTACACTACCGTTCATATATACAACATATATACCTTTTTTTCTAGCCATATCGCTATATCCACCGGCATGTTTAACATAATGGCTTAACTTTTTGCCCTCTTGCCAGTTCACTGTTACGGGGTGTCTAACCTCTCCCGAAACTTTAACAGTAAATGAACGCTCAGGAACAGTTAATACATCTCCATTTCTTAACACGATATCGTTTTCACTACCCGGTTTTTCCAATGCAGCCTCCAAATCTATGGCAACAGGATAAAAATCGGTCGTATTTAGTTTTGCCTTATACAACGAATCCAAAATTGCGAGGTCTACATTCTTATCGGTTCTTAGCACCTCTTCGTACAAAGCTATTTGAGTTGCATTGAGAGTAGCATCGCGTTGCGATATCTCCTCTTCTGTCATTTTACGATACAGATATGCTCCCTTAGGGTATGCATTTGAAGTAAAGCCTCCTGCCGACTTTATGAGGTCGCTCAACTTATAGTTTTTACTAGTCATTAAATAGTCGCCACTAAAGTTCACTGCACCATCGACTGTTATATTTTGTGCTTCATAATGCACCGGTGTACGACGTACATAAACCTCGTCGAATGGTTTCAACACGAAATTGGCATTACCATCTACAACAAAACCATCTTTTAACTCAAAGGTAAAAGTTTCCGATATACTCTTTGACTCTTCCTTTGCTTTTGGGTCATATACCTGACGAAATATGTCTATTTTTGTTACAGAAGCAGCACGTGTTAGTCCACCGGCCTGCAATATAATATCTTCTATTGTTGTATTATCGGCATACTTGTATGTTCCGGGGAAACGCACTTCACCTCCAATTTTTATAGTTTCCTCGCCACGCATCTCACTTTGGCTTGGAATAAAAATAACATCATTGCTACGTAATTCTACATCGGCAACGGTTCCATTAAGAATGCCCAAAACATCTATTGCTGAGGCCTCAATTGTGTTATCGTAGTTTCTATGATGTAACACTGCACGAGCCAAGAAAGCATCTTCTCTTACTCCACCGGCAGCTTCAATAAGTTGGTATACTGTTTTTATCTCTTTTCCAAACTCATATTGTCCGGGATAAAAAACAGCACCTGTTATCTCTACCATATTGGAATAACGCGGTATAATGGAATCGACATAAACTGAATCGCCATCACACATAGTAAATGATGACATATTTTGTCTTGCAATAGTATGTATCGAGTAATCTTTGCCACTCTTGCGTACAACTCGCAATTTTTCTTTGTATGCATCACCTGCAAAACCACCCGAATAGTTGATCAAAGACGAAATTGTTTCATCACTTTTCATCTCGTAAAACATTGGGCGTTTCACTTTTCCCTGAAGATTTACAAGTGCGTCGTATGCACCAACTGTTATGACATCATTGTCTTGTAAACGAACATTGCCCGCTATATCTCCATTTAATATATAGTCGTATATATCAATTGTTGAAATCAATTTACCATCGCGATACACTTTTATCGCACGCATTGTTCCTAAGTCGTTTATACCACCGGCTGCATATAGTGCATTAAATGCAGTTGAAAGAGCACTCAAAGTATATGTTCCGGGAGTAACAACCTCGCCCATAACTTGTACCTGCACAGAGCGAATAGTTCCAACAGTAACGCTAACCTGCGAATCGTTATATATCTCTCCTAGAATTTCTTTTACATATAGATTTGCCTCTTCTACCGTTTTGCCGGCCAATTTCACAGGGCCTACACCTTCTATAACCAAATATCCATCGGGAGACAACACATCATCGATTACAGTTTGAGATGCACCCCACACATCGATTATTACTTGGTCGCCTGCACCAAGAACATAATTAGATGGAACAGGTATATTTAGTGCCGGTTCAAAAGTTAGAAGTTCATTATTGAATATATCGCGACCAAAAACCGGAATTTCATCCTTAAACAGATTTTTGTAATAGAGAACAGAATCTATATCAAGGAATTCCATTTCCTCCTCGAATTCCAATTGAGTCTGCCTCTTATTTCTATTTTTTCTCTCATTTACCTCTCTGGCAGAATAGACCAAATTATTTTCGCGACGCAATTTGTCATCTTTTAACTGTGCCTGTTTGGTGCGTGTGCGAGTTGTTTTAATCGAAGATGTACCCAACAAATCCGATGCACCCAACTGTTTATTTTGCGCCTCATACTTTTGTTTGATTTTACGAAGTCTTTCAACAGAGACACCCTTATTAATGAGTTTAGTAGCAATAGCTTGCTGATTTGCACCTTTTTCTTGCTCAGTTATAACGAAATTCATTATCTGCTCATCGGACATAACCTGCGCATTTGCTATTTGCACAAAAAGGATACAAGCCAAAAAGAATATTATTTTTTTCATATTTATACAGTTCCTATTCAATTAAAATTTCTTTCCACTGACTATAGACAAAACTGTCTTAACTATAATTTTAAAATCTAAATAGAGAGAACGATTTTGAAGATATTCCAAATCCATATCCAAACGTTTAAGCATCTTTTCCATTGTATCGGTATATCCATTATACAATGTTGCCATTGATGTTACGCCGGGACGCATAAGGTAAATATAATCGTAGTTAGGATTTTGCTCTTTTATTTTGTCAATAAAATATTTTCTTTCGGGACGAGGACCTACAAAGGACATTTCACCACGGAAAACATTAAGCAATTGGGGAAGCTCGTCCAAATGATGTTCTCTAAGAAATTTACCAACAGGCGTTAATCGATTATCGTCTTTAACAGCAAGTTGAGGCTCATCGCCGGTTTCAGAATTAACAATCATTGTTCGATATTTGAGTATATAGAACGGTTTTCCTTTATACCCTATGCGTTCCTGCTTGTATATTACAGGGCCATCGCCTTGACGACGCAAGGCTATGTACACAACAAGATATACGGGGGAAAGACATATCATTCCCAATAGTGAACATACTATATCGAACAAACGTTTAACAGCACGTCCCCAAACACTCATACCGTCTTGTATAACAGCATTCATAGCAATTTCTCCAGCCATTGGCACTATTATTGTTTATTATATTTATATAAACTGATACTTTAACATTTTATTGTACAAAAACCGTTTTTTTAACGCTTTAATTGGTAAAAAAACAAGATTTGAGCACAAACATGCAAACCTACCTTTTGCACATAAAGGTGCAAAGATACAAAATTCCCTACATAAGCCAACAAACAATATGACAATATTTTAAGAAGCTGTTTAAATTTATCTCTTTGAAATTTTATTGCAATAAAAAGGCAAGCACAAACCACAGATAATCTAATCTGCTTTTTCGATAGAGATTTAAACAGTTTCTAAAACAGAGAAGGTGAAAGATGATTATCACACCTGTTCGATGCATGTTCCCGGATAATAATGTGCTAAAATCCTTTTATAATCGTAGCCCTTTTCTCCCATAACGGCAGCACCTATTTGGCATAGACCTACACCATGCCCCCACCCGGCACCTTTGAGAAGAAAAAATATTTCGCCGGTATTATTATCAATTTCTTTATCTATGACAAAAGCAGAGCTATAAAGATGGGACGCAGATAGCCAACGACGAATTTCCAATTCTTTTCCAACTGTGTGAACACGCTTAGTGCCTACGATACGTAATTTAACCAAACGACCGGATGCAGCACGTTCTACCGGTTGAAGTTCAAGCACTGTTCCAAAATTTATTCCGGACCGCTCAACCAAAAGTTTCGATAATTCACTTTGGCTGTAGCGTACCTTCCAACGATAGAAATCGTTTGTTTCACAATCGTATCCATTCAATATTTGAGACATTACCTCTTTGCTGACATTTGAACAAAATGCATCGGGAACATTTTCAATCCAACGACGAGCCTCATTCTCTTTTGTCAAATCCACATATTCTGTTTCATCCGTTGTATCACGAAAGGCTTTAAGATACTCCATATCTTCATTTTCCCAACAAGCCGAAAAGCGTTCCGTCATGCCACCGCAGCACTTGCTGAAACGGGCATCGCACACCTTTCCATCATATTTCAGCACAAGATTTTCCGTCTCTTTCACAGCGCGACGAACATTCGGATTTACAGCACGTGTCAAGCCCTGATAGCGCTGACAATGGTCATCGGCACACAAGTCGAAAAGCGTATGATTATCACGGTCGTACCAACGCACAGTCTCATCTTCTGTTTGCCATCCTTTTATCGGAGAATTGCGTTTACCTCTATTTTGCAATTGAGCATACAGCCAACTGCGAGATATTATGGTATGCGCTTTTAAAAGTTCCAAAGAACTTGTTGCCGACATTTCCGAGGATATTACGCTAACCAAATAATCCTCTACTGGAAGACGATTGATAGCACGCACTTGGTTGTTTTCTATTATAAACATCAATTCTCCGGAAAATGTCTGATTCTCTTTGCGTTGCCAATGAAAACCAACACCAATTACAACATCATTTAGCACGAAACGTGCATCGCCATTTTTTGGAGAGAAAGAGAAACATTCGCCACTTTTACCATTCCACAACAACAAACCGTTTTGAATGGAGATAGTTTGCAAACCCTCCACATCCATGTTTTCACAAGAAAAAGCACCGATAAATTCAAACTTTATCCTGTCGCATTTTAGTATACCGACATCTATGGTTCTCACTTCCTAACACCTAATTTTTGTTCAACATACAATGCTTCATTCTCATCAATTGCCACTTCACGAAGTACAGACATCACTTTTACTTCTGTAGCATTTATAAAATCCTGTTCACGAGGCATTATAACCAAACCCGCCATATCCAACAATCCCGGACTTATCATGCAATTATCTTTGCCGGCGGAGAAATAGCAATCGGGACGATGTTTTGCACGTGGGAAAATGTATGTAATATAACCTTTTTCGCGACGATAGACCGACAGAACGTTCATACGTGGCTCTTTTTCGCCATCACACAAAGGCAAAGCTTGCATCAGTTGCTTCATTAGTTCAATTGAGCCATTTAAATCCACAGCCTCTATCACATACAAGGGGACAACATAAGATGTTATTCGATAAATAATGTTACCATTCGTCGCAAGAACAGGATAGGCATTTTGCCACAGTTTGTTTTTCCACATTTTTCCCAACAAGGGTATATCGCTACTACGAACAGCCTGTAAATGTGCGTGGTCGGGTGCAGAAGCTCCACATTTTGCTCCGTTATAGAAAATTGCCATTTTTGGCCAACGTTTAGCAAGTGCCAGCATATCGCTATACATAGCCATAAGAGATTGCGGAGTGTGATTATTCAACAGCAGTGTAAAATGAGAAGGAAGAATGGGATAAGGATTAACAAGCACCTCGATATTACCAAGGGTATTTTCTGCTATCTGCTCTTTAGGACGATTCTTTTTGCATAAGAAACAGGGACGTTTTTTAATTGACTCTTTATCTACCTTTGCCGATGCAGAAATTATTCTATCGGGATTATATTGCAACACCAACCCGCAATCCAAATTACGTACAGAGACATTATTGAGCGCTTTAAAACGTCTTGCTACATCATTCCATAGACTCAATTGTTTATCATAGAACTTTTGTAATGATAAAAATGATGGTTTTTGCATCTTTTTAACAAGAGATACTCTTGCATGCAACTCTTTTGTCCTCAACGAGTCTTTGTACGTGTTATGCGCATTAACTTTTTGATGCGACAGCGCCGCATCGGAATTGCCATCCCAACGACGACAGAGATAAAGAACATCGTATATACGTCCTATACGATAATTACGCGATATTTGCAAACCAACGGCATAATCCTCGCCATAACTTACATTTGGGAAACCTATTTGCCGTATTATTGGAGTATAGAAAGCTCTTGGAGCACCTAAACCATTTATACGCAGAGCATTATTCCTTCCATTCTCTTCACTCCATTCACGATGATCGATTACACCGGGAGGCAATGTTTGCAATTCAAAATTGCATATTCTATAAGAACCGATGAGCATTGCACATTTCTGTTCATAGAAACCGTTCACAACACGTTGTAAAGTATTTTCGTCGCTATACAAATCGTCGCTATCCAACTGTACAGCAAAACGACCGCAATTTTTGTTGTTTACAGCAAGATTCCAACAGCCACCAATACCTAAATTTAATTGTTTAGGCACAATGTGATGTACTCTTTCATCACTGAAAGAATCTATTATGAGCCCGGTTCCGTCGGTGGAATGATTATCAACTACCAGAATATTAAATGGAAATGAACATTTTTGAGCCAACACAGAACGAATAGCATCCGCTATTGTCGAAGCACGATTAAGTACTGGAATAACCACAGACGCCTCTACCGGGAAATCACCGTTAGAAAGGTCTATTTCGGTGTATTTATATGGAGGTAGATAGCCACCTATGCGCTTTAAGTGGTCGGTGCATACACATTCCATATCTATTTGGACATCGCGCTGTGCCGGATTGACATAATCGAACTGTTTTTCACCACTTTTTCGATTGTCATACTCATTCTCTACATATAAATTTTCGGTTAAATGCTGTAAATTTCCCAAACGGCTCATTGCCAAACGCAGTTGGTAGAAACCGGCATATTTAGAATAAAGAAGGTTCTCTTTCACATACTCCTTAAGTGCCGATGTACGTAAAACCACAACAGAGCCAAAGCAGAAATCGTTTCGCAGACTGCCAAACTGATAATCTATTGTTGGCGCAGGCTCACAAGCACCATTTACAACTTTTGAATAGTCGGAATAAAGCATTGATGAATCATTACGCATTGCATCGCACATACGAAGCAAAGCATCGACCGACGGCAAAGGAGAAAGTTCTTTTGTAAATAGCACGACATATTCAGATTGAGCACATTTTGCCATATCAAAATACATTGAGCTATCCCCAAAAACATCTATTGGCAATACTTTTATTTTTGAAGAAAAAGTATCGAAAGGGTTCAATGCAGCAGACCACACATATATATTATTTACACTGTTACAATTTGCCAGTTCACACAATTCCGCCATGGGAAAAGCATCGGTGAAAACGGGCAAAAACAGGTCAAAAGTTTTTTGTATCATAGTTCCTAAATATTTATTTGCGAATATAGTAAAAAAAAGAGGAGCTATTATAGAAAAGCAAAAACAAATTAACTAAATAATATAATTTACTATTAATATTTAAATATCTCATAAATTTGGCATATCTTTGCATGTTTTGTAAAAGAGAAGAATATTTATAAATTGGTGACATCCATTTGTAAAACAAGATTCTTATCTATTGCAATATTTTTCATAGCAGAACGAAGGAAATATCCAATTAAGGCACTATTTTCACTTGTTTTTCTGTAACTTATACTAAAATTCCGGAATAATGAACAACGGTAAGAAACGTTTATTGGGTATGACGCTAGGACAGCTAAAAGAGGCTGTAGCCGAAATTGGCATGCCCTCTTTCACAGCCAAGCAAATAGCCGATTGGGTATATAAGAAACGGGTTACTACAATAGACGAGATGAGTAACATCTCACAAGCAAACCGAAAAAAATTGAACGAGCTATTCGAAGTTGGCATTGCAGGACCAATTGAAGCAATGCGTTCGATAGATGGCACCATAAAATATCTTTATGAGGTTGAAAACAGGCATTTTATTGAAGCAGTATATATTCCCGATGGTGAGCGTGCAACGCTATGTGTCTCTTCACAAGTTGGATGCAAAATGAACTGCCTTTTCTGCATGACAGGCAAACAACGATATACAGCCAACCTCACCTGTAACGAAATTCTAAATCAGATTTTTGCACTACCCGAGTTTGACAAGCTTACAAACATTGTGTTTATGGGCATGGGAGAGCCATGTGATAACCTCGACAACTTGTTGCAAACCATAGAGATACTTACTGCTGATTATGCAACAGCATGGAGTCCGCATCGTTTAACGGTATCATCTGTTGGATTACGAAAAGGACTACAACGTTTGTTGGAAGCTGGTGAATATCATATTGCTATCAGCCTGCATCATCCTATACCAGAACGGCGAAGCGAACTTATGCCGGCTGAACGCGGTTATTCTATTACAGAAATTGTAGAGTTGCTCAAAAAGTACGACTTTAGCCATCAACGACGATTGACATTCGAATATATTGTTTTTAAGGGTGTTAATGAGACAATTTCCCACGCACGCAAATTGTTGGCACTTCTAAACGGACTAGATTGTCGTATAAACCTTATACGATACCATGCCATACCGGGTGTTCCTTTAGAAGGTATTGACGATGCCGGCATGACACGCTTACGCGACTTTTTAACTGCAAACGGTATATTTACCACCATACGCGCTTCACGCGGAGAGGATATTTTTGCTGCCTGCGGAATGTTATCCACAGTAAAACAGAACGAAGAGAATAAGAATAACTAAAAATATAAAACAATGAAAAAGTTACTATTTACATTATCATTAATGATATTAGCAGCCTGTAGCGATGGTCCTACAATGTTTCTACCGGCATCAACCGGAATGCCATACGAGGTTCTGGTCATTTGTGAAGATGATTTTTGGGAAGCGCCTGCAGGACGTGCCCTCTACGATGTACTAGACACCGATATCCCCGGTCTTCCCCAATCGGAACGTTCATTCCGAATAAACCAAACCCCATTAGCAGGTTTCGGCAAACTGCTGAAGCCCATGAGAAACATAATTGAGGTTAAGATAGACCCAACACTTTACACAACCACAAAAATAAAATACACTAAAGACAAATATGCATCATCGCAGATTATTATGACAATACAATCGCCCGATGCAGAGAGTTTTAGAGAATATGTTTCGAGCAATTCGCAAAAAATAGTCGATTTCTTGACATCGACTGAGATGAACAGAGAGCTGAAAAAACTACAGAAAAGACACAACCCTGTGTTTCTCGACAGCGTACAAAAGATATTTGATTGTGAGCTCCTTTTGCCTCTTGACATAACAGGAATAAAGAGTGGCGAAAACTTTTTGTGGGCATCGGACATTGCCGCTAACAAAAAATATATTCAGAACATTGTTGTTTATAGTTATCCATATACAGATGAGAGCAATTTCTCACTCGACAATTTCATATTGATGCGAGATTCAATCATGAAAGTGAATATTCCGGGTGGAAAAGAGGGACAATACATGACAACAGAAGCAGAATTTGTAGACATTAAAGAGACTGAGTTCCGCGAAAGATATATGCAGATTGCTCGTGGATTGTGGGCAATGAAAAACGACATGATGGGTGGTCCATTTGTATCTCATAGCGTAGTAGATGAAAAAAACGGCAGAGTCATTGTTGTTGAAGGGTTTGTTTATGCTCCCAGCGAAAAAAAGGGAAATCATATTCGCAAACTCGAAGCAACGCTTTTCACTCTGAAATTACCCGTTGATAAAGATATCGAGAACAGTGTACACATACCCGAGATTGTTGTAGAGGAGAAAGATAGTGCAAATACAAAATAAAGATAAGAGAGAATTTATGAGCGATAGACGTAAAATACGTATTGGTATCACACAAGGTGATATAAATGGCATTGGTTACGAAGTAATTTTCAAGACCTTTGCAACCCCTGAGATGTTCGATATTTGCACACCGGTCATATATGGTTCTCCCAAATTAGCTTCCTATCATCGTAAAGCATTGGAGTTGGATGTTGCATATAATGCCGTTGAGAACAGTGAACAGATAGAAGATGGCAAACTTAATATCATAAACTGCAACAATGACGAAGTGCATATTGACTTAGGTGTTGCAACAAAAGAGGGAGGGTTAGCGGCGTATGAGGCATTGGAAAGAGTTGTTAAAGATTATCAAGAAAGCGTTATTGACCTACTTGTAACAGCACCCATAAACAAACAGAGCATACAAAACAACGAATTTAATTTTCCGGGGCACACCGAATATTTACAAGAGCGTTTGGGTGATGGAGAGAAATCACTCATGATTTTGTGTAGCAATGAGTTGCGCTTCGCAGTTGCCACATCGCACCTTCCTTTACGAGAGGTTCCCGCAGCAATAACACCCGAACTATTGGAGGAAAAACTCAAAATCTTCAACAAGAGCCTTATTGAAGATTTTGACATTGATGCACCCAAAATTGCAGTGTTGTCGTTGAACCCACATGCAGGTGACAATGGTCTTTTAGGAAAAGAGGAGATTGAAGTTATTATACCAAGCATAGAGAAGATGAGTCGTGAAGGCATTCTCTGCTATGGTCCATTTGGTGTTGACGGTTTCATGGGCAGTGGCAAATATACCCATTTCGATGGTATTCTGGCAATGTACCACGACCAAGGACTAGCTCCCATGAAACTTTTGGCTATGGACGATGGAGTAAATTTCACAGCCGGACTTCCTGTAGTACGTACATCACCGGCTCATGGTGTCGCTTACGATATTGCAGGAAAAGGTATTGCCAATGAAAATTCATTCCGTCAAGCCATATATGCAGCAATAGATATTTTCCGCAATCGCAAAAACTATAACGAAGCACGTCGTCATCCATTGCGTAAACTCTATTTTGAGAAACGCGACGACAGCAATCGTCTGAACCTGCAACAAGAAGATAAAGAGTAGTATAATGAATTATGCAATAATTGCAGCAGGTGAAGGCTCGCGTTTGGCAAGCGAAGGGGTTAAATACCCCAAACCACTAATACCCCTTAATGGCGTTCCTATAATAGAACGCCTTATAGGTATTTTCATGCGTTGCCATGCAAAAAGCATAAGCATTATAACTAACAGTAAACAACCCCAGACAGTAGCTCTTCTTCGCAAATTACAAAAGGATTTACCATTGAATATTGTTGTAAAAGACACACCAAGCTCCATGCACAGCCTCTATGAATTGATACCATATTTGCGTAACGATAAATTTTGTCTTACCACCGTAGATACACTTTTTTGCGAAGAGGAGTTCAAGGAGTATATAAACACCTTTATAAAAAGTGATAACAAAGGGTTAATGGGGGTTACCGACTACATAGATGATGAAAAGCCGTTATATGTAAGCACCGATAACACGATGCAAATAACAGGATTTCACGACACTGCGCCGGAACATATAAAATATATATCGGGCGGAATATATTGTTTGCCACCCGAAGCTTTGGTTACATTGGAAAACTGCATTAAAAGCGGTCAATCGCGCATGCGTAATTTCCAACGACAACTAATTATAGACAACATATCGTTGGATGCATATCCATTTGGCAAGATAATTGACATAGACCACGCATCAGATATTGAAAAAGCCGAAAAATTCATCCAACAGATATGAATATTATAGCAATAGCACGCAACCCGATAAATTCTCCGGGAATGGAGGATAGAGACAGAGCCATTTTACACGCTGTTGCAAGAGAGTTGGAACTGTTGGGAGATAATGTAAATATTATCGATGAAAACGAGACAATAGAGAGCAAGAATTGCGATGCGATATACCACATGTCACGTAACAATTTCACGCTATTGAAACTACAAGAAGTAGAAGAAAAAGGGTGTAATGTAATTAATAAAGCGCAAGGGGTGAGAAACTGTTCTCGCAAAGAGTGCGTAGAGTTAATGAGAATCAACAACATTCCACAACCACCCTTTTCTATTATTTCGACTGAAGATTATGCACCCACAAACGGATATCCATTATGGTTCAAGAAAGCCGACGGATGGTCGTGCTGTCCCCAAGATGTGTGCTTTGCCACTTCACAAGAAGAAGGGACTAATATTCTTTCAACATTTCACGAAAGAGGTATAAATGAGGTAATTTGCACGCAACATATAGATGGCGACTTGATAAAATTCTACGGTGTAAAGGAGACTTTTTTTCATTGGTACTACCCTGCTCCCGAGAATGGGAAATTTGGTTTAGAAAAGATAAATGGAAGAGCCAAACAACACTCATTCAACTGTGAACAACTTAAAGAAACGGCAAATGAAGCAGCTAGAGCCATAGGTATTGACATATATGGCGGAGATGCTATTGTTACACCAAATGGTGATTTTCATATTATAGATCTAAATGATTTCCCCAGTTTCTCTTCTTGTAGAGAAGAGGCGGCTAAAGTAATTTCAAAACTAATACATTACAAGTTATGAACGAAAAGGACAAAAAAGCATACTTAGCATCAATAAAATCACAAGACACCGAAGAATTCCTCGACCTATGGTTCTACCGTCCATTGGGATTTCGTTGTGCACTATTCTTTCGTAACAGGCATATACACCCCAACATTGTAACAATAATATCTATTTTATTAGGTGCCGGTGCCGGTATATGCTTTGCACAAGAAAATCTACGTTGGAACATATTAGGTATGTTGCTACTTATGTGGGCCAATCTGTACGATAGTACCGACGGACAATTGGCACGTATTACAGGACAAAAAACACGTTGGGGACGCATTTTGGATGGATTTGCAGGAGATGTTTGGTTCTTTTTTATTTATGCGGCAATAGCTGTTAGGACAACATTCCAACCCATTCCTTTTGCACCTGAATATCAATGGGGAGTTCTTATTTGGATTATGTGTTCATTTGCGGGCTTTTGGGTGCATGGTTCACAATGCCAACTTGCAGATTATTACAGAAATATACACCTCTATTTCATAAATGAAGTAAACGGCAATGAGTTTGACAACTCCGATGCACAGCGCCAACAATTTAAAGAGACCAGTTGGAAAGGTAACTTCTTTTGGAAAATATTTTTGCATTTCTACATTGATTATACTGCAAACCAAGAGCGCATGTCGCCAAAATTTCAAAAGTTCATTGCAACTGTAAAGAATAGATACGGAACAGAAATTCCCAAATGGTTACGTGAAGAGTTTCGTAAGGGGAGCCTTCCACTTATGAAATACACTAACATTTTAACCTTCAATTCGCGTTTCATCATGTTGTGGTTTTCTATGCTTATTGGTGAACTTTGGTTTTACCTGTTCTTTGAACTTGTGATACTGATGTCAATATTCATGTATATGCGTTATAAACACGAAAAAATGTGTCAAAGACTGACAAATAAAATTGAGGCCGAAAATGCAAAACATTAAAGGAATTATCTTTGACTATGGTGGCACAATTGACACAAATGGTATACATTGGGCCGAGGTTATTTGGGAGCAGTACATAAAAGAGAATGTAAATATTTCGAAAGAGCTATTCAGAGAGGCCTACGTACATGGCGAACGTACATTGGCCAAGCACCCAATTATAGAACCCACCGACACATTTAAACTACTATTAGAAAAAAAGATTGCTATACAATTTGAGTATCTTCTTAATACACCATATAGCGATAAGTTAAGTTCAAAACAGCAGACAAACATAGCAAAAGGATGTTACGAGAAGGTTCTTAAGACACTATCCACTACACGTCGTATTGTAGAGAAGCTGTCAAATAGATACCCGCTTGTGCTTGTTACAAATTTCTATGGAAATATGCCGGTTGTACTAAATGAATTTAAATTAGATAAATACTTTAGAAAGATAGTGGAATCATCAATTGTTGGTTTACGTAAGCCCGACCCTGCACTTTTTGCACTTGGCGTAGAAGCGCTACAAAAACCGGCAAATGATATTGTTGTCATTGGAGACTCATATCGTAAGGACATATATCCAGCAAATTCGCTTGGATGCAAAACTATCTGGATAAAAAAACTTTGCTGGGAAGATGAGAGTATAGAAGCTGGTAAAGAACCCACCGCTATAATAAACGACTTAACAGAACTCACGCAACTGCTTTAAGTAATCATCAAATATTTTAGATGCGATATGCCGTTTAAAGTATATCGCATCTATTTTTTATTCAACAATTCTTCATAGTAACAAACTAAAACTTTTGACAAAGAAGGGAGTATATTTACCCATATTTAAATATGATAGCGAACAGATTTTTGCTTTGATATGTTTTATTAGGGAGTAATATAAAAGAACGAGTTATGAAACAGAGATTAATTATTGCCCTTGTTTGTCTATTTTTGTATGGTACGGCACAAGCCCTATCACCAGACAGTTGCAGTGTACACCACAATGACAGTTGTTGGTATGTAACCATGAACTATCAAATAGACAAATTACCAACGAATGATGAACTTATTGTACAAAGTTTAGTATGTTGCCCTGACACTTGTATAGGCGATAGCATACGACGTTTTCAGGGACGACGCTATGCTCGACTGTTCAAGAAGCGCAACGGATACACGCCCGAATTGACACCTCATGGACACCATCGTTGTGTTATAGCTATTCCCGAGAATTCTGTAAGTGATAGCATAATTGGACTGACATATAGTGAATATACATCGCCACTAGGAACAGAAGGAAGTATCGACTCAATAAGAATATTCATGCCGGAATGCAAGCCTATGAATATTCGCCCAATAAAAGCTGCATTGACAAATGGAGATATAATGGCAGAACAGTACCCATATATTTGCACAATGAGCGAGTATAAAGTACTAAACAAGGATAGCAACATACATATTCCTCGACAACAAATTAATCATGTTCACTACCCAATGAACAGTGCGAGGTTAGAACGCACATACATGAACAATGGTACAGCACTCGACAGCATCTCGCACATAATTAATAGTATCTTAGCCGACGACCGTACAAAGATAGAGTCGATACAGATAGTTGGTTTTACAGCACCGGACCATAGCGACGAAATTGTGCCAAAATTGGGGTATAAACGAGCCTGCTCTATGCGAGATTGTATTATGCAGGAATGCAACCTGCCCGACAGCATATTTGAAGTGGTTGATGGCGGAAAGAATTGGCAACAAGTATATACCGACCTTGCAGCATTGGAGTTGGAAGGCACCGATAGCCTGTTGACCCTTTTATACAGCAAGCCGACAAGCAAGAGCCGTCTTGCCACATTACGACAATTCAATGGAGGTAATCACTATAAAGCTATCAGTTCCGATAATTCAGGACTACAAAGAGGTTCGTGTTGCACACGCATATATTATGTAAATGCACCTGACAGTATTACCGACACATTAAATGAGATTGTTCAGGAGTTAATAATTAACCCACACCCCGATTATCACCGTCTTAGCGACGAATTGGAGGCGTACAATGAAGACCCCAGAGCATTGAACATTCAAGGAGTTATAGACTACAGACGCCACAGACGACATGCCGCAGAAAAAGCTTTTATAGAAGCTGCAATGCAAGGCGATGAGCAAGCGGCACTTAACCTAGAGATATTGGAAAGTGAGAACAGATAAATTCATAAAAAAGGTACGAAACAAATTTGTTTCGTACCTTTTTTATGAATCGTATAACCTATTTTACAAAAATCTTTTGAGATACATTTCCAACAACAACCATGTAAAGACCCGGAGGAAGAGCTACAAATGATTCACCTTCAACCGTTTTTTGTTTGGCACATACTGTTCCATTTAAGGCATATACAATAACTTCCGATACTATATTGTCATTATTTGACATAATAAAACCACCATCTGCCGAAGTTATAGTAACACTATTCAATGTTTCATAAATATCATCTACCCCGGTTACAACAGGAGCACTATACAAAATTTTATCGATAGGCAATTCTTCTCTTATCGTATGAAAGTTGCTCCAATTTGCGGCACTTTTGTATGCATCCAAAGCTCCTTGAGGAACAATAAGTGTTCCTTCGTAACTGTAGGGAGTGCTTCTGAACGCACATGGTGGTATTGGGAAGGCACTTGTATGGCCATGAGCCGATGGATTCCATTTTACCCAAACAGTTTTGAGATTTGAACAACCGTAGAACTGATTATATCCAAAGAGATTTAAGTTCTCGGGCAAAACTATGAATGATAATCCTGTCATACCATAGAACGCATTATTGCCAAGCATTTCTACGCTATTAGGCAGAAACAGCTTTTTTACCGATGCTCTATAATTTAGAGCAAACTCCGGCATTGAATTATTCTCAATAGTAGCCTCTGTTAAATCTATAATGCTCACTGTAGGCATTTTATCACGAATAGTATAGACATCGGAGTGAGTCATATATCCTGTTACCTTGATATGCGACAAACAATCCATTTGCCACTGCTCCAACAAGTCTATTATTCGTTTTTCATCTGTAACATGAATCTCACGATATGTTACTGCTGTATCGGGGTCAAATACTCTAATAGAAACATCAATATCACCTTGTACATTATTTAGAGCATAATAGCCATACTGCTCTGCAACCGGTTGTCCATTTGCTTCAACAATAACTGTGTATGTCGATTTATTGGGAGTTACATAAAAAGCATAGTTACGACCACGCACTATTTTATCACGATATAACACAGTAGAGCCCGGCTTGATTGTTGCACCGGGAACTGTTTCGGGTATATTTATTTTATGAAAAGGAATTTCATAATTAGTTGCAGGAATCTGAGTAACCACTCCACCGTAAGTAGAGTTTATAGCCTGATAACGCCCATTACTACCACTTGTTGATAGCAAACGTATAACATCACCCTCCAGAACGTGTGTACTCTCACTTATTTTACAATCGAAGAAAAGTGTTGTATTACCAGAAACACCTAATGCCTGCTCTGCCAAGATTTCGACAATAGCACCATTACGTATTAGACCAACTGCCACTTTTCCATCGAAACTACTGCCCCCGGAAATTGTTCCGGCCATAACAGAAAAGGTATCTCCACCTTTTAGAGTTAAAACATCCCCTTCTATAGGTGTTCCGGGCTCTAAAGAGAGACCTATGCGACCACCCGAAGGAATAAGTTCCAATACCGAGTTAGAACCTATGTAGTTCTGTGCCATTACAGGCACAGAACATAACATAGAGCAAAACATCAATATTGTATAAATATTTTTTTTCATATTAAAATAATATTAAAGCAAGATGCGAGTTACATTGTTTCCAACCTTAACAAGATAGATACCACGTACAAGACCTGCTACCTCATTTGTTACGCCATTGAATACACGAACACCTGCCACATTGTAAACCTCAACAGCAACAGGCTCTCCTGCAATGGTTATTATACCGCCACGAGCAGAAACTGTAGCATTGCCATCAACTGAAGAGATTCCTGTTTCAGCATCTTCACCATAGATTGCAACAAGACCTGTCATTTTACCGGAAGCTACATCGTATGCGTAAAGAGAGAAATCGCTAACTGTAGCATTTCCATTCTCATCTATTGTAATAGATATTGGGTTCTCACCACCCTCCTTATCGCGTAAAACGATATAAGTTTCTTGTGCAACAACCTCCATAACACGTAAAGGCATACCATTATTATTTGTCATCTTTATTGTAAATGTACGTGGGTCATTCTCATTTACAGTAATTGGAGTTGCGCCACCATAATTCATATTGTAAATATTATTACCTAAGAATGTTGAAAGATATACCGGATACTCTAAGTAGGAAAGATCCATAAATTCAAGTTGCCAATCCGATGGGAATATAACACCATATTGTGAATCTTTAACAGCTATCTTCTTAGCATCGAATGTCAATGTGTATATTTGAGTATAATCAATAGGTTTAATAATTACAGTTTCACCTTTTGCCACCAGATTTCCCATAAACATAGCATCTATTGAGCCATCTTTATATGTTGTAAAGTCGGACAAAGAGGGGTTACCTTCGCCATCTATTGTTAATGTAACCTTACCTGTAGTTAAACCTTGATTATCGCTAAGATATATTGTGCTATTATCTGATAGTTTCTTAAGAACAGAGTTCTCTCCTACAGAGATTTCCAATACAGAAGCATCCTTAGCAGAAACATTTGCAACTATTCCGCCATTGTTCAACGCAGTAATATCCTCGCCTAAGAATTTTGTAACTCGGTAGTTCTTATCAGTTTCATTATACACAATTTCCATTGTGAAAGATTGAGGATATTTAACATCTGAAATTGCTTGGAATTGTCCTACTGTAACGGAATAGGTTCCTGCAAAATCTACACTTTCTACAATTTCTTGCTTTATTGCTGTACCACCGGCAACCCACTGCAATTCAGTAATAACATCACCTTCAGCCTCTTGAGCAATGCGTAAACCGCTTGTAAATGACATTGTAGATGCTGTTGTTCCCTTTTTAAATTTCATGGTACCGGAACGTTGTTGCATATAACTTAAGATTAAAATCTTTGCATCGGAATCGATATAAGTTTCATTGAAGGGAACTGATATTTCCAAGCCATCGAATGTTGCATCCAAAGTAAATGTATCATAGCCATCAAATGCAAAATCAACCTTATAATTTTTAAAATCCTCTGATGTTGATGTTATAGTCATATCCCACTCCGCGGAGAAAGTTGCTTCGGGGTCGTACATATTATTGCTTGCCTTGAAATGCCAATTTCCCGACATATCATCGATAACAACCTCCTCTGCTTTTTGAAGTTCCATTTTACAATTCCTAAACTCTGCCAATATGGTAGTTGTTGCACTATTATCATCACCAAGGACAAGAGCAAAATCGTCCATAGTCAGATTGCCGTTATCATCATAATAGATTACAAACTGATAATTGTTTCCGCCCCAGCAATATGCGCCATCAAGGGTTGTTATACCAATATGTGCATTTTGCCAATGATTCACAAAACTTGCATTTGCATTCAGAGTTCCAATTTTCTTCTTTTCGTAATTAACTTGATTAATTTTAATGGCACCACCTTTACCGCCTGCGATACCTGTGATAGCCGCATCATAAAGAAAATCTTTCTTAATAACAACCTCGCTCTCTGCAGCAAAATTGCTTTCATAGGCCTTACCGGCATCGGTTACTGTCATTGTCGCTGTAAATTTGTATGTACCAAACAAATCTGCGACTGCTGTTACTTGCGCATTAGCAACCAACAACATTACGCTTAAAGAAAAAAGTAATAAAATCTTCTTCATAGTTTAAATATGATTATTAATTAGAAATATTATAGCGAATTTATTTTAGAGTGCGAATATATATATTTATTTACATATAGACAGCAAAAGAGTGTAGATTTATTTGAATTCTACTATAAAAAAATGGCATTTAATAGTAATAAGAGTAGCTTTAGATGACAAATGGTTTCCTTTAGTAAAGAAAATTATTATTTTCAATTTGGGAAAAACCACACATTCGTAATATCTTTGCAATACATTTATAGTTATTGAGCAATATGAATAAGTATATAGAACCACTTTTAGACCTTTTAAACGAGATGTCGCCTTACCTGCTCTTGGGTTTTCTCATTGCAGGTATTTTACACGAATTTGTACCTAAAAGTATCTATTCAAAACAGCTGGCAAAGGGCAATTTACGTTCTGTTATATTAGCCGCAATATTTGGAGTTCCATTGCCACTTTGTTCATGTGGAGTGATACCTACAGCAATGTCTCTGCGCCGAGAAGGAGCATCAAAAGGAGCCACAACATCGTTTCTCATATCTACTCCACAAACAGGAGTCGATTCTATTATTGCAACTGCATCACTTTTGGGTGTACCGTTTGCCATTATGCGCCCAATTGTGGCATTTATCACAGCTATTATAGGCGGGTGTTTGGTAAACTCTTTCGACAAAGAAACATCTGTTATTGATATTTCTAGTGAGACTCACGAAAAAAAGCAGAAAAGCTTCTTGGAAAAATGTATTGGAGCACTTAGATATGGTTTCATTGATATGCTACAAGACATTGGCAAATGGATTGTAATTGGTTTAGTTGTAGCCGGAATGATTACTGTTTTTTTTCCTGATAACTTTTTCACCCTCTACAGCGACCGTCCTATAATAAACATGTTTTTGGTTATGGCTATTGCTATTCCCATGTACTTGTGTGCTACAGGTTCTATTCCCATTGCTGCGGCATTAATGCTCAAAGGGTTATCACCCGGAGCTGCTCTTGTACTGTTAATGGCAGGACCTGCCACCAACATGGCTGCAATACTAGTAATAAACAAAGTTTTGGGACGAAAGACGCTGGTTGTATATCTTTTAAGTATCATAGCAGGAGCGTTTGGCTTTGGACTTCTAATAGATTACCTTTTACCGGCAGAGTGGTTTACTGGAGCTATAGCCGGCCATAGTTCTGCATGTTGTGCATCGCACATCACTGAGTGGTGGAAAAGTGCATCGAGTATACTATTCGCTGTACTATTGATATTTGCATTTATACATAAATCACACAACCATAAAAAAGATACAATTATGCAGAATACGTTTAAGATTAAAGGAATGATGTGTAACCACTGCAAAGCTAATGTGGAAAAGAATTTATCAAAGGTAGAAGGTGTTACATCAGTATCTGTAAACCTTTCCGAAGGTGTCGCATACGTGAATGGAGAATTTGACCCCAAAAAAATTATTGCAACCATAAATGAACTTGGATACGAATACATTGAATAAAAACATATCACCTCGTCAATTGACGAGGTGATATGTTTTTATTCAATGTATTAGCACCTTATTTGTGATTATAGAACTTATGAGGTGCTATCATATTTTCGGGTTGTAACAGTTCGTCGAGTTCCTCTTTTGTCAGCAATCCCTCCTCTAAAACTAAATCATAAACACTACGATTCTCTTTTAAAGCTCGTTTTGCTATTTTCGCAGAGTTCTCATATCCCAATGTTGGGTTAAGAGCTGTTACAATACCAATGCTACCCATTACCAATTCACGACAATGTCCTTCGTTAGCAGTTATGCCATCTACGCACAGAGTTCTTAGACGCGCCATTCCTTTAAGCAACATACGTATTGAAGAGATTATTGAGTGAACCAATACCGGCTCCATAACATTTAGTTGTAATTGTCCGGCTTCGGCTGCCATAGTAACAGTGAGGTCGTTTCCTATCACTCTGAAACATATTTGATTAACCACTTCGGGAATAACAGGATTAACCTTACCCGGCATAATACTGGAACCCGGTTGCATAGGTGGTAGATTTATCTCATTCAAACCACAACGAGGACCACTCGACAAGAGACGTAAATCGTTGCATATCTTTGAGAGTTTTATTGCCATACGTTTCAAAACAGATGAATACATTACCGAAGAACCTGCGTCGGGTGTAGCTTCTACCAAGTTCCCGGCAAGAACAAAATCTTTACCTGTTATTTTGCAAAGGGCATCTACACAAGCTTGAGCATATCCCGGTTCGGTATTTATTCCGGTACCAATTGCTGTTGCTCCCATATTAACCTCGAGGAAAAGACGTGAAGCCTCGTTCAAACGCATTATTTCCTCTTCCAATGTTACTGCGAATGCCTCAAATTCCTGTCCCAAAGTCATTGGAACTGCATCTTGCAACTGAGTACGTCCCATTTTCAGTATTCCATCAAACTCTTTACCTTTTGCGCGGAACGAAGCAACCAATCTTTTAAGTTCCTCTACTAAGTCTTCGTTATGGAATATAAAACACAATTTAAATGATGTGGGATAGGCATCGTTTGTCGATTGCGATAGATTTACATGGTCGTTGGGATGGCAATATTGATATTCGCCTTTTTCATGACCTAAAAGTTCTAGTGCACGGTTCGCAACAACCTCGTTTATATTCATATTTGTAGAGGTACCGGCACCACCCTGTATGAGATCTACGGGGAATTGGTCTACAAGCGCACCACCTATAATCTCTTCACATGCTTGTTTAATTGCTTTACCTATTGTTGCATCGAGTGTTCCAAGAGATATATTAGCCTCTGCCGCCGCCCACTTAACCATAGCCAATGCTTTAACATAATAGGGGTGGTCGCTAATAGTAATTCCACTGATCTCATGGAAATTCTCAATTGCACGCAATGTTTGTACTCCGTAATAGGCTTCTGCCGGAACCTTAATTTCGCCTAATGAATCGTGTTCAAGACGTGTTTTCATAACGCTTTTGTTTTAAAAAAAGGGTATCAATATTCACTTTGTCATTTAAACAGCCAAAATATTGCAAAAGTGATACCTATGCCTTGCAATGGCTATGGCTAATATAGTCATTTTTATTTATACCACAATCGAAAAAATGATAAAATATTACTACTGTCCGATAAAAAATAATACAAGCAAAAAAAGAGTACTCAGCAGCATTGTAAGAGCGGTCGAGTGCTATTTTTGTGATACAAGCCCCCTTTTAATGAAATAGTTTTAGCTGAGGAGGTGATTTTTCTACGGAAAGGAGTATGTATTCCCATTCTTTTTCGGGGTTGTTGAACAGACTGTAGAAGTTAACATAGTACATCAATGTTATTCGTATCATAGTTGCCAGTCCCGAGAAGCTCCATCGCCGTTTTAATCGTCTCTGCATCACCATCAACAGCAGATTGGCAATGAGTGTAACCCATATTTGTATCTTGATGGCATTGGCACTCTCTCCATAGAAGTATTTAAGCGGGAAGTTCTGCTTTATCTGCTTAAATAGCAGTTCTATTTCCCATCGTTTGCGATATATGTCTATAATCTCGTTAGGATCCGAATCCATATCATTT
>JAFWYF010000020.1 GCA_017522785.1 Bacteroidaceae bacterium | reverse complement strand
TGTATCTTGATGGCATTGGCACTCTCTCCATAGAAGTATTTAAGCGGGAAGTTCTGCTTTATCTGCTTAAATAGCAGTTCTATTTCCCATCGTTTGCGATATATGTCTATAATCTCGTTAGGATCCGAATCCATATCATTTTTTTATTCAATCAAAAAAGTTTTATCGGACACTAATGATAAAATATGAAAAATTATTCATCTTTTAAGATTGAAGAAAAAGGCTCTATGGTTTATTTAACAAAAAGAAAGATATGGAGAAGATTTATCCTACCTTAAACATGGTAAAAACAAATTATCAAAATGAAAGATGAACTGTTTTTCCATACTATTTTTGAAGTTTATCGAAAGTACGTATACCTTTTAGATAGTAACTCCACAAAATTGATGATTTAACCCTTTCGGGAATAGATGTAACAACTGTTTTAGATAGATTTGTCAAACGATCGTAATGAAACTGAGGTTTCATTCTTCTAAACTCCCTATGCGCTTTAAATACCGCTCTAAATTCCGAAAAAGAGCCGGACAAAAGAAACTTTGTTGCTGCAACAATGTCGAGAATATTACGTATGAACATTATTCTCGCGAGTTCCGCCTGAGGCAGATTCTTGTAGAGCATTAAGAGATTGTTTCTAAAATTAAGATATGTTTTGTGTGGGTTGCTACGATCGAGAGTTGCACCACCAACATGGTAGACAACACTCTGTGGCACACATACAATTTGATGGCCTCGCGATTTTAGTCGCCAGCATAAATCAACCTCTTCCATGTGAGCAAAGAAACGCCCATCGAGCCCGCCTACAGCCCAAAATTCCTTACTACGCACCATGAGCGCCGCTCCGGTTGCCCAAAAAACATTTTCTATACTATTGTATTGGCCTTTATCTTCTTCTACTGTATTGAATATTCGTCCACGGCAAAATGGATAGCCATAGACATCTATGAAACCGCCCGAGGCACCGGCATATTCAAATGATAATTTATTTTTGTAATCGAGCAATTTTGGCTGACATGCAACTACATTGCTATTCTCTCCCAAAAATTGAAGCATAGGAGCAATCCACTCTTTAGTTACCTCAACATCGGAATTTAGCAATATGTAATATTCATAATCGAGACGTTCTAGTGCTTTATTATACCCTTCGGCAAAGCCATAATTTTTGTCTAGTTTTATCACACCCACCGCAGGATATTCATTTTCCAGCAGTTGCAAAGAATTATCAGTGGATGCATTGTCGGCCACTATAACATCCGCCTCGGGAGAATTATTTATTACCGAAGGTAGAAATTGGTGCAACATATTTGCACCATTATAGTTTAAAATGACAACTGCAACCCTCTTTTTCATTACTCGATATCTAAAATTTCATCTACAAGTAACGCCGATTTATCTTCGTTGAACCCACCAAGGCGCACCTTAACCAAACGATTTATGAGTGATTTATCGCCAACAGTTTCTACACGAATATAATTTTCGGTAAAACCGCTTATTGGCATTCCCGGGCGCGGTTTTTCAAAGAGCACCACAGCCTCAGTTCCACAATGACGCTCGTAAAATGATATTCTCTTTTGCTCCGATAAATCGATTAACAAACGGCTACGTCTATGTTTTTCGGCTGGCGATACTGCACCATCAATTTTCAAGGCTTGCGTTCCCGGACGTTCGGAATAGCTAAAGACATGTAACTGAGAAATATCCAAGCCTCGTATGAATTCCAAAGCCTGATCGAAAAGTTCATCGGTTTCGCCACGAGTACCGACAATCACATCTACACCAATGAAGGCATTAGGCATGGCACGCCGTACAGTCTCTATTTTTTGAGCAAAAAAGGCTGTATCGTATCGACGATGCATGAGTTTTAGCACCGTATCACTTCCGGCCTGTAATGGTATATGAAGATGAGGCATAAAACTTCTCGATTTAGTCATATAGTCTATTATCTCATCTGTTATGAGGTTAGGCTCTATAGATGAAATTCTATATCGTGCTATACCATCGACACCATCCAGTGCCTTTACCAGCGATACAAAACTCTCGCCTGTAGATTTTCCGAAATCGCCAATGTTAACACCGGTAATAACAATTTCTTTGCCACCCTCTTCTGCTGCCTGTCGTGCCTGAGAAACAAGTTCTTCAATTTTAGGATTACGGCTTCGCCCACGTGCAAAAGGAATTGTACAATATGTACAAAAGTAGTCGCAACCATCTTGCACTTTGAGAAAATAGCGAGTTCTGTCGCCTCTTGAGCAGGATGGTACAAAACGACGAACATCTTTTGTTGGTTGAGCAAACCACTCACCGGCTGTTTTCTTTTCAAGGTTACCGATATATTGCAAGATATCGGCTTTTTTGTCAATACCCAGAACCACATCAACGCCTAGTTCTTGTGCCAACTTTTTAGGAGATAGTTGTGCATAACAACCTGTAACAACTACAAATGCACTAGGGTGCTGGCGAATTAATTTATGTATTGCCTGACGACATTTCTTTTCGGCCTCTTGGGTAACGGCGCAACTATTTACTACACAAATATCAGCCTGTTCACCACGTCGGGCTGTACGTATTCCAGCATCTTGCATAATGCGCTCAATGGAGGCTGTCTCTGAAAAGTTCAATTTACAGCCAAGAGTATAGTAAACGGCTTTTTTATCTTGAAAAACAGAATAATCTATCATCTATTTGCTATTTATTATTTATGTGCAAACCGTTGCGAAAATAGTATCTTTTTTCGAATTAGAAAAATAGTACAGCAATAAAGAAGAAAAATAGGCTATTTAATATAAATGAATAATGCCGGCAATGCCGGCATTATTCATAGGTGTATATCATTACCTGAAAATTCAAATAAACTTAAAGAAATATAGAGTTCAATATTCTATAACTACAGAGAGTTATAAAGTATTGCTCTCTTCTATATTCCTTCAAATTATAGATTCTTACTTATTCTCGCCTTCAGCAGGAATAACGTCGGTAGCAACCTTGCCTTCGTTCTCAGCGCTAGGAGCTGCTGCAGGAAGAACTTCAGTCGCAGCTTGAGGAACGATATCGGTAGCAACGATAGAATCGCAACCCTGAGCCTCACAATTTTTTGATGCATTAGCGCCACAAGCGGTCATAACAAGTGCCAATACTGCTACATAAATAAAATTTTTCATAACAATACAAATAAATTTAAATCTCGCCTACTCCCTTTTTAGCGTTTCGGTAACCTCTTTCATCAAAATCGGTGCAAAGATACATCATTCTATCCATTATTTAACCTTTTTTTTTCTTTTTTTTCACAGAAAATGCAAAAATTCGGTAAAATCCACCTTAGAAGAGTTTATAAAGTAAGTTTTTAAATATAAAATTCATATCGATAATATAAATACAATGTAGAGTATGATTAATAATCACTGCATAAATATGCAATTATATAATATATAATTAAATTTTATTGCATAATAGGACAAATACGAGTATCTTTGCGGTAGACGGAACAAACACAAAACAACTATAATTATGAATAGATTATCAGCAATTATGACAGTAGCACTCATAACAGGGGCAACAATAACAAGTTGCACCCAAACCGATAACAGCAGCAATTGTAGTGAACAAGCGCCTGTTATATCGAAATCGGATATTAAGATTGAAGGTGGGAGAATGACACCCGAGGCTCTATGGGCAATGGGACGTATAGGAGCACTCACCGTATCGCCCGATGGAAGCAAAATTGTTTATAGCATAAGTTACTACGACATTAAGCAGAACAAAGGACACCACACACTGCATATAATGGATGCAGATGGTGGCAACAAACAGATTTTGACAACCACAGCAGCAAATGAGACAGGTGCTGCGTGGATAAAAGGAGGTAGTAAAATTGCTTTTATGTCAAATTGTTCCGGAAGCAACCAAGTGTGGGAAATGAACCCCGATGGAACAGAGCGTAAACAACTTTCATCTGATGAAAAAGATATCGAAGGTTTCTTGTTCTCACCCGATGAAAACAAAGTAATACTTGTGAAGCGTGTCAAGATTAAAGAAAGCACAGCCGACCTTCACCCCGACCTTGCACTCAGCGATGGAAAAGTTATAAACGACCTAATGTACAAGCATTGGGATGAATGGATAACAGATGCACCACATCCATTTATAGCAGAATTTGACGGGAACAAGATAACATGTGGCATTGACATGTTGGAGGGAACAACATTCGATTGTCCAAACCGTCCATTTAGCGGAACAGAACAATTGGCATGGAGCAACGACTCAAAAAAAATAGCATACTCATGCAACAAAAAGAGCGGAGCCGAGTACACCATAAGCACCGACACAGATATTTACTTGTATGATATTGAAAACAACAGCACAAGTAACCTATGCAAATTGAATGAGAAACAGGCAAATTATGGTTATGACACAACACCTACATTCTCACCCAATGGTAAATACATTGCATGGCAAAGCATGAAACGAGATGGTTACGAAAGCGACCAAAACCGCTTGTGCATAATGGATATTGCAACAGGAAAGCAAAAATATATAAGCGAAAAGCCTTTCGACAGCAATGTAGACACATATTGTTGGAGCAATGACAGCAAAAGCCTTTACTTTACAGGTGTTTGGCATGGAGCATCCATGATATACAACATTGATTTGGAAGGCAACCTCACAAAATTGACTGATGGAGACTATGACTACACTTCGGTGGCACTACTTGGCGATAAACTTATCGCAACACGCCAATCGATGTACGAAGCTACTGAGATTTACACAATAGAAGCAAACGCAGGAGCAACAATAACGCAAATAACAAACGAAAACAAACATATATACGACCAGATAGAACGTGGTAAAGTTGAAGCACGTTGGTGCAAAACAACCGATGGCAAGGAACTACACTCATGGGTTATCTATCCTCCACATTTTGACCCTACAAAGAAATACCCTACACTACTATTCTGCGAAGGTGGTCCACAATCGCCTGTAAGTCAATTCTGGAGTTACAGATGGAACTTCCAAATGATGGCGGCAAACGATTATATAATTATCGCACCCAACCGTAGAGGGCTTCCCGGTTTTGGTCTAAAATGGAATGAGCAGATAAGCGGAGATTATGGTGGCCAATGCATGCGAGACCTATTTTGCGCTATTGACGACATAGCGAAAGAGCCTTATGTAGACAAAGAACGCTTAGGTTGCGTTGGAGCAAGTTTTGGAGGTTTCACAGCAATGTGGATGGCAGGAAACCACAACAAACGATTTAAAGCATTCATTGCACACGATGGTTTCTTTAACATGGAACAACAGTACTACGAAACAGAGGAATCGTGGTTTGCAAACTGGGATTTAGGCGGGGCACCATACGAGAAGAATGCCAAAACATTACACTCCTATGCAAACTCGCCACACAAATTTGTAGAAAAGTGGGACACTCCGATACTTCTTATACATGGAGACCGCGACTATCGTATATTGTCGTCGCAATCAATGGCAGCATTCAATGCAGCTCGTTTAAGAGGTATTCCTGCGCAATTGCTGTTGTTCCCCGAGGAAAACCATTGGGTACTTAAACCACAAAATGGAATATTATGGCAACGCACATTCTTTGCATGGTTAGATAAATGGGTAAAAGGAAATAAATAAAAAGACAAAACAGATAAAATATGACAGTAACAGAACAAATTCAAAAGAGATTAAGTGATTCGGCTATTGCACGCTGGAGCGCCATGGCAATAGTATCATTTACAATGATGTGCGGATACTTCATTACCGATGTAATGGCTCCGCTAGAGGACCTTCTAACAAAAAGCATCACCGACGGTGGTCTTGGTTGGACAAGCGGTGAGTATGGTTTTTTCTCGGGAGCATACGGATATATAAATGTATTCCTATTGATGCTATTTTTTGGAGGAATTATTCTTGACAAGTGCGGAATACGTATTACCGGAACAATAAGTTGCTCATTGATGCTTGCAGGTGCCATTATTAAATGGTATGCATTGGACAACAATTTTGGAGATGCAGAAATTTTTGGCTACCCGATGCAAGTTGCTGTTGCAGCATTAGGTTTTGCCATATTTGGCATGGGAGCCGAAATTACCGGTATTACTGTAACCAAAGTTATTGCAAAATGGTTTACAGGGCACGAAATGGCACTTGCTATGGGCCTGCAAGTTGCAATGGCGCGTATTGGTACAGCAGCAGCTTTGGCACTAAGCCTTCCTTTTGCAGAGATGATGGGTAACATATCGGCACCACTACTACTTGGAGCTGCACTATTATGTATTGGTCTTGTATCATATTTGGTTTACTGCGTGCTTGACCGCAAATTAGATGCATCGTGTGAAACACAAGAGGAGAACAAAGAAGATGAATTTCAGTTGACGGATTTGAAATACATTTTCACGAACAAAGGTTTTTGGCTAATCACGATATTATGTCTTATGTTCTATTCGGGTGTATTCCCATTCTTGAAATTTGCCACAAAACTTATGATATACAAATATGGAGTTGAGCCGGAGATTGCAGGCCTCATCCCTGCAATGTTGCCGTTTGGAACAATCCTTTTGACTCCCATATTTGGTTCAATGTATGACAGAGTAGGAAAAGGAGCAACACTCATGATTATAGGTTCTGCAATGCTTACATTGGTACACGTGCTATTCGCACTACCCATTCTTAATGTATGGTGGTTCGCTATAATTATAATGATATTATTAGGTATAGCATTCTCGTTAGTACCATCTGCCATGTGGCCATCTGTTCCAAAGATTATACCTCTGAAACAGTTAGGTTCTGCATACTCAATCATATTCTATATACAGAACATTGGTTTGTCTATGGTACCGGTATTGATTGGCTGGATTATTGATACACAGTCTACTATAACAAATGCAAATGGAGAAATTGTCGGATATGACTATACAATCCCTATGTCAATTTTTGCTCTATTTGGTATTATAGCCATTGCAATCTCTATGATGTTAAAGAAAGAGGATGCAAAGAAGCACTATGGATTAGAATAAAAAGAATATAATCAGACACAGAAAGAGCTCGCTTAGGCGAGCTCTTTCTGTGTCTAATTAAGAATAATCTCTTGCATAGAAGTGTCTACTTCGTTATGCACACGCAGATTTCTAGCAAAGTTTTTTATAAAATTTAAAGCGTTTGCCGAAGGGGAAGGAAATAGTTCTCCTTGCAATGCTGTTCTGATTAAACTTTCACTAAGATTTAAATCATGAGTAAAGGTATTATCCATAGGCCACTATTTATCTGTTTCTGTTATTATAACGCGAACAAATCAATAATATTATAATATGTAGCGTCAAAAATTAATTTTTGACGCTACATATTGTAGATTACAGATAAAATAGTCCTATTCTAGGGTTAGAATAACATTTTTTTCGGACGCAATACGACGCATGTTAAGAATTGCATAACGCATACGCCCCAAGGCTGTATTGATGCTCACACCTGTTATATCGGCTATATCTTTAAATGAGAGGTTCTGATAGTAACGCATGAACACCACCTCACGCTGACAATCGGGAAGTTCATCTATCAAAGCACGTACATCCTTTAGCACCTGCTCATTAACCATTTGCATCTCTACGTTACCTTCGGCTAACGATGTAGAATTGAGTAAATCGACTTCACTTTCGTCATTGGAAACAACATTTTCGTTACGTTCTTGACGGAATTGGTCTATTACCAGATTATGAGCTATACGTGTTATCCAAGCCGAAAATTTTCCATCGGATTGGTAGCGTCCTTGTTGCAATGTAACAATAGCCTTAACAAAGGTCTCTTGAAAGATATCCTCTGCCAACTCACGTGAACGAACTATAAAAAAGATATAGTAGTATAACCTATCTTTATAACGCTCTAACAAAATATCGAACGCACTATTATTGCCTTTTAAGTAGAGATTGACCAATGCATCGTCGGTCATAGTCTTCATGTTCTCCATTTATATTTTATGTAAAAATTAGGAGTAGATGTTTTCTATAGGCAATAATATTAGGTTATTAAACGATTTTTTACTTATTTATTCCACTTTTTGGCAGTCTTAAAACCACCTTATCGGTGCAAAGAAATGAAATAATTTATTAAGTTCCAAATATTTTAAAATAAAAATGCCGATATTAACAATAATACCGGCATTATAACGTTAAATTTATATTTTATTCGGCAATTACCATAGCCTGCATATTAAAACCACGTAACAAATCTGCTGTCGCCATGCGTTTCTTGCCCGGCAACTGTAAGGATAGCAATGAGATATAGCCATCGCTAACTGCTATCTTAACAAAATTTTTACCATCTGTAATGACACTGCCCGGCGTGTGAGCATGACTTACTAGTTCAAATGATGTCTCATATACCTTAACAACAGATGTTCCTCCATTTGCATCTTTTAGTTCAGTCCATGCAGCAGGGTATGGCGACATTCCACGAACAAAATTATATATAGCGTTTGCAGACATATTCCAATTTATGCGACATGTATCACGAAATATTTTTGGAGCCGGACGCAGATCCAATTCTGAGGAATAGAGAGTATTCTGAGCCTTTGCCTTTACACCGCCATGAACAATTGCCTCTACAGTTTTAAGTACAGTTTTTCCACCAACAACCATCAGTTTATCGTGTAGCGTACCTGCTGTATCATTATCGTTTATAGGAACTACATCCTGCATTATTATATCACCCGTATCTATTTCGTGTTTCAAGAAGAATGTTGTTACCCCACTCTCTTTGTCGCCATTGATTATTGCCCAATTGATTGGAGCTGCACCTCGATACTGTGGCAGTAATGATGCATGTAAATTAAATGTACCCAAACGTGGCATATTCCATACACACTCGGGAAGCATTCTGAATGCAACAACTATTTGCAAGTCGGCATTCCACAATTTTAAAGAAGCAAGAAAGTCCTCATTTTTGAGAGACTCAGGTTGCAACACCGGTAATTCATGCGCCAAAGCATACTGTTTGACCGGGCTCATGAGCACTTGGGTTCCTCGTTTGTTTATCTCTTTATCAGGCATTGTAACAACGCCTACCACCTCGTAGCCACAATCCACGTTGGAATTCTGTTGTTCAACAAGGCACTTTAAGGGTTCAACTGCAAAATCGGGAGTTCCTAAATATACTATACGTAATTTTTCCATAAATTATGAGATTTTTTAATCGGATGTAAAATCCAATAATGTTTTTCGGTAGGCAGTGAATATAGCCGATTTTGATATAAAGCCGATATACTCACCCGAAGTGTTTTCTACAGGAAGATTCCATGCTCCTGTCTCCTCAAATTTACGCATTACAGCCTCCATTGGTTCTTCAATGCCTAATCTCACAGGAACTTCGCGCATGAATGTTCTTACAGAATAACGATGATAAAGTTCCTGACGAAACATAACATGCCTTATGTCATCCAAATAGAGGATACCAACAAGCCTTTGAGCAGTATCCACAACAGGGAATATATTACGTTTGGTTTTTGCAACAACAGCTGTCATATCACCCAAATCCATATTGGGACTAACCTTCATAAAGTTCTTCTCTATAACATCTTCTACTTTTAAGATAGTTAATACAGCTTGGTCTTTATGATGAGTTATGAGTTCGCCACGCTGTGCCAAACGAATTGCATATATATTATTATTATCAAATACACGAACTGTAAGATAAGAACATACAGAAACTATCATCAATGGCAGGAAAAGGTCATAGCCTCCTGTAAGTTCCGCTATAAGGAATATTCCTGTAAGAGGGGCATGGAATACACCCGACATCACAGCTGCCATTCCGAACAATGCAAAATTCTTATCGGGCAACATTTCACCAATGCCAAAATAGTTACATATTCCGGCAAAAAGGTATCCCGATACACATCCTAAAAAAAGACTGGGAGCAAATATACCGCCACATCCTCCACCGCAGTTGGTTACAGTCGATGCAAATGCTTTGAACAGTATTATAAAGAACATATAAAGGAATAGCAGATTTGCATGCCCATAGAACAGAGAGTTGTTCAGGATAACATCGGCAGATGAACCATTGATAAGATGATTTATCATTTCGTATCCTTCGCCATATAGTGGTGGCAAAAGAAATATGAGAACGCTAAGCACTGAGCCACCTAAAGCCAATTTTGCATAGGGGTTGCTTATGCGCTTAAAAAGACGTTCTATGTTAGTTGTTACATGAGTAAAATAGAGTGAAACCAACCCACAAATTATGCCCAAAAACATTACGTACGGAACACGTGATACACTGAAAGCATCATCGAGCTGAAAACTAAACATAGCATCGGTGCCCGACAACAGATATGAGATTGTTGTCGCTGTAACACTGGAAATCAGCAGAGGCAGAAGCGATGACATTGTAAGGTCGAGCATAAGTACCTCTAAAGTAAACACCAAACCGGCGATAGGCGCTTTGAAGATACCGGCAACAGCACCTGCGGCACCGCAACCGATGAGCAACATCATGACTTTGTGGTCCATTTTAAAGAAACTGCCAAGATTTGAACCAATGGCAGAGCCTGTATAAACAATAGGAGACTCGGCTCCAACCGAACCACCAAAGCCAATGGTTATACCACTGGCTATTAAGGATGACCACATGTTATGCCGTTTGATTTTACCTTGACGACGAGATATGGCATATAGCACTTTTGTTACTCCATGCCCTATATCATCTCGCACTATCTTGCGGATGAAAAGACCGGTAATAAATATACCGACAACAGGATATACAAGGTAGAGCCAGTTAAAGGTATCTCTTTCGAACCCACTCGTGAGAAGATGTTGTATGAACTCTATAAAATGTTTCAACGTAAAAGCGGCTAGTGAAGAGATTACACCAACTATAAAACTCAAAATCAATATAAATCGATTTTGAGGAATATGCTTTTCGCGCCATTCTATAAAGCGGTCGAGCAACGCCTTTTCTTGTACATTCGTGCTCATTGTCTTATTATTGACACCGAGCCATCCTCGGCCAGTTTTATTATACTTGATGATTTTGGAGTACCCTTCTCCAACTGCTTATAATTAACCACATAATCCACTGCATCTATAATCTCTTTGCTTATCTCGGCAAAAAAACGTGGTGTGGGTTCTCCGCTTATGTTCGCCGAAGTAGATACTACAGCTTTTTGGAAACGGTAGCACAACTCTCTTGAAAAAAGTTCCGATGTAACTCTGATGCCTACACTTCCATCGTCGGCTAACAGATTTTGCGCCAAATTACGTGCACCATCATAGATTATTGTAAGTGGCTTGTTTGTAAGTTCTATAAGGTCCCATGCAATTTCTGGGACTTTAGAGACATAACGACAAATTCTATCGGGGCTATCAACCAACAACAACATGGCTTTATTGTCGGCACGTCGTTTTATTTCATAGACTCGTTTGACGGCCTCGACATTAGTAGCATCACAACCTATTCCCCATACGGTATCTGTAGGATAAAGAATTACTCCCCCTTTACGTAAAACCTCCACACATTTTTTTGCTTCATCGGCAATAGTTCCCATAGTTTGTTACTTATTTAAAATTCACTTGTGAAGTGGAATCGTATACTCTTGAAATCGTTCTGTGCCATTTGCAACACATAACTACTGTCGGCTAGAAAAACATCGCGACCTTCGATATCTTTTGCCATATACTGATATTTGCGTTTCTTGAAGTTCTCGAGTTCTGTAGCATCGTCGCTCTCAATCCAGCAAGCCTTATATAGATTTACCGGTTCCCAACGACATTTTGCATTGTATTCATTCTCTAAACGATACTGTATTACCTCGAACTGAAGTTGTCCAACTGTTCCAATTAATTTTCTACCATTATATTGGTTTACAAACAACTGAGCAACACCCTCACCCATTAGTTGGTCGATACCTTTTGCCAACTGCTTGGTTTTCATTGGGTCGGCATTCTCAATATATTTAAACATTTCGGGTGAGAAACTTGGCAAGCCTTTAAAGTGCAACATTTCACCTTCGGTAAGCGTATCACCGATTTTAAAGTTTCCTGTATCGGGAAGACCTATTATATCACCGGGATAAGCCTCGTCGATAGTGCTTTTGCGTTGTGCCATAAACTGCGTAGGAGAAGAAAAACGCATATCTTTTCCTAAACGGATATGACGATATGGTGCATTGCGTACAAACTTACCCGAACAAATTTTGCAGAAAGCAACACAGGAACGATGATTTGGGTCGATATTCGCAGTTATTTTAAAAATGAATCCCGTAAACTTTGAGTCTTGAGGATTTACCACACGTTCAACAGCCTGCACAGGACGTGGATAAGGTGCTATTTTTACAAAACAGTTCAGCAGTTCCTGAACACCGAAATTGTTTAATGCAGAGCCAAAGAAGACCGGTGCAACTTGAGCATCCAAATACTCCTGAACATTAAATTCCGGATAAACACCATCTACGAGCTCTAAATCGTCGCGCAGTTTTTTTGCCAAATCGGCACCGATACTCTCGTCTAGTTCATTGCTGTTTACATTTACTTCTATCTTTTCGGTAACACGTTGTTTGTTTGGAGTAAAGAGATCTAGTTTTTGTTCGTATATATTATATACACCTTTAAAACGTGCTCCTTGGTCGATAGGCCAGCTGAGAGGTCGCACTGCTATTTGCAATTCGTTCTCCAACTCGTCTAACAGGTCGAAAGGATCGCGGCCTTCACGGTCCATTTTGTTTACAAAAACAATAACCGGAGTATTACGCATGCGGCATACTGCCATTAACTTACGTGTTTGTGTCTCGACACCTTTCGCACTATCAACCACAATTATAACGCTATCGACAGCCGTCAATGTACGGAATGTATCTTCGGCAAAGTCTTGGTGTCCCGGAGTATCGAGAATATTTATCTTGTAGCCTTCGTAGTCGAATTCCATTACCGATGTTGTAACCGATATACCACGTTGTTTTTCAATCTCCATCCAATCGGATGTAGCAGTCTTTTTAATTTTATTCGACTTTACAGCACCGGCCACTTGAATTTGTCCACCAAACAGCAGCAATTTTTCTGTCAGTGTTGTTTTACCGGCATCGGGGTGTGAAATAATGGCAAAAGTTCTTCTTCTTTCTATCTCTTCCTGTATATTCATCTATATATCTGTTTATATCTTTTTAATTATCAATGTATATTGTTAAGCCTCTTCGCCTTCTAAATCGAGTTTCCCCTCTTCGTCTTCTTTATAGTATAGCGACAACATTGATATAAATTTACTTATTTCTGCTGTTGCGCTGAGCGTTTCGGTATTTATCTCGCGTTTTTGCAGTTTCATCATCCACAACATATAAAGAGCATCGAAACAATTTTCCAATTCACTCTTATCACGCCCATTGCTCTTATTGCGAAACTCTACAATAAATGGCAAAGCCTTATAATAAGTTGCAGAATAAAATGGTGCTTTTGTGGATTTTAACAAACGCAGATGTAGGTCGGTAAGCATTATCAACACATTCTTATTTATTTGCAAATGTCCACTTTCCGATACACCCTCGTTACGCATCATTTCAATTAGGTTGTCGTACCATTGAAGCAATTCACGACTCTCGTTCTGCGATAGATTATAGGGTTCTACAATATTTTTGTCTACCTTTTCGATAGACAATTCATTTGCACGTAGCAAATCCTCAATTTGCCACATATATAGCAGATATTCTGCTATATTACCTTTTCTAAGTTCTCTAGAGATAAACAAAGCTAAAAATAATTAGTGAAAAGAATATATACCTGTAATAATGAGCACCGCACTTACAAACGATGCAACCATCACGATTGCTCCAATTATGCGATTAATTATCCAAATACCTCTTACATCAAAACGTGTTCTCAGTTTATTTACAACATATGTTATAAAGAGCCACCACAACATTGCTCCTGCAAAAATAGATATGTACCCAACAAACTGGAAGTGGAACGGTTGTTCCGGGAGCATATACTTAAATGGGGTAAACATTGCCATAAAGAGCAATATTATAAGTGGATTGGAAAGAGTAATAAAGAATGCTGTAACACAGTTTTGAACCAAACTGCTCTTATTCTTACTTACTCGGCGGGTATTCTTTGCGGGATTACTGCGGAATGTATGTACTCCAAAAACAAACAACAATACAGTTCCAATCAATTGCAACCAGAATAAGTTGCGCTGATTTTGTATAAAATCATATATAAACGACAAGCCATATCCGGTAATTAGAGCATATATAATGTCGCTCATAGCAGCGCCAAGACCTGTAACCAAACCATGGGCACGACCTTTGTTCAAGGTGCGTTGTATACACAACACTCCCACCGGCCCCATAGGAGCCGAAGCAACTGCGCCAATAATAATACCTTTTACAACGGTCTCAAGAAGTGATATTTGAGACACCAGTTGCAACAAAAAGTCGTTTATTTCATTCATATTTGCAAAGATGCCATTTTTTTATGAAATAAAATGCATTTAATGACTATTTTTTTAGTAAACACAAAAAAATGCCAATGATTGATTTCATTGGCATTTTTATAGGTTTTATTTTTCCTCATGACGCCCTAAGGCAATATTCAAACCAAATGAGATACTTGCATTCATATTTTCAACCGGAACGAACTGTTTACCCAATTTTCCTAAGAAACAGTCTGTTCCAATAAAAAAGCCAAAACCCTTACAATGTATATTAGCCATTGCTCCAAAGCCTGTTCCATAGTCGGAATATGTTCCACTGACTGCAAAATCAATTACCTTTAATGGAGAAATGCTAAGTATTAATGAAGCCTGATTATACGAGTAAACTTCGTCAAAGCAATGAGTATACAAGAAGCCGGCACTTAATTTATTATAGAAAGGCATTTTATACTCCAAACCAAAATTCAATTTAGCACCTATTCCACTGGTTACACTACCCTCACCCTGATCCTCAAGAGCAAAGAAATCCTCGAGTTCATCGCTGGTTTTCTCCCACTGTTCATCTAAAGTGAGTTTATCATTTCCGCTATGAATGCCCATTTCGCTAAATCCGTTAAACTCATAGGGAGCATCGGGGGAAATTGCGGCACGAGCGGTTTTACTCCATGAAATATATCCTAAGTCGGTTACCGAAAGTGATGCAGTAAGTCCTTTCAAAAAGAGTTCGCTAAAATCGTAGGTAACACCTAAATCGGTACCAATACCAAATCCATGCAAGCCCACAGCAACATCGTCATAGCCATCTATAACAGTTTTACCACTTATAGTTGGTTCGTCAGAAATTGTATATTGCCCACCTAATGCGATATCGGCCTTACCCGAAGCAGATATTGTCCATTTATCACGTCCCATACCAATGTTCATATTATCGAAATTAACATTGGCATACGCTAATCCAAAAAGAAATTTTAGACGAGCACCGATTGTCAGTGATTCACCTATTTTATGTGAATGTCCTATTGACAAATCGGCAAAGTTTCTTGTACGCATTCCAAGGTCGCTGAATGAGTAATTTTCTTGTCCCATGTCCTTCATGAACTCAAACATTCCATAGGGGATATTCAACCCTGTATTGGAGCGCAATGACAAATCTATGGTATTAAATCCCCCCATTGCATGAAAGGCTATAGAAAGGATTGTAAAATCGAGGTCCATACGCATTATATTCTCGCTATCCAAGTCGCCAAGAAACTCTTTAGCATCTACTGAAGAGTGCATAAAAGTAACCATCTCGTTTTTGTTATATGGCGAATCGTACAAAAAATTTCCCAAGCCGACATTACCCATAGTATTCAGCTGTATACCACCAAGAACCGGTATAGCGACATGGCCACGAACTGAATTAAGTGCGGGGTTGAGTCTGTAACGATAAAGGTCTCCTTCGAGGAAATATCCGGTTCTTAACGCTTGTGCAGAAACAGATATAAAAGCGAACATCAAAGCCAAGAATAAAAAGGCTCTTTTTATATTTAAAATCATCTTTTTCATAGTCAATAAATTTATATAGTTCTACACATATCAATTCATATCAACAATTATAGGATCATCTATTGTGATACTCATCTTTGAAAGTTTTATATATTCATTAGAGTTAAGTACACCTTCGCCAACACCATGGAATACAACATCCAATGTATTTAATTTGGCAAGTTCATTATTGGTGGCACTCAATTTAACTTTCACAGTTGAAGTAACAGGAGCCCCAACAACGCCATTAACAATTCCTTCACCTGCTGCTATATTGTTATCGAAAACAACATTAATATTTTCCAAAACAGTTCCATTGACAGTTTTTGCAACTATAGAGGGTGTGAATTCCGCAGGAACAGTATTTTCCACCTCCATTTCCAACGTAATAGAGGTTATTTCCGTTATATAATCTGTGATTTCAGATGGGTCATCTCCCAGAACATCCTCTATTGTTTCGGTATATTCCAAATCTACCTCATTGAATTCCATTGGGATGTCCAATTCATAGGAACCGGAAACTTCCATATCTTCGCCCAAAATAACTTTATTATAGGTGCTGTTATCAACGTCAGCCTCTAATGTCAGTTCTATTTCGTGAGGTATTTCAGTTAGAATATTATTTAAATCGGCGGCAACAGAAGTATAGCCTGCTATGGAAGAGCCGGAAGGAGTTATATAATATTTATTTTCGCTATCGGGAACAACACTTAAATTGAAATTTACATTAGAGCCTAAAATTTCGTTATTATGCTCGTCCTTTCCACTTAAAGCAATATTTGCGTTAATGGGAAGTGTTACACCATCGTTATTTAATGTTATATAGATTTGAGGATTTTTGAAGTTCAATGTTGCGTCATATATGAAGTCCATATCTTCGCCAAGGTCAATATCTATCACTTCATTAACAACATCTATTTCGGGGTCGAACAAACCTTCTACACTTTTGATAACAAACGGCTCAAATGAGATTATCGGTTTCACATGAAGATCGTGAAGCTCGGGTATGATATTAGCTGCAAAAGTTAAAGGGTCGGAGAATATTGTACCACGAACGGCAAGTGTTGTTTTATCTTCTATACGACCGTTTTCGACCTTAATTCCACCACCTTCGTATGAAGAGAAGTCCAAAGCTTCGACATATACATCCATGGTAAAATGTTTGTGTCCTTTATCAAAGTCGTGTTCTATAACATCGTCTATCCACAATTTATTACCCTCACCAACAGGTGCGTCATCTCGAAATACAACATATTTTGGCATTTGAATGTAAAAATGCTCATTACCTACCCCGCCATCGGTGTGTAAATGTAATTTATTAAGCATTTGTGCATCGTTCGACGAGTTTTCTATGGTAAAAATATCTATATCCAATGACATCATAACAGGCTCGGCAAAAGTCATTTTACGCAGAAGACGCATCTCTTTGGGAATATCATTCTGTTCAATCTTATACTCAACATTGTTTCTATCGATTTTCTCTTCCATCACGTGAGTGTAAGTGGTATTTGCTAAAATTTCATTTCTTACACTTTCGGGATATCTGTCAAGATCATCATAATTGATATCAACAACTTGTGTTTCGTAGATTTCTTCATATGAAGTGGGATTTACTTCAATTGTTGTTTCATCGACTCTTACAGTTGTTCTATCGATTGTACCCGACTTTCTTATTGTATAATAACCGTTATCATCCACCTCAATAATATCACTCTTTTCCGGGTCAATCATTTCGGTAAGATAAATTTCACTTGTAGAACCCAATGGGATGGAAATTCCATTGCCTACAGCAACAGTCATATCAATGTCTTTAGACAAATCGAAATCGTTGTCTATGCTACATGAGAAGAGCAACGACAAAACAGACATGCACATTGTACATGTTAAGAATTTGTTTCTCATAGTAAATTAGTTTTTTATTATTTTTCTTATTTATTTATTTTCCAAGACCTCAATTTCCAGGACATCCACTGAATGTTCTTTTCGGCTTATAATTATTGCATTTATAATGTCGGAAATTCCACCGATTATAGAGGCTATTCCTAACAGCAAGAAAGGAATAGAGGCTATTCCAAAAGGTTTAATCATAACAATAAGCCCAACAACAATCAGCATTAAAGGTATTATTGTCATATAGAGTGGAAGAGGCAACTTTCGTCGTGCCAATATATAAGCGACAATTTGATAGAAGCCAAACAAAAAAATCATAATGCCCAAAAAGAGCATGAAAAATTCTACAAAGAAATATGGTTTCAAAAGCAACCAGAGTCCAAACAGCAATGTTCCAAAGCCAGAAAGAAGCGACATTACCGATGGTGCCTTAACTTTTTGTTTAAAAGAACTATACCCAAATGTAGCCAACACAAACAGAGCAGGGAGTATAAACACAACACCAACACATTGCACCAAAAAAGGCATAAAGAGTTCTCGCATAGCAATAAGCAATATGCCTATTGCCACAGAAACGATGCCTCTTACTATTACCCAGCGTTGCATATACAGATGTTTAGAAATTAAAAATTATACAAAGTTACTTTTTTGTATGTATAACGTTTTATCACAAGCACAAAACTACTAATAAATATTAATATATACAAACAAAATGAAAAATTATTAGACTTTTACAAAGGATAGCAAACAGACATGACAAACATCTCATTTACACAATATTCCACTTTATATGTATAGTGAATTGCTACAACGTTACGCAAATAGAGATTTACAACGCCATTTTTCTCATATTTAAAATGCGAAAGAGATATATTATCTTTGAATGTACCGCCTAGATTTCCCACAATTTTAAACAACGCCTCTTTTGCTGTCCAGTGCACCAACATAACGTCGTTTCTATTTTTATCCTCAAGCACAGCACATTCCTGTTCATTCATAAAACGTTTGTAAGTTTCACCCAAGAATCTGTTACGGCGTTCAATGTCTATTCCAACTTGTAAATTATATGATATTATGACAGCAACATAGCCGTCGGTGTGAGATATTGAAATTGATGGTATATCTTTTATATATGGTTTTCCGGTTTGGTCATATTCTATTTGAGCATTTTGGCCAAGCAACTCTTTTACCAAAAGACGAGTCGCCAACCATTCGCAACGACGTTTCACTCCCGCAAAATGCTCGTTAGCATACGAAACAATCGCGGTATCATTAACAAGAGACGATAGTTCTTCTACCGTCTCCGTTATTTTCCATACAGCAATTTGCCATTTCTTATTAATATGCCTATCTTTATACAACAACATATCACTCTTCGTTATTCTGTTTTTCGGGCAATATTGTTTTTATTTTTACCAAACGATGCTTGTCCTTTTGCATTACCTCAAATGTTATGCCATTACAAACAAATTTTTCGTGCAAATTGGGGAATTCCCCTTTAATCTCGAGCAAAAGGCCTGCCAAAGTATCTGCTTCGCCCTCTACAGCTTCAAAATCATCGCCATCGAGTTCCATTATTTTATAAAAATCGGAAAGAAGAGTGCGACCATCGAAGATAGCAGTACGTTCATCTATTTTTTCATAAGAGGTATCGGGTTCATCGAACTCATCGTTAATCTCTCCAACTATCTCTTCCACTATATCTTCGAGTGTAACCAGACCTGATACACCACCAAACTCATCAACCACAATAGCCATGTGCACACGTACCGTTTGAAAATCACATAGCAGGTCATCGATTTTCTTTGTTTCGGGAACAAAGAATGGCTGTCTTATTAATGATTGCCAACGGAAATTATTTCCACGATTCAAATAGGGAATTAAATCTTTGATATACAATATTCCTCTGATATCGTCCTGTTTATGAGAGAATACAGGTATACGAGAATAGGCATTCTCGGCAGCACATCGCAACACCTCGGAGTAGGGAGCATGTACGTCAAGCATGACCATATCCATGCGAGAAGTCATAATTTCTTTTACTGTTTCATCGCCAAAACGTATTATCCCCTCTAGCATATTCTGTTGCTCACCTATCTCTTTTTTATCGGTAAGTTCCAAAGCCTGTTCAAGTTCATCAACTGAAAGAGAATAGTTTTTTCGCGATGCAATTCTATCGGTAAAAGCTGCAGAACGCACCAACACCGACGAAAAAGGCCACAACAACCTGCTTACCAAATAAAGACCATTTGACGCAAATCGAGCAAAACTAAAAGAATTGTTCTTGGAATAGAGTTTTGGCATTACCTCACCAAAAAGCAAAAGGATAAAAGTGAGTACTACTGTAAGCAATATAAACTCAACCCACTTTGCTGCTTCGGGGAACTCCAATATGTCCATAAAAAAGAAATTCAGCAACATTACTATTCCTACGTTCACAAAATCGTTAGAAATGAGTATGGTTGCCAACAGGCGGTCCGGGTCTTCCAGCAATGAGACGATATGTTTATCCGAAGAACTTTCGCTGTCGGCGCAACGTTCCAAATCGGTTCTGGTTAAAGAGAAGAATGCAATCTCCGAAGCAGACATAAACGCCGAAATAAGAATCATCAATATTGCAATACAAAGTGCCACGATAGCCCCTGTTGATGGTGTACTAACTGTGATACCTGCGACAACAGCAGGAACAAACAATAAAAAAGACGACATAAGTAGAAGTGTGTACTATTCTTTGTTTGTAAACAATTAATACAATGAGCTATCATTTGTAGTTTCGGCGGTAGGAGCAGCCACGTTTCCTCCTCTGGACGAAAGCATCTCCATTGTGTCGGCCAGAATTTCGGTTCGATAACGTCTTATGCCATTTTGGTCTTCGTATGTATTGGTTCTGATTTTACCTTCTATATATATGCGATCTCCTTTATGAACATATCTTTCGGCAACCTCAGCTAGGCCACCCCATAAGACAACATTATGCCACTCTGTACGTTCCGGAACTTGTGTTCCGTTTTGCAAGGTATAGGCACGTTCTGTTGTTGCAAGTACAAGATTTGCAACCGCAACATTACGGTCTAAATGGCGAACATCGGGGTCTTTACCTACGTTTCCGATAAGAATTACTTTATTTACTGACATATTATTCTATTTTTAATATTTCTATAAAATATACAGATTGCAAAGATAGTGCAAAATAAGTAAATATAGAAATTGATAGGAGATTTATTCAATAAAGAATTTAATATTCATTTAGAAATTTATGAACAGACTCAAAAATAATAGATTCACAGATAAAAAAAGATGATTTAACCTGTTTTTTCGAAAAAAAACTGCATAAATTTCGATAAAAGCAAAAAAAAGATATATATTTGCAATCCGAAAAAAATAACATTGTTTTTATAACATAAATAATAAGTAAAATGACAAAAGCAGAGGTTGTTAATGAAATTGCGAAGAAGACCGGAATTGAAAAGACCGTTGTACTAACAACAGTTGAAGCATTCATGGATGTAGTAAAAGACTCATTATCAGAGCACAAGCCCGTTTACCTACGTGGATTTGGTTCTTTCATCATAAAGAGAAGAGCAGAGAAAACAGCTCGTAATATCCACAAGGAGACAACAATTAAAATTCCGGCACACGATATTCCGGCATTTAAGCCTGCAAAAACATTTGTACAAGAGGTAAAAAAATAATATTAATTAAAAATTTCGAATTATGCCCAGCGGTAAAAAGAAAAAAAGACACAAGATGTCTACGCATAAGCGTAAAAAAAGATTGAGAAAGAACAGACACAAGAGCAAATAAGTAAATGTCTGAACAAACACAAAAAACAAACTTGCAAGAGCATAATAAAAACTTCAAGTTTGTTTTTTGTTTTAAAGAATAAGGTAAAAGGCCTTACCTTAATACAAAAGGCCTAAAAACTAAATCAACAAATATTGTGACAAGCGAACTTATTGTAAATGTTCAACCAAACGAAGTAGCCATTGCCATTACAGAAGAGAAGCAATTGGTTGAGATTCAAAAGGAAGAACAAACAGCATCCTTCTCTGTAGGCAATATATATCTGGGACGTGTTAAAAAGATTATGCCCGGATTAAATGCCTGCTTTGTAGATGTGGGTTCCGATAAGGAAGCATTCCTACATTATTTAGATTTAGGCACACAATTTTATTCTCTACAAAAACACCTGAAACAAGTTGTCAGCGACAGAAAAAAGTCATTCCCCATTTCCAAGGCCACTATTATGCCCGAGAAAGAGAAAGACGGAAACATTTCTGATGCGTTACAAACAGGAGATGAGATTTTGGTACAGGTAGTTAAAGAGCCTATAAGCACAAAAGGCCCCAGACTCTCGTGTGAACTATCCTTTGCCGGTCGTTATTTAATTCTCATTCCATTTGAAGACAAAGTTTCGGTATCTTCAAAAATTAAATCTCCCGAAGAACGTACACGTCTCAAGCAATTATTGCAAAGTATTAAGCCAAAGCATTTTGGCATAATAGTGCGTACTGTCGCCGAAGGGAAACGAGTAGCAGAACTCGACAACGAATTGCGTCATTTGGTATCTTGTTGGGAGGAACTTATCTCCAAGACACAAAAAGCGACAAAGCCCCCAATACTTGTCCACGAAGAGTCGAACAGAACTGTTGCTTTGCTACGAGATTTATTCAACCCATCGTACGAGAGCATTCATGTAAACAATCTCGAAGTTTGGAAGGAGATAAAAAACTATGTATCGCACATTGCCCCGGAGCGTGCCGATGTTGTAAAACTCTACAAAGGAGAATTGCCCATTTTCGACCATTTTGGCATTACAAAACAGATAAAATCTTCATTCGGAAGAATTGTATCATTTAAAGGAGGTGCTTATTTGGTTATTGAGCATACCGAAGCTCTTCATGTTGTAGATGTCAATAGCGGAAACAGGGCACGCAACAAAGCTGGCAACCAAGAGGAGAATGCTCTGGAGGTGAATTTAGGTGCCGCCGACGAGTTAGCACGACAACTGCGTCTGCGAGACATGGGTGGTATTATCGTTGTCGACTTCATTGATATGGAAAAATCGGAACATCGACAAGCACTGTATGAGCGTATGTCGCAGAACATGGAGCACGATAGGGCAAAGCATAATATCTTGCCATTGAGTAAATTTGGCTTAATGCAGATTACCCGTCAAAGAGTGCGTCCGGCTATAGACATGCCTGTAGAAGAGAAATGCCCCACTTGTCATGGAAAAGGCAATGTTCCATCTTCGATATTATTTACAGACACATTAGAGAGTAAGATAGATAACTTAGTAAACAACATAGGAGTACGTAAATTCAAATTGCATATACATCCCTATGTAGCGGCCTATCTAAATAAAGGAATTATATCAATCTTCCGTAAATGGCAACTCAAATACGGTTTTGGAATTCACATTATCCCCAATCAAAATCTTGCATATTTGGAATACCATTTCTATGATAGTTCAGACAAAGAGATTGACATGAAAGAGGAAACGGAAATTAAGTGATAACATACTGTTATCATCATATAAAGAGAGTGAGATTGGTTAACCAATCTCACTCTCTTTATATGATACTATGCAAATAATATCAAATACCCAATGCATTCTTCATTTCAGCAATAGCAACATCTGCTTTTGCAACAGCAGACTCGTAATCATCACGATTTGCCATAGCACCCTTTGCTTCCATATAGAACTTAATCTTTGGCTCGGTACCTGAAGGACGAACAGAAACCTTATTTCCGTTTGCAGTGAAATATTGCAATACGTTAGATGTTTCGGGCATATCCAAATCGGTTATATTGCCTTCGCCATCTGTTTGTTTCAACGACTTATAGTCCTTATAAAGCACAATCTTCTCACCAGCCATCTCTTTAGGAGGATTAGAACGGAAATTCTCCATCATTTGACGAATTTCATCGGCACCACTCTTTCCTGGCTTAACAACATTCACTGTTATCTCTTTTGAGAAGCCATACTCAACATAAATATCCATGAGCATCTCGTAGAGGCTCTTTCCGTTATCTTTTGCCCAAGCTGCAACCTCGGCAATGAGACTACATGCAGAAACAGCATCTTTGTCGCGACAGAAATCTTCGGCCAAGAAGCCAAAGCTCTCTTCACCACCACCGATATATTTAGCGATGCCCTCATTATCACGAATTACTTTTGCAATCCATTTAAATCCGGTATAGCAATCGTACATCTTAAGATTATTCTTTTCTGCAATATTCTTGATAACCTCTGTTGTTACAATAGTTTTAACGACAAACTCTTTACCTGTCATTTTACCCAACTTGGTATATTGGGTGATGATATAGTAAAGGAATATCATACATGTTTGGTTACCGTTTATAATAACCCATTCGCCTTTATCGTTTTTGCATGCAATAGCAAGACGGTCGGCATCGGGGTCGGAAGCCATAACAAGGTCGGCATCAATATCACGTGCCAGATTTATTGCCATTGTCATTGCTTCGGGGTTCTCTGGGTTGGGAGAAACAACTGTTGGGAAATTGCCATCTTTAACCATTTGTTCCTCTACACAATGTATATTCTCAAAGCCCCAACGACGCAAAGATGCAGGAATTAGGGTGCGTCCACATCCATGAATAGGTGTATAAACTATCTTAAGATTTTTATGACGTTCTATTACATCGGCATCGATAATAAGTGTATGAACTGCATCGAGGAAAGCGTTATCAACCTCTTCGCCTATAATCTCTATTAGAGCAGGATTGCCTTGGAATTTTATATCCTCAACTTTTACGCTCTCAACGTGTTTTATTGTATTTACATCGTGTGGAGAGAGCATCTGTGCACCATCGTCCCAATAGGCCTTGTAACCGTTATACTCTTTGGGGTTATGGCTTGCAGTGATATTAACACCACTCTGGCAACCCAAATGACGAATTGCAAAAGAGATTTCGGGAGTTGGGCGCAAATCTTCGAAAAGATATACTTTTATGCCGTTTGCAGAGAAGATGTTTGCAGAAATTTCTGCAAACAGACGGCTATTGTTACGGCAATCGTGGCCTACGACAACTGAAATCTGCTCTAAATCTTTAAAACATTCATTGAGATAATTTGCAAGACCTTGTGTTGCCTTACCAACTGTATATATATTCATACGGTTGCTACCGGCACCCATGATACCGCGCAAACCACCTGTTCCAAATTCCAAATCTTTGTAGAAAGCATCTATCAGAGGTGTATTATCCTCATTCTCCAACATTGCTTTTACTTCGTTACGAGTCTCTTCATCGTACGCAGGAGAGAGCCACTCATTAGCTTTCTCCGAAACCATTTTAATTAAATCTTGTTCCATAAGTCATTATATTTATTAGAGTTATCTTCATTAAAAACACAACATTACATTGCAATGCGGTAAAGATATTGAAATATTTTTTATTTATCAACAGGAATAAGATATTTATCTCCTGTTTGATTAATAATTTGTTGTATATACTCTTTGGGATAACCCGGGCGTTTAACAGGTACTCCCAAACCGGTCTCTGTTCTTTCGAAGCGACCATTCTTTTCGGGCTTTACAACTAAGTCGTTATACTTAACAATTATATACTCTCCAAACTTCTTCCATTCAGCAAGAGCCTCTTCGGCACTATTACATGTAAATTGCGACAAGATATCCAATGCATATTTTGGAGAGGCCTTCATAGAAGCAAGCGCCTCTTGCTCTACCACCTTACTACGCTCATATATTTTAGTCTCCAATTCATTTTGCACACGTTTCAGGTCATCGACAACTAAAGAATATTTAGGGTATATCATATTGGAGACCCAATTAAACACCCAAAACGAAGATTTCCACGAGAATGTTACAGGGTCGGTATTCTTTGCAGCATAACACTCAGGCACTATTGTTGTAGCACAATAAACCGGGGTATAGACAATCATATTGGCATCGTCGGTACCAAACCATAAAACACCACCAACAGGGTTGGGTAGATTTTCACGCATTTGAGCAACAAAGGTAAATGCTGTCTGGAATGTAGAGATTGGACGTTCGTTGAAATACTCCTTACCCTCGTGTTTGAAGCTAAGCGGAGAGAGACGATATGGCATATTATATATACCACCTCCTAGGTCGGTTGTTACATCGAATGGAGTACCCTCGTAATGGTCTCGCATACCACGTTGTACATCCTGCAATGTCATTGGTGCCTTGGGCTTTAAGTAGAGAGGCATTGGAGTTGCTTTTGAATCACCTGCCGCCCATGCTACATATTTACCCATATCCTCATTGGCAAACATATTAAAGAAGCTCCATACGCGGGCATCGCAATAACGCAATGCACCAAAGTCGGCAGGACAATATGCATCGGCAAAACTAAATTCTGTATCTTTTCCTGTAAAATATCCTTTTTTGCGAGCAAATGAAATTACATCTTTTGAGTAACGAACATTCTCTTTATCCTTCATATCGAATTGGCGAATTCGTGATTGATTAGCATGAGCCGAAATACAGTCATCGGGAATGCGTACTGCAGCCCACACTGTGCCCTTTTCACTACCTTTGCCAATCATCTCCAAAATCCAAGCCTCATTAGGGTCGGCAATTGAGAAACTTTCACCCGAACTATAATAGCCATACTCATTGGTGAGAGAGGTTATTACATCTATTGCCTCACGTGCAGTTTTGGAACGTTGCAAGGCTATATACATAAGACTGCCATAATCTAATATTCCTGTTGTATCTACCAACTCTTCACGTCCTCCGAAGGTTGTTTCTGCAATAGCAACCTGATGCTCATTTATATTACCGATAACATTGTAAGTTTCACGAGCCTGTGGAATTTGACCCAAAAATTTGCCGGTATCCCAATCATACACATCGAGCATTGCTCCCGCAGGATATGATGCAGCAGGGAAATGTGCCAAAAAACCACTCATGCCAAAACTATCGGCACTATACGAAATGAAAACCGAACCGTCGGCCGTAGCTTTCTTACCAACGATAAAGTTTGTGCAGGCATCAGCAGATGCAAATAATGTGCACAAACAAAACAGTGTAAACAAAATTCTTTTCATACCTTTTTACTTTTTATCAATATACTATATTTTTTTCTACAATCGTTTCATTACCTGCTACATCTGATACATGAAGTTTCAACTTATGTTTTCCTCGTTTTACACCCTCACGCTTTAGATTACATGAAAGGCGACCATTTTTACTACAGAACTCAAATAATATGAATTTATCGTCTATGTAGCCTTTATAGGAGGAAACACCTGTTTCTGTATCTTTTATCAGGAAATTTATTTTTCCATTTTTACTCCAATTCTTTTCTGCCAGCAGTTTTACTACTGGTGCCACAGTATCGACCGCAACATCATAACAGCCCAAAACAGTTATGTTTGTTGTAATCCAACCATCATTCAATGTTCCACCTACCGACCTATATCCTTTTTTAGTCTTTAAACGCATGTAGTATTTCTTATGCGGATATTTATTCGGTTCATTCACTTGTAACGACAATATTGCTTTTTTGTACAAAGGATAGGCTGTACCCCCTAAATCGTAACAATGAGAAACAGACGAATCATTGTCGAGTTGCAAGATATTTAGTATAGCATTCTCGAACAGTTCGCCACGAGGAATAGACAAACGCATACCCTTTAGGTTTATCTCGTTATTTATGAACCAATAGAGATAGTCTCCGGAAAGTTCTGCCAACGAAGGGATTGTATTCTTCTCGCCTTTTACAGCAAATTTATAGGAACGTTTGTTGCCATGATAATCGGCAAGGCGATATTCCACATTGTACACCCTCTCTTCATCTACATTCAACCAGCCTCTTTCGCTATCGGCCCACAACATGCCCAATGGATTATTATCCAAAAGATATGAGCGCATGAACCAATCTCCATCATTGTAGTATCGTTCATAATCGACAAAGGCATTTATATAACGATTCTCATTATGAAAATATGAATCTATACAACTGCCAAAACGTTTTATGCCATCGACAAAAAGCTCTATAGAATAGACTCCATAGCGATTATTTGTATTGTCCATAAAATCGTAGGCTTTGACAGAAAAACCTACAACGCCCCACACAGAAAGCGTATCGGCAACTATCCCATTTTTAACATGCATAGTAATAGTATTGGTTGCACCATTAACCACTCCATGCCCTTTATTTGGAGTAACAGCAAAAGCATGAGCAACAGGTGCTTTTGTATCTGTTACATATTGTTTATAGAATTGCATGGGATTTATGAGCTGTCCGTCAGATGCCTTTCGCACCTCCATGTGAAGATGAGGACCAAAGGAGTATCCACTATTTCCACTAAGTGCAATGATATCGCCACGTTTTACGGGGAATTCATTTGGCAAGAATTCAATATCAACCGGAAAAGTTTCATTATCGTATTGACATTGACGAACCCTATGTTCAACACCCGGCATAAAGCGTTCAAGATGTCCATGTACCGTAACATAGCCATTGTCATGCATAACATACAAAGCACGACCATACCCACCCGGTGAAACAGTTGCACGCATTATGTAGCCATCGGCAGGTGTATGCAGAGATTTACCGGTTGCTCCTTGCGTCTTAAAATCGAGACCGGCATGAAAATGGTTTGAGCGTAGTTCTCCAAAATTACCACTCAACAAAACAGGAAAGTCGAAAGGCAAAGCCAATGAGCCGGCCTGCGAAAAAAGTAGAGTGGCATTAAGCAGAAAAACAGATATATATAATAGACGAATCATATTCCTTTTAATAACATACGCAAAGCAAAATATATACGTGCCTGCAACATGAAGAGTGGGAAAAACCTTTTAAAAGGAATATATCCAAACTTACATCTCAGAGGGAGAGGCAAGCGACTCAATTCTATTTTGGAATGGAAATTCCTTATTCTTTGTAACAATGCTTCTCTCTCCTTATTATTCAGACATTTTTTGTTACGCCAATAACAACCTGCCGCAGAAACAACACTTTCCCACAAACGAAACTCAATATTATTTATCAATTCATCTTCCAATCCCTCTTCTACCAGCATGGTTTTGAGGCTATACATTGCCTCCATCCAGTCAGCAACAAGAATTCCGGGATTATGCGTCATGCTATTAGGATGTTGATAGTAGTAATATATACCGTCGCAAAATCGAACAAAGCCTGAGTGCAGATAGTGTCTTCTTGTGGTATTATCGTCGCTATAGAGGCGCCCCGATGTGTCGAACGGATATTTTTCATACAAAGAACGTCGAGTCATATACACCCCATGAATATCCCAGCTTAGTGCTAAACGCATAGCTTCGACACCGCTCAATACATTGCTATCGCATTTATTGACGAATTCTCTTTCACTGCCATCGGCACTGTAATGATACATTAATCGAAACAACACCGATGCTGTATCGGGGTATGAATCAAGCACGCCGACAGCCTGTTCAACAGCATCCTTGGACAACCAATCATCACAATCGACCATTAGCACATAATCGCCAGTAGAGACAGCCAATGCCCGGTTTCTTGAAACGGCCTGACCACAATTTATACTATTTGATAAATATTTGAGATTATCGTGGTTTTGGGCAAATTCTTTTATCAATTGCAAAGAGTTATCTGTAGAAGCATCATCTACACAAATAATTTCTATATTGGTATATGTTTGCGCAAACAAAGAGTTAAGACATCGCGACAACCATGCCTCACCATTATAAATTGCTACAAGAATAGAAACCTTCTTCATCTTTTTGAAATAAACTTGTTTAGAATCCTTCTTACTCTACCCATAATAGTAACACGACGGCGAAGTTCCATTAGTGAGAAGAGCGATGAAGAGAGTATGCAAAGAGAACCTGCAACCCAATACAAAATACCGCTCTTAAAGTATATGGCAGAAACAACAGCCAAAACCATAATGCTCCCCTGTATAACAAAATTCTTTATATTTCTCTTAGCAATATAAAATTTATATTTATTAGCGGCAAGCCACAATATCACAAACAACTCTAACAAATATGCAAGTACAATAGCCCAACCGAGCCCCTCAATAGCAAATAATTGATATCCTGCGACGACAAACACAACAAACAAAGTGTCATATATTGCCTCTTGTAGCAGGAAAGTTCTAGAATCACCTTTTGACAATGATATATAACCGGTGGGAAGATTTAACGTTCTCACAAGCATTGCAAGCATCGCAATCTGTATCATCGGAAGAGCATCCATAAAGGTTACATCATACAGCAGAGGCAAGAACAGAGGAATTAGTACAATAAAACATAACAAAAGAGGTGTTTGCAACAGCAAGTGTATCTCTATCTGTTCATTAACCATTTTGTTTGCAAGGAGCGTATCTCGATTTATTGCAGACAAGCGGGGATAGTAGTCTGAATCGATTGACGCAAACAGCACACCCGGCAACACGCCCATTAAGAAATAGCCACAGGAGAATAGACCAACAACATCGCCACCACCCAATTCGCGCAACAATTCATATACCAACCATATAGAACCGGAACCCAATATTGCAGCAAAGATATACCCCACTCCCAGCTTTACCATTCCTAGACCATCTTTGAGCACCTTAGATGAAAAAATATCTATTTTATAACTATATTTTGGGATTGTATAGCACAAATACATTATCATTTGCGACACAGAGACAAGGAAAATCGCAGGCAAGATTCCAGACAATCCAACAAAGATATACAATGGTAGCGAGAACAGCAGCCCCAATGAGATTGATATAAATGAGCACACAGCCACATCGTTTAGCCGTTGTACTGCCTTTAGAAGTGCTAGTTCCGACCCCGAAACAGCCATAGAACCAACTGTAAAAGCCAGCATTAGGACATACCATATATCATATTCCTGCCCACCAAACATCCAATCGCTAATGAAAAGACATGCAACTAAAGTGAACAACACACCTGCAACAGTCGTTATAAATGTCCAACTGCGAAGAACCTTAATCCAATAAGACAATAATTCCTCATCACCGGAATTATATATTTCAGATATTTGTCTTACGGCACTAAAAGAGAGACTCAAGTTAGTACAATCGCCAAGCATGCGAGTTGTACGATTATAAGTAGCTATGAGGCCTACTCCTATTCTACCCAAGAATTCCGAAGCAACTTTATTTATTACCAAGCCCACCAACAAGGAGGCACACTGAATGCCACCGAAAAGAGCTATATATTTCATTATACGCTCTCCGGCACTGATTTCTGTGTTATTTCCTTTTTGATTAGTATTCATTTAGATTTATGGCAAAATACTTTTATTGCAAATATACGAAGAACTTGCGTAAAAATGGCAGGATGAGGACAAAATGTGATAAGTGGTTGGTACATATACCATTTTTGTGTTACCTCACCATATTGTTAATTTCGGCAGAAGGAGCCGTATATGGCGGGTATTAGAGAAAGAATTGCTACCTATCCGTTGCCTTTTTATGGAAGGGGAAGTTGGTAGAAACAGCATCTTTCATCTCTTGCACATACCCTACAACAGCCACAAAGAACGCTTGTTTTTCTATCATTGCACTGACAAAGGTAATCATTTTTTCTCGTTGGAAGAAAAATACGGGAATGAGATTAATTGTCAAGTAC
>JAFWYF010000001.1 GCA_017522785.1 Bacteroidaceae bacterium | reverse complement strand
GCCGTACTGTTTTAACCTCAACATCCTCGCCGACAGACTTTGCACCCTCGGCAAATCGTTGCAATAGCTGTGCTGTATTCATATTCTTACGCGGACCGCCATCAATAATCATAATCTTTTTCATATCGCTCTGCTTTAATGCTGTTCTAAACCTATTTTTTTAAACTCTATATTATCACACGATAAGTGATACTTATATATAACAAAAAAGGATAGCTTTTTGCTATCCTTTTTACTAAGAGCGGAAAACGAGGCTCGAACTCGCGACCCCAACCTTGGCAAGGTTGTGCTCTACCAACTGAGCTATTTCCGCATTATATTTCAAAAATCACTTTTGGTGAAGAAGATGAGACTCGAACTCACACGACCCAACGGCCACTACCCCCTCAAAGTAGCGCGTCTACCAATTCCGCCACTTCTCCAATCCCAAAATTCTCCGCGCAGTACCGGTGCCCAGAACAGGACTCGAACCTGCACGTCTCTCAACACTCGCACCTGAAACGAGCGCGTCTACCATTCCGCCACCTGGGCTTTTGCTAAACGCATCGGCTTTGCGTTGTTCGATTGAGCGGAAAACGAGGCTCGAACTCGCGACCCCAACCTTGGCAAGGTTGTGCTCTACCAACTGAGCTATTTCCGCATTTCTAAGAAATAGCCGTTCATAAAACTCGCCTTGCCAAGGTTGGAACCTTTTTATTTTGCGGCAAGGTTGTGCTCTACCAACTGAGCTATTTCCGCATTTCTGAGAAATAGTCCAACTGAACTATTTCTTGTGGTGCTCTAACAGTTTTTCAACTATTACTGCTTTATTTTTACCAATTTGAACTACCCTTTACCGAATTATTCTCTAACAATTCAAAGGCATTGTTCTTTTGACGAGTGCAAAGGTACGTCATTTTTCAATATCTGCAAAGTTTTTTCGGCTTTTTTTTTGCAGAAATCGAAAAAAAGTTTCTTTTCACTTCCAATCAGAGTAATTATAGTATTTATAATTAACACATTCTATTGCGATAGTCTTCGTAGGTAAATACCTTATACATCTCCAACTCTCCATTTTCACGCAAAAGAGCAATTGATGGGTGCGATATTCCATTGAACATATTAGTTTTTACGGTTGTATAGTGTATCATATCCTCGAACACAACACGATCGCCAATTTGCAATGCATTAGGGAAGCGCCAACTACCCATATAATCACCACTAAGACAACTATTTCCACCTAGACGATATATATTTTCACTGAATGGAGCACTCTTTACCGCATCAGCCGGCAAGGATTCTGCGCCTGTAACCTTTGGTTGATAAGGCATCTCCAAACAGTCGGGCATATGGCAAGTGAAACTTACATTTAATATTGCTGTACGAATGCCACGACTCTCAACTACATCCACGACAGACGACACCAAAGAGCCTGTTTGCCAAGCAAAAGCCGAACCGGGTTCAAGAATAACATGCAGATTTGGATAGCGTTTACGCAAACCTTGCAACAGAGAGATTAAATGTTCGACATCATAATCCTTGCGTGTCATGAGGTGGCCACCACCCAAGTTAAGCCATTTTATCTTTGGTAGCCATTTACCAAATTTTGCCTCAATATGTTCTAAAGTATGTTCCAAAGCATACGAATTGGACTCACAGTGGCAATGACAATGAAAGCCTTCAATTCCCGAAGGTAGTTCATCGGGAAGCAAATCAGCTGTAACACCAAAACGGCTACCCGGTGCACAAGGATTATACAGTTCAGTCTCTATCTCGGAATATTCAGGATTTATACGGATACCACATGAGATTGCATGTTCTACGGATTTTGTGTAACCATAGAAACGTTCATATTGAGTGAGCGAATTAAAGGATATATGACTGCAACAGCGCATTATTTCGGGGAACTCCTCTTCGGTATATGCAGGAGAAAAGGCATGCGCTCTACTACCAAACTCCTCATACGCTAAGCGAGCCTCATGAATGGAGCTTGCTGTTACTGAGTTTATATATTCTCTAAAGATTGGGAAACTCTTCCAAAGAGCAAATGCTTTGAAAGCAAGAATTATCTCTACACCGGCTTTTTGCGCTACACTCGATATAAGTTCCAAGTTACGGCGCAACAGACACTCTTCCATCACATAACAAGGAGAAGGCACCTGCATTATCTGTTCTTTATCCATTTTAAAACTGTGTTAGTCGTGCAAATTTAAGCAAAAGGATTTTAACTCCTGCATTATTAAACTTAATTGTAGCCTTGGCATTTTCGCCAACACCTTCGAGAGCAATTACCAGCCCTACACCAAAACGTTCATGTTTTACCATAACGCCAACAGATAGCCAGCTATTCTTATCTGTTGCAACAACCGGCTGACGCACTGCATCGGACACCCGTTGCAGACGTGTCGTGGTAGATATCTTTGTGGTATATGGTATGCGCTCTACAACCGGCTCATGCTTTTGTTCACGTGCCATGTAACGACGCTCGTTTGTTCCCGAAAACATTCCTTCTCGCACAAAAGAACTACGCGGTTGCTCATTTCTTGGAACTGAAGCACCACTGAACGATATGTATCGAGAATCTATCTCGCGCAGGAAACGACTTGGTTCGCTGAATTCAAATGAGCCGTAGCGATAGCGACTCTTTGCAAACGACAGAAAACAGTGGTTCATTGCACGTGTTATGGCTACATAGAAAAGTCGTCGTTCTTCTTCGAGTTCCCTAGCAGAGCCTTGCGCCATATCATTAGGAAAGAGTCCTTCTTCTAGTCCTACGATAAAAACTGTTTTAAATTCCAACCCTTTGGCCGAATGAATAGTCATAAGACTGATATTGTCGTTAGAGTCGCCATCTTCATCATCTTGGTCTGTGAGCAACTGAACGCTACTTATATAATCTATTAGTTTATCGTGCTCGTTTCCCTCTTCGCGACGCATATCTACAAAATCGGAGATACCATTAACAAGTTCTTCGAGATTCTCCTGTCGGCTCTTACCCTCAACACTATTATCACGAGAGATTTCCGCTTGTATACCTGTAGAACGCAAAACTTCGCGTGTTACCTCAAGAGCATTCTTGTCAAAAGCGTACATTCTAAAGGTATTTATCATATTTGCAAAAGATTGCAATTTTGACAATGTACCTTTATTAACTTCGAGACCATTATCAGAGGATGTGAGAATGACTTGCCACATGCTTGTATCCTGCTCCAACGCCATGCGCTTTACTTTTTCGAGGGTTGTATCCCCTATTCCACGTGCAGGATAATTGATTATTCTTTTCAGCGCCTCTTCGTCGTGAGGATTACATATTACCCTGAAATAGGCTATTACGTCTTTTATCTCTTTACGCTGATAGAACGACAGGCCACCATATATTTTATAAGGCATAGCACGTTTGCGGAAGCTCTCCTCGAACAGGCGCGATTGCGCATTTGTGCGATACAATATAGCAAAGTCGTTGTAATTGTATCCATTACGACGACGCAATTCAGATATTTTATTCGCAACTATCTCAACCTCTTCATAATCGGAATATGCAGCCAAAACTGATAGTAATTCACCCTCACCACGTTCCGAATAAACAGTCTTGCGTATTTGCTCACTGTTTTTTTCTATGAGGCTATTTGCCGCATTAACTATCATCTTTGTTGAACGATAGTTTTGCTCCAACTTGAATATTTTAGCATTACCATACCGTTCGGAGAAACCCAATATATTTCCGATATTGGCACCACGGAAGGAGTAAATACTTTGAGCATCGTCTCCTACAACAGATATTGCACGTCGCATGCGAGTAAGTTGCCAGACAATGCATCCTTGAACATAATTTGTATCCTGATACTCATCGACAAGTACATAGCGAAATTGTGCAACATACTTTTCACACACCGCGGGATACTCCTCGAAAAGGCGATAGGTATTAACAAGCAAATCGTCGAAATCCATTGCATTTGCTTGCCGGCAACGTATCACATAGCGTTTATATATTTCACATGTCGAGGGAATGCGTGCACGTACGTCGTCGTTAAGCAACCCTCTGTCGCGGGCATAGTCTTCGGGAAATATCAAACGACTTTTTGCTCCCGAAATGCGTTCCGCAATAACATTAGGTTTATACACTTTATCGTCGAGTTGCATCTCCTTTATTATGCTCTTCACAAGGCTTCGCGAATCGCTCTGGTCATATATTGTAAAATTAGGGTCGTATCCCATGATAGAGGCTTCACGACGTAATATCTTTGAAAATATAGAATGGAAAGTCCCCATCCACAGATATGACGCTGTGCGCTCCCCAACCTGACGAGCTATGCGCTCTTTCATTTCGCGTGCCGCCTTGTTAGTAAATGTAAGTGCTAGGATTGACCATGGTTCAAAACCTTGTTCTATCAAATATGTGATTTTATAGGTAAGAACACGTGTTTTTCCCGATCCTGCACCTGCTATAACCAAAGCCGGGCCATCGAGATAACGCACTGCCTCGAGTTGCGACGAGTTCAATTCTTCTTCATAATTTATCATCATATACTTACAAATACATTTTATTGAATAGCGACGCGAAGATAGCGAAAATTAGTCATACAGCCGAACATTAAAAGACAAACCTTGTTATAAATTTAAACAATACGAACTTAATAATTAAATCAGAAAGAGTATGAGTACTATTCAAACCAAAACTTCTACCGGTTTTCAAATGCCGGTACTAATTTACCCGACAAGTGCATTGTCGCCGGTAATTAGCCAAACAACAATAGAACACCACTACGGAAAACATTTGCAAACATACGTAGACAATTTGAACAAACTTGTAAGTGGTAGTGAATACGAAGGGCTATCACTGCGAGAGATTGTCGAGCATGCACCACAAGGACCACTATTCAACAATGCCGGGCAGGTCCTTAACCATGCCCTTTACTTTGAACAATTCACACCTTACCCACCCGGGAATAATCGTCCCAACGGTACATTGCTAAGCGCCATACACTTCGATTTTGGAAATTTCGAAACAATGAAAAAGAAAATGGAAGAGAGTGCAGCATCGCTATTTGGCTCGGGATGGGTGTGGCTTGCACAAGACGAGAATGGTAAACTTAATATTTTAAGTTGCCACAATGGCGACAACCCCATTCGCCACAGAATGGCTCCATTATATGGTATTGATGTGTGGGAGCATGCCTACTATCTCGACTATCAAAACCGTAGGGCCGAGCACGTACAACGTCTTTGGGAAATTGTAGATTGGGAAATGGTAGAAAGTCGCATGAACATGTAAGATGGCAATTAAACTATTTGCATCAATCATCTATATATAAAATTAAATTACACCTATCGACTTATTTAAACAACTAATTTATAAACCTTAAAACAATTAAACAATGAGAAGAAACGAAGAAAACCAGCACGAGACAACAGTTACAACATCGGTATTTGCATCGGACGAGATGTTGAAATCGGCACCAACAGATTACATACCCGAACACCCGACATCGCCGGAAATTGCCTATCACATGGTGAAAGACGAGACTTTTGCACAGACATTACCTCGATTAAACCTTGCTACATTTGTTACCACCTACATGGATTCGTATGCAACGAAACTAATGAACGATGCTATAGCAATAAACTATATCGACGAAACAGAATACCCACGTATTGCTGTTATGTGTGCAAAATGTATAAACATAATTGCTAATTTGTGGAACACTCCCGAACAAGCAAAATGGAAAGCCGGTGCATTGGGTATTGGTTCGAGCGAAGCATGTATGCTTGGTGGTGTAGCAGCATGGCAACGATGGAAAAACCGCCGTATAGCACAAGGCAAACCCTATGACAAGCCAAACTTTATAATTTCATCGGCCTATCAGGTTGTGTGGGAAAAATTTGCCCAACTTTGGCAGATAGAGATGCGCACCATTCCTCTCACGCATGAAAAATTGACTCTATGTCCCGAAGATGTAATTGCACGTTGCGACGAGAACACTATTTGCGTTGTACCTATTCAAGGTGTTACATGGACCGGACTTAATGATGATGTTAAGGCAATTAACGACGCGCTCGACGAATATAACAAAAAGACAGGATTTGACATTCCTATTCACGTCGATGCTGCATCGGGTGGTTTCATTCTTCCCTTCTTGGAACCAGAAAAAGAGTGGGACTTCCGTTTGAAATGGGTTTTGTCTATAAGCACCAGTGGGCATAAATATGGTCTTGTTTATCCTGGATTGGGATGGGTTGTATGGAAAGACAAGAAATATTTGCCAAACTCAATGTCATTCAGCGTAAATTATCTTGGCGCCGACATCACACAAGTTGGATTGAATTTCTCCCGTCCTGCCGCTCAAATACTAGGTCAGTATTACCAATTCATACGTTTAGGCTTCGAGGGCTACAAAGCAATTCAGCATAGTTCAATGGAAATTGCAAAATATTTACATGAGCAAATAGGAAAGATGAAACCATTCTGCAACTACAGCAAGGAGGTGCACAATCCTTTGTTCATTTGGCAAATGAAGGAAGAATATGCAAAGAAGAGCAAATGGACCTTGTACGACCTGCAAGACAAGTTAAAACAGAATGGTTGGATGGTGCCGGCATACACCATGCCTGCAAATATCGAAGAGACTATTGTAATGCGTATTGTTGTGCGACAAGGATTCAGCCGCGACATGGCCGACCAATTGATGACCGATATAACAGCCGCTGTAAATGAATTGGAGAAGTTACAATACCCAACACCCTCTCGCATAGCATTGGAAAGTAATGTAAAGGTTAGAGGAACCGTTTACACCCACACAGGTAAAGGTTAATATTATGACAAGGAGAATAAGTAAAGAGCAGATAAAAGAGGTACTCAACGAAGCATACAATCGTTACCAAAATGAGCATGGTGGCAAAAATGCCAATTATATACCATATTTGGCAAATGTGCCATCAAACTTGTTTGGGATTTCGATATGCCTGACCGATGGAGAAATATTTAGTATTGGCGATAGCAGTTATCACTTTGGAATAGAATCTATTTCAAAAGTTGCGACAGCAATATTAGTTCTCGAGGAGTATGGCGCCGCAACCATAATGAACATGATTGGTGCCGATGCCACCGGCATGCCATTCAACTCCATTATGGCAATCTTGCTCGAAAACGACCATCCTTCGACACCGCTTGTTAATGCAGGAGCAATATCGGCAGTCAGCATGGTGCACCTGTGGGCGACAGCAAGAAGAAATGGAACAGTATTCTCAAAAACCTAACCAACCTATGTGGAAGTGAACTGCCACTGATAGAAGAGTTATATAAGTCGGAGAGTGTAAGCAACTTTAACAATCGTGCAATAGCTTGGCTGTTGAGAAGCTACAACAGAATTTATGACGACCCCGACATCTCTCTCGACCTATACACTCGCCAATGTTCATTAGGAGTAACAACCGAGCAACTTGCCATTTGCGCAGCAACAATAGCAAATAACGGAGTGAACCCTATAAGCGACAAGCGGGTATTCCGAGAAACAATTACACCAAAGATTGTATCCATGATTGCGGCTGTAGGTTTCTACGAACATAGTGGCGATTGGATGTTCATGTCGGGAATACCGGCTAAGAGTGGTGTGGGCGGTGGTATCATGGGTGTTCTTCCGGGTGTACTTGGAATTGCTGCTTTTGCACCACCAATAGACAAAGCTGGTAATTCTGTAAAGGCGCAGAAAGCTATTAGGTATATTGCAAAATCATTAAACCTTAATATCTACAGCAGCGAAGCGGTGAGCATTGCCCAAACCGAAGATATTATCAACTGATAAAAAATGTCGGACAAAAATATGATGGAATAAAATTATTCCATCATATTTTTTGGCACATTGCAAATGAGTTAGTAATTTTGCGCCGAATTTGTATCATAGCAATATGATTTAACCTTTTCAAGGGGCTATCTGGATTTGACAGCGGGTAGAAAAGGTATGTAAGCACGCAGTGCCTCGTTGGTTTGCACTATAATCTGAGCCGTCAACAATTATCTGGCGAAAATAACTATGCTCTCGCTGCTTAATCGAAGTACAGTAGATTAGCTTTATTCCGATACTAGGTGTTGGAACGAGACATCACCCGGACGCAGTTGTTCCGAAGCAATCCGAAATGGTGGTGCAGGCAAATCGGGACTAATCGTAACAGGCCTCGATGTTACGGTGAAATTTTAGAGGATAAGGTATAGGTTGGTTGTCGCGGTCTTGCCTATACTCGAAAACTTTACCGATGACTAAGCGTGTAGAAAGCATATGGTTTCCTCGTTTGGACGAGGGTTCGACTCCCTCTAGCTCCACAAAAAAATGCAACAAAATTTTGTTGCATTTTTTTGTATATATAACTATGTCATATATCACTCTTTACAGGAACTAACTTAGTCGAGATGCTGTTTAACCTCATCGACGCTCTCAATAGCTGATATATGCGATATAACCTCTTGTAACTCTGCAGCCGAATGTACCGCAAAAACCATAGTGCATGTAACTATTTGGTCTACACAACTTGTAACCAAATCGCTCAACGATAGTTTTAAACGGTTGGTTATACAATCCATTATATCGCTCAACAGATGGTATCGGTCTATTGCTGTTATACTTATCTTAACCGGATATAGAAAATCGCTGTCTTCTTCGAAATTCACTGCAACAATATCGTCTCCTTTTTGCGATGCCAAACGTATAGCAGATTTGCAATCGCGTCGGTGTAAAATAATTTTATCGTCATCGGTCTTAAATCCTATCACTTCGTCGCCGGGCAAAGGATGACAATTTTCACAACGCACATACATCAATTTCTTCTGTTTTTTCAAGAATGAATGGAGGTGCGATTTTGCTTTATAGGTGGATACATGTTCGAGCCAATCCTGCGTTGGAACAACATTCTCGTTTGTTCCAATTTCTACACAATCGCCTCGATGCAAGACAGTTTTCACCGACGACAATATACCATTCACACGAGCATATTGCGCATGTTCCCCCAGCTGGCTATGTATCTCGAATGCAAAGTCGAGAGCTGTAGCATCTTTTGGAAGTATCACGCCACGACCTTCGGGAGTGAACACCATTATATCGTCGTTATAGAAAGATGATGTTACACCTTCCATGTATTCCATCTCTTTTCCGTGGGAAGCGATATCCCTTAACAACTGTTTGAATTTTTCTATCCAATTGGATATATTACCCTCGGTACGTTCTGATAGACATCCAAACTGCGACTTACGCACCATGCGCTCCGATGATATGTGAATCTCTTCCCATGTACCGGCATCGGTTAGTAGTTTCACATGAAAACTCTGATAACCATTCTCTTTCGGCGAGTCAATATAGTTTGCAACACTACCCGGTTTCTCTTTAAAGCGATCGGTGAGCATTGAGTATATTTTTAGACTCATATCCTTTTCGGAGTAGTCGTGTCCATAGGGATAAATTATTCTTATATAGAATTTTCCTTCGACATGATTAAAATCACAACCCGAAGCATGCATCTTTTTCCATGCATTATATGGTCCACGACATTGTAATTCTGTACGTGCCAACATAATATCGTTGTCTTCGAGCATCTTTTCTATTTTTGCCATGAAACCAGCAAGAGCTTTCTCTTTCTCGGTGTACTCCTCGGCCATTTTTTGCTCTATCTGCGCAAATTCTCTTGGGCAACGATAGCGGAAAGAGAGATTCTCGAGTTCGCGTTTAATGTGATATAGTCCAAGACGATGTGCCAAAGGGGCGTAGAAGTAATCGGTTTCCCCGGCTATTTTCATCTGTTTATCGGGACGCATACTACTTAGTGTACGCATATTATGCAAACGGTCGGCAAGTTTTATGAGCAATGCACGAATATCGTAGTGTAGCGAAGCAAGCATCTGCTTGTAGTTATCTATCTGCTTCGACGACTCATACTGTTTCTTCTTTTTCTTTGTTACAACATTCACAAGAAAGGCAACATCCTCGCCGTAACGTTCTTTTATATCCTCAATTGTATATTGAGTATCTTCGGCTACATCGTGAAGAAATGCCGCTATAATGGGATTGGCACCCAATGATAGTTCTTCGGCAACAATACGTGCCACAGCCAATGGATGCATAATATATGGTTCACCCGATTTTCTGCGCTGTTCCTTGTGAGCCTCTTTGGCAAACAAATAGGCATCTTTAATTCGGTTTACATCTTCCGATGACAAACGACGCGACAACGTAGCAAGCAAGTCCTCTACTCCACGATCTATTTCCCTGTACTCCATAATTCTATTAAATTATATTAGACAAAGGCCCTTTTTAGATAAAAACAAAACATGCCAATATACAATGTGGACAAAGTGCGAATTTGGCAAAAATTTATCATTAAGCAAATAAATTTTGATAAAATTATTTTATTTTTACATACAATCCCACTTTAATATTAAATTATATGGCGACTTAAGATGATATTTGGAGCAAATTTATTAACTTCGCGACGATTTTATTCTAATTAGAAAATATAAACAGACGATATATTATGATTGAACAGATAAATAAACTGTTTGAAGAGGTAAAATGTCTCACTGCAGGAAATGCAGAGGAGTTGGAGGCACTCAGACTTAAATATCTTAGCAAAAAGGGTATTATAAATGGGCTTATGGCTCAATTCCGCGAGGTTCCCGCAGAGCAAAAGAGAGAGGTTGGTGTTCGTTTGAACGAATTAAAAAATGCCATTCAGGAGCAATTCAACGCCCTCAAGGAGCAACTAGCCAACAACGAAGAGGAGCAGTTGGAAATAGACCTTACACGTCCATCGTATCCTTCGGTTTTGGGCACACGCCACCCGCTTTCTATTGTAAAAAATGAGATTGTCGATATTTTTGCACGTCTTGGTTTCTCTATTGCCGACGGCTACGAGGTAGAAGATGACTGGCATGTATTCTCATCGATGAACTTTGCCGAAGACCACCCTGCTCGTGATATGCAGGACACATTCTTTGTTGAGGCGCATCCCGATATAATTCTGCGTACACACACAAGTAGCGTGCAGAGTCGTGTAATGGAGAACACACAACCCCCTATTCGCATCATGGCTCCCGGACGTGTTTACCGTAATGAGGCAATCAGCTATCGTGCACACTGCTTCTTTCATCAGTTAGAGGGACTTTATATCGACAAGAATGTCTCTTTCACCGACCTAAAGCAGGTGCTTCTGCTGTTTGCAAAGGAGATGTTTGGAACAGATACAAAAATTCGTCTGCGTCCATCATATTTTCCATTTACAGAACCATCGGCCGAAATGGATATAAGCTGTAACATCTGCGGAGGAAAAGGATGTCCTTTCTGTAAAGGAACCGGTTGGGTTGAGATTTTGGGTTGTGGTATGGTAGACCCCAACGTTTTGGAATTATGCGGAATAGACAGCAAGGTTTATTCGGGTTATGCATTCGGAATGGGAATTGAGCGTATTACAAACCTAAAATATCAGGTTAAGGATTTGCGTCTGTTCAGTGAGAACGACGTACGTTTCTTGCGACTCTTCGAGAGTGCTAATTAAGAAATGATTTATTACAAAAAGATAAGGCATATGACTCAATGACACATTGATACATATGCCTTTTTTTTAAAATTATATATAAATGAAAAAGGCCGAGCTCTATAAACAGGTAATAGAATACTTTGAAAAAGCAATGCCCATTGCGGAAACAGAACTGAACTACAGCACTCCCTACGAGTTACTAATTGCAGTAATACTTTCGGCACAATGTACCGACAAACGTGTAAACATGGTAACCCCCGACCTATTTGCGCGCTATTCTACACCCGAGGAATTGGCAGAGGCACACCCCGATGAGGTATTCAATTACATAAAGAGTATTTCTTACCCCAACAACAAAGCCAGACATCTTGTAGGCATGGCACAGAAATTGTGTAGCGATTTTGGTGGAGAAGTTCCAGATACTTTGGAGGAGTTAGTTACACTACCCGGTGTTGGACGTAAAACTGCCAATGTCATTCAGTCGGTAGTTTTTAACAAGTCGGCAATGGCAGTAGACACCCATGTGTTTCGTGTTAGCCACAGAATTGGCCTTGTCCCCAAACGATGTACAACGCCATATAGCGTCGAAATGGAACTTACAAAGTATTTTCCTGCCGACCTCATTCCCAAAGCGCATCATTGGCTTATATTGCATGGGCGTTATACATGCAAAGCACGTACTCCCGACTGCCAATCATGCGGTTTAACCAATATATGCAAAGAGTATATAAAAATAAATAATTTAAAAAAATAAATCGCTCATTCGTGGATTTCTTATTTTTAAATATTACATTTGCAAAACATGTGCCAAATTTTTAAAACTCACATACCGAAAACAATTTATTCATTAACTAAATATTTCAAACCATGACTATCGACAATTTTAAATTTGATGGTAAAAAAGCAATCGTTCGCGTTGACTTTAACGTACCTTTGAACGAAGAGGGTAAAATTACCGACGACACACGTATTCGTGGTGCACTTCCCACACTTAAAAAAGTGTTGGCAGACGGCGGTGCACTCATCATCATGTCGCATATGGGTAAACCCAAAGGAAAAGTAAATGCAAAATACTCTTTGAGCCAGATTGTAGATGCTGTATCGGAGAAATTGGGTGTTCCCGTTCAGTTTGCTCCCGATTGTGCAAAAGCAGCAGATGCTGCAGCAGCACTAAAACAAGGTGAGGTACTTTTGCTCGAGAACCTACGTTTCTATCCCGAGGAAGAGGGTAAGCCTGTTGGTATCGATAAAGAAGACCCTGCATATGCAGATGCAAAGAAAGCTATGAAAGAGTCTCAGAAAGAGTTCTCTAAAACTTTGGCTTCTTATGCCGATTGCTACATCAACGACGCATTTGGAACAGCTCACCGTCGTCATGCATCAACAGCTGTTATCGCTGACTACTTTGACGAGGAGAACAAGATGCTCGGTTACTTGATGGAGAAAGAGGTTCAGGCTGTTGACAACATTTTGAAAGATATCAAACGTCCTTTCACCGCTATCATGGGTGGTTCAAAGGTTTCTACCAAAATTGGTATCATCGAGAACCTTATGGACAAGGTTGACAACCTTATTCTTTGTGGTGGTATGACATACACATTTGCAAAAGCACAAGGTGGTCATGTAGGTAACTCTATTGTTGAGGACGACAAATTGCAGTTGGCTCTTGACATCATCGAGCAGGCTAAAGCAAAAGGTGTAAACCTTGTTCTTGGTACAGACTGTGTTGCTGCAGATGATTTCTCGAACAATGCTAATACACAGGTTGTTCCTGTTGGCGAAATTCCCGAAGGTTGGGAAGGTTTGGATGCAGGTCCCGAAACCAGAAAATTGTTTGCTGCCGCAATCGAGGGTGCAAAAACAATCCTTTGGAATGGTCCCGCAGGTGTATTTGAGTTCGACAACTTCACAGCCGGCTCACGTGCTATCGCAGAGGCTATTGCTAAAGCAACAGCAGACGGTGCATTCTCACTCATTGGTGGTGGCGACTCTGTAGCATGTATCAACAAGTTCGGCATGGCAGAGCAGGTATCTTACATCTCAACCGGTGGTGGTGCTCTTCTCGAGGCTATCGAAGGTAAGGTGCTTCCCGGTGTTGCTGCAATCAAAGGCGAATAATTCTATTTGAATTTATAAAATGGAGGGTTGCACCAAAATTTTGGTGCAACCCTTTTAAGATTTATAAAAATAATCTTATAAAACACTTATTTTAAGGAGCAAATTTGTTCTATAATAAAAAATCATGGAAGAGAAACAAATAATCGACATACAAAGAAAAGTTTCTATTCTATTGCAATCGCAACAACTAAAAAAAGCAATAGAAGCACTTGGTGAAGATATTGAATCACTAAGCGATTGGGAATTACGCTCACGCTACAGCGAGATATCCACCTCTTATGGTTATTTGTTAGAGTACTTTGAAAAAGGGATGCACGACCCCGAGCGTCATAAACTACACAAAGAACTTATTGGAAAATGTTTTGTACTTAATGACGAAATTGCCGTATCGCGCATGGCAGAAAAATCGTTTGCAGTATATTCACAATACAAACGTAAATATAAAAATGAGACAGCTATTGAGAACCTGCAAAAACGTTTTAGCGAAAATGCGGCAAATATTGCTGTTGCCAATTTACTAAAGGACAAAGAACATACCGAGAAAGAGCTACAGGAACAACACGAAAAAATACTTCAAGAGGCATATTACAGAATTTGGTGTAGCAGTGGCTGGCGACGTAATGAGAGCGAAGGAGTATTAGAGATGCTTACCAACGACGAAATTGACGTAAACGACAGAGCTACACTTGTAAGTGCCATTTTCTTGGGACTGCTAAAATGTTTTGAACCAATTAAAGTTATTACACTATGTCGTTTGGCTCAGCACAAAGAGACTGAAATTGCAATACGTTCACTCACCGGAGTGCTGATTGCCATATTAGTACATGAAAACAGAATTAAATTTTATCCCGAGATTGTGTCGGCTCTGCAAACACTGAAAGAAGATGGTACAATTACAAGACGCATAGCAACAACTCAAATTCAGTTATTACGGTGCAGAGAAACGCAGAAGATAGACCGAAAGATGCGAGAGGAGATTATCCCCGCTATGATGAAAAACCCCGGCTTGGGAGATGCCAAAATGGGCATGGACATTATTAAAGAGCTGGAGGAAAATGACCAAAACCCCGAATGGAAAGAGTGGATAGAAAAAGATAAGATAAAGGACAAACTCGAGGAGATGACCAAATGGCAAATTGAAGGTGCCGACGTATATATGAGCACCTTCTCACAACTAAAACGTTTCCCGTTCTTCTCGGAGATATGCAACTGGGTGCGTCCTTTTGACACCAACATACCTCAAATTGCAGAAATAATGCCACGTAACAGTGGAAGCAACAAGAGCATATTAGGCGCTATATGTGCATCGCGTGTATTTTGCAACAGTGATAAATACTCGTTTTGCTTTACATTCAAACAGGTTCCACAAGAACAGCGCGATATGCTTATGCAACAGATAACCGAAGGGAACGACCCCGAAGCAATAGACAGCAACACTGTTGTTCCAAAAGAAAAAATTGCAGAGCAACAGAGCAACCAATACATACAAGACCTATATCGTTTCTTTAAGATATCGGATTTTCGCAAAGATTTCATAGACCCCTTTACTCTACCTCTTAATATTGTAGAGAGTTCATCCATATCGTTTCTTGTAGACGAGAGCAAAACATTGGCGCATATATTCAACTACCTGATAGAAAAAGAGTATTACAGCGAAGCATACAACGTTGGAGTAAAATGCGAAACACGTTGCAGTGCAGAAGAGTGCGATGCACTTTTCTATCAAAAGATGGGATATTCTCTTCAGAAGCAGGGAGAATATAGAAAAGCTATTGATTACTACACAAAAGCAGACATTATAAAGCCAGACACATTGTGGACTATTCGTCACATAGCACAATGTTATCGTTTGCTGGGAGAGTTGAGTAGCGCATTACACTACTACGAAACAGCCGAAAAGCTTGCTCCCGAGAACAATACACTTTTAATGCAAATAGGTGAATGTTATACAATAAAAAAGCGATACGACGAAGCTTTTGCGCGTTTCTTTAAAGTTGAATTTGCAAGCCCTCAATCGTTAAAAGCGTGGCGCGCAATAGCATGGTGTTCATTCCTTGTTGGCAAAGACGAACAGGCAGAACGATATTATGAGAAAATCCTAAATTCCACAAAAACTGTTAGCGACGATTTTCTAAATGCGGCACATGTACAGTTTGTAAACAACAACATCTCACAAGCAATTTTACTATACAGAAAAGCTAAGGAGATGAGTGGCAACAAGGGGATTATACCTCAAATACTAAATGACAGAGAGGCTCTTATATCACGTGGCATAAACGAAGAAGATATAACCCTACTCTGCGATATAATAGGATAAAGAGAAGGAGAGCATAAAAAAAATCACACAAATAAATTTGTGTGATTTTTTTTATGGTTTATATAGTTAATGTTTACTTAACATATACCTTAACTACTTTATCGCCATGTTTCTTCAAGTATACACCACTCTCGAGATTGCTTACTTTTACTCCCAACAAGTTGTAGTACTCAGCAGAAACTGTCTCATCCTCTACGCCTTCGATAGCTGTTTCCGATTTGCATGTATATGAAAGAGGATACACTTGTATATCTTCGCCGTACACGTTAACAACACCCAAAATATCATATTTTGCAAGACCTGTTTCGGGAAGCTCAAGAGAGAATTTATTATAGAACTTAATATCGCCACCATCTACATCCTTACCGGTAAAGTTACCTGTTGCAAGAGGCTCAACCTCAACATCTACAATACGTACATATACAGATTGTAGTTCTGTAACGAGGTCAGCAGCCTTAACATCGCGTGGTTCGGGAAGTGTTGCAACAGCACCTGTTGTAGTGAGTTCTGCAACATCTACAGGGCACAACTCGTGTAAACCTTTATAATTACCATATGTTGCTGTCCATCCACTCTTTACAACATCTTGTGCTTTCAGGTTGTGATTGTTTGCATACAAGCAACTGAAATTAGTACCATCGGTAACAAATACATTAGAACCTGCAACAGCTATTACTGTTAGGTCGAAACCTATGATTGCCTTTGCACCACCCTCTGTCAATTCATAGAAAGATAAAATATTTTCAGCAACATCTAACTCCTCAACAGGTACATCTGCCGATGTTGCACCGGCCTCGTAAAGATAGGGCAACAATCCTTTTGCAGTAGCATATGAACCATAGTTCTTGTATGAAGACTCAAATTGAATATATTTCTCTTTCAGAACATTTGTAATTTTGAATGCACCATTATCTTGTAGTTCAACAGTCCAAACAGCACCTTCGACATTTGCATCTGTAGATTTGCTAAAGTTATCATATGTACCCTTTTGATAGAGATACTCACCGGCCGCATTTTGGATTGTATAACCACCTTCAACTGCTGTAAATGTAAGAGCACAATCTACATCGGCATTGATATAACCCTCTTCCTCTGCTACCTCATCTGTTTGCATATAGCCATAAGCACCACTGTTAAGCACTCCATTGATTGCTCTGCCATCGTTATAAAGCAGGTATGTTTTGCCCGAAGTAATGCTCTTTACGTATCCATATTTAGCTAATACAGGAATTTCATATTCTGCTACAGCAACTTCGCTATCTGTAAAGCCATCCAACACAGCAAAAGCTTTTACAATGGCATCGCCTGATACAGTAAAGGGTGCATTGTAAACAGATGATTCTTTAGAAGGCTCTGTTCCATCAGTAGTATAGTAGATTGTTGCACCTTCTGTTTCGCAAGAGATTGAGATTTCTGTCTCTGCAGTTATATCACCCGATTCAGGAGCAATTACGGGAACTGCTACTGTTTTTGCTGCAGCCTCTTCTGAAATATATGTAACAGTGATAGTGTTTATATTAAGTGTTCCTGTTACATTAAACAATACACTGCTTGATTTTCCACTCCATTCACCACTTGCGTATGTACCCTCTGCTGGTGCAAAAGTCTTAATCTTACCACCGGTAAAATTGATAGTTGTGATAAAATAGCCTTCGGGAACAGAAACTGTCATTGTTCCACCTGTGTAGACACGTAAATCGTACCCTTTTGTACCTGTCCAAATTCTTGCATCTGTAGTAGAACCTTTAGTTGCAACAAATGTTGCTTCACCCGATGTAAACTCAACATCATTAATTGAAACACCATCTTTTTCCGCCGGTGTAACAGAAGGTGTTAATCCTGTAGGCTCTGTAAATGTAAACACAGCCTCATCAGCCTTGGCAATGGTAAATGCTACCAAGCAAAAGAAGAAAAGTAATAATTTTTTCATAAATAATAGGTTTTTAGTTTATAAATTAAAAAAGTGTTTTAAGCATTTTTGGAAATTTACTTGTTATTGACCATAGCATCAATAACTGCAACTGCTGTAACATTCAATATCTCTTGTACAGAGCTTTCAAAGTCTATAAAATGAATAGGTTTGTTCAATCCTATCTGAATTGGTCCAATAATTTCGGTGTCGGGACTCAATGCCTGTATCATTTTATATGATGAGTTCGCAGCACCAAGACTAGGGAATATAAGTGTATTAACATCTTTCCCTTTAAGTTTGGTAAACGGATACTTTGTATCTCGCAGTTCGGTGTTTATAGCAACATTTACCTGCATCTCGCCATCGACAGCCCAACTAGGATAGTCGCGATGCAGACGTGCAACAGCCTCGTGGACACTGCCGGCACTTCCACCTTTGTCTGTTCCAAAGTTTGAGTATGAAACCATTGCCATAACCGGTTCGTGGTTAAAAAAATGTACAGCCTTTTCTGCCAATCGGGCTATATCTACCAATGTATCGGTATTTGGGTGTCGGTTTATCAAAGTATCGGCAACAAAGTATGTTCCTTTCTTTGAGTTTAGTATGTGCATTGTTCCAAAATGCGAGAAACCCTCTTGTACACCAATGACCTCTTTGGCAACCTTGATTGTATTTGAATATTTGGTATACAGACCTGTTACAAACGCATCGGCATCACCAGTCTCTACCATCATCATTCCAAAATAGTTGCGCTCAAACATCTTATCGTTAGCCTCTTCAAAGGTATAACCTTCGCGCTGACGTTTGTCTGTTAATATACGTGCATAACGTTCGCGACGTGAAGCCTCACTATCGTGTCTGAGATTAACTACTTCTATACCATCGAGGCTCAAATCGAGTTCCTTGGCAAGTTTTTCTATACGTTCGTCGTTTCCTAGCAATATTGGATAACACAACCCCTCTTCTTTTGCTCTCACAGCCGCTTTCATCATAGAAGGATGTACACCCTCGGCAAATACCACTCGTTTGGGATTTGAGCGTGCAACATCGAATATTTGCTGAGTCAATTTAGACTCACGTCCCATAAATTCGAGTAGATGCTCTCTATATGCATCCCAATCGGTAATTTCGTTACGTGCTACACCACTCTTTATTGCAGCTTTTGCTACAGCTGTTGAGACATCGACCAAGAGTCGTGGATCAACAGGCTTTGGTATAAAATAGTCTCGCCCAAAAGTAAGGTTATTTACACTGTAGACTTTGTTCACAATTTCTGGCACCGGTTTCTTTGCTAAATCGGCAATAGCATGAACTGCAGCCAACTTCATATCTTCGTTTATGGCTGTAGCAGCTGTGTCCAACGCACCGCGGAAAATATAGGGAAATCCTATTACATTGTTTATTTGGTTGGGATAGTCAGAACGTCCTGTACTCATGAGTACATCGGGGCGACTATCCATAGCTTCTTCGTATGTAATCTCGGGTTCCGGATTGGCTAAAGCAAAGACAATGGGGTCTTTTGCCATTGAGCGTACCATATCTTTTGTAAGAATTTTACCCTTTGACAAACCCAAGAACACATCGGCGTCTTTTATAGCCTCGGCAAGTGTGTGTACATCGCGACGTTCGGTTACAAATTCTATTTTTTCGGGTGTTAAATCTTTTCTATCACTACTCAAAACACCCTTGCTGTCGAGCATTAGTACATTATCTTTTTTAACACCAAGAGCGACGTATAATCGGGCACACGAAATAGCTGCAGCACCGGCACCGTTTACCACGACCTTAACTTTTGAAATATCTTTGCCATTCACTTCGAGTGCGTTCAACAGACCGGCACCGGAGATTATGGCTGTGCCATGTTGGTCGTCGTGCATAACAGGAATATCCAACTCCTCTTTTAGGCGACGCTCTATCTCGAAACATTCAGGTGCTTTTATATCTTCCAGATTTATGCCACCGAATGTAGGAGAAATTGCTTTTACTGCCTCAACAAACTTGTCGGGGTCGCTTTCGTCGACTTCGATATCAAAGACATCTATTCCTGCATAAATTTTAAAAAGCAGTCCTTTACCCTCCATTACAGGTTTACCACTTATTGCACCAATGTTACCAAGGCCCAATACTGCTGTTCCATTGGATATAACGGCAACGAGATTTCCTTTGTCTGTATATTTATATGCATTTTTAGGGTCTTTCTGAATTTCCAAACATGGCTCTGCAACTCCGGGAGAGTATGCGAGAGACAAATCGGTTTGAGTAAAATATGGTTTTGTAGGAACCACCTCTATTTTTCCGGGGCGCTTCCCTGCGTGATAATTCAACGCATCTTCTTTTGTAATTTTAGCCATATACTTATAAACTTTTTATTTATAATTCATAATTTAATCCGCTAACACCTACTCCAAAAAGAGCAAAATCGTAGCGAACAGGGTCGTCGGGAGCAAACTCACGCAGATGTGCAGTAAGTTCCTCTACCGTTTTTCTATCGTTCTGTTTGCGGGTTATCAAACCTAGTTCCCTACCTATTCGGGCCACATGCACATCAAGTGGTATCATTAAGGATGATGGAGACACATTTTTCCATATTCCCAAATCGACTATACCATCTTTTCGACACAGCCAACGCAACATCATGTGCAAACGCTTACATGCCGATGCCGGTTTACCTTTATCGGCAACAGGGTTTGATATATGTTTTGTTGATACATCGTTATTTGCCGAAGCAAGTAACGCACGTAAACGGGCTATTCCGTTCCATGTATCTACATTAACAAACAATTTCTCCATTGTAGAGTGTTCCAAATATAGCATCTGAAGTCCTCGACACAAATATATTAAATCGCGAACAAAAAACGTTCGATGTATATTATTTTTTTCATCAAATTCGTTCCATTTGCCACCCATCAAAAAATCGTAGGGCTTACCATCCATGATTTCAAAAAACATTTTTTTGCCGGAACGAATAATCATGGTTCTGTTTCCCCATGCAATGACCGAAGCCAGCAGTGCAACAATTTCCACATCGCGCTGTTCTGTGAAACAGTGTGGAAATTGCACCGGGTCGTTTGCAATAAATTCCTTACAATTATATTGCAACACTTTTTCGTCTAACAACTGCTTTAATCTATTCATCGCACTGCTCACTTTTAGTTGAATTAACACGCGCAACTTTTCCTCCAAAAAAGAAATTACGTATGTTTGTAGAGGCAAAACGTGCCATTTCGCGACGACCCTCAACAGTTTGCGTTCCCACATGTGGTGTTAAAACTGTATTTTCGAGTTGCAACAATTCGCTACTGACTGTGTCGTTGAACTCATACACGTCTAACCCTGCACCTGCAATTCTATTTTCTCGTAGTGCCACAACAAGTGCCTTTTCATCGACCAAAGGACCACGTGCCGTATTTATCAGATAAGCATCGGGCTTCATCATCGACAAACGCTGTTCGTTTATCACATGATGGGTTTCTGTTGTCAATGTGGCATTCAACGACAAAACATCGCTTGTAGAAATTAGTTCCTCAAGCGACAAATACTCCGCACCTATTTGTTGTTCCTCTTGCAATGATAATCTATGACGATTGTGGTATGCTATATTCATACCCGACGCTTTAGCACGACGAGCTAGCGCCTTACCTATGCGTCCCATTCCATATATTCCAAGCAGTTTGCCCTCTAGCGAATGTCCTAAATTGTTCATTATGCCCTTAACATAATTTCCTTTGCGCTGGCGTTTGTCAAAATTGGGAATTCCACGCATGAGCGATAATATTAGTCCCATTGCTATATCGGCTGTTGGTTCCACAACCGGATCGGGGGTATTTGCCACCGTTATACCCAGCTTAGTAGCCGTTGCAACATCTATATTATCGAATCCTACCGCATAGTTTGCAACTATCTTAAGATGTTTTCCGGCTTTGAGCAATTGTTCATTTACAGGGAAGTTCCACATAGACAACAAAGCATCGTACTCACCTATTACGGCAAGTACCTCTTCGTATGTAAAACTATCGACACCTGAAACAGGCATTGTTACCTCGAAATCTTTTAATATCTCGCGGTAGAGTTCACCGAAGATGTTGTATGTTATCAAGACTTTCGGCTTCATCGTTATGTGGATTAGCTGTTATAAAGAAGCCAAATCTTGGTCGAGCTTATTCATTGCGACCAACATTGCATCGGCCACCTCGGAGCGAACAGGCACTAATGGCAAACGCAAGTTATTTGAAATTCTTTTTTGATAGGACATTAAAGATTTTACACCACCGGGATTTCCATCGGCAAATAGCAGACGATAGACATCGGCAAACATAGTATTCAACTTATCTGCTTCGGCATAGTTACCCTCTTGCAAAAGATGCAACATTTGAGTGAGTTCTTTTGGATATGCATTTCCGAATACGGTAATGGCACCTACACCGCCCAATTTAATTATATCGCAAATTAGTCCGTCATCGCCCGACAGAACATCGAAATCTTCTGGGGTTATATCTATAATTTTCTTTATTTGCTCCAAATTTCCCGAAGCCTCCTTTACTGCCACAATATTTTTGCAGTCGTTTGCTAAACGTGCTACTGTTTCGGGAAGCATATTAACTCCGGTACGACCGGGAACATTGTAGAGATATATTGGCAACTCTGTAGCCTCTGCTACAGCTTTGTAGTGTCTATACATACCCTCTTGACTGGGTTTGTTGTAATAAGGCACTACCGACAGTATAGCATCTACACCTGTGAGGTCTTCACTTTTTATTTCATCTACCAAAGCATGAGTAGAATTTCCTCCCATTCCTAAAAGAATTGGAATGCGACCAGCTACTTTATTTATGACGCACTTTCGTATATTACGTTTTTCCTCTTTTGTTAAAGTAGGAGTTTCTGCTGTTGTACCCAACACACAAAGGAAATCTGTTCCGCAAGCAAGGTGCATCTCTACAAGTTTTTCGAGTGTTGCATAATCCACCTCACCGGAATCTGTAAAAGGTGTTATAAGAGCCACACCCATGCCTGTTAATCTTTTTCGCATCATAAATTCCATGTTATTTTCTTAGCGACCACAAAAATACATCAAAATATTATAAAAACATTATATTTTAACTAATTTTCAGGATTAAATTCGCTACTATTTTCTGCCTCGAGCATAGAGAGGAAATCATCTTCACCAACAAGTTCTATTCCTAGTTTTTGAGCCTTTTCCAACTTGCTGGGACCCATGTTCTCTCCAGCAAGAATGAAAGACGTTGCTTTACTTACACTTGCGACATTTTTGCCACCATTCTTTTCTATCATTGCTTTGTACTCATCGCGCGAATGTTTCACAAAAACTCCGCTTATGACTATGCTTTTACCTTTTAAAATTTCGGTATGTTCCGATAGCACTTCGGGAGCAAGTTCAAATTGCACCCCCGCAAACCTAAGTTGCTCTATTAGTGCAATATTATCGTTCTTCGCAAAAAATTGTTGCACGCTCATTGCTATTCTTTCACCTATTTCATCAACAGCCATAAGTTCAGGCAGAGTTGCAGACATCAAGGAATCAATATTATGGAATGCACGTGCAAGACGTTTGGCCACAGTAGCACCCACAAAACGTATTCCAAGAGCAAAAAGCACACGCTCGAATGGAACGTTTTTCGATGCAGCAATACCGGCAACAATATTTTCTGCCGACTTTGTACCCATTCTAGGAAGGAACATAAGTTCCTCCGGTTGTAGAGAATAGAGGTCGGCAATGTTTTTCACAAGACCTAAGTTGTATAGCAATTCTATAGTTTCGGGACCTAGTGAATCGATATTCATGGCTTCGCGAGTAACAAAGTGCTCTATACGCGCTTTAATTTGTGGCGAACAACCAGTATCGTTTGTGCAGTAATGCGCAGCTTCGCCATTGTATCGTACTAGTGGCGTACCACACTCCGGACATTTGGTTATAAAACGCACCTTGTCACCAATTAATATACGTGAATCCAAATCGACACCTGTAATTTTAGGAATAATTTCGCCACCCTTCTCTACATAAACCATATCTCCAATATGTAAGTCGAGTTTTTCTATAATATCAGCATTATGAAGCGAAGCACGTTTTACAATTGTACCAGACAATTGTACCGGATCGAGATTAGCTACGGGAGTAACAACACCTGTTCGCCCAACCTGATATGTTACCTCGTTAAGACGTGTAACGGCACGCTCTGTCTGAAATTTGTAGGCTATAGCCCAGCGTGGCGATTTTGCTGTATATCCAAGATTTTTTTGCTGACGTATTGAATTTACTTTAATGACTATACCATCGGTTGCAAATGGCAGATTCTTGCGTTCCACATCGAGTTTGTCTATATATTCGAATATCTCGTCGAGGCTCTTGCATTTTTTTGTAACGTCGGAGATTTTGAAACCCCATTGTTCTGCCATTTTAAGATTCTCGTAATGTCCATCGCAAGGCAGTTCATCGCCAAGCATATAGTATAAGAAAGCATCGAGTTTTCGTTTTGCCACCACCGACGAATCCTGTAGCTTCAATGTTCCCGAAGCGGCATTACGCGGGTTGGCAAATAGTGGTTCCTCGGCAGCCTCGCGCTCCTTGTTCAACATATCAAAAACTTGCCATGGCATTAGCACCTCTCCACGAATCTCAAACTCTTGTGGATAACCACTGCCCGACAACACCAATGGTACCGAGCGTATAGTTTTCACATTGGCTGTTACATCGTCTCCTTTTTCACCATCGCCACGAGTTACCGCCTGCACGAATTTACCATCGACGTATGTAAGAGAGATTGATGTTCCATCGAATTTCAGTTCGCAACATACCTCAAAATCTTCGTTTAAAGCACGCCTAACACGTTCATAGAATTCGGCAACCTCGGTTTTGGAATAGGTATTCCCCAATGAAAGCATTGGATATTTATGTGCGACCTGTACAAAACCCTTTGTTATGTCGCTACCAACACGCTGAGTAGGAGAATTGGCATCATACATTTCGGGATGCAGCGCCTCTAAGTCCTGTAATTCGCGCATAAGCATGTCGAACTCCATATCGCTTATATCTGGCGAGTTCAACACATAATATTTTCTATTATGTTCGTGTAATTGTTCACGAAGTTCCAATATTCGTTTCTGCGAGGTCATATATTTCTCTTTTTAAACCACGTATTTAAGAATTTCTTAATTTTCAAACGCGAATTTACAAAATATAAATTAAATCAGAGAGCGTCAATAGAAAAAAATGACGCTCTCTGATAAAGTATTACAACTCCTGTTCTTATACTATTAGAAACCTGCGTGTGTGTATGTTACCAGAAGATATGTCTGTTTGTAAATAGTAGTGAATTTACCACTAACATTGTAAGTTACATTATTGGTTTTGTCGGCTTTCACAAGGCCTATTCCCATATTTGAGAAACCATTTCTCATGAGTGTATTGCAATAGGAGTTCCATGTTGCCTCATCTACAGCATATACAAATGTTGTAGCACCGGCAGTTTGCAAATAGCCCATAGCATCCTGATTGAAAGCGGGGAAGGCCGACAAAACAGGTGCCAATTGTGCCTGCTGAGCAGGAGAAAGCATTTCCATGATATAACCATTCTTTGCAAATGCACTATTCACGGATTTTGCTGTACTACACGAAGTTGTGGAGATTGTTGCAACAAGCATCAAAATCATCACTGTAAATGTAAATATTCTCTTCATAAAATAATATTTGTATTTAGGGTTAAACATCTATATTATCATAAATTCATATATCGAGTGCGAAGATAATATTTTTATTTAACAAGATGTTTTGTTTCTTTAAAAAATTATCACACTTGTGGTAAATTAGTCTCTGAATATTGTTCTTGCATTTGTGTATCAACATCGGTAGGTGGCGATTGTTCATTAGGTGAGCCCTGACCTATCTGTAACTGTTGCATGACTTCGGGAGGTATTCCACCCATTGGTGCTCCTTGCGCCATCTGTTCTTCGTTACGTTTAATTGCTTCTAATATCTTATCGGCAAATGGATAGGATGTATTTTCGAGCAATGTTTTCACATCCAACGCTTGCGCTCTGAATAGTTCCATAAGAAAATCGTTTGCAAGCATTTGATAAGCAGGAGTATTATACCCTTCGGAGATAGTTAAATCTATTTCGGCATTTTGCACCTTTTCGGGATTATACCACTTTGCCTCTTCGCTGTAGTCGTTACCTGCTATATCTATATAGCGATTTTCGGTATAAAACTGCTGTATGGTTTTCATCAGTTTGTTATCGCGACGACGACGAAAAGTACGGAAATTATCGAATAGCCCTTTTAGGTTCAAAGAGGAGTTGTGTGCCTGTTGAGCATACAAACTCGCAGGAGTTCCGGCTTTTGGTGCTTGTCCTTGCATAGCCGAATTTACACCTGAGATTTCATTTATCAAACGCAGTTGCAGACTAAGCAATTCAAAATCTCCGGCTACCGACGCACCACTATTGTATTGTCGTACTACTCCATCAATGCTTTGACCCGGCTTCAGTTTCACAAAAAGCACTCCGTTATAACGTACATATTCATCGACGACCTCTTCGCGAGTCATGCTTTCAAAAGCCTCATCATCAACGACCAAAACACCTTTTGACGAAGTTCCACGAATAAAATCTATGAGTGTGGCAGTTCGGTTTATAGCACGTTGTTGGTCTATAAACTGCTCCACAAAATTACCCAATTTACCCTGCACAAGAGGATAGAGATGCAACACATAATTATGCTCGCCATGCCAGTATGGACTACGCCCCTCTTTTAGCACATGCCCATAAGGCGACATATAACGATAGTACCAATATCGTTCAGTAGAATAGGTGTACTCTATTGTTAGAACATCGTCATCCTCTACACCTTCTTTTTTTGCATCTTCGCGACGTTTCTCGTTTTCGGCATCAAGCCCTTTGCGACTCTCTTCGTTATAGGGCAAATAGCCCCATGTGCCATGCATGGTATCGTTCCAATAGTAGGCATCGCGCGACTCCAAACGCCACCCCAAGATGACCCTGCAAAGATCGTTACGCGAAGGAGAGTAAAAAGAGAGCAGGCGCGACTCATCGCCTTGCACACCCCTGCTTGCCACATAGGAGTAGTTTGTAGCACCGCCATAGATGAGTTTTAGTTTCTCCTTTTCATGTGGTGTACGACCGAAATGAGCCAACAAATCATCGAGAGGGATATCAAATAATTCTCCTATGCAGGTTACATCCCACATGCGCACATCCTCGAGATTGGTATTGAAAAAGAGTCGCGAAGGATTAACCTCGTACACCCATACATCTTGTTTGTTACGCGAAGGATTTACACCAAATTCTATGCGTTGAGCTGTCATACCTCCATTCAGGAGCATACGCATAGAGGCAGAATCGACCTCTTCCAATTCGTTTATATCATGAACATATTCAATAGCAATAGACATCATTTCGCCTATCTTGCTTTCACTTTGGTCGCGTGCTATGCACACAGGACGCATAAGATTTTGACGCAACTGTCCGTCGACATTGTTTAGAATAGGTGCTATCATATTATTTTTCAATGGCACCTTGCCGTTCTTTTTTATTAGTTCACCTTCTGTTATATAGTTGTTTGTGTCGGGGTCGAGCACATAATCGCCCCACTGATCGCCGTAACTATACATGAGGCTTCGTCGCAATTTGCGACGAGCCTCATCAAGGGCGTTCCAGCAAGCAGCACACTCGTTCAAAAAATCGACAGCCATGCCACTCTCCTCTACTATAGGTTGCTCTATATTCTTTCGAGAGGTTGCCTTCACTTTTCTATTTAAAAATCTATTCATCACATTACAAATTTACTTAACACATGCTTGTTCGAGCATATTAGTTCAATCTTTTTCTTCGCATACGCAATATTGCATCGAGGTTCTCTCTACTTTTAGATATTCTATCGCGCAGATTTTTTATATCGTTGCGATAAATATCTCGATTCATGCCATCGAACATATCATTTGACATCACTTCGTCGACAGGAATTTCCCTGTTCATTATTTCTCCGCGCAAACGGCCAATAGCATTGTCCTGTTCGTTCAGGAAGAACATTCTCTCCTTTATTATATCGAGCGGACCTTGCAAATAATTCTTTACAGTACGTGGGCGAGCATTACGAACCTGACCACTACGAGGATAATCTTCGGTACTCTCGGCAGTCATAACAGAACGGGTATACATTGGAGTATCCTTACGACGTCTTACATTACGAAGTTCCACATCGCCAATAGTAGCTCTGGTTTTTCCGGTACGTAAATAATTGACATACTCATTGACACTGGGAAAGATTTTTCGAAATTGCGAATATGGCATTCCAAAATTGGCACGAAAGTCGCGTCGTGCTTTCATAAAACGCTTGTCGAAATCGGGATTGTTTTCATTTTTTGTAAGCACATCTGCAATGTAACAGGCATCTTCATAATCGGCAATCTCACTATCAAGCGCATACCCTTTTGCATCTCTGCCACGCGAGAAATTTTCATACTCTTGTACCATCTGCTGCATGGGAACAAGCAGTTCATCACTCAGAGCAGGGTCATGCAATGCACGTTTATCCAAATAGAGAACTCCATTTCTGGTATCATATCGGCACAATTCACCACCCATATTCTCAAATTTCACCGGAACGTCGCGTAATTCGGGATAGAGAGTAAAAAACCTATTATCATTGACTATATAATCGAGTCGTGCAAACTTATCGACTGGAGTTACCCTTTCATATATCGCCTCCATCATTTCGTTATCGAGCACAGAACGTTCTTCGGGCGATTTACGCATTATCTGTTTGTATGTAGGATAGAGTATGTCATCGGAAGCCTTAAGAGATATTCCAATATAATCATTCAACGCTATGTTGTCGTCTATTTCCATGCGCCACTCACCATCGGCACCCATTTCCCAGCCTGTAACAGCCTTTATCAATCGAGGCGACTGATTTTTTGCATACATCTCTTTTGCTCTGTCGAGTTTTGCATGCATTTCCGATTTTCGGCCAATAGTTCTCTCTAAATTCTCCAAGCCTTTTACACCCACAAAACGATAGCTGTTGCCATTTGTAACACTGTTATCTGTTGCATTCTTGCCATGAGCCGCATTCCACTGTTTGCGTATATCGACATGCAATTTGCGTCGTGCACGGAAGGGTTCTGCAACATAGCTCATTGTTGGGTCGTTATCGTAGAGTTTTACCTCATTCTCGTAATATTTATCGCTATCGGTATAATCCTCATTAGCATAATAAGAATCTCTGAAATCCTTAAAAACGTTTTTACGTTCCCATTCGGAGCTTCTGTTCTTTTTCATTGCATTATTATGCAAATCAATCAACTCTTTTAATTCATTATAAGAAATGGAACTATTGTAACGATAAGTTTCATTTTTACGAAGCATATTTTTCACAAAATCTTTGAAACGACGTAACACCGAACGTTGTTCACGGTTACTTGGCGGATATTCTGCAAGGTCGGCAATATATTCATCGACAAGAGTATGCAACGAATTTCCATACGACCTCGATTTTTCGTGTATATTTCGTTTAAGTTCGGGGGTAGCTCTACGATAGACATCTTCGAGAAAACGTTCATAATAGACTCCAAAAACACGACCAAAGCCATAGTGTCCTACCACCTCGTGGAAAATAGTTCTTTCTACCTCGTGAGAGTCGAGCATATTAGGGAGGTTTAGTACAACTTTATTATCTTTTGAACTATACCATCCACGTGCTACAATCATATGCTTATATTCCGGATTACCTTTATATGGAATTTGCCTTTCGTCACGAATAAATTCGACATCCATACCATATTCTGCAGCGACTTTCTTGGCTAGTTTTGCAAAGTCCTCCATTCTTTCGGGAGTGTTTCTATAGCCATAGACGTTCCATTTATATCGTTTGTTCCATTTTTGTGGATGCAAGCCATAATCGTCCTTTTTAATGCCAAGTCCCTCGGTGATATCAGGAACTTCATCATATTCAAGTATTGCCGAATTGCTATCTGTAATTCCACGTTCATAGTTATTGCGCTCCATATCCAATATGTCGCTATTGCTCATATCGGAGTACATTTTGTCAGTTTCACTAAGATAGGAAACAAATGATTTTTCGCGTGGTAATTTACCGTTTAAAACATCTATTTGTTCTCGCATCAAACTCTCATATTTTTCAAGAGCGGCATTTATATTTTTAGAGATACGATATGTTGGTTTATCGCTATTTGCAGCCAAAGTACCGGGGAAAAGATTATACTCATTTTCCACATAACGACGCATTCCCAGCAACATTTTGCCCAATTCACTTTCGCCATATCCGGTGCGTTGCAAAATTTCGTCGAGCATATTGTTTTCCTCGTTGCTCAACGGCTCTTTCTTTGCCTTTTTATACATGGCATCGGAAACAGCATCGCTACTTATACCCTTCTCTTTTGCATATATACCGGCCTGTCTGAAGAAATCCTGTGTATTGTAGTTACGTTGTAAGATTTCTTCGTACGTTGCAAGTCGGTTACGACGCAATGCACCTGCTTTCATCAGCAAGAAACCCTCAATGGAGCTTCTATTTTGTAGTTCCATTGTTTCTATTTTTCCACCTGTAATATCGTAAAGTGTTGCTCTTGCCTTGCCGTCGGGTAACTCTTCGAGAGTGTAATCTACAGCAACAGGAGGTGTCGATGTTACCTTTCCATTTACTATGTACAACAATTTTGAACGTGCCGAAGCCGATAGTTCCGGGTCGGACATCAATTTTATATAATCATCCTTTACATCAATGCCTTCGACTGACAGTCCTTTCGACGACACATTCAATGCCTTTTCCAATTTAGAGATAAATGTTTCGGGTTCTACACCGGCATCGGCTATTTCCTCTTTCTCTGTAGGCGTAAATCGTAACTCCTCTTTCAAACGTCCCACTGAGTTCAATGCACTTTTTCCACGTACCGGTCGCCAATTAAACATGCGCATAGATGCCAAAGTTGCCATGCTCTCTCCAAAATCGTGAATAAGGTCTATTGGTTCAATCTCAACTCCCATACTCAATTTTTCCGCCTCTGTTGCAGCTGTAAATACAGCCGATTCTGCACTGAGAACACCTGCTGACGCAGCGACTTTTTTCAGCCCCGTGAGGCCACGCGCCTGCTCACGCAACGGAGTACCTACCGCACCAAGAGCAACACCCGTACCAAATCCTTTAGCAAAGGAACCCGCAGCTTTGCCAACGTTTACAGATTGGTCGTGCAGAATATCATCGGCAACGCTATTGGCCGCATCATAAGCGCCCAATGTCAAACCTTGCGTTAATGAACTTTGTGCAATTTTTGCTTTCAGGCTGTTGGTTATCATCTTCTTAGCCATAGCATCGGCTCCGGCAACAGTAATACCGTTTTCTGCGCCTTTTGCAAGAAGTTTTCCGGCAAGATGCTTTTGTGCCAACGAGGTAGCACCTTTTGTTACTTTTCCTGCACCGGCACCAATACCATGAAACATGGACGCATCGAGCATTAACGAGCCTACACCTACCGCAAAATTCTCCATGCGGTTTGCCCCATAATTGGCCATACCCTCATCATCAATAAACTGTTCACTGTTTTTCCCTGTGTACAGTTTTTGTCCTAATGCGCCGGCCTTTCCTATTAGAGAATTACCGACTACTCCACGATATATATATTCCGCAGAGTTACGTGGAGTTGCATCATCGACATACTTATTAACCATTCGGTTATAAATATTTGGTTTAAGCACCGTCTCGCGATAGGTTTCGGGGTCGAGTCCCGCATAACGGGCATACGCACCCGAGATATCGTCCAATCCTTTATCATTAAGAGAAGACATAGTGCTATTTATAACCTTCTCGGGGTCGCTATTTCTTTGCATCCCTGCCAATGCCGCATGTGGATTTGCTCCCGGAACACGAGCAAAACTTTCAAAATCCTTACGTCCTTTGTCGTAAGCCGCCTTGCGTTGTGCCTCAAATTCGGGATAGACCTCGTTGTTGTAATAATCGTCAAGAGCATCATCTATTGCATTTTTCGACATAACAAACTGTCGGCGACGACGCATCTCGGTATCTTGTGGAACAAGATAATCGCGCATTTGGCTACGATAATACTCTTCACGCTGCGGTTTATTACCAAGAGCATCGATATATTGTTGCGACTGTCGCATGGATGCCGAAGCGTTTTGCATATTCCGCTGTATATCGGAAAAATCGGGTTGCTCCATTAAGCTATCCGCTTCAAATGCATCTTGTTCATTTGCAAAAGAAAAGCTATTCTGTTTCTCTTTTCTCTTTTTCGAATTTTCGTAATTCTGTAACATATTTGTAAAATTTTTAGATTATCTCTTTTTGTTTGACTTATTAGAATACCAATTAGGCAGTATCATTTTTTCTTTTCTCCACTGCTCTACTACTTTCATACTGTTATTGATACTATTTTTGCTGTTTGCTTGTCTTATCGAGAACGACGAGATTGGTTTCAAGAGCGTTACCTTTGGCAGTGAGTTGTTGGTAGCACTGTTTTGATTGGGGGTTGCTACAGCAGTTTGCTTTGGTTGCTGTGTAAAGACCTTTTTGCGTGCTATTTCTCCATCATAATCTCTTTGTGCCATGTGCAGTTTATCGTTCAACTGCAACAAAACCTTGTTATATTTCTCGGTAGAATCTGTTGGCAGAACGACACGACTACCCTTTCGACGAGCAATTAAATTCACTAGTCCCGATGCAAAATCGCTTACCAAAGCTCTGTTTCGTGCACGGTTGAGCATATACAAATCCTTTTTTATATTATCTACATGCTCCTTATGCCCATCATACTCGTCATCATAGGGCAACATCGAATTATCCCCAGTCCCAAACAGGATATTGTTCTTTCGTCTCTCCATAAACTCCTTCATCCTTTATGTTATCACTCTTTTGTTTACCCCAATTCATACCTAGGAGAGCATTTTTCACCAACTGTGCACCACCAAGCATGCTGTTCCCGGCACGTTGTTCTTCGTCTTGTAACATCGCTAGTTCTCTGTTTCGGAAGGCATTTTTGTTTTGCATGTGCTGTGCGTAGATATTTTCACGTCGGGTATCGCTCTGAGTAGCCATATTTGTCATTAGATTTTCCATTGAGCGCAACCCTTGTGCATTGCGAGCACGCGTTAGTTCAGGTGTGGCACCATTCACTCGAGCATAAGCCCTGTTCTGAGCATTTTGTCTATGAAGTGTATTTTCCACACGCTTAAGCGCAGCCTTAGCCATGCTGTTTTCGAGATAGTTACCGTAATAATTACGTTTGAACCATGCCGACTCTTCGGCCTTTGCATCTGCCAGCAGACGTTTCTGTTTACGTGCCAGCGAGGCTGAATCGAACAGCCCTTTTACACCGGAATAAAGCCCTAAAGCACCGGTCAATCCGTTTAATAAATTAGTTTTAACCATAGTTTGAATTTTTGTGCAAAAGAAAGCAGTAAACTATGGAAAGGGGTTGCAGAATTATAATAACTATTTTCCTTAAAAGTATCAATACAACAACTTACAAAAGGGTTTGTAGCTGTAACTTCGTATTCTAAAAGATTATTGAAATGACAACAGAGAAAAAGAGAGAAAAAATTACCATCGATGATGTACAGAAGGAGACACTGACCCTCTTTAGACGTTTGATAAGACGATTAGAGAAACTCACACACAACTGCGAAGACCCTTCGACTATTAATCAGGTACTAAAGACTATGGCCGATTTTCTTGTAAAACTGAACAAGGAGAGAGAAAATAGCGACGACAATATCGACATGCTTCTACGTCAAACCCTAAAAGGTGTTGGTGAGTGATAAATTATTCATTACCTTTGCCACGTAAGCGAAATATAAAATCATTCAAAAAGAGCATGGCTATAATAAAAGAGGTACGAGGCTTTATGCCCAAAATTGGAGAGAATTGCTATTTGGCAGAGACTGCAGCCATAATAGGAGATGTTACAATGGGCAACGACTGTTCTATTTGGTTTGGCACTGTACTGCGAGGCGATGTAAACAGCATTACCATTGGCAACAAAGTGAACATTCAGGATGGAGCTGTAGTACACACCCTTTACCAACGTTCCAAGACATTTATAGGAAACAATGTTTCTATTGGACACAATGCAACAATACATGGTGCCACAATTGAGGACAATTGCTTAATAGGCATGGGTGCAACAATTCTTGACAATGCCGTTGTGGAGAGTGGCGCAATTGTTGCGGCAAATGCTCTTGTAACATCGGGCATGCGCGTCGAAAGCGGTTTTATTTATGCCGGAGTACCTGCAAAAAAGATAAAGGAGGTGAGCCCCGAACAACAAAAAGAGATTGTAGAGCGCATAGCCAACGATTACGTTATGTATGCATCGTGGTATAAATAGAAAACATTAGCCAACAAACAGACGTCCTTGCCAAGTATCACGCTCACGCATGCGACGCTTCACCATCTCAACAAGTTCGTAGTTCTTTATGCCCCAATCGGGTGCAATCAACAGTTCTTTTGGCGATTGCGATGCAAAGCGTTCCAAAACAATGTCGGGGCGTAAACGTTCCACATAATCGACAACTGTCTCTATGTAGCCATCGAGAGTAAAAAGATGAAAATCGGACGGCACTTCTTCAAATTCCCGAGCCATACGTGTTCCTCGTATCAACTGTAACTGATGCAGTTTAAGAGTGGTAATAGGCAGTTTCGACAAAACAGAAGCCTGTTTCATAATATCTTGACGAGTCTCGCCCGGCAATCCCAAAATCATGTGTACCCCAACTGGGATATTTCGTTCGGCAGTTCGTGTTACAGCATCTACTGCAACAGCATAATCATGACCTCTATTTATGCGCGACAGCGTAGCATCGCATGTGCTTTCAACACCATACTCCACAAGAACAAATGTTTGTTCCGATAGACGTTGTAAATAATCGAGCAAATCACCGGGCATGCAATCGGGTCGAGTGCCTATGACAATCCCTAGGCAACCATCAACAGAGAGTGCTTCTTCGTAGCGACGTTGTAATGCCGACAACGAATCGTAGGTATTTGTATATGCCTGAAAATATGCCAGATAGCGCATCTCGGGATATTTATGAGCAAAAAAGGCTATACCTTCGCTCATTTGCTCACGAATTGGCTTTTCTCTGTGGCAATATGCAGGATTGAATGTTTGATTATTACAGAAAGTACATCCTCCACGACCAACAGTGCCATCTCTATTAGGACAAGTAAAACCACCATCGAGAGTGATTTTTTGCACCTTGCAACCAAAACGTTTGCGCAAATAGGTGCTGAAATCGTTATAATAAAAACGTTGTTCCGACATACGTACTATTTATATTCAAATTGCGAATGTAATAAAAAAAGATGTTCGAATTAGTTAATTCAGATAATAAACTACTATAAAAAGTTTCGAGGTTATAAATTCCAACACTCTCATAGAAACTGTTTAATTTTATTAATATTTTAGTTTTTCGATAATTCTATGTATCTTCGCAAATTATATAGAATAAAATTTAAAAAGAGAGATATAATGAAACGTACTTTCACAATTCTACTATTGGCAATTTTTGCAATATCGATATTTGCCGGTAACAATCTTAATTTACGCGATGTAATAAATTACGCCTATTGGCCCGAAACCTATTCTGCGATAAAGCCAATGGCCGATGGAGAACATTTTGCCCGTTTAAGCAGCGACCGTAGCATGGTACTACAATATTCATTCAAAACCGGCGAGGTAGTTGATACAATATTTAATGCCGCAACAGCACGCGGATTCAATCAGAAGCGTATCGATGGCTATCAATTTTCTCCCGACGAGGCCCGATTGCTCATTCAAACAAAAACTACTCCTATTTATCGTCGTTCATTCACTGCCGAGCACTATATTTTCTCGCGCAAGAATAACAAGGTTGCTCCTCTGTCGCAAAACGGGGCACAACAGGTTCCCAAGTTTTCGCCCGACGGAACAATGATTGCTTTTGTACGCAATAATAACATTTTCATTATAAAACTACTATTTGACAATAGCGAGTCGCAAGTAACTAAAGATGGTGAATTTGGTAAAGTATTGAACGGTATTCCCGACTGGGTTTACGAGGAGGAGTTCAGCACCAACTGCTCGTATGATTGGAGTGCCGACAGCAAAATATTGGCATATATACGTTACGACGAAAGCAACGTTATGAACTACGACATGCCTATGTATATCCCTACAAAGAGCAAAGTGGAATATGACCCTTATGTTGCACCATACAGCTACAAATATCCCATTGCAGGAGCCGACAACTCAAAAGTATCTGTTCACACATTCGATGTAAAAAGCAAGGTAACACGTCAAGTGAAATTGGAGATTGGCAATGAAGATTATATTCCACGCATACAATTCACCAACGACCCGAACATGCTGGCAATTGTAACCCTTAACCGCCATCAAAGTGTAATGGATATATTTGCCGCAAACCCATTGTCGGGATTATGTAAACGAATACTACGCGAAGAGAGTGATAAATATTTGAACGAAGCAACATTCTCCAAAATAGTATTCTACGACAAGCATTTTGTTATACATAGCGAACGTAGCGGATACAATCACTTATACCTTTACACATTAGGTGGCGACTTTGTACGTCCAATTACAGAGGGAGAATATGAGGTAACAAATTTCTTTGGTTGGAACGAGAAGAAGAATGAGTTCTACTATCAGAGCAACGAAGGTTCTCCTTTACGCGACAATGTATATAAGATAAACGGTAAAGGCAAAAAGAGCCGTCTGACTATGGGCGATGGAACAAACAGCACTGTATTTTCAACAGGAATGAAGTATTTCATAAATACTTTTGACAACCTTACCACACCACCCATTGTTACCACAAACGACAACAATGGAAAGACCATAAGAACTCTCATAGACAACAGTCGTTTAAGTGATAAGATGAAGAGTGTAAACACACCACAAAAAGAGTTCTTTACATTTACCACTAGCGATGGAGTAGAGATAAATGGCTGGATGATTAAGCCACACGATTTTGATGCAAACAAGAAATACCCTGTTATTATGCACCAATACAGCGGTCCCTATTCACAAAGTGTAAAAGATACATGGTACACAGGAATGTATCCCGGAGCAATGTACGAAGCATATATGACAGAGCAGGGATTTATTATGGTGTGTGTAGATGGACGTGGAACCGGAGGTAGAGGAACCGAATTCGGAAAATGTACATATATGCAGTTGGGAGTTTATGAGCCCAAAGACCAAGTAGAGGCCGCAAAATATTTAGGGACACTGCCCTATGTCAATAAAGAGAATATTGGAATGTGGGGCTGGAGTTTCGGCGGATACAACACAATAATGTCCATGAGTCAGGACGACGCAGTATTCAAAGCAGGTGTGGCCATTGCGGCGCCTACCGATTGGCGTTTCTACGATACTATTTACACCGAGCGATATATGCGTACCCCAAAAGAGAACAAAGAGGGCTACGATATAGGTTCGGCAATAGTAAATGCCAACAAATTAAATGGCAATCTACTGCTCATTCATGGTACAGCCGACGACAATGTACATTTCCGTAACATGCTTCGCTACATACATGCTCTTAACCAAGCAGGCAAGCAACACGAAGTGGCGTTATACCCCGACAGCAACCACAGCATCTTCTTTGGAAGCAACACACGCTATCATCTGTTCGAGCGCATGACCAATTTCTTTATCGAGAACCTGAAATAAGAAATTTCCATAAACAAAATTTAACGACAATATAAGACAACAAAAGTCTCATATTGTCGTTTTTTTGATAGAAAAATAGAAACTACATGACAACACTACTTGCATTAGTACTTACCTGTTTCTTCATAGGAAATAGCTATGTATTTATTCGCTCCCTACAAGCAATCTCCGGCACACCATTATATATTAAAATTCTTTTTGGTATCCTTTTTTGGCTATCGGCAATATCACTATTCATTGTACTTGCATTGCGACATGCCAACCTACCCGAATTTCTCCCAAAGACATTATTCAAGATTGGCAGTACATGGATGGTGATAATTCTATATATGTCGCTTATTCTTTTCGCATTAGATGTTATAAAGTATTTTTTTGCACCCAATATTAAGTATATCTTTTGGTATGCAGTTGCTACTACAACCATTATATTGCTTTATGGATATATCAATTATCTTAACCCAAGAATTAACAGAATAGATATAGCCATTGAAAAGCCTTTTAAAGGAGACAGCATGACCATTGTAGCACTTAGCGACATGCATTTAGGTTATGGAACAGGCAAGGAGCGACTGAAGAAGTTTGTTAGAATGATAAAGCACGAAAAACCCGATTTGATACTCATTGCAGGCGACCTCATTGACAATAGTTTACTGCCGTTGCAAAACGAGCATATGGAGAAAGAACTAAAAGAGTTGGATGCGCCAATGGGAGTGTATATGGTGCCGGGAAATCATGAATATATAAGTGGTATTGAAGAGAGCAAGCAATTTATTTCAAACTGCGGAATAAAAATGCTTTGCGATAGCGTTGTGGAGCTGCCAAATGGCATTCAACTTATCTTACGCGACGATTTTTTCAACAGAGAACGTATGCCACTCGAAGATTTGATTTCGGGAACAGATGGAAGCAAGCCAATGATAATGGTAGACCACCAGCCACATGGCATAACAAGAAAAAACGAACTGGGGATAGACCTACAGATTAGCGGACACACTCATAACGGACAAATTTGGCCCGGTAACATTGTAACAAATATGATATATGAACAGAGTAACGGATATAGAAAATGGAGCCACTCCCATGTTTATGTATCGAGCGGAATTTCTCTATGGGGGCCTCCGTTTCGTATAGGGACAAACGGCGACATGGCTGTATTCAAAATACACTCTAAGAAATAATCATCTTATATTCTATACTGACGGTTAAAAAAAAATTGAAGTAAGCCTCATATTTTTTGCTCGTTTGTTGAATATAATTGTTATAAAAATATTACTTTTACAAATGAAACAACATAAATGAAAAACTTATGAAGAAATTACAGATTTTTTACCAAGAACGATGTCCGTTCTGCAAAAAGGCATTCAGGTACATCGATGAACTGAAGGAGGAGCACGAAACATTTCGTTTAATTGAACCGGAATGCATTGAGGAGACTATAGAGGTTGATTATGCCAATGCTTTCGACTACTACTATGTGCCAACATTCTATGTAGATGGAGAGAAAGTTCACGAAGGTGGCATAACCAAAGAAGAAGTAAAGAATATTCTTAATAAAGTATTGGAATGAAAAGCAGGTATTGAATATTGCCGTTTTTCGAGATTTTAAAAATTCTTTTTAAAAGCACACATTCAAACCGAGCGAAAAGTCGCAGTTTTCTTGCCTTTTCGCTCGGTTTGCATTATCTTCGCAAAAAATATACAATTCACTAAGATAACAACATTAAAATATAAAACATGAGCGATCAACGTTATATGATGCGTGGTGTATCGGCATCGAAAGAGGATGTTCACAATGCCATAAAGAACATAGACAAAGGATTATATCCCAAAGCATTCTGCAAAATTATTCCCGACATTTTGGGTGGAGACCCCGAATATTGCAACATTATGCATGCCGACGGTGCAGGAACAAAATCGTCTTTAGCCTATCTCTACTGGAAAGAAACAGGTGATGTTTCTGTATGGAAGGGAATTGCTCAGGATGCACTGATTATGAATATCGACGACCTGTTATGCGTTGGTGCTACAGACAACATTTTGGTTTCATCAACCATAGGACGCAACAAACTGCTTGTTCCGGGCGAGGTTATTTCGGCCATCATTAACGGAACCGATGAATTACTTGCCGAGTTACGCGACATGGGTGTTGGAGTTTATGCAACCGGAGGCGAGACTGCCGATGTAGGCGACCTTGTACGTACCATAATCGTAGACAGCACCGTAACATGCCGAATGAAACGTAGCGATGTCATAGACAATGCAAACATTGCCGCAGGCGATGTTATTGTAGGACTTGCATCATACGGACAGGCAACATACGAAAAAGAGTACAACGGTGGCATGGGTAGCAACGGATTAACATCGGCCCGCCACGACGTATTTGGGAAATATCTTGCAGAGAAATATCCCGAGAGCTACGATGGCGGAGTGCCTGCAGAATTAATATATTCGGGCAATCTTAAACTGACCGATGCAGTAGAAGGTTCTCCATTGGATGCCGGGAAATTGGTACTATCACCTACCCGAACATACGCACCCATAGTAAAAAAACTACTCGATGCGCTACGTCCTCAAATTCATGGCATGGTACACTGTTCCGGTGGAGCGCAGACAAAGGTTATGCACTTTGTCGAGAACAAACGAGTGATAAAGGACAACCTATTCCCTATTCCTCCACTATTCAAGACCATTAAAGAGCAAAGTGGTACCGATTGGGCCGAGATGTACAAGGTATTCAACATGGGACACCGCTTAGAGGTATATTTGAGCCCGGAGCATGCCGAAGAGGTCATTGCTATAAGCAAGAGTTTTGGAGTAGACGCTCAGATAGTTGGACGTGTAGAAGCTGCCGAAAAGAACGAATTGATAATTGAGAGCCCCTACGGTACATTCAAATATTAACCATTAAAGAGTTTCTATAAAAATAAACAATTCACATACAGAACATCACTCTTTCAATGGAAAATAATTCACTATTAAATAAGCTCAACGACTTGGAAGCCCGTTTTCAAGAGGTTGCACTGCTCATTACCGACCCCGCAGTAGTGGCCGACATGAAGCGTTACGTAAAACTAAACAAGGAGTACCGCGACCTCGAACAGATTATGGATGCCCGCAAGCGTTATATTGCTCTTCTCGAAGGACAAAAAGAGGCTAAAGACCTGCTTGCCAACGAAAGCGATAACGAGTTGCGCGAAATGGCGCGCGAAGAGCTGGAGCGTTGCACCAACGAAATTCCCTCTTTGGAGGAAGAGATTAAAATATTGCTAATTCCTGCCGACCCACAAGATGACAGAAATGCGATACTCGAAATACGCGGTGGAACAGGTGGCGACGAGGCCGCCATATTTGCAGGCGACCTTTATCGCATGTATAGCAAATATTGCGAGAGCAAAGGATGGCGCATGGAGGTATCGAGTTTCAGCGAAGGAACATCGGGTGGATACAAAGAGATAATATGCACCGTTTCGGGTGAGAAGGTGTATGGAACATTAAAATATGAATCGGGCGTACATCGTGTACAACGTGTACCGGCGACAGAGACACAGGGACGTGTACATACCTCAGCCGCATCGGTGGCCGTACTTCCCGAAGCAGAACCTTTTGATGTAGAAATAACCGAGAGCGCCATTAAATGGGATACATTCCGTTCCAGCGGCGCAGGAGGACAAAATGTGAACAAAGTGGAATCGGGAGTACGTTTGCGCTATCCTTGGTTAAACCCCGAAACAGGACAAACAGAAGAGATTCTCATTGAATGTACCGAAACACGCGACCAGCCAAAGAACAAAGAGCGCGCACTTGCACGTTTGCGTACACTCATTTACGACCGTGAACATCAGCGCTATGCCGATGACATTGCCAGCAAACGCAAAACAATGGTATCTACAGGCGACCGTTCGGCAAAGATACGAACCTACAACTACCCACAAGGACGTATAACCGACCACCGTATAAACTACACAATATACAACCTACAAGCATTCGTGAATGGCGACATACAAGATTGCATAGACCATCTTATTGTAGCCGAAAACACCGAACGAATGAAAGAAAACGAATTATAAAATCTATAAAAACATATAACCATGAACAAGCAAGAACTTGTAAACCAAATTAAAGAGAAACGTTCATTTCTTTGTGTAGGACTCGACAGCGACATAAAAAAACTGCCTGCATGTGTAATGGACAGCGAAGACCCCGTATTTGAATTCAACAAAGCCATAATAGATGCAACAGCACCATACACAGTTGCTTACAAACCCAATTTAGCGTTTTACGAAGCAACAGGTGTAAAGGGCTGGATTAGTTTGGAGAAAACTGTTCAATACATTAAAGACAACTACCCCGAAATATTTATTATAGCAGATGCAAAACGTGGTGATATCGGAAACACATCGGCACTCTACGCACGTTCATTCTTTGGAGAGATGAAGGTGCACGCACTGACTGTTGCACCCTACATGGGCGAGGACAGTGTTTCTCCCTTCCTTTCATACGACGATGCATGGGTTATAGTTCTTGCACTTACATCGAACCCCGGTTCACACGATTTCCAATTAACCAAAGACGAGAATGGCGAAATGCTCTTCGAGAAAGTGTTACGCACATCACAAAAATGGGGAAGCGACCAAAACATGATGTACGTAGTTGGTGCAACACAAGGTAAATCGTTTGAGAATGTACGTAATATTGTGCCAAACCACTTTTTGCTGGTTCCCGGTGTAGGCGCACAAGGAGGCTCACTCGAAGAGGTTTGCAAATATGGCATGAACGACGAATGTGGACTGTTGGTAAATGCAAGCCGTGCCGTTATTTTTGCCGATGGCAGTGAGAATTTTGCGACAGTTGCAGGAGAAAAAGCACACGACTACCAACAACAGATGGAAAAAGAGTTGTTGGCAAAAGGCGTTATAAAGTAATATAGCCACTACTTTAATAATTAATAGAGTTTTTTCAGTACACTCTTTTATAAGAATTGGTAAAAATTGTACCTATTTCATTTTTTTGTGCAAAAACACAACCTGCTTTGGTAAATATTCACTATTTTCGCAAAATAAAGGATTAATTACAAAAGATAAAACGATTCGCAACAGAGTTGCAAGAGCATACAAAAAGTGCAATTGTTTTTGAAGTTTTATAATTAAATTACAGTAGATTATGAAATTTACAGCAAAACAGATAGCATCCTTCATCGATGGAGAAGTGCTAGGCAATGAAAACGCAGAAGTATATACATTTGCAAAGATTGAAGAAGGTGTTCCCGGAGCACTATCATTCTTGGCAAATCCAAAATATGAGGAGCATATATACAACACGCAATCGACCATAGTGTTGGTAAATCGCGATTTTGAGCCAAAAGGCGAAATTAAAGCTACACTCATTAAAGTAGACAATGCCTATGGAAGTTTGGCAAAGCTTATGACTCTCTACGAAGCCAGCAAACCAAAGAAACAGGGTGTAAGTTCACTTGCATCTATTGCATCTACTGCAAAGATTGGAGAAAATTGCTATATAGCGCCATTTGTTGTTATAGGTGAAAATTGCGAAATTGGCGATAACACAGTTCTGCACGATGGAGTTTCTATTGGCGATGGAGCAAAAATTGGAAGTGGTTGCATATTATACGCACACGTTTCTGTCTATCACGATTGTCGCATTGGAAACAACTGCATATTACATAGCGGTAGCGTAATAGGTGCCGACGGTTTTGGTTTTGCACCAACAAGCAATGGATATGAAAAGATACCACAAGTTGGCATTGTAATAATTGAAGATGATGTAGAGATTGGTGCAAACACTTGCGTAGACAGAGCAACTATGGGTGCCACAGTTATACACAGCGGAGTGAAGTTAGATAATTTTGTACAAATAGCACACAACGACGAAGTTGGACGCCACACAGCAATGGCTGCACAAGTAGGTGTGGCAGGCTCGACAAAGATAGGCGAATGGTGTATTTTTGGTGGTCAGGCCGGAATATCGGGACACTGCACAATAGGCGACCGTACAACAGTAGGCCCACAATGTGGAACTATTGGCAATCGCAAAGGTGGTGAAACACTTCTTGGCTCACCTGCTATCGATGCAAAAGAGTATATACGTGCATCGGCCTATTTAAAACGATTGCCCGATTTGGATAAGAAGATAAAAGAACTTACTCGCGAATTAGAAGCACTCAAAAATAGTAAATAAAAGAATTAACAAATAAAAAAGTTCTATTATGAACAACAAACAAAAAACATTAAACGGAAGTTTCTCACTATTTGGTAAAGGTTTGCACACAGGATTAAGCCTTACGGTAACATTTAATCCGGCACCCGAGAACTATGGATATAAGATACAGCGTATCGACCTACCCGGCGAACCCATAATAGATGCAGTAGCCGAGAATGTTACCGAAACAACACGCGGAACCGTTTTATCAAAAGGCGATGCAAGAGTCAGCACAGTAGAGCATGCTATGGCAGCTCTGTTTGCTTCGGGAATAGACAACTGTTTAATGCAGGTAAACGGCCCCGAGTTTCCAATTCTCGATGGTAGCGCCATACAATATGTCGAAAACATAGAACGTGTAGGAGTTAAAGAGTTAAATGCCGAAAAAGATGTCTTTATCATAAAATCAAAGATAGAGATTAAAGACGAAAAGACCGGCAACTCAATTATTATACTTCCCGACGAGAAGTTCAGCCTTAATGTGCTTGTACATTATGAGTCGGGTATCCTCTACAACCAATATGCGACATTGGAGGACATGGAGGATTTCAAAACAGAAATAGCATCGAGTCGTACATTTGTATTTGTTCGTGAATTAGAACCACTATTGGCAGCCGGCCTTATAAAAGGAGGAGATTTGGACAATGCCATTGTGATTTATGAGCGTGAGATGCCTCAAGAGCAATACAACCGTTTGGCCGATGTTATTGGAGTTCCACACATGGACGCCAAGAAATTGGGTTATTTGAACCACAAGCCATTGGTGTGGAACAACGAACCGGCACGACACAAATTATTGGATATAATTGGCGATTTGGCACTTATAGGCAAGCCACTGCAAGGACGCATTATAGCAACATGCCCCGGACACACAATTAACAACAAATTTGCGCGTGCAATGCGTAAAACAATACGCGAGCATCAGATTCAGGCACCTACATACAACCCCAATGCAGAACCGGCAATGGATGTAAATCGCATTCGCGAATTACTCCCCCACCGTTACCCATTCATGCTCATTGACAAAATAACAGAGATTGGTTCAAACTACATAATAGGCGTAAAGAATGTTACAGCCAACGAGCCATTCTTTCAGGGACATTTCCCCGACGAGCCTGTAATGCCCGGCGTACTACTTATTGAAGCAATGTCGCAATGTGGAGGATTACATGTTCTGAACATGCTCGACGAGCCAAAAAAATACTCCACATATTTTATAAAGATGGAGAAGATAGCATTTCACAAAAAAGTTGTCCCCGGCGACACCATTGTATTCCGCGTAGAACAGGTTAGCCCGTTACGTCATAGCATATCTGTAATGAAAGGATATGCATTTGTTGGTGAGAAATTGGCTGTAGAGGCACAATTTACAGGGCAGATTATTAAGAATAAATAATTAAAAAGAAAATATCATGATAAGTCCATTAGCATACATCGACCCCGAAGCAAAAATTGGAGAGAATTGCGAAATTGGTGCGTTTGCATACATAGACAAGAATGTAGTAATTGGCGACAATTGTGTGATAATGCCTCATGCATCGGTGCTCTATGGTACTCGCATGGGTAACAACAACAAGATATTCCATGGCGCTGTAATAGGTGGTATACCTCAGGACCTTAAGTTTAGAGGAGAAGATACAACCTGCGAAATTGGCGACAACAATATGATAAGAGAGAATGTTACCATTAATCGTGGAACAGCATCCAAAGGCAAAACTGTTGTTGGTAGCAACAATCTGTTCATGGAGAACTCTCATATTGGCCACGATTCCGAGATAGGAAGTGGCTGCATCATTGGCAACTCAAGTAAAATTGCAGGCGAGGTTGTTATCGACGACAATGCAATATTAAGCGCATGCGTACTTGTTCACCAATTCTCACACATAGGAGGATACGTTATGATACAGGGAGGCAGTCGATTGAACAAAGATATACCTCCTTATATAATAGTAGGACGTGAACCGGCACGCTATTGCGGATTGAACATTGTAGGTTTGCGTCGTCGCGGTTTTAGCAACGAAACAATAAAAAGCATACACGATGCCTACCGTTTAATATATCAAAGCGGTAATAATGTTTCAGATGGAGTAAAGAAAATTAAAGAGACAATACCTTCAAGCCCCGAAATTGAATACATCCTTAACTTTATTGAGAAAGATGCAACACGAGGCATTATAGGATAAAAAAACCAGAGTATTCATTAGAAATTATATCTAGATATGATTTATAAATTCAGACTGTTATCGGACGAGGTTGAGGATTTCAGAAGAGACATTGAAATAGACTCCGATGCCACATTCATTGAACTACATAAAGCAATTTTGGAATCTGTAAACTACCCCGACGACCAGATGACATCGTTTTTCATCTGCAACGAGAAATGGATTAAAGAGGTAGAAATTACACTTGAAGACATGGGAAGCCGTTCCGACGAGGACAATTACGTTATGGAAGAAACAGTAATTGGCGACCTTATCGAAGAAGAAAAACAGCGTCTGATGTATGTTTTTGACCCACTAGGCGACAGAGTATTTTTCATGGAGCTTAGCAAAATAGAGTTTGGCAAAGACTTGGAAGCTCCACGTTGCGTAAAATCCATTGGTGATGCCCCAACCCAGACGCTCAATTTCGACGAGTTAATGAGCAAAAACCCTGTTGGAGGTATATCCGATGATATAAGTGAAGAATTTTATGGAAGCGACAGTTACAACGATGACGATTTGGACCTTTCAGGTTTTGACATCGAAGGAATTGCCGACACAAATTCCATAGAGGATTTATATTAATGAACAATTTAGTCGTACTGATTGGCCCTACCGCAGTTGGCAAAACAGAGGTTAGTTTAGAGATTGCCGAACACCTTGGTTGCCCCATAATATCGTCAGATTCCAGACAGATGTATCGCGGAATGGAGATTGGTACAGCAATGCCCACAAAGGAGGAGTTGGCTCGATGTAAGCACTATTTCGTCGGGCAACTCGAACCGGGCGACTATTATAGCGCCGCACGATACGAACAAGAGGTGCTGGCGCTACTCGAAGAACAGTTTCCACTACACCCGACAATGTTGCTTTCGGGTGGTTCAATGCTATATATCGATGCAGTTTGCAAGGGAATAGACGATATTCCAACCGTAGACGACGACACTCGCGAACTTATTAAAAAGAGGTATGCCGAAGAGGGTTTGGAAAAACTTAGCGAAGAGTTACGAATTATAGACCCCGAATATTATCGAGAAGCAGACATAAAAAATCCAAAGCGCGTGATGCACGCATTGGAAATTTGCTATATGACCGGTAAGACATATACCTCATTTCGTACACGCAAGGAAAAACAACGCCCTTTTAATATCATCAAAATAGGCCTTCAACGTAACCGAGAAGAACTGTACGAGCGAATTAACCGCCGAGTAGATATAATGATAGAACAGGGGCTTATAAATGAAGTTAAGAAGTTTTACCATTTACGCGAGCACAATTCATTAAACACAGTTGGTTATAAAGAAATTTTCAAAGTTCTCGACGGGGAATGGGAACTCCCATTTGCAATAGAGAAGATAAAGCAAAACACACGTATATATTCACGCAAGCAGGTTACTTGGTACAGGCGCGACGAGGAGATAGCTTGGTTTCACCCCAACGACAAAGAGGAGATTCTATCTTACATAGACAAATCTATTTTGTAAAAATATTTCCTTTTAATACATAAAAAAAAAGATGCGAGCCACCTTCACAGGTAGCTCGCATTCACACCAAAAAACTAATTTACTTAAAATAACGATTATATAAACCTTCAAAACCTTTTCCATGACGAGCCTCGTCTTTAGCCATTTCATGAACAGTGTCGTGAATAGCATCGAGGTTTAATTCTTTAGCACGCTTTGCAATTCTGTACTTATCAGCGCAAGCACCACTCTCAGCGTTCATGCGTTTGTCGAGATTGGTCTTAGTATCCCAAACAACATCACCCAACAACTCTGCAAATTTTGCGGCATGCTCAGCCTCTTCCCATGCATAGCGTTTGAATGCCTCTGCAATTTCGGGATAGCCCTCACGGTCGGCCTGACGACTCATTGCAAGATACATACCAACTTCGGTACATTCACCCAAGAAATGGTTATTCAAATCCTTTATCATTTCATCGTCGCAACCTTTTGCAACGCCAATTACATGCTCTTGTACAAACTCGAGTTTACCATTCTGCACCAACTCATTGAACTTCTCGGCGGGAACTTTACACATTGGGCATCTCTCGGGAGCTGCATCACCTTCATGTACATAACCACAAACTGAACAAATAAACTTTTTCATAGTCATAAATTTTTAAATGTTAATATTAAGCCTTTTTAATTATTTTAATTTTTTATACTTTTACATACTTTGCATATACCCTTCAAATAAAGCTGTGCCTCTGTAACATCGAAACCCTCTGCATCCTCAACCAAAGCATGATAATCGCGTTTCATTGGAAAATCGTATATCTTGCCACAAGTGTTACATCTGAAGTGGGCATGTGGGTGAGTATATCCATCGAAGCAATGAAATGTATTGTCAATGTTCAGCATAATCACCAAACCAGCATCTACAAACAGTTTCAGCGTATTATAAACAGTAGTCAACGAAAGAGAGCCCAATTTGTCGCGTAGCGATTCATATACACATTCTGCCGTTGGATGATGTTTTGTCATTTTGACATATTCATATATCGCCAAACGCTGAACAGAAGGTCTGATGCCAGCTCTTATCAATTCTTTTTTCAATTCAACTCTACTCATATCTACAATTTTTAAGGCGCTTTATTTTTGAAATCATTGCAAATTTAAAACATATTTATTTATCATGCAAATATTTTTGCAACTTTTTTTTATTTTTTTTGAAAACAGTTGAATTCGTCATTTTTTTTTGGATAATAAAATATAACATTGTATATTTGGAACTGATTTTTCTCCTTAATATATAATAATCTAGGTTAATAATAGATAATTTAACCAAGGTTGTTAGGGGTAATATATTATGTATAAGCGAATTAAAGCTGACATGTAGAGTATATCGCAACTATACTGCATGGGGGTTATGATTTGTTTGTGTTTTACTTATTTAGGGAGATTAAGAAAAGTGCAAAAAATAAATAATTAAATAAAGCAATAATGAAAAAGTACTTATTTTCAAAATTAAGTTCTTTGGCAATCGTCGGTTGCATTGCGTTTGCCACAGGTATTTTCACAAGTTGTACCGAAGAAATTGACCAAAGTAACAGGTACACATTTACAGGTGAGACTGTTGCTGACTATTTGGAGAACAGACCCGAATTATTCAGCAAATTCACTTACATTCTAGGCAGAGCACAAATTGGTAAGTCATCTTCAGCGACCCTGCTTAAAACATTAAGTACATATGGTTCTTACACCTGTTTTGCTCCCACAAACGAGGCTATCGACAGTTTCATTGCGCAACAATATCGCAAATATTCAACAACACTTGGAACAGAGGATTTTGAGGACACAGGAGTGCACTCACCCATTTTGGAAGAGTTAAGCGACTCAATGGTAAATGAAATCGCAATGAACCATATTATTGAGCGCGAGTTTCTTACTGTAGACCTTCCCGAAGGAGAGATTCCTCAGAGTAATATGAACAACCGCTTTATGGAAATAGCGTGGCCTGTAAATGAGGAGACCGGAAGACCCGATATTATGATAAACAACACATCGAGAATTTTGGTTGCCGATGCAGAAGTTGAGAACGGCGTTGTTCAAACATTGGAGTCTACGATAACACTGTCGAATTCAACCGTAAGCGACCTTTTGAAGAACCAAACTGAGTATTCAGTTTTCTCAGAAGCACTTGAGCTTACCAACCTTAGCGATTCTGTTCGCGATTATGTTCTCGATTTGAACTACAAACACGAGCATTTAGATGCCGTACACCCCGGAACTGGATTTACCAACAACTTTAAAGACCTACCCTATCCAAAGAGCAAAAACCAAGGTTACACTCTGTTTGTAGAATCGGATGCAACATTGGCAAAGAATAACATTAACGACTTAAATGATTTGATTGATTTTGCAAACAAGTGGTACGGTAGCGACAATTTCGAAGGAGAGGTAGATTACGACGATTACACATCGCGCAACAATCCTTTGAACAGATTTGTCGCATACCACATTCTAAAGAGCCGTATGTCGTACGACAAGTTTGTATTCCTAAATTACGACAAAGATGCCGCATTCAACCCTGAAACCCATTTTGGCGAGTTCACATACGACATTCATGAGTACTATGAGACATTACTCAACAAAATGATAAAGGTTACAGCACCTTTCAAAACAGAAGAGGTTGCTATAATGGTACTGAACCACACCAGAACCAATAATGGTAACGACGACATTGTGAATGTAACAATACTTCCCGATTCTTTGAGAAACGAAGGATTTAATGGAAAGGCCCTAAACGGTGTTATTCACCCAATAGACAAAATGTTGGTGTATAACGAAGCAGAAATGAAGAGTTCGGTATTAAATGAGCGTATACGTATTAACTCAACATCGCTGTTCCCCGAACTTATAAACAACGAAATCAGATGGGCACTTCCTTTACCGAATGATAAAATGGGTTATTACATTCCTAATGACTATGTAAAAGACATTACAGTGAGAAACAGTAGTACAGCATTATATGTTACATGGCCACATGGAACAAGCACAGGACATTGGGCTGTATTCCAAGGAGATGAATTCCTTGCAAACGGTGTATTCGATTTCGAATTTAATATTCCTCCTGTACCTGCAGGAACATACGAAATTCGTTTTGGTTTTTCCGTCTCAACACAGCGCGGTGTAACACAGTTCTATGTAGATGGAGAGATTGCCGGTATCCCTGTAGATATGAGAAATTTGCCTAGCGATGTAATGAAAGATATTGATGAAATTGAAGACGAAGATATTTACGACAAAAATATTAGAAACCAAGGTTGGATGCGCGGTTCAGACAATATTATGCTAACAAGTTCAGCAAGCATGCGTGATAGTGAGAACTGCTATCGTCGTATCATTGCCACAAAGAACTTAAACGGAACACGTAACCACAAGATACGTTTTAAAGACGTAACAAAGGATGGTGGCGCTGCTGCACACGAGAACTCATTCGACTATCTTGAGCTTGTACCAAGAAGTGTACTGACAAACGCCAGCAAACCCGAGGACAAACATTAATAGACAACTATTTATAAAGAAAGACACTCCCTCCCCAAAGGGGAGTGTCTTTTTAATTTAACAAAGATATACCTTATAATATATATAATATATGAATTTTGGTTTTGTTAAAGTAGCATCGGCGATACCATCTGTGAAGGTTGCCAACAGCAAATACAATGCTCAAAGCATGCTGTCGATGATAGAAGAGGCATCGGAAAAGAATGTAGAACTTATTCTATTCCCGGAACTGGGAATTACATCGTGCAGTTGTGGCGATATTTTTCTTAACAAACATCTACAACAAGAAGCTGAGAGAGCATTGAAAACAGTCGTTGAGGAGAGTGCTAAGCACAATACTATAATAGTTATTGGCATGCCCGTCCTGTTGGGAAGCGTCCTATTCAACTGCGCTGTCGTATTGCATCGCGGAAAGATAATTGGTGCTGTACCAAAAAAAATCATAAACTACAACGAGAACGAAGGACGTTGGTTTACATCGGGAGCACTATTGCCTGATGATGCAACAATTACGTTATGTGAACAAACAGTGTGCATATCACCTGACACGCTATTTAGAACACCATCCTACACTTTTGGAATAGAAATTGGGGAAGAGAACTCACCCATTTCACAAGGAACAAGCCTTGCACTCAATGGAGCAGAAATTATTTTAAACTTATCGGCAAGCAGTGAAAGCGTTGGCAAGCATGAATATTTAAAACAGATTTTTGCTACAAACAGCGCAAAGACTAATAGCGCATACATTTATTCCGGTTGTGGCTATGGAGAATCTTCGGGCGACAATGTTTATGGTGGCAACGCTCTGATAATAGAAAACGGAGAACTATTGGCATGTAGCAGACGCTTTAGCACACAGCCACAGCTATTAATATCCGAAATAGACACAGAACTGCTAAACAGCAGAAGACTAAGAAACAGTGCGTTCCGTTCTTGCAGAAACAGTTCGAGGAACAACAGTATAAAAACATGCTATATAGCACAAGAAGAGAGCAAAGAGGTTGTATTAACACGCAAATACAATGCCATGCCATTTATTCCCAAAGAGAATTGCATGAACGAAAGATGCGAAGAGATATTCTCGATGCAAAGCATTGGATTGGCAAAACGCATTGAACACACTAATGCAAAAAGTTGCGTAATAGGTATTTCGGGAGGATTAGATTCCACACTGGCCCTGCTTGTTACAGTTAAAGCGTTCGACTTGCTTGGAAGAAGCAGAAAAGAGATTATGGCAGTAACAATGCCCGGATTTGGAACAACCGACAGGACATACAACAATGCGCTATGCCTTATGCAGAATTTAGGTGTAAGCATACAAGAAGTATCTATTAAAGAGGCATGTATCCAACATTTCAAAGACATTGGGCACGATGTGAACATACACGATACCACATACGAGAACTCACAAGCACGAGAGCGTACCCAAATTCTTATGGACTTAGCAAACCGAACAAATGGGTTTGTTATAGGCACAGGCGACCTTTCGGAACTTGCGTTGGGTTGGGCTACATACAACGGCGACCACATGAGCATGTATGGTGTCAATGCGTCTATTCCAAAGACATTAGTTAAGTATTTGGTTAGGTGGATTGCTCTTAACAGCGACAACGAAGCAACACGCACCACCCTATTGGACATTGTAGAAACTCCTATTTCTCCCGAGCTCATCCCGGCACACGAAAATGGAGAGATTAAGCAAAAAACCGAAGACTTGGTGGGCCCATACGAATTGCACGATTTCTTTATATACCACACTTTGCGTAACGGATTTACACCGTCAAAGATATATCACATAGCTTGTAAATCGTTTGAAGAGATACACAGCAAGGAGACAATAAAAAAATGGCTGACAATATTTTTCCGCCGTTTCTTTACACAACAGTTCAAACGCTCATGTATGCCCGATGGTCCCAAGGTTGGCAGTTGCAATCTGAGCCCCAGAGGCGATTGGCGAATGCCATCGGACGCAGATGTAGCCGGTTGGCTTGCAGAGTGTGAAAGATTATAAGATTCAGCCATTTTGTCGCGACGAATGACAAAATGGCTGAAAAACTTTTTTGGTTCAGATTTTGTTCATAGTTCACCGAAAGGAGAAAAACAACTATGAACTTCAACAACTTTACAATCAAAGCACAAGAAACTGTTCAACAAGCAGTAAACAGAGCTCAGTCTCTTGGACAACAGGCCATAGAGCCAATTCACATACTCTCGGCAATAGTAAAAACCGGAGAGCAAGTATGCAACTATCTATTTCAAAAGAATGGAGTAAACCCGGTATCACTGCAACGCGATATCGAGCGAGAAGAACTTACACTGCCAAAAGTGTCGGGAGGAGAACCATATCTTAGTAGAGAGAGCAACAGTGTTCTGAACAAAGCATGTGATATTGCAAAAGATTTGGGAGATGAATATGTGTCGATAGAGCCGATACTGCTAGCACTGCTCGAAGTAAACAGCAAGGCATCTACACTTCTAAAGAATGCAGGTATTAACGAGAAGGAGTTAAAGGCCGCTATAAAAGAACTGCGAAAAGGAGATAGCGTAAAGTCGCAAAATGCCGAAGAGACATATCAGGCATTAAGCAAATACGCCATAGACCTTAACGAAGCTGCCCGTAGCGGGAAACTGGACCCTGTAATAGGACGTGATGATGAAATTCGCAGAATATTGCAAATATTGAGCAGACGAACAAAGAACAATCCTATTCTTATTGGCGAACCCGGTACAGGAAAAACGGCAATCATAGAAGGACTTGCACACCGCATAGTTAGAGGAGATGTCCCCGACAATTTGCGAGATAAACAGATTTTCTCGCTCGACATGGGTGCACTTGTAGCCGGAGCAAAATACAAAGGAGAGTTTGAGGAGAGACTGAAAGCCGTAATTAACGAGGTACTGAAGTCTAACGACAGAATTATTCTTTTCATCGACGAGATACACACCCTTGTGGGAGCAGGAAAAGGAGAAGGTGCTATGGATGCCGCTAATATTTTGAAGCCGGCATTGGCACGTGGCGAACTACGCTCAATTGGTGCAACCACGCTCGATGAATATCAAAAATATTTCGAGAAAGACAAAGCATTGGAACGTCGTTTTCAGACCGTTATGGTGAACGAACCCGACAAGATGAGTAGCATATCTATTTTGCGAGGACTAAAGGAGCGCTACGAGAACCATCATAAAGTACGAATTCAGGACGACGCTATAATTGCTGCAGTAACACTTAGCGACAGATATATAACCGAACGTTTCTTGCCCGACAAGGCCATCGACCTAATTGACGAGGCAGCCGCAAAGTTGCGTATGGAGCACGACTCTTTGCCCGAAGAGCTGGATGAAATTTCGCGCCACATTAAACAGTTGGAGATTGAGCGTGAAGCCATAAAACGCGAAAACGACGAGATTAAGCTCAAAGAGCTTAACAAAGAGATTTCAATTTTAAAGGAGGAAGAGAAAGAGCAACGCGCCAAATGGCAACACGAAAAGGAGTTGTCGGACCGTATACAATATGCAAAACAGCAAATTGAGCAACTGAAATTTGAGGCAGAAAAAGCCGAGCGAGAAGGAGATTACGGACGAGTGGCCGAAATACGTTATGGAAAGATAAAAACGTTGAATGACGAGATTGAACAGACCAACAAGCAACTGCACGAGGCACAAGGCGACACAGCAATGCTAAAGGAGGAGGTTACAGCCGAAGACATTGCCGATGTTGTATCGCGTTGGACCGGTATTCCCGTAAGCAAAATGTTACAGAGCGAACGAGAGAAACTGTTGAACTTGGAAGATGAGTTGCACAAGCGAGTTATTGGACAAGACGAAGCCATTACCGCTGTGAGCGATGCAGTAAGACGTAGCCGAGCCGGTTTGCAAGACCCAAAACGCCCCATAGGTTCATTTATATTCTTAGGAACTACCGGAGTTGGTAAGACAGAACTTGCAAAAGCTCTTGCGTCGTACCTGTTCAACGACGAGTCGTTGATGACTCGAATTGACATGAGCGAATATCAAGAGAAGTTCTCTGTTTCGCGACTCATTGGTGCGCCTCCGGGATATGTAGGTTACGACGAAGGAGGCCAACTGACAGAGGCCGTAAGACGCAAACCCTACTCGGTGGTACTATTCGACGAGATTGAGAAGGCACACCCCGACGTATTCAATATTCTGTTACAGGTTCTCGATGATGGACGATTGACCGACAACAAAGGACGTACCGTTAATTTCAAGAACACCATTATTATAATGACAAGTAACATGGGTAGCAGTTTCATTCAAGAGCAGTTCGAAAAGATAACCCAAAGCAATCGAGAGGAGATTATCGAGGAGACTAAAGAGCGAATAATGGATATGCTGAAAAAGAATATACGTCCGGAGTTCCTGAATCGTATCGACGAGACAATAATGTTCACACCACTAAACGAGCAAGAGATAAAGGAGATTGTGCGTCTGCAAATCGATGGAGTAAAGAAACTTCTAGCCGAAAGCGAGATAGCGCTCGATGTTACAGAGGGAGCCATTGATTTTATAGCATCTGCCGGATTTGACCCGGAATTTGGCGCCCGCCCCATTAAACGTGCAATACAACGTTATTTGCTCAACGACCTGTCGAAGCAGATTCTTAGTGGAACGGTAACAAGAGAACAAAGCATAACAGTAGACTCAGAAGGAGTCGGACTTAAATTCCGTAATTAAACAGAAGTGGTGGAGCTACTCCACCACTTCTGTTTAATTATATAGTTAAATTCAGTCGGCAATTACGGTCATCATGCACTCCTTGCAATTAAATGCCAGACAAAAACGTTTGCCATCGCCCGAAACAAGATAAAGCGGTTCTTTGTAAGGGACTTTTTCTCCTTTTTTGCTACACCAGCCCATGCTGTATCGTATACAATGTTTACAATACATTATAGGAACAGAGGCAACCGGTTCCAGTTCGTATGCAGGCGCAACCTTTTTCACACCATGTTTAACATAGAAATCACGTGCTTTGCTGTTCGACACGTTTCCACGATAATCGAGTGAAGAACAGATATATGAATGGGAGGTTTCAGGCATGACTGCAGTTTCACGAGGATACGATTTTTTATGTTCATCGAGCAGAGCATCACACATGCGACGACGAATATCGGATAGCAACGAAGAGGGGACAAACCAATCGTCTGACAGTTCTACACTTATATCATCAACCACAAACGGTGTATTACCCCACTTTGCCAATTGTTTCGTTATATTTTCGGCCTGCGATGTACGTGCCACATCTTTTTTTGCATCGACATCTATGAAAGCCTGCACACCGCTTTCATCCTTAGCCGACAAGCGGAACCCACTATTTGTATCGGAGAAAACAAGTTGCAACGACAAACGACGTGGATTGTCGGGACGTGCCATCAAACGCTCAAACTCCATATCGCTATTACGATATAGTTCTGCCCCCTGATACAAAGGTGGCATGCTCTGAGGGAATATTCTGTTTCCATCGACCTTGTTTATTCTAAAGCCATGCAGTTTACCGTCTTGTCCTATAAAGCATGCACCATCGCCATTTGCAAACACCTTATTTCCCAAAATGGTAAAGAAGTTGCGAGCCACCACACGAACTGCACCCATGTGCTCACCCATAGATTTAGGAGTATCAAAAGAGGTTATGCCATCTCTGCCACCTACAAGGAAATAGTCTGTAAAACCACGACTGAAACTTTTGTCGGGTTGCGGAACAAATTGCGGGTATGTTGTTCCATATGAAGCTCGAACATACTCACAGCGTCTTGCAAAAATTTCATCCAGTTTTTGTCTGTAATATGCTGTAACATTCTTGACATAGGATTCATCTTTTAAACGACCTTCTATTTTCAACGACACCACACCGGCGTCAAGCATAGCTTCGAGGTGGTTGCTACGATTCATATCTTTGAGCGAAAGAAGATGTTTATCCTTGCAGATGAGATTGCCATCGGCATCTTCCAGATTAAAGGCCAAACGGCAGAACTGAGCACACACTCCCCTGTTTGCACTACGTTCAAAACAGTGTTGCGAAGCATAGCATTGCCCACTGTAACTAACACATAGAGCACCATGAACAAAAACCTCCAATTCTGTTTCGGGAACAGAAGAATGTATCTCTTTTATCTCTTGCAATGTGAGTTCACGAGCAAGCACCACACGCCCGTAGCCGGCATCGGCAAGGAAACGAACCTTATTAGGAGTGCGGTTGTCCATTTGCGTACTTGCATGTAGCGGGATTGGAGGTATATTCATTGAAGTAATGCCCATATCCTGAACTATTAAGGCATCGACACCGGCATTGTATAAATCGGTAATAAGTTGTTCTACGGCAGGAATATCGGAATCCTCGACAATTGTATTCAAAGTTACATACACCTTTACATTAAAAGTGTGAGCATACTCTACCAACGAAGCTATATCCTGCAAAGAGTTACCAGCTGCCTGTCTTGCGCTAAAGGACGAAGCACCAATGTACACAGCATCTGCTCCATGATTTATTGCAGCAATACCGGTACTCAAATTTCTTGCAGGGGCCAACAATTCTATTTTCTTGGGCATGTACATACGTTTCTTTTAAATATTTGCGAAGATACAACATTTTGCATGAAATTTTATTATAGAAAGTTCTATTGATGACGAAAAAAACGACAAACTTAGTAGTTTATATTTACCTTTTTTACTATTTTTGCTACGTGGAAAAATTAGAAAGACATATATCGCAACTTATAGCACATCACAATTGTGTTATCGTGCCCGGTTTGGGTGCATTCTTGGCGCATAAAATCCCTGCATCATACAATAGCGAGGAACAGATTTTTATGCCACCACACCGTACACTTGGCTTTAATTCGCAGGTTACAATGAATGATGCATTGCTTGTTTCACATTACATGACAAGCGAGAACATCACATTCGAGAAAGCTACATCTGTTGTAGAGAGCGAGGTTAGTGCCTTGCGCAAACAATTATCCACAAAAGACGAGGTGCGCTTTGGAGAGCTTGGAACATTCTCTATGAACATTAATGGAGAAATAGTCTTTATTCCCGAAGCCAACAGCATAGACGACCCTGAAAACTACGGTTTTGCACCTCTCTCCATTCCATTGTTGAGCCAGTGTAAAGAGAAGCCTATTGTCATTCCCATAAAGCGTAGAGAGATTGGCAAATACATTGCTGCAGTAGCGGCAATAATACTTACATTCATTTTTGTAACACCTGTAAGCGACAATGCATTCAAAAGCGAGAAGCAAGCATCTATAACCAATTTTGCAACATCGGAGCAGATTTCCATGATGCAACAACTCTCTACAGCACCTGTACGTATTGAGAGCGATGCAGTTGTAGAGATTTCTCCTGTAACATTCTCGAATACAGAGAATATTGCCATTGCAGAAAATATCATTGAGCAACCTACTGCCCCTGTAGCAATAGAGGAAGTAAAAACAGAAGATGCTGCAAAGACAATGTTCTATATTATTGTAGCAAGTTCTCCCAATGCCGACAACGCACAGCTTGCAATTAAAGAACTTACAGCAAAGAAAGTTGCCGATTACAATGTCGTTAAGTGTGGCAAGCGCCATCGCATTGCAATAAACAGTTATGTATCGGCAGGCGAAGCACAAGAGGCATTACCCGAAATTCAACAGACATTCCCCGACGCTTGGATTCTCGAATACTAATCGTTGATTATGAAAAAGATTACCTGTCCAAAGTGCGACCACCCTATAGTGTTTGATGACAGTGGCTACCCCGAAGGTATGTCCGTAGTCTTTGAGTGTGAAAAATGCAGAAAAAGTTTCACTATAAAGATTGGGGATAGCGGAGAGGAGTATCAAGAGGAAGATTTTGGGCACATTGTTGTGCTGGAGAACAATTTCTGTTTCAAACAAACATTGCAGTTAAACGAAGGCGACAACCTCATTGGCAGATATAACAAGGGAACAATAATATCGCACCCAATTGAGACACGCGACCCCAGCATGGACAGACGTCATTGTATAATAAATGTAAAGCGCAATGGAGCAGGCGAGCTCGTCTACACAATACGAGACAACCAAAGTGTTACAGGTACATTTGTCATGAACCGTATTCTTGGAAATCGTGAACGTTTGCGCATTGAGCATGGGGCAATAATAACCTTGGGAGCAACGACGTTAATTCTGCACACCCCCGAAGAAGATTTGGAGTAATCATACAGAATACAAACAGACATTTAGAGACTGTTTGAATTTATATACTTGAAATTATATAGTGCTTTTTAGGATATTTATTTCTTTTTAAAATCGCAATCTATTATGCTATTCGCTACAAGGTTGCGATTTTTTATGTATTTTCGCACGTTAAAACAAGAAGCAGAAGAAGATGGAGGAGAAGAACAGCATAATCATTCGAGGCGCACGTGTAAATAATCTAAAGAATGTAGATGTAGACATTCCGCGTGGCAAGTTTGTTGTCATAACAGGTTTGTCGGGATCGGGAAAATCGTCATTGGCATTCGACACGCTTTATGCCGAAGGACAACGCCGCTATGTAGAATCTCTTTCGTCGTATGCACGCCAGTTCCTTGGGCAGATGAACAAGCCCGAATGTGATTTCATTAAGGGTATTCCACCGGCAATAGCAATTGAGCAGAAGGTAAACAACCGCAATCCACGTTCAACAGTAGGAACAAGCACCGAAATTTACGAGTATCTTAAGTTATTATATGCACGAATAGGAAAGACCTATTCACCCATAAGTGGCAAGCTCGTAAAGAAAAACAGACCCGAAGACCTTGTAGAGTGTATAAAGAATTACAACAATGGGACACGTTTCCTATTATTGGCACCAATTAACAAGCGTAAAGGTCGCGACATGCAGGAGCAACTGTCGATATATCTTCAACAAGGTTTCACACGCCTATATATAAACAAAGAGATAAAGCGCATAGAGGATTACACATTTGAGAAAGGCGACACACCCTACCTGCTTATCGACCGATTAACCGTTTCTGATGCCCCCGATGCCATAAGTCGCTTAATGGATTCTGCCGAGACAGCATTTTACGAAGGTGGCGGAACATGTATGTTGCAGTTCCTCGACGAAGAGGAGCCACACACGTTCAGTATACGCTTCGAAGCAGATGGAATGGAGTTTGAGGAGCCAACCGAGCACATGTTTTCGTTTAACTCCCCTATTGGTGCCTGCCCCGACTGCGAAGGTTTTGGACGCATCGTCGGCATTGACGAAGACCTTGTCATACCCAACAAATCGCTAAGCATATATGACGGAGCCGTATTCTGTTGGCGTGGAGAGAAAATGGGCATGTGGAAGAACGAGTTCTGCCGTCGTGCGCCAAAAGACAATTTTCCAATCTTTGAACCATACTACAACCTTACACAAGAGCAAAAAGACTATTTGTGGCACACAGGGCCATATATTGAAGAGTACGAAGAAGGAGTGTGCATAGACAACTTCTTTAAGATGGTGCGCGAGAACCAGTACAAGATACAATATAGAGTTATGCTTGCACGTTATCGTGGCAAGCCAATATGCCCCACATGCCATGGCACACGTCTAAAAAAAGAGGCAAGCTATGTAAAGATTGATGGTAGAAGTATCACCGAACTAGTGGAGATGCCTGTAACAGAGCTAAAAGAGTTTTTCGACAATCTTAGGATTGACGAGCACGACAGCGAAATTGCAAAACGCATTCTCACAGAGATTAGAAACAGGATAGACTGCCTGCTCGACGTAGGACTGGGATATTTGACCATGAACCGTTTGAGCAACACCTTGTCGGGTGGAGAGAGCCAACGCATAAACCTTGTAACATCTTTGGGTAGCAACCTTGTTGGTTCGCTATATATTCTCGACGAGCCAAGTATCGGCTTGCACAGCAGAGACACAGAGAGGCTCATTAACGTACTTTACCGTTTGCGCGATTTGGGTAACACCGTTGTTGTTGTTGAGCACGACGAGGAGATTATTCGTGCTGCCGATTACATTATAGATGTTGGCCCCAAAGCCGGTTCATACGGAGGCAACATAGTATTTAAAGGCGAAATAGACAACTTGCCGAGCGAGAGCAACAGTTATACCGTAAAATATTTGTTGGGAAGCGAAACCATTCCCACGCCAAAAACACGTCGCACATCGCGCAATATTATATCCATTAAGGGCGCACGTGAGAATAATCTTAAAGGGATAGATGTTGATATACCCCTAAATGTTCTCACTGTAGTGAGTGGGGTTAGCGGTTCAGGAAAATCGACTCTTGTACGCGACATATTGTATCGTTCATTGAAACGTATATATGGAGAAAGTGGCGAAGCCCCCGGACAATGCGATGCAATAGAAGGAGCAACAAAACTGCTCACAGGAGTTGAATTTGTGGACCAGAACCCTATTGGCAAATCATCACGTTCAAACCCTGTAACCTATCTTAAGGTTTACGACGAAATTCGTCATCTATTTGCTCAACAACCATTGGCAAAGCAGATGGGATTTACAGCCGGGTATTTTTCATTCAACTCCGAAGGTGGACGTTGCGAGGAGTGTAAAGGCGAAGGAAAAATCACGGTCTCCATGCAATTCATGGCCGACCTGCAGTTGGAATGTGAGGCATGCCATGGTCGTCGCTTCAAAAACGAAGTTCTTGAGGTAAAATTCCACGACAAGAACATTTTTGACATATTGGAAATGACTGTAGGCGATGCCATAAACTTTTTTCAGGAGCATGGACAACAACGCATTGCCAATGGTTTGCAACCACTGCAAGATGTTGGTTTGGCATATATTAAGCTGGGACAAGCATCGTCAACACTTTCGGGTGGCGAAAACCAGCGTGTGAAACTAGCCTACTACCTGAGCCTGCAGACAGACCGCCCCACTATGTTCATTTTCGATGAGCCGACGACAGGATTGCACTTCCACGATATAAAGAAGTTGCTCAACTCTTTTGAACGCCTCATAGCACGTGGACATACACTTGTAATTATTGAGCACAACATGGATATTATTAAGTGTGCCGACAATGTTATAGACTTGGGCCCCGAAGGTGGAGAAGGCGGGGGAACAGTTGTTGCACATGGAACCCCCGAAGAGATTGCAAAATGTAGCGCATCGTATACAGGGCTCTATTTGAAAGAGAAACTAAACATTGTTTAGTAGCCATAGCCTTGTACGTTACAAATCAACAAGTTGCAAGCAAAGCAGAGTAAACAATGCAAAAAGGCAACAAAATAATTCTAAAAAAAACAGACAAAACCTTTGCAGAGTTAAAATAAAGTAGTACTTTTGCAACGCCTTAAGGCTAAGAGTTGCGCTGTTAGCTCAGTTGGTAGAGCAATTGACTCTTAATCAATGGGTCCAGGGTTCGAGTCCCTGACGGCGTACAAAGAGAAAGTCATTTGACTTTCTCTTTGTTTATGCACTATTCAAAATAGGGGAAACGAGATAGGCTCAACGTAAATGTTGAGCCTATCTCGTTTAACTGATGTTTGTTAATACTGTATACAAAAAAAGAGACTGACTAAGCATATACATGCTTTTGTCAGTCTCTTTTAGATTAGCAAAACTTAATTAGTTTTTCTCGAAAGGAGCTACAGAAACATAGCTCTTATCGTTCTTACCACGTTTGAAAGTTACGATGCCATCTACCAAAGCGTAGAGAGTGTGATCGCTACCCATACCGATGTTATCACCGGGATAGTGAACTGTACCACGCTGACGTACGATGATATTACCGGCTTTACATACCTGGCCACCCCAAATCTTTACACCGAGTCTTTGACTTGCAGACTCACGACCGTTCTTAGAACTACCAACACCTTTCTTATGTGCCATAATACTTAGAATTTAAAATTAACCGATAATTTCCTTTACTACTAGTTCGGTAAACTGCTGACGATGACCGTTAAGTTTACGATAGCCTTTGCGACGACGTTTGTGGAACACCAAAACCTTATCACCTTTAACCAATGCGGGGTCGATAGTGCGGGTTGTTACGATGTTCTGACCGTCTTTAGACTTACGAACGATTTTCTGCTCACGAACGTTGCCAATATAGCAAACTACTTTTGCGCCATCAATAGTAGGAGCACCTACTGTTACAGCACCTTCTTTGTCTAACAACAACACGCGGTCAAACTCCACTGTTGTGTCATTCTGAGCACCTTTAATGTGGTGCACGAACAGTTTCTTTCCGGCTTCTGCCTTGAACTGCTGTCCGTTAATCTCAACAATTGCGTACATTTATTTTTAATCGCTTTATTGTGAATTCCGCGAGGTGCATGCTCACCGCGAGCAGGACTTATTCAACCCCAACGGACTAAATCGGGTGCAAAGATAGTCAAATTTTTCCTATCCAAGCAATATTTTTAAAAGTTTTTTACCTGCGAACCATTATTTGTTTGTGAGATAATGTTCTGCCTCCATTGCGGCACGACAACCACTTGCCGCAGCGTTTATAGCCTGACGATAGCGAGAATCGGCAACATCGCCGGCAACAAACACACCGGGAACAACAGTTTTCACACCACTGCCATCGGTAGAAACAAAATAGCCTGTCTCATCGGTTTTCAAATATTTCTTGAATATATCTGAATTCGGTTTATGTCCAATAGCAAGGAAGAAACCATCTATAGCCAAATCGTAATGCTCTTCGTCGGGCTGTCCAAGACGTTTTACAAGGTGCACACCCTCTACTCCATCTTCGCCAAAAAGGCCTTCGGCATTATGTTCGAAAAGTACCTCAATTTTTGGATTGTTCAAAGTGCGGTCTTGCATTGCTTTTGAAGCACGCAAGAAGGGCTTACGAACAATCAGATACACTTTTGAAGCCAACGATGCAAGATAGTTTGCCTCTTCGCAAGCGGTATCACCACCACCCACTACTGCAACAACCTTTTTACGATAGAAGAAGCCATCGCATGTAGCACACGCACTCACACCCATTCCTTGATATTTCACCTCATCGGAGAGTCCGAGATATTTTGCAGCCGCACCGGTAGCTATAATCACTGTATCTGCCTCTATCACATTTCCATCATCGAGTGTTACTTTGTAAGGAGCAACCTCGAAATCGACATCCGTTACAACACCCGAACGAACATCGGCACCTACATTAACAGCTTGCTGACGCATGTTATCCATGAGTTCAGGGCCTGTTATTCCGTTGGGGAAACCGGGAAAATTCTCAATTACTGTTGTTTGGGTAAGCTGTCCACCGGGTTGCATACCCTCGATAAGTATCGGAGAAAGATTTGCACGAGAAGCATAGATAGCTGCGGTATATCCTGCAGGACCCGAGCCAATAACTAAACATTTTGTTCTATCCATAATCTTTAATTTTTATTTAATACATTATTATATTATCAATTCATATCTACAACCTCGGCATTTGGAAAATCTTCGACAGGACAACGATATATGGAGTCGTCGAAGGTTACATACGGATTATAGTCCTGTATAACAAGTTCGGTATACCCGTCGCCGTTCATGTAAATTTTAATTTTTTCGGGTAACACCCACTCATCGAGCAGATATACAACCACCTTGTCTATTCCCATGTCGGAGTTTTCGCAGAGCAGTGTTACAGCCTTGCCATCGGCATAATCTTCAACAGAGCATTTATAGCCTTGTTTGTATAACTGCATAAGATATACAGGCGAGAAATTCTGTACTCCCTCATCCTCGGGCGACATTTTATATATTTCATCGGTCTGCTCCATGTAGCTCCACAAAGTAGTGCCGTCGCACCAGATTTTCATACTGTTAAGCAACAGCACATAGCGTTCGGCAAAGCCATGCGAACTATTTTTATCGACACGCAAAGTGCCCACATCGAAAAAGCGCAACGTAGTATCGGAGTCGTATATAGACATTGAGAATGTCATTTGCAAAGGATAATCGGCTTGCATTTTTGCCACAGCCTTATCGAGCAAATCAACCGCCTTTTTTTCGTTTGCCATTGCGAAAAATGGAACGACTAGGAATATCGACAAAAAAATACTTCTCATGACATTATCCGTTTAATATAGACTTTAGTCGGAACTCCAAATCGGCCTCATCGGAACAAAGCACCTGACGAGGCTTGCTACCATCTTGCTCTCCCACAATGCCTGTGCGACACAATTGGTCCATAAGACGTCCGGCACGATTAAATCCTATATTGAATTTGCGTTGCAACAACGACACCGAGCCTTGCTGATGAATTACAACTGTACGTGCGGCATCCACAAACAGAGCATCGAGCTTGTCGGAAGAGAAATCTCCCACCGAAGCCGAGCCACCGCCCGAACTGCTACCACCCTCGTTTGAAGATTCATCGGGTTCGGGCAATATGTATGCACTGGGATAAGCCTGCTGTTTTGCAATATAAGCACAAACACGCTCAACCTCTTTTGTCTCTACAAGAGCACACTGCACACGCACCGGGTCGTTTCCTGCAAGGAACAACATATCGCCCCTACCCTGCAACTGATTGGCACCTGTTCGTTCAAGGATTGTACGCGAGTCTATTTGGGATATCACGCGAAATGCCATACGAGCCGGGAAATTGGCTTTTATTGTTCCTGTAATGATATTTGTAGTAGGTCGTTGTGTTGCTATTATCATGTGAATACCTACAGCACGTGCTTTCTGAGCAATACGGGCAATAGGCATCTCCACCTCTTTTCCCGCAGTCATCATCAAATCGCCATACTCATCTATTATAACAACAATATATGGCATAAAGCGATGCCCTTTTGTTGGCAACAACTCCTTATTCAAATATTTTTCGTTATACTCTTTTACCGAACGTACACTTGCCGCCTGTAACAGACGATATCGGTTGTCCATTTCGGTGCAGAGCGATTTAAGTGTGCGCACCACCTTGTGGACATCGGTTATAATAGGCTCATCTTCGCCATCGAGTTTTGCAAGGAAATGTTTCTCAATAACGTTGTAAAGGCTCAATTCAACCATTTTGGGGTCTACCATCACAAACTTCAGATAGGCAGGGTGCATTTTGTAGAGCAACGAAGTTATTATTGCGTTGAGTCCTACAGACTTACCCATACCTGTCGCACCGGCAACAAGCAGGTGAGGCATCTTTGCCATATCAACCATGAACACCTCGTTCGAGATTGTCTTACCCAAAGCAAGAGGCAAAGCCATATCGGTCTCTTTGAACTTGCGACTGTTCAACAACGATGCCATTGGCACTATTTGTTTGTGTGCATTGGGAACCTCTATACCAATTGTGCCTTTACCCGGTATTGGAGCAATAATACGTATACATAGCGCCGACAACGACATTGCGATATCATCCTCCAGATTACGTATTTTGGTTATTCTGACACCGGGAGCAGGTGTTATTTCGTAGAGCGTAATTGTAGGGCCCACAGTTGCCTTTATTGAACTGATTTCTATATCGAAATTTTTCAACACCTCGACAATCCTATTCTTATTTGCCGTTTGCTCATTCATATCTACAGAATGTGTAGCATTCTCGTATTTGTCGAGCAAATCTATTGTAGGCGCCTTGTAGTAGCTCAATTCATCGCGCGGATTTATCGGGCGCAACATTTTACCACCCATATCATCATCGCCTTCGGCCTGTTCCACGTCCATTTGTACTTCGTCGGAGTTTGCATCAGGTGTGCTTTCGGTAGCAGTTTCAATCTCTTCTACAGGCTCCTTATCGTCGACAGGTTCATCTTCGTCATCAATTTCATCTATCTCTTCGGGCAAATGGTTCTGTTCATCATCTACAGACAAATCGACAACAAACCGCTCCTCCTCTGCAGGTTCCTCTATATATTCATTCGACGAGGCATCTTCGAGGTTTTCAGCTTCGTCGGAGTTGTCAGGCACATCATCGCTATTGTTCTTCTTGACAAAAGAAAGTGTAAACAGACTCTTTAGCCAAACAATTGTTTTGCTGGTGAGATATATCATGAACAGCAACAATGTAATGAGCAAGAGCAACGATATTCCAACACCGCCAATATTGTTCATTAACCACTCCACGACATTCTTACCATGCATTCCACCCGGAGAAATAAAGCTGTGTGCCATGAATTCGCCAAAAGCGAATGCCGAAAACAACGAGCCCCACACCACACCGAACACCGAGCAGATGAACCACCTAGTAAGACGCAGCGCCTTTATATCCATAAGGCGCAATGCCAATGCAACTAGAAAAGGTATAAAAAAGAGCACCGACCAGCCAAAGCAGGTATTAACCAAATAATTTGCTACAACAGCGCCACCAAGACCTGTACTGTTTTCAACAGCCCCATCGACAGACTCTGCAACATCGGCGACAGTGTCTATAGGATAGAGACTTTGGTCGGCACCTCCCGAAAAGAAGAACGACAACAACGAACAGGTTAAATATATTGTTACGGTTGCAACGATGAGCCCCAATATGAACAGGAAGTTACTATTTTCTAATGCTCCAAAGGCTCTTTGAAAAATATTTGGTCCTTTTGCTATATTCTTTTTTGCCATAAAACAAATTCATTAAAAAAACGGTGGGAAGCCGTCCTTTTTACAAAAAAAGAGTAAAAAAGCTATTCGCCAAGCTCATATTACCGAATTGGCGCTACTCCCTCAAATTTACATTCGCGAAGATAGTGAAAAAATAAATAACATTACAGCCGGCTTCACCATTTTTTTTGTAACTTCGCGACAAATTTCACACGATAGAAAAAATAGCAAAAACGATGCAAGAAAAAGAGGATATAGTATTTTCGCGTAACACTGTCGAATTCGTTACTGTAGCAGCCGAATTCTGCGCCTATTTAGAGCGTACAAACGAGTTTACCCGCAAAGAGTTTGTGGGCACTCTGTTAAAGTTGTTGCCGTTGCTCTATATTAAAGCCCAGATGTTGCCAACAGACGAAAAGAACAACGACGAGGATATGGAGCAATTTGTAACAGAAGACAGTTACGAGGTGTTGCGCATGACAATTGCCGATTTGCTTGCCGACAAAGACACCTATCTGGATGTTTTTGTTGCAGACATGAAGTACAGCGACACCCCTATCACTAAAACCATATCCGAAGACCTTGCCGATATATACCAAGACATAAAGAATTTTGTATGTCTGTTCCGTTTAGGAATAAACGAAACAATGCACGATGCAATTTTGGACTGCAAAGAACATTTTTGCCAATATTGGGGACAGACATTGGTGAATACACTTCGTGCCCTTCACGACATAGAATATAACAGCAACGACGAGAACGAGGAGAACGACAGCAGAGATGAAGATTTTTAATGCACATATAGAAAAGGCCGAAATATCGACAATGCCAAATGTTCTATTCGATGGCAGAATTTTTGTAATAGATACAATTGCCGACACCGAAAAAGCGGTAAAAGCACTGTCAAAAGAGAGAATAATAGGCATTGACACCGAGACCCGCCCCGCATTCAAAAAAGGAGTACACTACAATGTATCACTTTTGCAGCTATCTACTGCCGACACCTGCTTTCTCTTTCGTTTGTGCCGAACAGGAATACCCGACGCACTTATACAGCTATTGGAGAATAAAGAGATAACAAAAGTGGGGCTATCATTGCACGACGATTATCAGGCTCTCAAAAGACGCAGAGCCTTCACTCCCGGCGGTTTTCTCGACCTGCAAAAACATGTCTCGGAGTTTGGAATCGAAGAGATGAGCCTACAAAAAATATATGCAATAGTTTTTGGGCAACGCATATCAAAGAACCAGCAACTATCGAATTGGGACATAGACGTGCTAACCGACAAGCAGAAACTATATGCTGCAACCGACGCATGGGCATGCCTAAATATATACAACAGACTGGAGCAGGTAAAAAAAGGCAATGTTGCGTGTTGAATATAAAGAGAACATTTACGCTAAGAACATTATAAAAAGAAGAGATGGAAAAAGCCGTAATACTGAAACGAGGAAAAGATGAATCACTACGCCGTTATCACCCATGGATTTTTTCGGGAGCCATACAACGCATAGAGGGCAACCCCGAAGAAGGCGATATTGTTACCGTATACACCAACGACAAGCAGTTTATTGCTCGCGGACACGTACAGGTAGGCAGTATAGCTGTTCGAGTGCTCACATTCGAAGACGAACCAATTACCGATGATTTTTGGCGTAAGCGCATTGCCATTGCCTATCATCTGCGTACAAGCATAGGCATTGCAAACAGCCCCAACAACAACACATATCGTTTGGTACATGGCGAGGGCGACAACCTTCCCGGATTGATAATAGACATCTATGGCGACACAGCAGTGATGCAGGCACATAGTGTCGGAATGCATGTAAATCGCCAAGTTATAGCCGACGCACTGAAAGAGACATTGGGCGACAGCCTCAAAAATATATATTATAAGTCGGACACAACCCTACCCTACAAAGCCGACATAAACAAAGACAACGGCTACCTACTTGGAGGCAATGCAAGCAACATATCTACAGAGTATGGGCTGAAGTTCCATATTGACTGGCTACGAGGCCAAAAAACAGGATTCTTTGTAGACCAACGCGAGAACCGCGCTTTGCTCGAGAAATATGCCAAAGGACGTAAATTGCTTAACATGTTCTGCTACACCGGTGGATTTTCCATTTACGCACTGCGTGGCAATGCCGAACTTGTACATTCAGTAGACAGTTCATCAAAGGCCATTGACCTTACAAATGCCAACGTCGCTATAAATTTCCCCGACGACAAGCGCCATGCCGCATACGCCGAAGACGCCTTTGAATACCTAGAGCGCATGGGTAACAATTACGACCTTATAATATTGGACCCACCGGCCTTTGCAAAACATCGCGACAGCCTGCGCAATGCGCTCATTGGCTATAGACGTTTGAATGCAAAAGCCATAGAGAAGATACAGCCCGGAGGCATACTGTTCACATTCTCCTGCTCACAAGTTGTCAGCAAAGAGAATTTCCGTACAGCAGTATTTACAGCAGCGGCAATGGCAAAGCGCAAAGTGCGCATACTGCACCAACTGACACAGCCGGCCGACCACCCTGTAAATATCTACCACCCCGAGGGTGAATATCTCAAAGGACTTGTGCTATACGTAGAATAGCCTAAAAGTTAATCTATTAATTTGTAGAGCTTTAGGATATTTTATTATATAACGAGGTTTAAAAGGGTAAAAAAGAGAATAGCAAAAGAGACGGCATCTTTTGATGAGAACTTTTAGATGCCAACACAAAAATAATTACAGAAATTATTTTGTCATCTCGAATTGTTTGACTACCTTTGCACTCCGAAAGCCATTACACATATTTTTTGTTACCAGCAAATAAATTAAAACAGAATATAACAATGAAAAAAGAGATTCATCCCGCAGGATACCGTCCCGTTGTTTTCAAAGACATGTCAAACGGCGATTGCTTCCTTTCACAGTCTACTTGCAACACAAAAGAGACTATTGAGTTCGAGGGCGAAACATATCCCCTTGTAAAGCTTGAGATTTCAAACACATCTCACCCCTTCTACACAGGTAAGGCTAAACTTGTCGATACCGCAGGTCGCGTTGATAAGTTCATGAGCCGCTACGGTAAAACTATGAAGAAGTAATTTCCGAGCGAATAACAAACAAATGGGTGTGCTAATTTTTTGGCACACCCATTTTTAATGAACAGAAAGAACAGCGGCACAAGAAAACTCTAAAGCACTCTATAATTCACAAAATGAAAAAACTATTTTCTGCAACCCTATACCTTATATATATATACTGCACTGCCCTACTGATTGTGTCGTGTAGCAACGATGGTGGTGGCAGTGGCGAGGAATTTACAAACCCGGAGAACAAGAACGAAAACAGAGGAAATAGCTACTCGAGGCGAATAGAGATTCCGGCGCTAAACAGCAACGATATTTTTATCACACACACAACAAGAGTTGCCGGAAAAGATAACATCACATACAGCATATCGCACAACGCGGAACGCAAACACAGCCGTTGGGTTGCATTCACTTTCGACGACAGCAACCGGGAAATCGCATGGCAAAGAAAGTCATGGAAATACACCGAATGGGGAGGCGATCCCTTTCAGCCCGACCCGGAGATGCCCGAAAGCTATGTTTTCACAAAAAGCGAGATTAACAAAAACGGCTTCGACCGCGGACACTTGGTGGCATCGTACGACAGAGTTTACTCCAAGGATGCCAATGAACAGACATTTTACTATTCCAACATGTCGCCAATGTACAACGATTTCAACACCGGTCTATGGAGCAATCTCGAAGGAGTGGTACAGAAGCATGGAAGAAACGAATCGTTCTGCGACACATTGTATGTAGTAAAAGGCGGAACAATTAACCCGGGCTATTACAAACAGGTTGGTACATGCAGAACAGTGCCACTATACTATTTTATGGCGATACTTAGTCGCAAAAACAATATTTACAACGGAATTGCATTTTGGCTTGAGCACGAGCGCGACCTCGAAGGAACCATTTGGGACTATGCCATGACCATAGACGAGCTGGAAGAGAAAAGCGGAATAGACTTTTTCTGCAACCTGCCCGACAAGACAGAAAACAGTGTGGAGAGAGTTTACTATCCCTCGAAATGGCAATAAAAAAGCAAGCGACATTATCGCTTGCGTGCAGTGCGACTACGGAGTTTCTTTATTGTTGTTTCTCCTATCATGCCATCGTCGAAAAGCCCCTCAACCTTTTGAAATAGTTTAACAGCCTTAACAAGTTCGCCATCGTAGAGCACCTGCCCATCGGTTGTATAAGGAATATCTTTTTCGTCTATAAAGAGGTTCTGCACTAATATATCGGCAACTTTTTTTACATCGGGACCATAGTCTCCACGCATTATCACCCTATCGCCAAAAGCATATTTTGGAGCATATAGAACGGAATCTACGCGAGGCTCTTTTTTTGTTTCGCTCTTTTTTACCCGTTTAGCAGACGACCTCTTTTTGGTGTTGTATTTAGACGTTGTACCTTTTTTATTCTTATTTACTTTCTCTTCGGAACTGTTTTTGACCTCTTTGCGTTTGCCACCCCACATTCCCCTATTCGAAAAACGCAAAAGCGAATCACGACTATTGAATTGTGCATCAACATTTTGACACATTGACACAAGTAACAGAACAAAAAATAGTTTCGATAATTTACCTGCCATTCATTCTACGTTCAAAACATTCGGGAACAGGAGTCTCAAAACGCAGATACTTGCCCGTAACAGGATGACGGAAACAGAGCATGTAGGCATGTAGCCCCAGCCTGCGAATAGAGTCGTCGTCGCTACCATATTTGTGGTCGCCAACAACAGGGTGCCCTAAGTCGGCCATGTGCACACGTATCTGGTTTTTTCTTCCGGTTTCCAGCTCCAGTTCCACCAACGAATATCCGTTCCCTTTTTCGAGAAGATGATAATGAGTTACCGCATATTGCCCGCCATTATCGATCTTGCTCGAATGAATTATAAAACGCTTATCTTCGGTGAGCCACGAGCGCACCACGCCATCGGGTTTCTCCAGCTCTCCCGACACAAGAGCTATATATCTTCGGTCGGTAACAAGTTCTTGCCAGCCACGTATTAATGTTTGTTGGGTTTGCACATCCTTGGCATAAACCATGAGCCCCGAAGTATCTCGGTCGAGGCGATGTACAAGATGCGACGTGTTGCGCCCACCACCCTTTTCGAGATAGCGGTTAAGAACTGTCTGCACCGTCTCCTGACGTGTATTATTGCTCATCGACAGCAAGCCGGGACGTTTGTCTACAATCAACAGATATGGGTCTTCGTAAACAATATCTATATCTTTGCTGCGAAAAGCCATTTTATGCTTTGAGCGGTCGAGTTGCACCAACTGCCCCGGCACAAGTTCCGTAAGCGGATGGGTGGTTATTTTATTATCCACCAAAACAACTCTGTTTGTGAGCAGGGCCTTAACACGATTACGGCTTATACCATGCATCTTCTCCATGAGGAAAGGAAGCAACTGGGTAGCCTCTGTTACGTTGAAACTTAGCAATGTTTTTATATTTCTTCGCATAACTCAATTTTAAACAGATGATTATCGACGTTCGAGCAAAACAACGTTCTCGACATGATGGGTATGAGGAAACATATCTACCGGTTGCACCGCTGTTACCTTGTAATCTTTGTCGAGCAACGACAAATCTCGTGCTTGAGTTGCAGGGTTGCAACTGACATATACTATACGACGTGGAGCAGCAAAAAGAATTGTATCCACCACATCGTTATGCATGCCTGCACGTGGAGGGTCGGTTATAATGACATCGGGACGTCCATGCTCCTCTATAAATTCGCGTGTGAGAATATCTTTCATATCCCCGGCAAAGAATGTGAGGTTATCCAAGCCGTTCAATTCCGAATTTACGCGAGCATCTATCACCGCATCCTCGACATATTCCACACCTATCACCTTGCGAGCTTTGCGGGCAACGAAATTGGCAATGGTACCTGTTCCTGTATATAAGTCGTAAACAACCTCGTCTCCTGTCAGAGCAGCAAAATCGCGAGCCACTTTATACAAGTTGTATGCCTGACGACTATTTGTCTGATAGAAAGATTTCGGGCCAACTTTAAAACGCAACCCCTCCATCTCTTCGAAGATTACATCGGTGCCCTTGAATGTGTGAACATCCAAATCGCCAAACGTGTCATTACATTTATTATTTATAACATATAGCAAAGATGTTACCTCGGGGAAATTGTCGGCAACATATTGCAGAACAGTTTGCAACTGATTCATTTCGGCATCATCGGTAACTTTTGCCTGAACAAGCAACATGACCTCTCCTGTTGTAGAGGTGCGCAACATGATGCCACGCAAAACACCCTGCTGAGAACGCAAATCGAAGAAAGGTATTCCCTGCTCAATAGCGAAATTACGTATGCCGTTGCGCAAGCGGTTGTTCAGGTTGGTCATCAAATGGCACTCTTCGATATCGAGCACCTTGTCGAATGCACCCGGAATGTGGAAACCGAGAGCATTCATATTATCATATTTTGTATTCTCTTCGACCTCTTTCCATGTGAGCCAACGTTTGTTGCTAAAGGTAAATTCCAGCTTATTACGGTATTCGCGTGTTTGTTCCGAGCCCAATATTGGAGAAATCTCGGGCAACTCCACCTTGCCTATGCGGGTGAGAGCATCATAGACTTGTTGCTGTTTATATTTTATTTGATGTTCATAGGCAAGACATTGCCACTTACAGCCACCGCACACGCCATAATGTTTGCAAAAAGGGACATCACGCTCCGATGAGTATTCATGAAAATTCACTGCTTCGGCCTCGGCATAACTATTCTTTTTGCGACGCAGTTGGAGGTCTACCACATCACCCGGCACCACATAAGGAGCAAACACCACCAAATCGTTTACACGCGCCACAGCCTTGCCCTCGGCGGCAACACCTGTTATCTTCACTTTTTCTAAAATAGGTAACTCTTTCTTTTTTCTTGCCATATCATGTAATTGTTCTTACAAGCGCAAAAACGCACCATCGACAAAAATACAACCAAAATCCCGATTTTTGGCATATTTAAGTTAATATCTTCGATTTTTAAGTTTTATAGTTCATATTTTTTGTATACTATTTTATTTTACGAACATTTTTTCTATATTTGCAGATTAGAAAAGAGATGCTTGTAACAGAGTATTGGCTTTTCGTGTGAGCTATTGAAATTAATCTTCTTATTATCAACAACATATAAACTCAAAGATTTATGACAGACAAAAGAGTCTATACCTTTGGTAACGGAAGTGCCGAGGGTAACGCAACAATGAGGAATTTGTTAGGAGGTAAAGGTGCTAACTTGGCAGAAATGAACCTTATCGGTATTCCTGTTCCTCCCGGATTCACAATCACAACAGAAGTTTGTAACGAATATTACAAGTTGGGTCGTGAGCAAGTAATCGAGTTGCTTAGAAGCGAGGTTACTGCAGCCGTTAATCACGTAGAGAAATTGATGAACTCTACATTCGGAGATCCTAAGAACCCTCTTCTTGTTTCGGTTCGTTCAGGTGCTCGTGCATCTATGCCCGGTATGATGGATACCATCCTCAACCTTGGTCTCAACGACATCGTAGTAGAAGGTCTCTCTGAAAAGACCGGCAACCCCAAATTTGCATGGGACTCTTACCGCCGTTTCGTACAGATGTACGGAGACGTTGTTTTGGGTATGAAGCCTACAAGCAAAGAGGAGATTGACCCATTCGAGGCTATCATCGAGAAAGTTAAACACGAAGAAGGCGTTGTTCTCGACAAAGATTTGAGTGTTGATGCACTTAAACGTCTTGTTTCTGAGTTCAAGGCTGCTGTTAAGGCTCAAACAGGCAAAGACTTCCCCACCGACGCTTACGAGCAACTTTGGGGCGCTATCTGCGCAGTATTCGAGTCTTGGAACAACGAGCGTGCTATCCTCTATCGTCGTATGGAGAAAATTCCCGATGAGTGGGGAACAGCAGTATCGGTACAAGCAATGGTATTTGGTAACATGGGCGAAACATCTGCAACAGGTGTATGCTTCTCTCGCGACGCTGCAACAGGTGAGAACCTCTTCAACGGAGAGTATCTTATCAACGCACAGGGTGAGGACGTTGTTGCCGGTATTCGTACACCTCAACAGATTACAAAGATTGGTTCACAGCGTTGGGCTGCATTGCAGAACATCAGCGAAGAGGAGCGTGCAAGCAAATATCCTTCAATGGAAGAGGCTATGCCCGAAATCTACAAAGAGCTCGATGCAATACAGACACGTCTCGAGGACCACTACAAAGATATGCAGGATATGGAGTTCACCGTACAAGAGGGCAAACTCTGGTTCTTGCAGACACGTAACGGTAAACGTACAGGTGCAGCAATGGTTAAGATTGCAATGGACCTCTACCGCGACGGTATCATCGATGACAAGACTGTTTTGAAACGTATGGAGCCAGAGAAACTCAACGAGCTTCTCCACCCCGTATTCGACACAGCAGCTCTTGCAAAGGCTAAGGTTATCGCAAATGGTCTTCCCGCATCTCCCGGTGCTGCAACAGGTCGCATCGTATTCTTTGCAGAAGATGCAGCTAAATGGGCTGAGGATGGCAAGAAAGTTGTTCTTGTACGTATTGAGACCTCTCCCGAGGACCTCGCAGGTATGGCAGCCGCTCAGGGTATTCTTACCGCTCGTGGTGGTATGACCTCTCACGCAGCCGTTGTTGCTCGTGGTATGGGTAAGTGCTGTGTATCGGGTGCAGGCACATTGGTTATCGACTACAAGAAACGTACAGTTACAGTAGACGGTCTTGTATTGAATGAGGGCGACTACATCTCATTGAACGGTTCTACAGGACAAGTTATCGAGGGTAAAGTTGAGACAAAGGCTCCCGAGCTTAGTGGCGACTTCGCAGAGCTGATGGAGATTTGCAACAAATATGCTCGTCTTGCAGTGCGCACAAATGCCGACACACCTCACGATGCAGAAGTTGCTCGCAACTTTGGTGCAACAGGTATCGGTCTTTGCCGTACAGAGCACATGTTCTTCGAGGGTGAGAAAATTAAGGCAATGCGTGAGATGATTCTCGCAGAGACTTTGAAAGAGCGTCAAATTGCACTCGACAAACTACTCCCCTTCCAAAAGGCAGACTTCGTTGGTATCTTCCGCGCAATGGCAGGCCTTCCCGTTACAGTACGTCTTCTCGATCCCCCTCTCCACGAGTTCGTTCCCCACGAGGCTAAAGGTCAGCAGATGTTGGCAGAGGCTATGGGCAAGACCGTTGAGTCTGTTCAGCGCCGCGTAAAAGCACTCGAGGAGTTCAACCCCATGTTGGGTCATCGTGGTTGCCGTCTTGGTAACACATATCCCGAGATTACAAAGATGCAGACACGTGCTATCCTTGGCGCAGCTCTCGAGTTGAAAAAAGAGGGTATCGCAGTATATCCCGAGATTATGGTTCCTCTAGTAGGTATCATCACCGAGTTCGAGGAGCAGAAGAAAGCTATCGTTGAAGCAGCAGATGCACTCTTTGCAGAGGCTGGCGACAGCGTAGAGTACAAGATTGGTACTATGATTGAGATACCTCGTGCAGCTCTCACAGCAGACCAGATTGCACAACAAGCAGAGTTCTTCTCATTCGGTACAAACGACCTTACACAGATGACATTCGGTTACTCACGCGACGACGTGAACTCGTTCCTCCCCATCTACTTGAAGAAGAAGATTTTGAAGAACGACCCATTCCAAGTTCTTGACCAAACAGGTGTTGGCCAGCTCGTTGAAATGGCAACAAGCAAAGGTCGCGGTGTAAATGCAAACCTCAAATGCGGTATTTGCGGTGAGCATGGTGGTGAGCCCGAGTCAGTTAAGTTCTGCCACAGAACAGGTTTGAACTACGTAAGTTGTTCACCCTTCCGCGTGCCCATCGCACGTCTTGCTGCCGCTCAGGCTGCTGTGGAAGAGTAATAACTCAATATACACTAAACTAAATTTGGAGCAACCTCTCGGTTGCTCCAAATTTTTTATAAGGATAAATGTCATCACATAAAGTTTTTATTTTCTTTATAAACTTTTATTTTGATGCGGTGAACATACTTTTCTTTTTGATATCATCGTCAGTATCCTGCTGTTCATCAACTGCATCAAACAGGCCTCGTGCATCATTCCACGACGCATAAAACATGTAATTACCACCATTACAATAGAGAAGTGGCAATAGCTCAGTAGGAATTTCCTCGCTTACCATGCAAAAATTGGAGCCACAACGTATCGAGTCGTATGCATTAACCATATCCGTTTCAGTGATAGGCTCTGTTCTAAAGATGTAGTTCACAAAACAATATTTTTCGCCACAGTTGCTATTATCGTATCGCGGATAAGGCTCATAAAATTTTCCTACGTGAACATCCCCACCTTGCAATGCATCCTTTATCGGAGTACAATGAAGAGTTTCGGATTGCTTGCTACCGACAATCTCTACATGCCTATTTATATCTTCCAATCCATTAAAAGTGTGCCCGAGAACAGTTATTCTATCACATACATTATAGCATTGTATATCATAGGGAGCAATGGGCCAATGAATCGCAGCCTTTAAAAGGTGTGTCATAGAAGCCTTGTTCATTGTCAATAGGCACTCATCTTGCAAAATCATTGCCATTAAAGCATACGAACCATATTTACGGAAATGATTACGAAAGCGGGTGTTACATCTTACAATTTCAAAGAGAGTATTGTCGTTCCAACCAAAAGCACGACGGTACAACATATCATAAGCATCCTGTAACGACTCAAAATCGCCTCTTATCGGGTGCGGAAAACATATCTTCGATGTCGCAATCCCTTTTTTCGCTTCGGCCTCCCGCCGTAATCTGTTTAAATCCCTGCTACCGTTTTCAATAAATTGAAACTTAACTAAAACATTCATCTCCCGGTCTATGAAGCCATAGAGTGTTACCTCTTCGTCGTCGGTCATACCATAGCCGTCGGAATCCATAAAATAGCGTCCGTCCGGATTAAGTTGCCAAGAGACTTCAGCAACATCATACTGAAAACTACCGACAAATGTAGGATAGATTACCGATAAATTACGAGCACGCATTTTGACCCTGTCAGATAGATTCTTGAGACTATCCCAATCTATATCATCGGCAGTAAAATGGACAAAATTCATTCCACTATCCATAATTTCGTATGCACAATGCCGTCTTTTGTCAATTAAATAACGCTGTTTCCACCACCCACCAATAGACTGTTGAATAATGTAGATATCATCGCCCTTATCCTCTGTCCTATACCCATATTTTGTAAAATCTATTTTGGATAGTTCAGAATAGAGCCTCATTGCGTTATGCTCCCTTTGTACTTTACCGGCACACTGCTTGTTCCAAATATTCATATTATGCACTTTTGTAAAATAGAGTAGAAATAGCAAGTAAATCTATCAATAATATTTTATAAAAGGAAATTAGAAACTGTTTAAATTTCTCTCAAATAAAATAATCATACTGCACAAATAAAATTTCAAGGATATAAATTCAGACAATCTCTTATTCTAAACTAGAAAGCAAAGGATATCGTTTCTTTAATCATAGGCTCTCACTAAAGCAACCTGATAATCATGCTATTTGCCCTATCCACTACAGCGCTGTCGAGTGAAGCCAAATAAATTTGTGTCGTCATCTCGGAGTCGTGCCCCATTCCCTTGCTGATTACCGATATTGGAATATTATTATTTTTTGCAATACTAGCCCACGAGTGGCGTGCGGCATAGAGAGTGAGCGGTTGTTGCAGATTTACCATTTTACCTATTATTTTAAGTTTACGATTTACCTGATACATTGCATTTTGATACTGCCTTCGTTCATCGCCATTCTGCGGTTTTATAATAGGTAGCAGATACTCCGACTGTGGCACATTGTATCTTGTAACAATTGTCTGCATGCACCTCTCCCACTTTATAAATAGTTGCTGACCGGTTTTACGTCGACGGTAGGACAATACGCCTTGACAAAGGTCTTTCTTTCTAAGATAGGCCATGTCGATAAATGACATTCCACGTGTGTAGAACGAGAATAGAAACATATCGCGAGCAAAGCACAATGAGGGTTGAGATGATAAATCGAGTTTCTTTATCTGCTTGATTACTCTGAGTGAGATAGCACGTTTTACGGTCTTGTCTATACCGGTATACACATGCTTAAACGGATATTGATTATCTACAATCCCCTTCTCTACTGCACGATTATATACTGCACGCAGTATTCGCATATAGAACGATGTACTGTTCTTTATTAACCCACGATTATGCAGATAGGCTTCGTACATAATCATTAAATCGGGTGTGAACTCGTCTAAAAAGATATCGCTGTTCTCACGAAAGTGCATAAAACTACGTAGTGTGGCTCTGTATGTTTCCGATGTTCGCAAACGCCCCATCTGCTGCAGTTGAACAATAACTTCATGCATAAAATTAAACAGAGACTTTTCTATGAGCGAATGGCGAAACATATCAATGACATCATCTACCGTATACCGTTGTTGTCTGCTCTCTAATTTGAGAATAATTTCTTGTAATCGTTTTATGTCGAAACCAATTCGCTGCTGAATAGATTGTAAATAGACAAGACGCTCGCCGTTGGTAATTACAACAACACCTTTATTATCATCCCATTCGTGTGCAAAAAGATAATAATCGGTTTTTTGCTGGCGAACAACCCTGTTGTGAATAATCTGATAATAGATAGTTCCTGCTTTTTGCTTGTTTTTAGATGCTCTGAACTTTACCTTAATACTTGTCATAATTCTGATTGAGTTTTATGTTATACAATATCCTGAATATAGAAGACTGTAAAAAGTCTAACGCAAAAGTGATGTTATCTATGAATTAAGTTCACATTTCTATTATTGTTTAACTTAAAAAAAGAGTATCTTTGCAAGATATGATAAAGGATAAAGGGTTGTTAACTGTTAAATAATCTTAAAAAAAAGAAGAAAAAAGAATTGAAACAGACATATTAAGTGTTTACATATTGCAAGGGGTTACCAGTAAAATTCGCCAAACATAAAAATTAAACTATCCGCTGCAATTTGCAAATTATTACACTGTAAGGTGTCGGCTTTATTTAGTGTATAGTATTGGCATGTATGGCAATGTATTGGTAATAGACCATAAACCTATTTTTATATACTAAAAACCTATTACTATGTTTTCAGATTTTTTCAAAAGAATTTTCGGTAAGAAAAGTACAAAGAACAACAGAGAAAATGCCACACCGTATTCTAAAGAACGTAATGAGGCGTACATAAAATTCTTGGCAGAGCGTATGAGCCTCATTAAAATTACCCGTGCTAACATTTATCATCCCGATATTGAAACAACGATTCCTCCATTTTTCGATAGTTACGAAGATGAGATTATCGATTATGCCCGTAAATGCGAAAGCAGTTTCAGCTACATAGCGGCATCGCACATATCGGAAAAGATTACAGGCCCCACACTTAAAGCATTCTACGAGGCACTGTTGCGCGAAAAGGCATACATTATTCCTCCATTTGACGAGCAGGTAAAGAAAAAGGAGAGCATGTCTATCGATCCGTTCCTGCAAGAGATTTTGAAGATAAAATATAATAAGGTAAAGAACAGACTGAAAGAGGGAGGATATCGCAAAAAAAGCATGCTGTAGCATTTTTGTTATGAACAACCCACTGCATAATATAGAGGAACAATTACGGCTATCTCGTTTTTTTGCACTATCTTTGCAACAATAATACGAAAAAACAGATTATGGAATCATTGGCCTTTATCGAATGGTGTTTAGAGCATCTCAACTACTGGACTATTACACTATTGATGACTATTGAGAGTTCATTCATACCTTTTCCGTCGGAGATTGTTGTTCCCCCCGCCGCATACAAAGCTGCATCGGGCGAAATGAACATCTTTTTAGTGATAATATTTGCTACTATTGGAGCGAACATTGGCGCACTCATAAACTATTACCTTGCCAAATGGTTGGGACGACCTATTGTATACAAGTTTGCAAACAGCCGTATGGGACATATTTGTCTTATAGACGAAGCAAAGGTTAAACATGCCGAAGAGTATTTCGAAAAACGCGGTGCACTATCGACATTCATTGGACGATTGATACCGGCTGTTCGCCAATTGATTTCTATCCCTGCAGGATTGGCACGTATGAACCTAGGGACATTCCTTTTTTACACAACGTTGGGTGCCGGTATATGGAACACTATATTGGCTACAATAGGATGGTATTTAAATGGCATTGTACCCGAAGACCAACTGCAAGAAAAAGTAACACAGTATAGCCACGAGATTGGTTACGTGTTCATTGCTTTGGGTGTGTTTATTGTAGCATATCTTACATATCAAGGATTAAAGAAAAGTAAAAAATAATTTAACACATAGACGACATTTAGATACAAACAAATAGCTGTGTCGTTTGTTATACCCTTCAAAAGAGAGTCAATGAAGTTTCTCTTTTGAAGGGTATAATTATGTATAGAAAGTTTTTTATCTACTTAACTATGTTTGCAGGAACAGCGACAGCGCAAATCAGCATCCCCGATGCACAAGAGTCGAACCCAATGAAAACCTGTTACATGCAAGGTTTTCCACCCTCTATTGACAAGCGTATAAACGCACGCGACGGTTCATTTTTTCAGTTTCCGGCAATTCGCTACAGCGTTGTGCACATGCGGGAATTCATGCCAACAGTGAATGTGCCACGAGGGAACAAACAACAACCTATCATGTTCCGATATAAACCGAACAACAATATCGATAGTATAAAATTTATTCCGACAGGAGAGAAAGAGGCTATCACTTGGCGTAAGTCGCTCGACCTTAATTATACCGATGGCATAATTGTTCTGCATCGTGGAGATGTCGTATATGAAAAATATTTTGGAGAACTTACACCCGAGAGGGTGCATGCAGTGATGTCGGTAACAAAATCGTTTACAGGAACACTTGCATCTATATTGGTAGCAGAGGGCAAATTAGACCCGCATAAATTAGTTGGCGACTATATTCCGCAACTTGCAAACAGCGGTTTTGGCAATGCTACGGTGCGTGAAGTAATGGACATGACAACAGCAATAAGATATAGCGAGGATTACAACAACCCCAATGCCGAGATATGGAAATTCTCGGTTGCAGGCAACCCCATGATAGAGCACCCCAAAGGCACACCACAAGGTTATTACGATTATCTTCCAACAATACTGCAGGATAGCGGACATGGTAATATCTTCGGTTACAAGACAGTGAATGCCGAAGTGTTGGGATGGATAATTTCCATTGTTACAGGAAAATCTGTTGCAGAACAGCTTACCGAAAGGATATGGAGCAGATTGGGAATGGAGCAGGATGCCTATTACCAAGTGGATGCACTAGGAATTCCTTTTGCAGGTGGCGGGCTCGATGCCGGGTTACGCGATTTAGCACGTTTTGGCGAGATGATGCGTTGTGGTGGCATGTGGCATGGAAAGCAAATTATTCCTCGGAAAGCCATAGAAGATATAATAAATGGCGGAAACAAAGAGGCTTTTGCTAAATCGGTATATGGGAAAAGTCTTAGAGGTTGGAGCTACCGCAATATGTGGTGGATTACCGAAAACAGTCATGGAGCATACATGGCACGTGGGGTACATGGACAGGCAATATACATTGACCCTGCAGCCGAAATGGTAATAGTGCGTTTGGCATCTACCTATCACTCCGGTAATTTGGAGATAGACCCATTGTCCTTACCGGCATACGAAGCAATAGCCAACTATCTTATAAGTGGTGGAGAGCAACAACGGTAAGCACATTTTCTGCTGAGACTCTGAACTGCACATCGTAGGCTTCGAAAGGCATACCGTACACCTTTTCAGGGTCGTTATGATATTGAGGACGTGGGTCGAGCTCCAGCACCTTTTTCAAAGCCGAGAGAAGGGCTTCGGGGAGTTGGCTACAAATTTCGGATGGTATATTCACAACAAGAGGTTGCCATGGTTTTTCGTCGACAAAGCCACTGTGAGCATCGGGATGCGAGTCGGCATAAGCAATATATGGTTTTATATCGAATATAGGGGTACCGTCCATTAAGTCGGCACCTCGCACATGTATAACGACACCATCAGCAATAGTCTCCTCAATACTTTCTATTTTTACAGACGACAGCCCTAAAGCATTTGGGCGAAAAGGAGAGCGTGTTGCAAAAACACCCATAGCCTTGTTACCACCCAACAACGGTGGACGCACTGTTGGATGCCAACCTGCATTGCCCTCTTTCTTATTTGCAGAAAACTCCCAAATGAGCCATAGATAATCGAACCCATCCAAACCACGCAACGCATCGGGATTACGGTACTTTGGTTCAAAGACAATTGTTCCACAAAGTTCATCGACTATGCCACTCTGGCGCGGAATACCAAATTTAGTGGGGAAGGAACTACGGAAATATGCTATTGGTTCTATATTCATAGATGCAAACATACTTCAAATTCCACAAAAAAGCACAGATGCATGCATAAAATAAAGCTGTTTTTTAAAGTATTTCGTATCTTCGCAAAAAATAGCACATTCATGGCAGAGAATAAAAGATTACTATCATTAGATATATTACGTGGTTTCGACCTATTCATGCTTGTCGGCCTACAGCCCATATTGCGTCAATTTCTTATCACGCTCGATAGTTCGGCACTAAACAGCACACTGCTCTATCAATTAGACCATGTACAGTGGAAAGGATTCACCGCATGGGACTTGGTTATGCCTCTATTCCTGTTCATGTCGGGTGTTACAATGCCATTCTCATTACCTAAATATTTGAGACAGCATAGCAACATTGCATTGTGGAAACGAGTGCTAAAGCGTGTGCTTCTGCTATGGCTATTCGGAATGATTGTACAGGGCAACATTCTTTCGTTAAACCCAAACGCTGTATATCTATACAGCAATACCCTGCAAGCAATAGCCATAGGATACTTGCTCACAGTGCCATTGGTAGTTTATCTGAAACCACGCATGCAGATTATGGCAATTATTCTTCTGCTAATAATATATACTATACCAATGGTTCTGTTTGGCGATTGGAGCCAGCATGGCAATTTTGCAGCAGAGGTTGATAATTTAGTGCTAGGCCGCTTTAGAGACCAAAGTTTTTTGGCCACCGACGGCACATGGCAAGTGGCACAATGGTACGATTATACTTGGGTGTGGAGTAGCATAACATTCTGTTGCACCGTTGCATTGGGCAGTATTGCCGGAGAGATAATAAAAAGAGGCAACAACAACCGTAATAAAACAGCCGTTACTCTATTGCTAATTGGAATATCGTTTATTATTCTTGGAAGTATCTGGGGCATGTGGCATCCGATTATTAAACGTATTTGGAGTGGAAGCATGACTATTTACAGTGCAGGTTGGTGCTTTGCACTGCTTGCAATATTCTATTGGTGGATAGATGTCAAAGGGCACAAAAAAGGATTGCAATGGTTGCAGTTTTATGGTTGTAATGCCATAACGGCCTACATGCTTGGAGAGGTAATAAATTTCAGAAGTATTGTTTCGTCGCTTTGTCATGGAGCAGAGCAATACATTGGCGATTGGTATCCCCTACTACTAACGACCGGGAACAGCGTAATTCTATTTTGCATAATGGCTGTTCTGTTCAAACAAAAGATATTCCTAAAAGTATAAAATGTGATAATAGGTCAATAAATCACCACCTTTCGTTTATAGAAAATCCACACCTAAATTAAGAAGAACCCATTCACAATTTGTCTGTTTTGTATTTTTATACTATCTTCGCCACCGACAATATTGTATAATGCGAAAAGTACCTATTTAAATTAGTACATTTTTAGAGGCAAACGATTTTTAACACCCTCTAAAAAAGCATTTAAATAATAAAAAAGAGAAACACAATATGGAAGACGTATTAAGTGTAGCAATAAAATGTTTTAAGGATGAAGCAGAAGCAATTCTGAACCTTATTCCCAAACTAGATGAAAATTTCACAAAAGCAATAGAGATTATTAAAGAGAGCAAAGGAAAACTCATTGTTACCGGGGTAGGAAAATCGGGACATATAGGTGCAAAAATAGCGTCTACATTGGCAAGTACCGGAACACCATCATTCTTTGTAAATCCTCTTGATGCATTTCATGGCGACCTCGGTATGTTTACAGAAGGAGACGTTGTGCTCGCAATATCAAACTCGGGACAAACCGACGAACTATTACGTTTCATTCCATTGCTAACCGAGCGTAATATACCTATTATATCTATGTCGGGTAACCCCCAGTCGCTTTTGGCAAAATACTCTAATTGCCACTTGAATGTTTCGGTTGAACGCGAAGCATGTCCTTTGAACCTTGCTCCCACATCATCGACAACAGCAACACTTGCAATGGGCGATGCAATAGCATGTGCATTGATGACCGTATACAAATTTAAAGCATCGGACTTTGCACAGTTCCACCCGGGAGGAGCACTTGGGCGTCGTTTGCTATCACGTGTAAAAGACTCCATGATTAGCACAAACCTGCCTATCATAACACGTGAATCGAAGATTAGCGATGCTCTAATGCAAATTAGTAGCACCAAAATGGGAATTGCAGTTGTTATAGAGAACGGAGAGATTCTTGGTGTTGTAACCGATGGCGATATTCGTCGTGCAATGCAACGCGACCAAGAGCACTTCTTTGAATTGACAGCGAAGGATTTAATGAGTCATAACCCTCAAACCATACAGGAGACAGCAAAGCTCACACAAGCCGAGCAGATTATGCGTAAACATAATATTCACTCGCTCATTGTAGTGAACTCCGAAAAACAATTTGTAGGTGTTATCGACGCATTCAGTTGCTTATAACAGAAACAGATGAAAGTAGTTGCGTTCGTACCCATAAGGCTCAACAGCAAACGAGTAGTTGGCAAAAACCTTAAGCAGTTAGGCAACAAGCCACTGCTAAGTTATATTTTGGAAACCCTCACAAAGGTTTCTCAAATATCCGAAGTGTATGTATATTGCAGTCAGGAGAGCATAATACCCTACCTGCCCAAAGGAGTTAAGTTTCTAAAGAGAGACACATCGCTTGACAGCGATGAGACATTGGGACAGGATATATACGACGCTTTTGTAAAGGAAGTCAATGCCGATGTTTACATGCTTGCACACACCACATCACCATTTATAAAGGCCGAAACAGTGGGTAATGCCATTGAAAAAGTTTTGTCGAGTGAACACGATTCTGCATTCTCGGCTCAGCAGATTAGAACATTCACTTGGTTCAACGGCAAACCTTTAAATTACAATTTGAAAGAGATTCCTCGTACACAAACCATAGAACCAATATATGTAGAGACAAGCGCATTCTACATTTTCCGTCGCGAGGTGTGGTGCGAACATCATCAACGAGTGGGCAACAGCCCCTATATGGCAATCGTAGATACCATTGAAGGTATAGACATTGATTATCCCGAAGATTTTGAATTTGCCGAAAAGGTTATAAGCATAGAGAAATAATAAAATGGTTGGAATGTTCCAACCATTTTATTATTTCTTATCTGCCAAGCCGAAAGATTGCCATGTTTCGGGAGCAAAATTTTGTTTAATAGGTGCTTTAGAAGAGTTGTAGGCAGTTTTTAATAATTCCAAACAACGATGAGCATTTTCGCGTGCAACCTTCAATTCGGCTTCTATTTTGTCTTGAGCACTACCGGCGTCCTCTAAATCCCGACACATTTTCGACAATAAATCGACATCGATAGAGATACCTATTTTTGCAAGTAAATCACTCTGTTTCTTAACACCATCAATTAAATCACGAGCCTTATTAACCGGCTCCAAATAAATTTTATTCATACATATAATATTTATATCCTTGATGTAAATTTATTAAAAAAACAAGAAACAGGCAAGTGTGTATATTGCTATATATCAGTAATATACGCTCTTGCAAAAGGTTGATTTTCAGCACAAAACAAAAATGGTTAAAAAAGCTAAAAAAGCATTTTAACAATAACTTTAGACATTTTTAAACATAGATTTTCACATAAAAAATTACTGTTTAGAGCATAAAATAGTTATCTTCGCAACATATAACCAAACAAGCAAAAAACAGAATAAGATATGAAACTATTAGAGGGAAAAGTAGCACTGATTACCGGTGCAACACGTGGTATTGGCCGTGCTATTGCAACAAAATTTGCAGAGCAGGGTGCTAATATTGTATTTACCTATCGTCAGAAAAATGGTACTGCCGAAGAGGTTGAAAGCAGCATAGAAGCACTAGGAGTAAAATGCAAAGGATATGCAGCTGATGCAGCAGACTATTCTGCAACAGAAGGGGTTGTAAAACAAGTTATAGCCGATTTCGGTCGTATAGACATTCTTGTAAACAACGCAGGAATAACAAAAGATGGTTTGCTCATGCGCATGAGTGAAGAGCAATGGGATGCAGTTATAACAACCAACCTTAAATCGGCATTCAATTTCACACGTGCAACTGTACCTATAATGGCAAAGCAACGCTGTGGAAGCATCATAAACATGTCGTCGGTGGTTGGTGTTAGTGGCAATGCAGGACAATGTAACTATTCAGCCTCTAAAGCGGGGCTCATTGGTTTTGCAAAATCTGTAGCCAAAGAGATGGGGCCTCGTGGTATACGTGTAAACTGCATTGCACCGGGATTCATTCAGACAGACATGACATCGGCATTGTCGGAAGAGATGCGCGAGGCATGGTGCAAGACAATACCTTTACGTCGTGGAGGAACACCCGAAGATGTCGCAAATACTGCACTATTTCTTGCCAGCGACCTATCGTCGTATGTTACCGGACAGGTAATAAATTGCTGTGGAGGAATGAACTGCTAAAACCATTTTCACAAAAGAGAAATGCGACAGATAGTAGCTATATTTGCCACACTCTTTCTTGTGGCATGTGGTAATGTCCCTACAATTAAGCAGACATCTACCACAGTAAACGACTCACTCATTACCGTTGTATTCAACGACACCACACCACTCCATTTTCGCATAACAGAAAAAGGAGAGGCTGTATTAACATGGGATAGCAGGAACAAAGAGCCCTACTCACCCAACCGCTACCAATACAAAGGGAGGTTGGTTATACCCAACAAAATTGATGTAAACGGAATAAGCTACAATGTTACAAGTATCGACGACTATGCGCTAGTCCAACAGCGTGCTTTAAGTGAACTTATAATACAAGATAGTATAACGCATATTGGGAGAAAAGCTCTATCGGGTTGTGATAGACTAACCAGATTGGTGCTACCAAACACACTAAAAAGCATAGGAGAAGAGGCTTTCTCACGTTGTAAAAGAATAAGTAATATAGAGTTACCCGATAGAATAGAATATATTGGCAAATATGCATTTCAAGGATGCGCTTTACTGGAAAGCATTGCCATTCCAAATAGTATAAAAAGGATAGAAGAGGGAACATTCTTCAATTGTCAATCGCTCACAGCTGTAGAGTTACCACGCACTTTAGAGAGTATTGCATCATTGGCATTCAGCAATTGTACAGCACTACAATATATAGAGATTCCGGAGAGTATAACACAACTGGAAGCAGGAATTTTATCATTATGCACATCGTTGCAAAAGGCCAAGTTACCCGATTGTTTGAACGAGATACCCGAAGATATGTTTGGAGGATGTACTGCACTAAAAAGCATATCATTGCCGGCAAGTACCAAGAAAATAGGTTCTTTTGCCTTTAGTAAATGTACAGGATTAGAAAATGTACAGTTCAACAATTCTCTGGAGATAATAGGAATGGCGGCGTTCAATGGATGCGTATCGCTAAAAGAGATAGAACTGCCAACAAGCATTAGAAAGGTAGAATCGTTTGCTTTTGCCAACTGTGTAGCAATTAAGGAACTTCATATAAAGCACACAAAGCCTTTTGAGATAGGAGCAGATTTGGCACTACCCGATATAAATTCAAAAATTTACGTACCAAGAGGCACTATAGACCAATTCCAGTTTAAACCTATTTGGAAGGAGTATAAACTGCTAGAGGAGTTGCACAGATAATATAAATACAGAAAGTGAGTCAAATGTTTTGACTCACTTTCTGTATTTATATGCTAACGGTTCAAAATGTTCACAAATTCGTGCTATTACCAAAATCACATACGAAAAAGAACATTGGCCATTACATCTGCACCATCCTTATAGCTATTATCGTCTAGAGTATCAATAAAAGTGCCAGCAATGCGCACAGCCTCTTCCATAAACAAACGCGAGTACTCACCACGCAATTCAAGCATCTCGTCGTTATACTCCGAATAATTATATTTAATATTCATCCTATGGTCGGAAACAGCATTTGTACGACCTTTCGAATCAACATTAAGCCTGAAAAAGCATACGACCTCTTCGTAATATTTAAAAGCCTCAATGGGAATATGGCTTAGTGTATATTCAATCTTCTTATGAACTACTTTTTGAGGAGATGCATATGCTATATTTATAAAACCATCCTTTACTCTAACATCAACCTTTATCTTAGTTTTTTTAGAATCTACAGTACCTCTCTTTGTTGTCATAATGACGGCACCATCTTTTCCACTATCACCATAGAGAGATATTGCCACATCACTTTTCAACACAGTAATTGACTCTATATCATTAGTGTTGCCAGTATAATTGTCTAGATGTACACCATCTACGATATACAGAGGCTGTCCTGCATTGTTATCGAATATAACTGCAGCGTTTACAGTATCTTGAATATTTTCTGTTGGTTCCGCCTGTACGAAATGTAACGCTGTTTTAACCGTATCCTTTGTATTTTTTTGCAGTTCATTGTACCTTGAATGTATTGAACTTTGCGAAACAGCTATATTATGCCTTACACACACAGGCTCACCATGCATTTTTCCCGGTTTCCATTTAGGCATTTCAGAAACAACGCGCAATAGTTCTTTATCGTAGTCGCTATTACCCGAACTTATCAAAATCTTAGGTTCACTTATAGAGCCATCCTTATGTATAACCAAGGAGATAAAAGCATCCTTTTTGAAAGAATTATCGTTGTACCACTCTTCGCGTACTCTGATATTCTGAATTAAATAGTCATTAAGCCCCGCGGTGCCACCGACAAACTGCGGTTGCTCCTCTACTACCTGATAAATCTCTTTGTCATTGAGATTTACATGCACAGTTGCTTGCGAAGGTATTTTTTCGCAATCCTTAACTTCACTCTTCTTTGCCGGAGCCTCACCACCTGCAAGTCTGAAATAAACAGGCAATGTAAATTGTGAATTCACCTCCTTGCCATTGTGCTTCGCTGCATTCCATCGGGGTAAAGATTTTATCACTCTAACAGCCTCTTCATCGAGCAGTTGCGAACCACTACTACGTGCTACATTCACACAGTCTATGCAACCATCTCCTTTTACTACAAACTGTACGTAGCACTTTCCTTGCATATTCTGTTCACGAGCCTCCGCTGGATATTTTACATTCTCTTGCAGATATTTCATAAGTGCAACCGTGCCACCGGGATACTCGGCAAGAGTATCAGGTTTATTAACAATGTCAAGCACCTCAACAATAGAGTCGGCAACATTTTCAGGTACATAAACTTCAATTGTTGCAACATTTTCATTAACTTTGTTTCCAGATTTGTCATTCTTCTTTTCGGAAGAAAAGGAGCAAGCAACAAACAGAGCGATAGGCACAATGTATAAAGCCCTTACACATCGCCACGAATTAGACTTTTTCTTGCACATCATAGTGATACGTTTTTTAGTTAAACTGTGATTAAAGCTGTTGGCAATAGAGTAGAGCCTTGCGCCAACGGCTTTTTTTATTATTAAAAGTTGATAATGTTTTATATCTGCACCACCTGCTATGACAGCTTCATCGGCCTCATACTCATGAATATCTTTTAGAACATTCTTCATTATCCAAACCATTGGATTAAACCACTGCAGAATAATCAATAAATCGACAAAGAGAATATCCAAAGAGTGCATTTTACGCACATGTGCCATTTCGTGAGCAACTATTTCACGACCTCCATCGGAAAGGTCTTCTTTTGAACATACTATCCACCTAAACCAACTGAAAGGCTTCTCCTTTCCGTTGTGAGTTAATAATACAGCATTTCGCAGTTCATAGGACGTATTCATTTCGCGATTACATCTATTTATCTTGCGAACTACGCATATATACATATACACAAGACGTAACAGCAAAACTACAGCTACACCAAAGTATATTATAGCAGCATAATTAAAAGGAGTGAGAGCATCAAAAACAGATGTATCATAAACAACTGCGGGATGTACAGTATTGTATGTTATCAATGGTTGGTTATAATCTATAACAACTTCAGAAATATCTGCAGTAGTGGTACCAATACCAAATAAATTCTCTAATGTAACTCCAATTTTTGAAAATGGCGTGTACATACCAATATTTACAATTGGCAACACCAAGGACAAAACTGAAATTATATGAATTAAAGAACGATTAAAGCCATGAAAAGTCTCCTTTGTCATTAATAGCAGAAACAACACCATTGACAAAGCCAATATTAGTGAAGACTTAATAAGATATAGAAACAGAGCTTCCATTAGCTTATAATTAAGAATTTTCTACTTTCTTAATGAGTTCTTTTAATTCATCTAGAGAAATTTTCTCTTCTTCAACCAAAGAAGAAACAGCATTCAAATATGAACTGCCAAAGTATCTGTTTACAATACTCTTAAGAGTATTTCTACCATACTCATTTTCCCCTACTGCCGCATAATACTGATATGTATTTCCAAAAACCTTATGAGCCACAAAACCTTTTTCTTCCAAACCACGCACTATTGTAGAAATAGTGTTAAAGTGTGGCTTAGGCTCATCAAAATAGGTTATAAGTTCCTTCACAAACATGGGACCTTTGTTCCAAAAGAGATTCATTATTTCCTCTTCGCGTTTTGTTAATCCTTTCATATAAAACTATTATTTTTAGTTCACACCACAAATAAACTAAATTCTATAGTTACATAACTAATTTTATTAGTTAATAAAACTTAATTCTTATTACTTTATAAAATTAAGCGGGAACAATAGTCATTTGACTACTGTTCCCGCATATAATTTAAACTAATACGTTCCTTATTTATCCTTTTTTAGAAACTACACACTTCAAGAAATCCATAATAATGGGGCTTGGATGAAGCACTGTACTTGAATATTCGGGATGGAACTCAACACCTATATACCAATCGTTTGCAGGCAACTCAATAATTTCAACTATTCCGCTTTCGGGATTGAAACCGGTACACATCATACCTGCATCTTCAAATTCTTTAATATACTTACTATTGAATTCATAACGATGACGATGACGCTCAACAATCTTATCAGTGCCATAAGCTTCATGAGCCTTGCTACCTTTAACCAACTGACATTCGTAACCACCAAGACGCATTACGTCGCCGTTATTGCTTATAGCCTTTTCCTCTTCCATCATATCGACTACATTATGCTTAGTCTTTTCGTCGATATCGGGACAGTTTGCATCGGCATAGCCCATAACATTACGAGCATACTCTATTGCCATAACATGCATACCGAGGCAAATACCTAATGTAACGAGGTTATTTTCGCGACAATATTTTGCAGCGGCAATTTTACCATCAAGACCACGCTGTCCAAATCCCGGACAGATAACATAACCATCCATGCCTGCAAGCATATCAGCCACATTCTTATCATTTATAGCCTCGCTATTAATAAAATGACATTTCACTTTGCTATCGTGATAAACTCCCGATTGTGAGAGACTCTCCATGAGACTCTTATAAGCATCCTGCAGGTCGTACTTGCCAACAAGACCTATATTTATAACGCGCTCAGCCTTATTACGACGCTCAATGAATGTACGCCAAGGAATTAAGCCCGGAGTTTCGCCAACCTCCATACCAGTGAGACGCAAAATTGCAGCATCCAGACCTTGCTCTTGCATCTTAATGGGCACCTCGTAGATTGAGGGAACATCGGGGCTATGAACAACACAATCGGGCTTAACATTACAGAAACTTGCAACTTTACACATGAGTGAAGCATCCAAATGGTGTTCTGCACGCAGAACAAGAACATCGGGCTGTATACCCAAGCTTTGCAACTGTTTTACACTATGCTGGGTAGGTTTAGTTTTTAATTCACCTGCTGCAGATAGGTAGGGAACATACGTAAGATGCACACATACAGCACGTTTGCCAAGTTCCCATTTCAATTGGCGAATAGCCTCGAGGTAGGGCAAGCCTTCTATATCTCCTACTGTACCACCAATCTCCGTTATCACAAAATCGAGTTCCTCTTTCTTGCTAACTAGAAGCATGTTACGTTTAATCTCATCTGTGATATGAGGAACCACCTGTACTGTTTTACCAAGGTAGTCGCCACGACGCTCTTTCTCTATAACGTCGCGATATATGCGTCCTGTTGTAAAAGTATTCCAACGAGTAGTTTTTATATCGGTAAAACGCTCGTAGTGTCCAAGGTCGAGGTCTGTTTCACGACCGTCAATTGTTACGTAGCACTCACCATGTTCATTTGGATTAAGTGTTCCCGGATCGACATTTATATATGGGTCGAACTTTTGTATTGTTATTTTATACCCTCTTGCCTGCAATAATTTTCCGATAGACGAAGATATTACTCCTTTACCCAACGAGGAGGCAACTCCACCCGTTACAAAAATGTACTTTGTGTCAGCCACTGTGTTATAAATTAAAAAGTTAAATTTTATTTGTCTCAAATAGCACTAGGTGTATTTGTAGATTAAAAACAATACGGTGCAGAAAAACAATTCTGCACCGCAAAGATAAAAAAGAAATTTTACACCCTATTCACTTTTGGCAAGAAAAAAAGCAGGATGTTAATAATTATTTTACGCATTTTTCATGTTACTCTTTCACTCGCAAATAACGTTTACAGGCTAACGAGGATTTATCATTCAAAACAAGAGTGTCAGCATTCAAAATGCAATCATAAACTACTGTCTCAACAACACCATGTATCGAGTTTGCAGAGTAATTCACTTTTAAAACATCATTGTGCGACCAAGTTGTTTGACTTACTAAAGTATCGGCATTGAAAACAAAGCCCGAAAAGTCCTCGTTAAACATCAACTCACATTTTGAGGAGGTTACAGGCTCTACCTGCAACCACAACCCCCACAAAGGATTTGCGCTCTTTTCCTCTTTGTTGCTTTTACATGTAGCAAGGAAAGATATAAGTAGTAAAGCAAAGACAGAAACAGAAAATCTATTCATATACAAAATTATTTATGTCTTTTCGCAAGTTCTTCTTCTATGTCAGCAAGGGAAAAGCCCATTTGCTCATTTAACACCAGCAAATGATATATTAGGTCGCTGGCCTCGTATAAATAGCGCTCTTTATTGTTATCAATTGCCTCTATCACTGTCTCCACAGCCTCTTCTCCAACTTTCTGCGCAATTTTATTTACCCCTTTATTAAAAAGATGTGTAGTGTAGGAGCCTTCGGGCATATCTTTATGTCGTTGCTGTATGACAGCCTGCAATTTTCTTATAAAGCCCTCGTTGTTTGGGGTGTCGAAACAACTGACAGTGTTACGATGACATGCAGGCCCATAGGGTTTCCCCATGAGCAAAAGTGTATCTTTATCGCAATCGGGGTACATTGCTACAATTTCAATATAGTTTCCGCTTGTTTCTCCTTTTGTCCACAAAGTACCACGAGAACGGCTGAAGAAGGTTGCTTTTCCGGTTGTTACACTCTTTTCAAAAGCCTCTTCGTTCATATATGCAACCATGAGAACCTTTAATGTTGCACTATCTTGTACGATAACAGGCAACAGACCATCACTATTTTTGGATAAATCAAAATCTGAAAATTTCATATCAACATATTATTTATTTACGACACTATTATTCTTATATTCTCACATTTATTCCATGTTTCATCAATTCCTTTTTTAGTTCTCCAACTGTTATCTCACCATAGTGAAATATACTGGCAGCCAAAGCGGCATCAGCACGTCCTTTAGACAAAACATCTACAATATCCGAAACAGAACCTGCGCCACCTGATGCTATTATTGGGATTGACAATTGTTCCGATAGTTCAGCAAATAGTTCGCATGGATAGCCACAACGAGTTCCATCGTGGTCCATCGACGTCAAAAGAATTTCTCCGGCACCACGCTCTTGTCCTTCACGTACCCATTCAAAAAGCTCACGTTCCGTCATTTGCCTTCCGCCATGAGTTGTTATAAAATATTTGCCATCTATGCTTTTTGCATCTACCGCCAGAACAACAAATTGACTTCCATACTTAGATGCTATCTCGTCAATTAACGACGGATTTCGTACCGCAGCGCTATTTATTGATATTTTATCGGCACCGACATCTAGCAGACGTGCCGCATCGTCAATTGTAGATATGCCACCGCCAACAGTAAAAGGGATGTTTATATTAAGTGCTATGCACTCTACAAGAGAGGTAAAAGTATTTCGTCCTTCGACAGTTGCACTTATATCCAAATATACAAGTTCATCGGCGCCCTGCTCTGCATAAAGTTTCCCAAGTTCTACAGCATCGCCCACATCTTGCAATTGCAGAAAATTCACACCTTTCACTGTGCGCCCATCTTTAACATCGAGGCATGGTATTATACGTTTTGCAACCATTGTTCTAAATCATTAAGAGTTATTGAGCCCTCATATATTGCTTTTCCTATTATCACAGCACGCAAACCCATTTCATGCGCCTGCTGAATATCTCTCATGGAGCTGATTCCACCACTCAGCGTTACATTCACCATTGGATAACGCTCCTGCAAATCCTTGTATAAAGGGAAATTGGGTCCTTGCATCATACCATCTTTTGTTATATCGGTGCAGATGAGTTGCGACAAGCCACAAGGCAGAAAAGATTCTACAAGTTCCTCTACGCCTACCCCACCATCTTTGAGCCATCCATGAGTTGCCACTTTGCCGTTACGAACATCGGCACCCAAGATAACCCGGTGCGAGCCATATTCTTGCAACCATTGCGCAAAAAGTTCTCTATTGTCAACTGCAACACTACCACATATAACGCGCGACGCGCCGGCATTTATAGCAGAACACAAAGCATCGGTACTCTTAATGCCACCACCCCATTCTATGTCCAATGATGTTGCTGTTGCAATCTGTTCCAAAACGCGTAAATTACAAGGTTCTTTAGCTTTTGCGCCATCGAGGTCTACTACATGCAGACGACGTACTCCACTATCGGCATATCGCTTTGCCATATCGATAGGATTCTCACTATATACCTTCGTTTTTTCATAATCGCCCTGTGTAAGACGTACGCAACGGCCATCTATTAAATCTATAGCAGGTATTAATTCCATCATAGTTCAATAAAATTTTTCAATATCTGTTCTCCGACATCACCGCTCTTTTCGGGGTGAAACTGAGTTCCATAAAAATTACCTTTTGCCAATGCCGAGGCAAATTGTCTGCCATTACATGAGAGCGAAATAGCCTCATCGCACACATCGGGAGCAAAGGAGTGAACAAAATAGACAAAAGCACCTTCGTCGATATCTTTAAAAAGTGGAGATTTCAGATTATTTATTCGATTCCAACCCATGTGTGGAACCTTCACTCCATGTTCTCTATCGGCAATAAAACGACGTACACCTGTTGGAAAGATACCTAAACAATCGACATCACCCTCTTCGCTGTGCATACACATTAACTGCATTCCAATACAAATGCCCAAAACCGGCTGAGTAAGTTCTTTGATTACGTTACACAAGCCACGTTCCTTTAATTTACTCATTGCCGATGAAGCCTCTCCAACACCGGGCAATAGCACTTTATCGGCAGAACGTATTACAGCAACGTCATCTGTTACACAATATTTTGCACCGATGCGTTCCAATGCATTGCAAACTGAACGCAAATTGCCTGTATCATAATCAATTATTGCAATCATAACAATCCTTTACTACTTGGCAGTTCATAACTAAACGGCTCACGCTTGACAGCCATTCGCAATGCACGTGCAAATGCCTTAAATATTCCTTCGGCTATGTGATGGTTATTATCACCTTTTGCCTCTATGTGCAAATTACAATTCATTGCAGCAGCCAAAGATTTGAAGAAGTGGCTAAACATTTCTGTTGGTACATCACCAACATACTCACGTGTAAAATTCACATTCCAACTAAAATCTATTCTGCCTCCGAAGTCCAACAGCACCAATGCTCTGCTCTCGTCCATTGGCAACACGAAGCCATAACGCCCGATACCACGTTTGTTGCCCAAAGCTTTTGTTATTGCCTCGCCTAGCACAATTGCAACATCTTCCATAGTATGATGCTCATCGACTTGTAAATCGCCTTTGGCTTCTACCATAAGCGAAACACCAGCATGATGAACTATCTGGTCCAGCATGTGATTGAGAAAATTCAACCCCGTATCAATATCGGAATATCCTTTACCATCAATGTCAATTGTTATTTCAATATCAGTCTCTTTTGTTTTGCGAACAACAGTAGCTCGACGCTCGCCACAACGCAAGAACTCTGCAATTTTGTGCCAACTATCTGTTGCAAGTACACAAACATCGGCATAAGGCAAAAGACGCATCTCATCGATGCGATGTGCATCACTTGTTATGAGAATAGCCTTTGTACCAAGATTCTTAGCCAACTCAACATCGGTTAATCTATCACCTATAACATAGGAGTTTGATAAATCATATTCCCCACTCATATATTTGGCAAACATGCCTGTTCCCGGTTTACGATTAGGCGAATTATCTGTTTTATAGTGGTTGTCTATAAGTTGGTCGGCAAATGAGACACCTTCTCCCGATAATGTAGATAGCATTTTATTATGTATCACATTAAACTGTTCTAAAGGATAGCTACTTGTACCCAAACCATCCTGATTACTTGCCAATACCAACTCAAAATCGAGTTCCGCAATTTTGGATAATGCACCGATTGCTCCCGGCAAAAATTCCAATTGCTCAAGAGTATCTACCTGCTCTGTTATAGGAGGTTCCACAATTATCGTACCATCGCGGTCTATAAAGAGTGCTTTTTTCATATAGAAATTATTTATCTCGGTTCTTCATAACTGCTATCAAACGTTCGTTTTCGGCAGGAGTTCCAACTGTAATTCTTAGACAATCTTCGCAACCCGGCACATGCGAACGGTCGCGTACTATTATTTGTTGTGCTATCAAAAAATCATACACATCGCGAGCATTCTCTATTTTTACAAGAATAAAATTTGCATCGGATGGATACACATGCAACACACCCGGTATATTTACAAGTTCCGCCGACAGACGTTCACGCTCATTTTTCAATTTCTCGATTTCGGCACGAACATCACGTTTCAACAAGACAGCAGCCTGCTCCATTCCTGCCAAATTTATGTTATAAGGATATTTCACCTTTGCAAACAGTTGCATAACAGATTCATCAGCAAACGCCAAGCCCAAACGTAGTGCGGCAAGTCCATAGGCTTTAGAGAGCGTCTGTAACACTATGAGATTTTTGTATTCAGATAATAAAGTTGCCACACTATTCTGATTAGCAAAATCTATATACGCCTCATCTACAACAAGAATACCCGAAAAGCTATCCAAAAGTTGTTTTATCTGCTCGATAGGATAAATATTCCCCGAAGGATTGTTAGGCGAACATACAAACATTAGCTTCGTGTGTTCATCACATGTTGCCAACAATTGCTCTATTGGCAAAGAGAAATCGGAGTTCAGTGCAACCTCGCGTACCTCAACATCGTTTATATCGGCTGCCACACGATACATTCCGTAAGTAGGAGAAATGGTTACTACATTATCTACACGAGGCTCACAAAAGATGCGATAGCACAAGTCTATAGCCTCATCACTACCATTGCCCACAAATATTTGCTCCGCCGGCACAGACTTTATATTGGATATTATCTCTTTCAGTTTCTGTTGCCTAGGGTCGGGGTAACGATTATATCCATTCTCAAAGGGATTTTCGTTAGCATCCAGAAAAACACCTAAAGCCCCTTTATACTCATCACGTGCTGTAGAGTAAGGAGCCAAGCCTGATATATTTTTACGCACTAAGCGCAATACATCCTCAATTTTCATCTTTTGCATCTTTTATATTCTCCATTCTTAAAAGTGCGGCATTGGCATGAGCATCCAAGCCTTCGGCACGTGCCATCTCAACAATTACCTTGCCTAATGAATTCATGCCTTCGGAAGTCAATTCCTGATAGGTTATTTTTCGCACAAAACTATCGAGATTCACCCCACTATGTGAACGCGCCCATCCCGATGTAGGCAATGTATGATTTGTTCCCGATGCATAATCACCGGCACTCTCAGGGGAGTAGTTTCCTATAAACACACTACCGGCAGCTGTTATGCGAGCCGACACACCCCACGCATCATGGGTGGAAATAATGAGATGTTCAGGAGCATATAAGTTTACAAACTCTATTCTATCATCGGCAGTTGAGAGTACTATTATTCTACTATTCTCCAATGACTTCAAGGCAAGTTCTTTGCGAGGAAGTAGCTCTATTTGACGTGCCACCTCTGCCGATACAGCATCTGCAATTTCTTCACTAGAGCACACCAGAATTGCTTGAGAATCGGTACCATGCTCTGCTTGCGACAACAAATCGCTTGCCACAAAAGAGGGAACTGCTGTATCATCGGCCATGACAAGAACTTCGGAGGGACCTGCGGGCATATCAATTGCCACCTTGCTACTCACGCTCTCTTTTGCCTTTGTTACATATCTGTTTCCGGGACCAAAAATTTTATCTACCGCAGGTATTGTATCTGTACCGTATGCCATAGCCGCTACAGCCTGTGCTCCACCAACCTTAAAAACTCTATGAACACCACACACCATAGAGGCAAACAACACTGCAGGAGCAACCTTGCCCTCTTTGTTTGCCGGTGTACATAAAATTATCTCTTCGCAACCTGCGACCTTTGCCGGTACAGCAAGCATGAGCACTGTTGAAAAAAGAGGTGCAGTGCCACCCGGCACATAAAGACCAACCCGTTTGATAGGAACTGCACGTTGAACACATAGCACACCCGGTACTGTTTCAACACGTACAGGCTCGAAACGTTGCGCAGCATGAAAAAGCGTAATATTTCGTACAGCCTTTGAGATTGCATCCTTCAATTCCTGTGGTACGAGTTCAAAAGCCTCACGACGCTCCTCCTCGGAAACCTCCAAAGATTCAAGTTCCACATTATCTATACTACTAACCAGACGACGAATAGCATCATCGCCACCATTTTTCACCTGTTCAATTATATCATCAACACGATTTTTTATATCGGCATCATCGGACAAGCAACGCTCTGTAAGTGCTTTCCACTCATTACGTTCCGGATTTATATATCTCTTTATCATCTGTTTCATATTTAAGAAACGGTTTCTTACAATACTATTTTTTCGAGAGCAAGCACCAAAATATCCTCGGCACCTATTGCCTTTAGCTTCTCTATTGTACTCCACAAAACAGATTCATCCACTACAGTTTGCATTGAACACCAATCTTTTTGTGCAAGCGGTATCACTGTCGGGCTACGCATTGCAGGCAATATTTTTACAGCCTCATCGAGTGCCGACATTGGAATATTCAGTAACAGATATTTTTTTCCATACCCTTTTTGCACAGATTCGAAACGCGACATTAACTGGCGTGCTACTGCCATCTTCTCTTCGCTCAAGCCGGGAGTACCTATGAGCACTGCCTCCGATTGCAATATCTGTTCCACCTCTACAAGGCCATTGGATATAAGAGTTCCCCCAGAAGATACTATATCAAAAATAGCATCGGCCAGCCCTGCAGCCGGGGCAATTTCAACAGAACCTGTTATTGTATGTATTTTTGCATTGATACCCTTTTCGTCAAAAAAGCGTTGCAGGACATTGGGATAGGATGTTGCGATACGTTTACCATTGAAATAAGAGAGTCCCTCGTACTTCTCTGTTTTGGGAATAGCCAACGATATGCGACAACCACCAAAGCCCAATTTTTGCAGAATTTCAACATTGTAGCCTCTCTCTGCAACCTCGTTATAACCAACTATTCCCAAATCAGCTGCACCCATTGAAACAGTTTGTGGTATATCATCATCACGCAAAAAGAGAATCTCTACAGGGAAATCGGCGGCACGCATAAGGAATTTTCTTTTTTCCTCTCTGATAGTAACTCCTGCTTCTCGCAAAAGTCCCAAACTCTGTTCGTTCAAACGCCCTTTTGTTTGTATTGCAATTCTTAGCATATATTTTGTTTTTATTATTAAAAAATAAAACGGAAACCTTACACTCTAGGGAAGGCTTCCGTCATATATCAATAAAATACAGACACACCGCACTAACCCTTTATGATGTAAAAGGATGCAAATGGTGGTGATGATGTCTGCAAATTTGTTTCATTCTATTTTCTATATTTATGTCGCGAATATATACAAAACATTTTAAATACAACACTTTTTTATATATTTTTTCATCAAAATCGAGAAAATTCTATACTTTTTGTAAAAACAGCAAATACAAGCCTCCTTAAGATATCTTTTTCAGTTCGCCATAGAGCCTTTGAACCGGCAAGCCCATTACATTAAAATAGGAACCTTCAATTTTTTCTATTCCTATGTATCCAATCCATTCCTGCACACCATAAGCACCGGCCTTATCCATTGGAGAATATTTATTTATATAATAATCTACTTCCTCATCGGAAAGAGAAGCGAACAAGACATCGGAACATGCCACAAAACTACGTTGTTCGTTTTTGGTTGTTATTGTAACTCCTGTGTAAACCGAGTGTGTCTTACCCGACATATTATGCAACATACGTCGTGCATCTTCCTCATCAATTGGTTTACCAAGAGCAGTCCCGTCGAGCCAAACAATTGTATCGGCTGTGATTATAAGTTCATCATCGTCCATAAATGGACGATAGGCATTGGCCTTTATTTGGGAAATATAAAGAGGAATATCTCCGCCTTGCAGTTCCTGTGGAAAAGACTCATCGACATCGGGTAATGAACGCACCTCAAAAGGAATATCCAACCCTTGCATAAGTTCACGACGACGTGGCGAAGCCGATGCAAGCACCACTTTATATTTTTTTAGATTATCAAGCATAACTAAATTACCATCCAAAAGCATTTGCCTTGTCCATCCACTTACCCTGTGCACGCATAACCTGCTCTATAACATCGCGTCCACAACCTTCGCCACCACAACGTGGAGAAATATATTTAGAAATTTCCTTTATTTCCACTGCTGCATCGGCCGGGGCACATGGCAAGCCACACATTTGCATAACTTCGTAATCGGGTATATCATCACCCATATAAAGCACCTCATCGGGCTGGAGATTATATTTTTCCAGTAATTCTTCGAAACAGACTCTTTTGATTGATGCACCAATATATACATCTTTTATTCCGAGTCCATTATAACGAACCCTGACAGCTTCTACACGAGCACCTGTGATAATTGCAATATGCAACCCCGCTTTAACAGCCAATTGCAACGCATATCCATCTTTTATATTAACAGTGCGCATAGGTTCTCCACTTGGATGCATTGGGATTGTCTCCTTGCTTAGCACACCATCTACATCGAATACAATAGCCTTTATCTTTTTTAAATCGTAGTTTATCATATATGTCTGTTTTTTTGTATATACTCACTCATAATATCATATACCCGACGAAAATCTTCATCGAGCAATTCACGTTGTTGCGACATTACGGTATTATCTCCGCGTTGTGCCGGACCGGTTTGCGCGTCTCGTGGTTGCAAATTGTGCACTTTCCTTGCTGTCTCGTCAATCAGTGGCAACATTGCATCGAAAGGCAACCCGTTCTGTTCCAGCAGTTCTGCAGCCATAGAATATGAAGCATTTACAAAATTGCAAGCAAACACTGCTGCAAGATGCAGATAGCGCCGTTGTTCGCTTGTAACTGAGTAGACCTTGTCAGTAAGTTTACCGGCTAGAGATTTTAACATTTCAAGCGCCTCTTTATTGCATGCTTCCACAAACAGACTTACTGTTGAAAAATCTACAATACGTGCCTTACTGAATGTTTGCATTGGATAGAAGACCCCGTAATATTTGAAGCCCGATTCATACAAAAGAGACATAGGGATACTACCGGCAGTGTGCACCACAAGTGCTTTGGGGTAGTGTTTGGCTACATCACGAGCAACAGCAGGTAGCGCAGTATCTGTTACTGTTATTATTACAATATCGGCATCGGGCAACAATTCTACTTCTGTAGTGAAAGAACACTCAAGACGCTTACCTAACAACATGGCCGACTCATTCGAACGACTCCATACTGCGACAATTGTTTCCCCTGCATTTTGCAATGCCAAAGCAAGCGATGTTGCAACGTTACCTGCTCCAACCAGAGCTATTCTTCTTTTATTTTTCTCCGAATCGTTCAACATGCACCTTTTCCCACTGCATTTTATCCTCATCAAACGGTTTGCTCTCACGTTCTTTGTGCCCTACTCCCAGAATTGAGAGCACTGCATAATGCTCAGGCAACTGTAATAATGTTTTCACATTTTGTTCGGCAGAACCACCTTCTGAATCTTTTCGCAAACGAATCTGTACCCAACAACTACCGAGTCCCATCTCTTCGGCTGCCAACTGCATGAGTATTGTTGCAATTGAGCAATCTTCCACCCACACATCGCTTTTGGTTGTATCGGCAACTACAACAATAGCCATTGCTGCACCTTCGAGCAATTGTGCTCCGGCAACTTTGCTTACCGAAAGATTTTTCAGCATCTCTTTATCCTCTACAAGAACAAATTCCCAAGGATTTATTCGATGTCCCGATGGCGACATCAATGCCGCTTTCATTATATTACATACTGCATTTTCGTCTACCGGTTCATCGGTAAAGCGACGACAACTGCGCCTTTTCTTCAATAGTTCAAGAAAACTTTCCATATCAAATTTCTTTTGATTGCGAAGATAGCATAAAACGACAAAAGAACAAAACCATGAATGGTTTAATACTATTGATGAATTATATTTTTTTACATTTATAACAGAAGTTTTCTTTCAAAAAAAACGAAAATAACGGTTTTCATTTGTTATCTTCGCAGAAATTTAAAAACAAAAATTTCCCATCACAACAATTAAACAATATAGAATTATGACACTTAGTTGGTTTGAATGTAAAGTAACATACGAACGTGCAGGCGAAAAAGGATTGAACACAAAAGTAAATGAGGTTTATCTGACTCAGGCTTTCTCATATACCGAGGTTGAAAAACGACTTACTATGGAGTTACAGCCACAAGTAACAGGCTCATTCGATATTAACAAGATGGAACGCACAAAATACAATGAGCTTGTAAATACCGATGATGAAAATGCCGACAAATGGTTCAAATGTAAAATAGTTATGCTCACTATTGATGAGGTAAGTGCAAAAGAGAAAAAGACATCGGTTGTAATATTGGTTAAAGCAGAGGATGTAGCAGGTGCTGTAAAACGTCTTACAAAACACATGGAAGACTCTATAATGAACTACGACCTTGCTGCTGTAAATGAGAGTCCCATTGTAGATATTTTCCCTTATGAGGGCTGATATTGCAGATAAGATTAAAGAGTTACATGCGTTACTCCCAAAAGGAGTAACACTAATAGCTGTGTCCAAATATCACCCTAAAGAGGCTATTGAGGCTGCCTACAGTGCTGGTCAAAGAGATTTTGGTGAGAGCAAAGCACAAGACCTGCGCATTAAAAGAGAAGAACTGCCCAATGACATAAAATGGCATTTCATTGGTCATCTTCAAAGTAACAAAATAAAATATATTGCACCCTTTGTTCACCTTATTCATAGTGTAGACAGCCTTCGTCTTTTGCAAGAGATAGATAAACAAGGAGCAAAAGTTGGGCGCAAAATTCCATGCTTGCTGCAAATTCATATAGCACAAGAAGAGACAAAATTTGGGTTCACCCCCAACGAGTGTCTTGCCATGCTTGCAGGTGGCGAATGGCGTAATATGCATAACATTGAATTAAGAGGCGTTATGTGTATGGCCAGCAACACAGATAATAGCGAACAAATTACAAATGAATTTGCCACAGTAAAACAGTTATTCGACGAAATCAAATTGAAATATTTTGCCGACGACGATAGCTTCGGTATAATATCGGCAGGCATGAGCGATGACTATAAAATTGCCATTGCAAACGGAAGTACCCATATACGTATCGGTTCAGATATCTTTGGAAGCCCCGAGATATAATGACCACTAAAAACCCCTATTTTGAGTAAACATACATACATTTTTGCACAAAACACCCCTTTTTGTGCAAAAATTTTATTTTTTATTTGTGATTTTCACAAAATAAGTATTAACTTCGCATCGCAAACAATCACATAAAGAACAATCTAACAATCTAACATAAACAATCTATGCCTGACAATCAAAGTTTCATTAGGCTATTTGCCGACAGTTTTAAAGACAACTGGGTGCATAGTGCCTTAACCGACTACAAAGGTAGTTCATACACATACGGAGATATTGCATGCCGAATTGCCAAATTACACCTTTTCTACAAGAATAGTGGTATAAAACCCGGCGACCACATTGCTGTATGTGGCAGAAACAGTGCTCACTGGGGAATATCATTCCTATCTATTTTCACTTATGGCGCAATAGCTGTTCCCATTCTACACGATTTCAAATCGGATAATGTGCATAACATTGTAAATGATTCCGATTCACGTTTACTATTTGTAAGCGATTCAAATCGTTCACAATTGAACTACGACGAAATGCCCGAACTCGAAGCTGTTATTCGTATCGAGGATTTCTCTATGCCCATGAGCCGTAACGAGAAATTCACCAAGGCACATACAAATATTGAGGAAGCATACAAAGAGGCCTATCCCAATGGGTTCACATCGGCCGATATAAAGTATCACCAAGACTCTCCCGAGGAGGTAGCAATAATAAACTACACATCGGGAACAAGCGGATTCTCAAAGGGAGTACTTATTCCCTATCGTGCGCTATACAATAACATGATGTTTGGTAGAATAGCTTTACCCATGAAACCGGGTATGACAATGCTATCAATTCTTCCTATGGCACACATGTATGGAATGGCATTCGAGTTCCTTTACGAGCTCACACGCGGAGTGCAAGTATATTTCCTGACACGTACTCCCAGCCCTCGTATTATTTTCGATGCATTTGGCAAGGTGCGTCCTATTGCAGTTATAGCCGTACCTCTTATTATTGAGAAAATTGTTCGTAAGAGTGTGTTGCCAAAGCTCAACAAACCAATTATGCGCATTGCAACAAAAATACCGGGAATAAACAATATTATCTATGGCAAGATACGCAAACGCATGCTCAAAGCATTTGGAGGCAACGTAACAACAGTCATTGCAGGAGGCGCAGCATGTAGTAGCGACATCGATGCACTGCTACATCGCTTAAAATTCCCATTTACAGTTGGATATGGTGCAACAGAGTGCGCTCCAATAATTTGTTACAGCGACTGGAAAGAGGCTAAGGTGGGTAGTTGCGGACGAGCAACAATAAACATGGAAGTAAAAGTGTTGAGCAATGACCCCGAGAATGTTCCCGGAGAGATTATTGTACGTGGTCCCAATGTAATGCTCGGATATTACAAAAACCCCGAAGCAACAGAACAGACTTTGGACAAAGAGGGTTGGTATCATACCGGCGACCTTGGCATTATAGACAAGGATGGTTATCTATTTATTAAAGGACGTTGCAAAAACATGTTACTTGGAGCAAACGGCCAGAATATATATCCCGAAGAGATTGAAGCACGTTTAAATGAGATGCCTTTTGTTGCAGAATCGTTAGTGATACAGGAGGGAGAGAAATTTATTGGACTTGTTTTCCCCGACCACGACGCTCTAAAAGAGGCTGGTATTGAAGAGAACGGTATAGAAGCAAAGATGGAGGAGGTTCGCAAGATGCTCAATCAGCAGATACCATCATACGAACATATATCAACCATACGCATAATGCAAGAAGAGTTCGAAAAGACTCCAAAGAAGAGTATCAAACGATACTTATACCAATAAAGATTAAATAATAGATGCTTGGCAATTATGCCAAGCATCTATTATTTAATAGTATCAGTTCTCAGATTCAAGAATGCAACAAAAAGAAATGGCAACAAATAAAAGAGTATTCCTGCATATTCCATGTGCACATCACTTAACCCCCAAAAAGCAGGTAAACCCATATATTGCAAACACGACAAAACCGCTGTTGCAGGCAGCATTGCCAATAATGCCGGAATAAATTTAGCGACACTACACCCTACTCCACAAATTACATCGGTTGTTGAACGGAAGTTACCGTATACATAGCCATATATCACAGAAACAAAGAGAGTTGCCATGAAAAGTAACAACATCCATCCATGCATAATGGGCGATGATGAGAAATCGTCGGTAACACCCATCAGCAATCGCCATGAAGAGAGAACACTAAGACACAAAAGGCAAACATATAGCAATAGAGCCAATAGAGCCATATATGCCGCACGACGACGGTTCACTGATATAGTACGAAAAGATATTATATCGCCAAAAAGTCGCAACAACCCCGAGCAATCGAGCAAGCCAAATATCACAAGTATAAACATAGCAGTACCCCACGGTGCATTGTTCAGGCTCTGCTCAGAACTACGTAGAGCCCACCGTAAGCCTTCACTTGTCATTAGACTATTCATCAAATTGCCATCATCTACAATATTTACAACGCCAATAATCCACGACAACAGCCATACCAACAAAAGCAACACTATATAAGCCAATGCGGGAAGATAATATGCAGTTCTTTTATTCATCTGCTTCGAGATTATTTATATCTAAAATATGTAATTCTATTGCTCTTACTACCAAACGTGTAACATTAATTCCACGCTGTTCATTTTCGGGGAAAAGACGCGAAACGAGGTCGCTCTGTCGCTTCTCCAACGACTTTACGCCAAACGGCATTGTACGCAAATTTGCAATCATTTCTTTGGTATATCCAAGAGCCAGATGTCTTAGGAAGCACTCATCGTAACGGTCAATTTCATACTCTATCAACGATTTTCTTCTAGTAGCATCTTGCATCACTGAATCGCAGAAACGTGCAACAATCTTTTCCAATATGGGCTGATTAAATACAAATCGACGTCCCGACATCACATTATGAATTTCATATTTTGTAAGCAGTTCGCCTGTTTTCAGCACAATACCGTCGGCTCCGGCATTTAGCACATCGACCCATAGTTCTTCGTTTAGCAACTCACCTGTAAATATCAGCACCTTAACTTGCGGATAGGACTCTTTTACTTTGGCACAAATTTCAACTCCGACAGTTGTAGAGCCACCTAATCCCAAGTCGAGCAATAGCAAATCCGGTGTCTGCTTTTCTAGCAACGGGAAGACTTCGGGTTCACTCATCGCCACACCTATTATGTCGGCTTCGGGAATTTCAGTACGAAAAATTTCTGTTGTACCTTTCAATTCCAATTTTGCATCTTCAACTATTATTACTGTAAACTTATTATTCATAGCTATAACTTATACGCATCTTTTTTTATTACAATCGTGGCAAGGTAAAATACAACACCACACCATCATTCGAATCACGAGCCTCCATTCTGCCACCTCTCCAACCCATTACATCTTCGTGCATACGCACAATCTCTTTTGCCACAAGAAATTCCATGCCAACAACATCACCTCCCACAAGTTTATTTCGTGATGGAGTAAATAGTTCTGCAAGTTCATCGTTAGACACATGACGACGTTTGTCTAATATTTCAACTCTTACAACTCCCTTTTCCTCTACGGCACGTAAAATGAGAGAACCCGGCACGTGTTCAGCCATTAAACCATTTAGTAACGATTCAAACAGCAAAGATATAAGGTCTTTATCGCCATACACTATGGCTGTTGTATCTTTACACTGTAGTTCAATATCTATATTACTCTTTGTAGCACGCTTAACGACAAAATTCCGCAAATGTTTCCATAGTGTATTTAATGGAATTGAGGAAACTTTAAACGCTGTATCGTCGAGCTGTCTCATGGCACACGAAGCAAGCACACCAAAAATTGAATTATAATAATCCATCAACTCCTTCATTGCCGTTATCTTCTCGCGCCACACCAACTCATCGAGATTGTTGTTACGCAATTGACAGACAAGTTCATGAATACGACCCGGATAGTATATTGTCTCATGTTTTATTACAGATAGACAGTTATCCATAACAAGATTCTGCACATGCAAACGATTTTCTTCCATTTTTACACGTTCCAACTCATCCTGTATTTCGTCCAGTGTGCGATATTTGCCGGCCAAACGAATTGAAGAATGATATATTGCCGAAGCAACATAGCCTATAATAAGTTCAACAGTCATCTGCTCATTCTCTGTCAAATTGCGTTCAGTGTCTATTGATATGGCACCCAGCACACACTGCTCACCCGACGATACTGCAACCAAAGGAAAGAGATGCAACAAACCACCGTTGTAAGAAGTTTGTTTACAATTCTCATATGTTCGGAGAAGATATAACTCATTAACATCACCTACAACACCTACTGCAGAAGTTATCACTGATTCACTTGTATTCTTTAGCAATACAGAAACATTTGTTATTCGTAGCAATTCACTCATTCCCGACAGCATCTCTGTGGCAACACTCTGGGCTAGTTCTCTGTTGTCAATTCTAGGACCGCTAATCAACTTCAACAATCGTCTGTTCATCTGCTGTACCAATTGCCCATTCATTCGCTCAACTACACCATGTCGAACATAGAACATCGCATATGCTATGAGCAACAATAAAAGCAAGGTTATGCATAGCACAACTGCAATATGTCGGTTATTGGCTAAACTTTGCATTTTCTCATAATGAAGAGCAATGCCTTTATCTTCGTGCACAAGACGATACAATTGAGCATATATCGCATTATTATAACGATAGCAGGCCCAGTTTTGTAAAGCTAATGATGCCACAGCAACCTCGTTACGTATATCGAGAAGGTTGTAAAAAACCTCTTCTTTCAATGAATCGGAAAAGAGAGCATCGCGCCACCATTTAATCTCAGCAAATGCTCCCTGCTCAAAGCACAAGGTATCATTTGCTCCAACTGTTGCAAGATAAAAGTTATTTAGTTCGTGTAATGCGTTTTTTGCATAAATCAAAGCATCGGAATAGCGTCCATCGACATTGCACTGGTATACTGAATCTGCAAGGTTCTCTACATTATCTATATTATGGTTATTAGCCAATAATGAGCATGGCAAAAACATCAACAACAATATAGAATATATTCTAAGAACACCTTTTGGCAAACGGAACGAGAAACGACTGCCTTTTCCCTGTGTGCTTGTGATATCCATTCTGCATACACCAAAAAGAGCATCAGTTTTTCTATATTTATCAATTATACCTTTACAGTTCATAAGCCCGAAGCCACCTCCTTTATTCTTTGCCAGACTATTTTCACGACCAATTAGAGAGGCATCATATACCTTTTCATTCAATATACGGTCGATATCTTCTTGTGCTATGCCAACCCCTGTATCACTAACTGCGACTTCCACGTAATCATCTCCTTCAAGAGCTTCTACGGTTACCCGACCACCCGGTGATGTAAACTTTCCGGCATTATCGGCAAGTGTATTTATCATGAATAGCGTTAGAGCTTTGTCGGCTTTTACAACATTAAAAGAATCTTTAACATCGAGTGTTATCCCTTTCAACTCAAATGTTTGTGCGCCTTTGGCAATAATTTCAAACAGTTCAGCAAGAACAAAATTTTCTATGTGCAGACTTAATTCTCCTCGACGCATTTTAATCCAACGCTCCAATATCGTATTGTAATCGTCGAGTTTATCTGTTAGTTCTGCAATATATTCTAGTCGCAGGCGCTCAATATCACTACATGTGGATGAACGAGATAGGTGGCTCAGCTCATTCAACATTCTATCCATGTATGGACGCATGCCACTAACGATAGACAAAGAGACACGTTTTAATATATTCTCACGTTTGTGTTCTGCAAGATAATAATTATACGAAACACGTTGTTGCTCTGCTTCGGTCTGTTCATCTGCAATCTCGGAGATTCTAAGCCCTTCATCTATTGCAACACTCACATACGGAAGAGCAAGTTCTATTAAAGAGCGTTTCTCTGCCGATAGTTCCTCGTTGCATAGCACCAAAAGATACTCATTGGTATTACTACTTACACGCTCTAGCGGGAAAATATTACAAGCATCTTGTAGCAAAGATTCTTTATCACATATTCTAAACTGTGTACTACCCGAGAAATGGCCCATATCGCGATTAAGAATATTTTCTACAGCACGATAGACCGACTCTTTGTCTTCGAGTTCATGCGGTAAAGCAGTCATTAGATGACGACACAATCGAAGCAGAGACTTCATATGTGCTGTATGGTTTGCAGTGCGTTTCCGCCATCCCGCACTAAGCATATATATACCGACAGAAACAGCTACAAGAGCTATAATGGCAATTAAGAACCATATATACATGCGATTTGCACTCTCCTCGGCGGCTATCGCACGACTCTCCATCTGTTTATTCAGACGAGTAGTTTTCAACAAATCCAAATAACTGTTTCTGTTTATATCAGATAGATATTTATCGCCAAGACCTGCATAGGCACAACTTGCTTCTCGACGTACACTCAAAAGACACTCTGCAATATTTATCTCATCTTCGTTATCAAATTGTTCTATCTCTGTATCATAGACATTATGCAAAGAGAACATCTGCAACGAGTCGGTTACAGAGTAATAATTATTTATATAACCAATTGCCTTATCCAGCAAAGCCAATGCGCTATCATATTCACCTATTTGGGTATTGCATGATGCAGCAACGGCCAACCCCTCTATAGCCATGTAGTTATCGCCGTAAGATTCAAAATCGGCAACAGCATCAAGAGCAAAATTTAGTGGAATATCTTTGAGTTGCAAAGAGTCCCCGGTAGAAATATAAATTCTTTCGGGCATCTCTTTTACAATTAACGAACGTGCATTGTCATCACGTAATAGTATTGCCAGTAGTAAACGACAATTAGCCCTTAACCACAACATATTTGCTGAGTTACAGCGTTGCAACACCATAAAAAGAGATTCAGCACGTTGAAGAAGGGATATATCGGTTTGCATAGTCAATATCATGCGTGCGTATATGCGCAAAGGCATATCGTGCAACATAGGAATTGTCTCTTTTAATTTTTCCAGAGCAGTTTTCATGTCTTGCTCTATACCTATGTTAGCAAAATAACAAATTGAAACGATTTCCTTCTCTATTTGTGCATTTATAAAGCGTTGTTTCTCGTCTAAAGGCAAGAATTCAAACTCTTCTTCTATTCTTTTAATTCTACCTTGTGCACTTGTCAGATAATCAAAAAATTCACGGTTCGCAGATGTTCTGTAGCACAGCATCATCATTCCGACATCGGCAACAAAACGTTCTACTTCGCACTCCGCATGTAACAAGACCTCTTTATATAGACTATCTGCTTTAAAATAGTCCATACGCATAAAGGCCGAATATGCAAGAGCATTGTATGCAATAGCCACATGTTCATTACTTGCATTTGAAATCTTTAGGATGTTGTTTGCAACATTTTCTACTTTTTCGGCACTCTCGTAACGAAGTTCACGTAGTTCGCTACACAATGAGTCGGCAAGCGTAGAATTTTCTACACCACTGCTATTTCCAACACATGCTATTTGCATGAGTATTGATAATAGAACAATAAGCACAACGAATGGAAATTTTGTCATTGTTATAACATCGTTCAGGGCGAAGTTACCAAATTATCGCAAAAGTATGAACCATTATAGCAATTTATTATAAAAAGAGAGAAGAAACAGCCTTGCGTATCACTACGGAAGGCTGCTTGGGGGAATTGAATGATTAAGAAAAAGTAATTTTACGGTATGTAAGTTCTTGTATATTACATCTACTAAACAGCATGGAGAATATTTTGTTCATATTTTTGGTTATTTTCTTGCAAATAGGGAACAAAAAAAATCAGACTATCGTATGATAGTCTGATTTTTTAGAATATTTATTGCTAAAATTATTCAGCTACAGTCTCCTCTACCTCAGCAACAACTGCAAAAGGAACCTTTACAGATACCTCTTTGTGCAATCTGATTGTAGCGGTGTAGTTACCAACCTCCTTAGCAGACTCAGCAGAGATAATCTTACGATCTACCTCGATACCAAGTTTTGCAAGTTCGTCTGCAATTTGAATTGCACCTACCGAACCGAATACAGTACCGGTTGCACTAACCTTTGTTGCAATTGTAAGAGAAACACCCTCGAACTTCTTAGCGAAATCTTCTGCATCAGCTTTAATCTTAGCCAACTTGTGAGCACGTTGTCTCAAGTTCTCTGCCAAAACTTTCTTTGCAGATGGTGTTGCTATAACTGCTTTACCTGTAGGGATCAAATAATTACGGCCATAACCGTCTTTTACCTTTACGATATCGTCTTTGTAACCTAAGTTGATTACGTCTTCTTTAAGTATTAACTCCATAATTATTCCTCCTTTATTATTTCATCATGTCAGTAACAAAAGGCAACAAAGCCAAGTGACGAGCACGTTTAACGGCTTGTGCTATACGGCGTTGGAATTTCAAAGAGGTTCCTGTTATGCGACGGGGAAGCAACTTACCCTGCTCGTTCAAGAATTTCTTCAAGAATTCAGGATCTTTGTAGTCGATATACTTAATTCCGTTCTTTTTAAAACGGCAATATTTCTTTTTCTTGACATCAACCGAGGGAGGTGTCAAATATCTGATTTCTGAAGGTGTCTGTGCCATAATTAATCCTCCTTATTTGCTTTTAAACTTCTTCTCTTAGCGGCATATTCTGCTGCATATTTATCCAACTTAACAACCAAAGAGCGAATAATGCGCTCATCGCGACGATACTGCAACTCGAGTTTTGCAATCACTTTAGGATCTGCGTTGAACTCAAACATAACGTAAAATCCGGTTGTTTTCTTCTCAATGGGGTAAGCAAGTTTCTTTAGACCCCAGTTCTCTTCATTGACAATCTCAGCACCTTCAGCTGTGAGAATGCCTTTGAATTTCTCTACCGCTTCCTTCATCTGAACATCAGATAAAACGGGAGTTAAAATGAAAACGGTTTCGTATTGATTCATTTTAGTTAATAAAAAATTTGGTTAAACATTCGTTTATCTAAACGCGGGTGCAAAGATAGAGATATTTTTTCAATTATCAAACTTTTACAACAACCTTTTTAAATTATTCTGTTCAAAACAGCTATAAATGACACAATTGCCCATAGTATAAAAATTCTCCACACCCTTACAGATGTGGAGAATAGAGACAAAGAGTGTAGTATTGTTATTTCACAATCATTTTCTTTCCATTAACGATGTAGACACCGGGTGTAACTACATCTTTAACACGACGACCCAACAAATCATAAACAACTACTGCGCCATTCTCTGCTTCAACGCCATTAATTGATGTCTCTACAAAATCGCTACCAAAAACGACCTCTATTATCTGGCCCAAACTTCCAGACATATCAATATCTATTGTACAATAGAGTTTCTCTGCTGACATTTTGCCTTTGAGGTCTACCGGAATCTCGCCAAGCATAGGACCGACCCAATCATGTACGTAAGAACCTTGTTGAATTACAATATTCTGATTTGTTTCAATTGTAGAGTATCCTTTCTCTGTTGCCTGTACAGGAATGTTTGTCAGAACAATAGTACCAATAGGCATTTCAATGCCACCTGATTTCAAAAAGAAGTCTTTAAGAGTGAGAGTACAAGTGTTATCACCGTTGTCTACCACCTCGATTATAGAAGACTGCACCGGAGATGATGCCCCATCAATTGTTACAACAAGGTCGTCTGTGTAGTTTTTTTGTGCCATAGCAAATAGTGTACATGTTGCCATAGCCACTGTGAGTAAAAATTTCTTCATACGCTAAAATTTAATTTTTATTATACTTATGTTTACTATTCTCATTTAGAACATATACGCAAAGCCCAATGTTGCATATATCGGATAGAGATCGAATGTTACACTGCCGAAATCGTTTGGAAAAATACCATTCAACCCCCATTGCAAATTGGCATATAAAGCAAAGCGCTCTGTTGCACGATACTCACCACCGGCTTGCACGCCATAATGCAATTTCTCGAGACTGCTACTAAAATCATATACCGCGCTTGTTACCTCGGCTTTCTCTCCTGTTGGATTTTGGTCGCGTATATAACCATCATAGGCCTCTCCTGTAAATTCTCCGTCAAACATCCAAGCTATGTATGGCCCGGCCGACAATGTCCACCTGTTTCCAATAGAGTACGTTGCCAAGATTGGCATCGAAATATAATTGTTTTTTACACGAGTCTTAACCATACCGGTCCATGCTCCTACAACTTTTCCGTTGCCATCACTATTAACAGCTTCCATGTGATAGTTTTTTACCCTTGCATCGGTTTCCATTCCTTTTGTCTCTAGGCGCAAGCCCAGCATTACGCCCCATGGCGTTCCCACAAAACGTTTCTGAACGCTTCCTTCGAGAGCATAATTAAGACCGGGATTAAAGCCATCTATACTGCGTATTTCACGGGGCAAAGGTAAAGGAGCTGTACCACCAAGATTATACCCGGCAGCAACACGGAAAACCCACTCTTTTTGAGTAACATCTTTTTTTTCTTCTGCAACTGCTACAACAACTGCAATAACAGCCAAAAGAGTCAATATAATTTTTTTCATACACATATCCAAAATTTTACTCATTCTTCCACGAAATAGCAAACTCATCTATATACAGAGTACTACCGATAGCACCCTCAAAGAAATCGCCGGCTTTGCTGGAACTTGCAACAACTGTTATTGCATACCCATTATTCTTAAGGCGTTCATTATCAAAAATTTTCCCTTCACGCAATTTATATGGAGCCTCGAAATAGGTCCAATCTTTTGGCTCGCCGGGGTTCTCTACTTGCGCAACCATAACAATACGCTCACTCGAAAGGATATTACTACCATCCAAAGGAACAAAGTCTTTAGGGTCTACCTCGAACACAACAGAATAGATTGAGCATTCATCACGCATTCCCACCACCTCTTTTTTATCTTTATCGGTAAATATCTCTCCCGGAGTATATTTATACCAACCCGAAAGTGTAGAAGGTTTTTTATCCACAAGTTGCAAACCAAAACGAGTTGCCTCGAGAGGTTTTTTCATAGCATTTTCACTATTAAACTCACCTATAAAGATATTACCTGCCGCTATAGGCTTTTTATTGAGTTGTGCAATCAGTCCGGTATCGCTTGTTGTTAACTTAACACAGTTACCATTTACTCCTTCTCCTGAAACAGAGGTTGGATATAGCGATGGAGTCGTACCTACGCCTGTAAAAGCAAAACCCGCATTGCCACTAGCCCAATAGTTGAGTGTATCTACATTATTTTCGGCTAGTTCAACCCAACGATAATATTTATTTTTTGCACCATCAAGCACAAAATGTTCAAACGAAAGAGTGTTTAACATATTAGGGTATGCAAACGACACTCTATACTCTTTCTTCCACGCCCCATCCTCGGAGTGAGTAGTATAGACCTGAGGAGTAGAAAAATCACGTACAACACCATTTGCATCCACCTCTTGCCCTGTGGCAGAAACCATTGTCAGAGTTGCTCCCTCTGTAAGCACAAAGGAAGGATTCAAAGCTGTGCGGTCGGTGCCTATTTTCAACATAACAGACACTCTATCATTTTGTACAATGGGAGTACCTATTATAATATCTTTATTCTCTTCGAGCCAAGCCTCTTCTACAGCCAAAATATCACACTCGGCATTAGGCGCTTCGTCTTGAATACAAGAGACACAAAGCGACAAAGGCAAAATCAATAACAGAAAACTTTTCTTAATCATAAATACATTATTCATATTGCTGACAAAATGAAAAAACAGGCCACACTTTGCACAACAAATTGAGTGCAAAGTTATAAATAAAAAGTTCACAATTCAAAAACAAGCATCTTTTTATACATTTTTTCACAAATCGCGACAGGGTTAAACAATACACATTATATATAAATAGAAAGGGGAATAAAAATGCAAACTTTTACAAAAAGTTTATATTTAAGCATAATAACAAAACAAAATCTATTTTTTCCCACGCTCAACAAACATTTTTCTTTTTTTTCAAAAAAAAATCTTTCATTTCTTCATTTTTATTCAGCAAAGCATTATCTTTGCACGCGAAACAAGGGAACAAACCTTGCATTGAGTAAGAAATTTATTAAATAAATTATAAAAATGAAAGTAGAAACAACATTAGAGAGTTTAAAAAAGAGATTTCCCAATGAGCCTGAGTACTTTCAGGCTGTAGAAGAAGTATTACACTCTATCGAAGAGGAGTATAACAAACACCCCGAATTTGAAGCCAGCAATCTAATAGAGCGTCTTTGTATACCCGATCGTATATTTACATTTCGTGTAACATGGACCGATGATAAAGGAAAAGTACAAGTAAACACCGGTTATCGTGTACAGCACAACAACGCTATTGGCCCGTATAAAGGCGGTATTCGTTTTCACCCATCAGTAAATGTTGGAATATTAAAATATCTTGCGTTTGAGCAAACATTTAAAAATTCACTCACCACACTTCCTATGGGTGGTGCAAAGGGTGGTTCCGACTTTGACCCTAAAGGAAAGAGCGATGGCGAAGTAATGCGCTTCTGTCAGGCTTTCATTACAGAATTGTGGCGCCACATAGGTCCCGAGATGGACGTTCCCGCCGGTGATATTGGCGTTGGTGGTCGCGAAGTGGGCTACATGTTCGGCATGTACAAGAAAATGACACGCGAGTTCAACGGCGTATTCACTGGCAAAGGATTGGAATTTGGTGGTTCACTTATTCGTCCCGAAGCAACCGGATACGGAAATATCTATTTCTTACAAGAAATGCTTCAAACTCGTGGCATGGATATCAAAGGCAAGACATGCCTTGTATCGGGTTCAGGAAATGTTGCACAATACACAGTTGAAAAAGTTATTCAACTCGGTGGTAAGGTGCTTACAATGAGCGATTCTAACGGCTATATATACGACCCAGACGGAATAGACCGCGAGAAATTAGATTTCATCATGGAGCTCAAGAATGTTCGTCGAGGACGTATAAAGGAATACGCCGACAAATATGGTTGCAAATATGTAGCAGACGCTAAACCTTGGGGCGAAAAAGCAGATATTGCTCTTCCTTCTGCAACACAAAACGAGATAAACGGCGAACATGCGAAACAACTTATTGCAAATGGAGTTATCGCGGTATCAGAAGGTGCTAACATGCCCTCAACACCCGAAGCTGTTCACACATTCCAAGCTGCAAAAATTCTTTATGCTCCCGGAAAAGCGTCTAACGCAGGTGGAGTATCGGTTTCGGGACTTGAGATGTCGCAGAACTCATACAAACTCAATTGGAGTAGCAAGAAGGTTGATGAGAAATTGCACGAGATTATGCACAACATTCACAGCGCATGTGTAAAATATGGAAAATGTGAGGATGGCTACATCGACTATGTAAAAGGAGCAAACGTTGCAGGCTTCTTAAAAGTAGCAAAAGCCATGATGGCACAAGGAGTTGTATAATACAGACTATAAATATCTTTGAGTTTTCCCTGCTACAAAATTGTAGCAGGGATTTTTTATTTATTCAATTGATATTAGCATTAAACAACAAAATAAAACATCGTAACACAGTATAGTTGTAAAACTTTGCTTATTTTCGCAAAAAACCAACAACAAAAATGCCAAAAAGATTTATTACACTTACACTTATTATATTTACGATTACTACTGCTAACGCCCGAGATGGTAAAGAGGACTACGCACGTTTAGTAAACACTTTTATTGGGACCGACTACACAGGGAACGTATACCCGGGTGCACAAGTGCCATTTGGAATGGTACAGCTTAGCCCCGACAATGGTCTACCGGGCTGGGACCGAATTGCCGGATACTTCTACCCCGACAGCACAATTGCCGGCTTTAGCCATACACACCTATCGGGTACAGGAGCGGGCGACCTATACGATATTAGTTTCCTACCCGTTACATATCCTTTAAAGATTGGAAAAATTCCACTTGGAGTACATTCACGTTTTTCGCATAGCGACGAAACCGCCGAAGCCGGTTACTACAAAGTTCACCTTATAGACTACGACATTATTGTAGAACTAACAGCCACCGAACGATGTGGCATACAACGATATACATACCCCCAAAAAGAGGCAACGGTACTGCTGAACCTATCCAAATCCATGAATTGGGACAAAACAACAGAAACCTACATAGCAGTAGTAGATTCATGCACCATAGAAGGGTTCCGCTACTCCGACGGGTGGGCACGCAATCAAGAATTATATTTTAGAACACGTTTTTCATCTCCATTCAATAACATAGAAATAGATAGTGCTATTATAGAGAAAAACAGCCGACCATATAAATGTGTCGGCACTGTACGTTTCGACTTTACACTCAATAAAAAGAAAGAACTGACTGTAATAACTTCCATATCGGGAACAGGGAAAGAGGGTGCAGCAAAGAATCTGGAAAGCGAAGCCAAACACAACGATTTTGAACTATACCGTACCGAAGCACGTGCTATGTGGAACAGAGAATTAGGAAAAATTGAGGTGATAGGAGGAAGCCATGACGACAGAGTCTGTTTTTACACTGCATTATATCGTACAATGTTGGCTCCAACTCTTTTTTGCGATGTAGATGGGCTATACCGAGGTGCAGATGGAAAGAACCACAAAAGCAATAATTGGAAAAATTATTCAACATTTTCGTTATGGGATACGTTCAGAGCAGCGCATCCATTGTATACATACATTTGCCCCGACCGAGTTGCTGATATGATACAATCATTTACATCGTTCTACGAGCAACATGGTCGCCTACCTGTTTGGAACATGTGGGGAAGCGAAACTGACATGATGATAGGCTATCATGCTGTACCTGTTATTGTCGATGCATACTTAAAAGGAATAAAGGGGTTTGATGCACACAAAGCACTGCAGGCCTGTATAGCAACAGCGAACTGCGATGAATATCGCGGGATTGGGCTATATAAGAATTTAGGATTTGTACCATACGATGTAACCGATGAGTACAACTCCGATAATTGGGCACTATCGCGCACACTTGAATATGCATTCGACGACTACTGTATAGCACGTTTTGCCGAGGCATTGGGAGAGAAGCAACAAGCAAAAGAGTTTTTTCGTCGCGCAAAGAACTATCGCAATGTATATAATCCAAATACAACATTCATGCAACCTCGCAACAGCAAAGGCGAATTTCAACCCGATTTTTGTCCCGATGAATATACACAACATATATGTGAGAGCAATGCATGGCACTATTTTTGGTCGGTACAGCACGACATCGAAGGATTAATAGGACTCACCGGCCAAAAACGTTTTGAAGAGAAACTCGACAGTTTGTTTACATATTCGCCAACCGACAAAGAAGGGTTGCCAATATTCAGCACCGGCATGATTGGACAATATGTTCATGGGAATGAGCCCAGCCACCATGTTATTTATTTATACAATAAAATAGGGAAACCACATAAAACACAGAAATATGTAGCACAAGTAATGCACAACCTTTACCGCAACACTCCCGACGGGCTATGTGGAAATGAAGATTGTGGTCAAATGTCGGCATGGTATGTATTTTCTGCTATGGGATTCTACCCCGTTACACCCGTTGGAGGAGAATATGAGATTGGCACACCACTATTCCCCGAGACACGCATACATTTGCATAATGGTAAGACATTCACCATTAAAGCACAAGATGTAAGTCGTAAAAACTTTTATATCAAAAAGAAGCTATTGAATGGAAAGCGTCATAATAGGACAAATATCACACACAAGCAAATAATGGATGGTGGAACACTTGAATGTGTAATGACAGACAAGCATAACTAATTCATCTCACTGCTCACCGAATAGCCATTGGGATATATCAGCAACACACTTGTGTTCTGATAGTCTCGTTGCAATTGGGTGAAAATGTGGTCGAGTGAAGGACGGAACGAGATAGAGCCTTTACGTGCGCTTACCACAACCAACAAATGGTCATCGTGTATCTGTTTAGACAATCGTTTGAGGTCGTTTCCGCCATCGGTTGCAAAGAATTCAGCCAAGCCCTTTATACCAAATTCGTCGAGAAAATTCTTTATCAACGCCATTGTATCGGGATGACCATGATATAATATTCTGCATCCCAACCCTGTTGCCATGCGTGCTGTTTGCTCTACCCAATGGTAAAATCCGGCTTCAAATTCCGCTTTTGCAGGGAATGTTACATGAATACAGCGTACAGTGCTAAGCGGGATAGAGATGCGTGCCATAACAACCTGACAAAACAGACCTCGTAATAATTCTGGCAACACACCTCCTAGAAATGTGTCGTTTGCAGTCTCTTTCTGATGGAATCCTACTATCAATTCGCCATAATCATTCTCTTTCATCTCGTGTATAATACCATGAGAAAGGTTAGTTGTCAAACGAACCTTTGTCAGCAATGGAACATTCACCGATGCCGCTATATGTGCTGCTGTATCCAAAACTTTAGTACCTCTGCTCATCATTTTTTCATCTTCGTCGAGGACAACAGTTACCGCAGAAAGAGGTATTTTTGAGTTCTCTTTACGCAGGAGCAAAGCCAAATCCATTAGTTTGTCTACCATATCGGGGTTGGCCAGTGCCAACAAAGTCTTTTTAGATTTATTTGCAGGTTTGTCGGGAAGAGCACCCGATACTGCCAAATTTCGTGATGCTCTGTCTGTTACAATTGAACTTACTATACAGGTTACAAGAATTAGCAGGATTGTGCCATTCAACACATCGTCGTTCAACAAACGCGAACCATCGCTAAGAATAATACCATGTCCCACAAATGCCGCAGCCAAAGTTGCCGCAGCCTGCGAACTACTCAAACCAAACATAAGCCTTTGCTCATCGGAAGACATTTTATACACCTTGTGTGTGAGCCACGACGCAATCCATTTACCGGTTAAGGCAGTAAGAACCATTAGCACCGCAACCAACAACGAGCCACCACCATTAAATAGTACACGAATATTTATCATCATACCCACACCTATAAGGAAATAAGGAATAAATATTGCATTACCAACGAAATCGATACGACGCATTAGAGGCGAAGTGTGTGGAATCATTCTGTTAAGCACCATACCGGTGATAAAAGCGCCCAATATGCCTTCCATACCAACGAGTTCCATCATACCCGCAGCAAGGAACAAAAGACCCATAACAAAGATATATTGTATTATTCCATCGTTATATCGACGAAAGAAATAGCGCGTTATGCGGGGATAGAGATAGATAATTACAAGAGATATTACTATCAGTTTCAGCAACAACAGAACAAAGAACCAACCATCGGTTTCTCCGCTAAACATACCACCAACAACAGCTAGGACAAAGAGAGTCAGCGTGTCGGTAATAATAGTTCCTCCCACCACAAAATTCACACATTTCAGACGCGCCAAACCATAACGTGCAACAATTGGATAGGATATAAGCGTATACGAGGCATACATACTGGCCAACAACACCGATGTTATAAGACCATAGCCAAGAATAGCCAAGTTTGTAAACATGCCCAGAGAAATTGGTATAGCAAAAGCAGCAAGACCAATTAGCATGGCACCACCACGCGCCTGTTTTAAATCTTGTAAATTAATTTCGAGGCTGGCCAAAAACATTATGTAGTAAAGACCCACCTTACCAAACAGTTCAAAACTGTCATCACGTGCAAGAACATTAAGGCCATTAGGGCCAATTACAAGACCGGCCAAAATCATGCCTATAATATGTGGCAAACGCAATTTGTTAAATAACAAAGGAGCAAACAAAATGATACATAGCACCCAAAAGAAAATCCATGTAGGGTCGGATATTGGGAAAATGCTATTCCAACTCTGCGTAACTGAATCGTACAAAGAACCAAGATACGAACTTCCCTTTTCCAATGTAGTTAAAAATGTACTATATATCATCTCACAATTTCAAATCTTTATTATAACAATTTAGTATGTTTGCACGTTTTTACCACTGATAAGAAATGCCCAAAGTCATGTACTCTTTCAACTGCCAATAGCCGTATGAATCGCTGTAGAGCCCGGGAGCGCTATCATCGAAACGAGTGTGCAACAACAACGATGCTTTTAGATAACGATTTATTTGCATGTTAATTGTATTTTCCCACTCAAAGAATGTACGTGAATATGTAGAATAGAACTCCATGCGAGCACTCCATGTTATATTCTTTGACAGATTTACATTGGGTTTTAAAACAAGCTTTGTACCGAAGTCCTCTTTGTGCTGACGTCCCTCTTTTATACCAAAACGAGATGCCAAATAGCCATAACGTACGAATTTGTAGTTATACGACGACAAAGGCGCAAAGAAAAGTGTTGCATTCCAATTCTTACCGCTTCTATTGTAGTTCAAACCGAGAGAGAATGATGCGTCAAAGGGAGCCATGAAGTTCGAAACAAAATCGGGAGAATTAGAAGGGTAACTAGGCATCATCTGGGTCTGTAGCTTAACATCCAACGAAACATCTAAGTTTTTGGCAACATTGTAACCCAAGTTTGATTGCAAACGCAACATATCGTTGTTTGTTTTTACGCTATGAAGTGTATCCGATTTTACTGTTGTAAAGCCCAAATGAGCTTCAAAAGTATTTAGGAACTTAATTTTATTCTTATCGTCGTAATTTAGATGCAACTTTAAAATAGTTAGCAATGTCTTATTGTTTTCACCACCGGCATGCCAGTTTCCCGACACATAGTTTTGAGTGAAATCGAATGAAACAGAGCCCGATGTACGCCAATAGTTAGGCTTACGATATTCTGTTTCGAGGCTCGATATTGCATCTTCAGATGCCAAAATAGGAGCTTGTGTATTGACTTTTATATCAGGAGCCTTATCATACGCAGCCAACTCCTTTGAAGACACAACACTACGCATTTGTTCTTCGGTTTGTGTAACCAAAGATGGATTCTCTTTGTATAATTCCAAAAGTAGTTTATCAATCAAGACCTCTCTTTTGCTATCCATATCAATTTCACCACCAACTGTAGCAGATGGCATATCAAAGCCTTGGCGCAATCCACGTTTAACAGTCGATTCATACAACACCGGTGGGGTGAGCATACGATAATATGTCGGGTTTGTGCGACTACCACTCTCAATGGAGTCTTCATTACACTCCTGCCACGATGCCACAATGGAGTCTAAACGCATGTTAAGGTATTGTTTAACTGCATCTAAGTTACTTTGAGCATTTGTAGACAACAATGTCGATACAAACACAACTAAAGAGACAAATCTTTTGTAATTCATAATTCCCCAATTTATATAAATTCCCCCTGAAAACCATTCTTTCGGTTTTCATTATTTTGATTTCACGACGCGAAGATAATAAAATCGGGAATAAAAACATATTTTCATATAAGTAAAATAAATTATAAAACTGTTTTATTTTTATTTGTTAAAACAGAGTTATTACCTTTATTTTTGCTAACTTTGCATCCAAATTTTCAAAAACATAATAAATACACAGATATACACTCAAATATCATGGATAAAAATACAATAACAGGATTTGTGCTTATTGCTTTGGTTTTTGTTGGCTATTTCTACATAAACAAGCCAAACCAAGAGCAGATTGCAGCACAACAACGTACAAGAGACTCTATCGCAGCAGTTCAATACGAGCAGGAAAAAGCCGTAATAGAAGCTATTGAAAAGTACGAAAAAGAGCAGGCATTATTGCAGCAGGACAGCACTGCCCTATTCTTTAATGCACGCAATGGAGTAGAAGAATTTATTACACTCAAAAACGAAAAAGTTGCTGTAAGCATTTCGACATTAGGAGCACGTATATGCTCGGCTACACTTGCCGACTACAACAACCAACAGGGCAACCCTATTACCTTGTTCGACAGCAACGACAATATAACTGTAGGACATGGACATCGTAAAAATGAGGTACGCAACAACATCAACTTCACAATAGATGGTAAAGAAGAGAACATAAACACCGACAAATTCCACTTTACCCCCATTGATGTAACAAGCAACAGAGTTGTAATGCGCCTTGTTGCATCTGCCGAAAAGTATATCGATTTCACTTATACACTGCTCCCCGACAGCTACATAGTAAAATTGGAGATTGATGCTAACAACATGCAGAACTTTTTCCCAAGTTCCACACGAGATATTGCCATCACTTGGGACCAACTCATACGTCAGCAAGAGAAAGGATTTACATTTGAGCAGAGATATTCAAATATCACATATAAACTTGAAAACGACGGAACAGACTATCTGAGCGAAATATCAAACGACAAAGAAAACATTTCGGAGCCGGTAGATTGGATTGCAATGAAAAACCAATTTTTCTCTTGCATAATGGTTCCCGCTGTTCCATTTGACAACGTATCATTGGTATCCGACACATTAAACGAAGGACGTGGCTTTCTAAAGAACTGTTCTGCCGAAATGACATTACCTTTAGACCCCAGCGGAAAAGAGAGTACAGATATTCATTTCTATTTTGGCCCCAACAAATACAGCGACCTTGTAGAGGCAAGCAGTTATCTTGAGGAAGGGAATGACAAAGACCCCAAACTCGAGAAATTGATATATTTTGGTTGGCCAATTGTACGTTGGATTAACCGTTTCTTCATAATGTACCTATTCGATTGGCTCAGCGGTTGGGGTTTGAACATGGGCATTGTGCTACTGCTTTTGACATTGATTGTGAAGGTCGTTGTATATCCTTTCACATATAAATCGTATTTGTCATCGGCTAAAATGCGTGCTTTGAAACCACACATTGATGCAATAAATGCAAAATACCCCAAAAAGGAGGATGCAATGAAAAAACAACAGGAGATTATGGCATTATACTCTAAATATGGAGCAAGCCCCATGGGAGGATGTCTGCCCATGCTCATTCAAATGCCAATATTCATTGCGTTATTCAACTTTGTACCAAATGCCATAGAACTTCGCCAGCAGAGTTTCTTGTGGGCCGACGACCTCTCTTCTTACGATGCATTGATAAGTTGGAACACATCTATCTGGCCAATAGGAAATCACATAAGCATCTTCTGTTTACTATTCTGTGTAACACAGATACTAAACACATATTACACATCGAAGATGCAACCAAACGTTGGTGGCTCACCCGAGCAGGAGCAACAGATGAAGATTATGCGTTGGATGATGTACATAATGCCTATAATGTTCTTCTTTATGTTCAACGAATACTCGTCGGGACTCAACTACTACTATTTCCTATCGACACTTATAAGCGTATTCATCTTCATATACTTGCGACAAACCATTAAGGAAGATGTATTATTGCAAAAGATGGAGGCATTCTACGAAGCAAACAAAAACAACCCTGCTAAACGCAGTGGCATGATGGCACGTTTAGAGGCACTCCAACAGGAACAACAGCGTATATTGGAAGAACAACAAAAAAGAAATAAGAAATAACAAAAATTAAAATATAAGAAATGGGATTATTCGATTTTTTCAAAAAGAAAAATAAAGAGACCGAAAGAGTTGGTGGCATGGAGGATTTCATGACCCTCATACGCGTTTACTATCAATCGGTACTTGCCGCTAATTTAGGAATAACAAACCTTGGAATGTTACCCGACCTTGCTACATTCAAACGCACTCTAAAGGTTGCAACACAAAACAACAAGTTGGGAGTAGCCGAGCGTAGCCGTTGCAAAAAGATGATTGAACAGCTCTATGGCCTAAATGACAACTTCTTTAAGGAGATTGACGCATCAATAAAAAAGAACTGCAAGAATTTGAACAGCGTACAACCCTATTTGTTTGCATTCCAAGGATTCAACAACGATTTAATGATGCTCGTAGGCAATCTTATGCAATGGAAATTCCGCGTTCCGGGAGTATTCAAGAAATTGCTCTACAGCATGACTCAAAAAGTCATTAACGACATATTGACAAAGAACAATTGGAAGGACGAGGCTACATTCAAAACCGTATATGCAGTTCGCCAATACAAAGAGAAGTTAGGTTATTCCGAGGAGTGGATGACAGAATACGTATATAAAATTGTAACACTCGCTAAGAAGGAACCACGTCCACAAGCAGAGGACATGGATAAATAAAAGTAGCAATTTATGTTACGATTTAACCCCATATCAATAGAGAGTGCAAAAGAACTACTCACATTTGTCGAGCACATCCCTGCCCGTTCGTGTGATTACACACCGGGAAATCTCATAATGTGGGCGCAATATATGCGCTACCGATATACAGTTGTCGATAACACACTTTTTATATCGGGAACATCACAAGCCGACATGCAAGAAAAGGCATTTCTAATGCCAGTAGGCAACATGCCATTGAAAGAGAGCATAGATATTCTTAAGCAATTCTGTGCCGAGATAGGGAGAGATTTACGTTTGACAGCAGTTCCCGAGCCATTTATTGAGGAGTTAAAGGAGATACTACCCAACCATCGTGTTGAAACACTCGATGGTTGGGCCGATTATATATATTCAGCAACGTCAATGGTTACGATGCAGGGGCGTTCACTAAACAAACGCAGGAACCGACTCAACAAATTCCTTGCCGAGTTTCCCAACCATCAATACAGCCGTTGCAAAGCCGATGATATTCCCGAGATTATATCGTTTTTGCAAAATGCGAACGATTGCCACGACCAAGCCGTAATGAGATGCTACGAGCAGGGGCAATGCATATCAACAGTGAAAAACCTTGTGCACTACCCGCAAGAGGCTGGAATAATTAGGATTGACAACAAAATTGTCGCTTTCACCTTAGGTGAAGTCTTTGGCGATACAATGTATGTGCACATTGAGAAAGCCTTACGAGAATACCCGGGATTAGGGGAAGCAATAACTAAGTATTTTGCAACAGACATTTGTGCAGAATATCCCCAAATTACTTTCATAAACAGAGAAGAAGATTTGGGAGACCCCGGATTGCGTCAGGCAAAAAGAGCCTACGACCCTATCGCAATGCTCAATCGATATGAATTTATCCCCGAATGACAACGTTCAAAGAAACAACGTGCGAAAAACATCCATGGGAACCGTTCCTGCCAGAAAATGCAAAAGTTCTTTTGCTCGGCAGTTTTCCACCGCCTAAAGTGCGTTGGAGCATGGATTTCTACTATCCGAACATCACAAACGATTTCTGGAAAATTATAGGATTACTATTCTTCGAAGACCCAACACACTTTCTTTTAAAAGAGAAAAAAGGGTTCGACAAAGCACTCATAGAAGAATTCTTAAACCAAAAAGGTATTGCCATGTACGATGCGGCCACTGTAATACGTAGAACTAAGGGTAATGCTTCGGACCAACATCTTGAGATTGTTGAGAAAACAGACATTACAGACCTTCTTAATAAAATTCCAAATTGCACCACAATAGCTGTTACAGGAGAAAAATCCGCAAATACTGTTTTAAGTCAATTCAATGCAGAGACACCAATGATAGGAGAATGCGCCCAAATAATAATAAATAATCGCAAAGTTAACGTATGGCGTATGCCATCTACATCACGCGCCTACCCTCTTGCTCTTGAGAAAAAAGCCACATACTACAAACAGTTATTTGAGGCTGCAAAAATAGCATTAAGTTAAAACAAGAGACATTTTAGCATAGGAGCAAATTACAAAAAAAGTTGTACAACACTTTTTAATTTCCAAATTTTATTCTACATTTGTAGAATGATTGTTGTATTATGACCGAAAACGACAAGACAATACTGAAACAATTTGAAGAGAAGCTCCGTAGAGTTCTGTACAATTACCAGCAAACAACAGAACAGAACAACAACCTATCTAACAAAATAGAGGAGTTGGAGTGTTCGCTCAAAGAGTTACAGATGCGTTACGATGCGTTAGAAAAGAGTTATAACAATCTAAAACAGGCAAAGATAATTAGTTTAAGCGATGCCGAAATAGGCACGACAAAAGAGCGTTTATCGAAGCTTGTGCGTGAAATCGACCATTGTATTGAGTCGCTGAACAAACAAGGATAAAGAACAATAGACAGAGGCACAATCGGCATGGAAGATAGAAATGTAGGAATTAACTTGATAATAGACGGAATGTCGTTCTCGCTAACCGTTTTGGCAAGCGAAGAGCCATACTACAGAAAGGCAGCAAGGCTATTGAACGACAATATCGTACTATATAAACAACAATTTGGTGAGGCAGGAGTGAGAGTAATCACAATGGCCGCTCTTGACATAGCATTGAAACATGTAAAGCAGAGAGATGATGTTGGATTATCCGAAACTCTACATATTATTAATGATTTGTCGCATTTGTTGGACGACACACTAGCGAAAAAAGGATAATTTCACATTTTTACATAGCAGTTTCACGCATTGCAATATTATAGAAGCCTAAGCATTTATGTGCCTACGCTTGAATATCGCGATGCGTTTTTATTATATATAAATTAAATAAAGTAACATTATGTCTACACCGCTATTATTACTAATTGGCGCAATGGCAGGATTAATTGTCGGTTGCGTATGTCAATATCTGATTTTCCGCTTTGGTTTAAAAGCAAAGCACAAACGTATTATAGACGAGGCTCACAAAGAGGCCGAGGTCATTAAGAAAAATAAATTATTAGAGGTAAAAGAAAAGTTCCTTAACAAAAAGGCCGAACTAGAGAAAGAGGTGTCACAACGTAACAACAAAATTCTACAAGCCGAGAATCACATTAAACAACGCGAGATTCAACTGAACCAGCGTAGCGAAGATTTACAACGTCGTCGTAACGAAGTAGAGACATTCAAAGAGAATCTCGAAGCACAAAAGACCCTGCTTGAACGCAAGCAAGAAGAGCTAGACAAACTACACCAACAGGAAAGAGAAAAACTCGAGAGCATAAGCGGTTTGTCGGCCGAAGAGGCAAAAGAGCGCCTTGTAGAATCACTAAAAGAGGAGGCAAAATCGCAAGCATCATCATATATTAACGATATTATTGATGAGGCAAAAATGACTGCCGGCAAAGAGGCTAAGAAAATAGTTATTCAAACAATACAACGTGTTGCAACAGAAACAGCGATAGAGAACTCAGTTACCGTATTCCACATAGACAATGATGAGATGAAAGGACGTATCATTGGACGAGAGGGACGCAACATACGTGCATTAGAAGCAGCAACAGGTGTGGAGATTGTAGTAGATGACACACCCGAAGCAATTGTATTGAGTGCATTCGACCCCGTTCGTCGCGAAATTGCCCGCTTAGCACTTCATCAGCTTGTTGCCGATGGCCGTATACACCCCGCACGTATCGAAGAGGTTGTAGCAAAGGTAAAGAAACAGATTGAAGAAGAGATAATAGAAACTGGTAAACGCACCACTATCGACTTAGGTATTCATGGCATGCACCCCGAACTAATTCGCATAATTGGAAAAATGAAATACCGTTCTTCATATGGCCAAAATCTATTGCAACATGCACGTGAAACAGCAAACTTATGTGCTGTTATGGCTGCAGAACTTGGATTGAATCCTAAAAAGGCAAAACGTGCCGGTTTGCTCCACGATATAGGAAAAGTGCCCGATGAGGAGACAGAATTACCACACGCAGAGTATGGTATGAAGATTGCCGAGAAATACAAAGAAAAACCCGATATTTGCAATGCCATAGGTGCTCACCACGACGAAGTAGAGATGACCAGCCTCATAGCACCCATTGTTCAGGTGTGCGACGCCATATCAGGAGCACGTCCCGGCGCACGTCGCGAGATTGTAGAAGCATACATCAAACGTTTGCACGACTTGGAACAACTCGCAATGTCATACCCCGGAGTAACAAAGACCTATGCAATTCAGGCAGGTAGAGAGTTGCGCGTCATTGTAGGTGCAGACAAGATTGATGACAAGCAAACAGAACAATTGTCGGGAGAGATAGCAAAGAAGATTCAAGACGAGATGACCTACCCCGGACAGGTAAAGATTACTGTTATACGCGAAACACGCGCTGTAAACTACGCACGATAATCTTTTATTATACATACAGAAAGCGACCACCAATAAAGTGGTCGCTTTCTGTATAATCATTTAGAATATATTTCCTCTATACGAGCCAGAACATCTAACAAAGATTCCAACTTATCGGCACGTAACATTTCTATTCGCAATGGACGAAAATCGGGCAGTCCTTTGAGTAGAGGGGTTGCAGCAAGATGACGTCGCACATGTAATATACCCGGACGCTCTCCCAACCACTCAACACTATCGCAAACCTGCTGACGTAGAACATTCATACATTCTGCAAAAGTAAACGGTGTGGCATGTTCACCATTCTCAAGGAAATATTTCACATCGCGAAAAATCCAAGGATGCCCGAAACTGGCACGTCCTATCATCACAGCATCGACACCGTATTTATCGAAGCACTCTTTGGCGCGTTCCGGCGTAGTAATATCACCATTGCCTATGATTGGGATGTGCATTCGTGGATTCTCTTTTATTTTACCTATTAGTGTCCAATCGGCCTCGCCTGTATACATTTGCGCGCGAGTACGACCATGCACTGTAAGAGCTGCTATTCCACAATCTTGTAACGCTTCGGCCAGTTCCACAATACATTTACTGCTTTCATCCCACCCTAAACGGGTTTTTACAGTTACAGGCACATTTACAGCATCAACAACTGCCTTTGTAATTTCCAGCAGTTTGGGGACATTTTGCAACATACCGGCGCCACAACCTTTACGAGCAACCTTCTTTACTGGACAACCGAAATTTATATCTAAAATATCGGGGTGGGCCTCTTCAACACGTTTGGCAGCCTCAACCATCGGTTCCACCTCATTACCATATATCTGTATAGCTACAGGACGCTCCTGCTCATGAATATTGAGTTTGCGTACTGTACTATTTATGTCGCGTATCAGAGCGTCGCTAGAAACAAATTCGGTATACACCATGTCCGCACCAAAACGTTTACACAACAAGCGAAAAGCTTCATCGGTAACATCTTCCATTGGAGCAAGAAAGACCGGATATTTATCAAATTCTATATTGGCAATCTTCATATAAAACTTATTCTGAGCGCGAAAATACTTTAAAGCGAGCATAAAAACAACAATTAGATGACGGAATGAAAGTATTTTCCTTTTTTATTACTAATTTAGCAACAGATAAGTAACATGTACTACTTAGAATAAAGAACATATAGTAAATTCAAATAGAATCTTAGCAATGGTTTCAAGGAACGAAATAGAGATTATGGCTCCGGCCGGCTCACGTGAGAGTCTTATGGCTGCAATACAAGCAGGTGCAAATTCAATTTATTTTGGCATTGAGCATTTAAACATGCGTTCACACTCTGCAAGTACATTCAGTATAAGCGACCTACGAGAAATTGCGGCAATATGCGATGAACATAATGTAAAAAGCTATCTTACCGTAAATACCATAATTTATGAGAACGATATTGTAATGATGCACCGAATTGTAGATGCAGCAAAAGAGTCGGGCATTTCGGCTGTTATAGCAGCCGATGTTGCTGTTCTACAATACTGCAATAGCATTGGCATGGAGGTTCATCTATCGACCCAACTTAATATTAGCAATAGCGAAGCACTTAAGTTCTACGCACAATTTGCCGATGTTGTAGTACTTGCACGTGAACTGAACATTGAACAGGTTGCCGAGATACATAAAAGAATTATAGATGAAAATATTCTTGGTCCAAAAGGAGAACAGATTCGTATTGAGATGTTCTGTCATGGCGCTCTATGCATGGCTATATCGGGAAAATGTTATATGTCATTACACCAACTCGGACGCAGTGCCAACCGAGGTGAATGTATGCAGGTATGTCGCAGAGGATATATTGTAAAGGACCGTGAAAGCGATATCGAATTAGAGATAGATAACAAATATATTATGTCGCCCAAGGACCTCAAGACTATTCGTTTCATGGACAAAATGATAGAGGCAGGAGTACGAGTGTTCAAAATAGAGGGACGTGCAAGAGGACCTGAGTATGTTAAGACCGTAGTAGAATGCTATTGCGAAGCTTTAGATGCATACATCAACGGCTGTTTCACCGACGAGAAGAAAGAGGATTGGGACAAACGTCTATCTACCGTATTCAACAGAGGTTTTTGGGATGGCTACTACCTTGGACAAAAGCTAGGAGAGTGGAGCGACAAATATGGTTCACAAGCCACTGAGCGCAAAGTTTATATCGGAAAAGGGATAAAATATTTTTCCAAGTTAGGCGTTGGAGAATTTCTGATAGAGGCCGGTGAACTACATGTAGGCGATAAATTACTTGTAACAGGGCCCACTACAGGTGCCATGTATTTAGATTTAGAAGAAGCACGTGTCGATTTAAAAGCTGTAGATACCGTTCCCAAAGGAGTGTATGTCTCTTTCAAAGTACCGGGCAAAGTGCGCCCTGCCGATAAACTGTACAAGATTGTAAGCACTGCTAGTTGCAACTGATATGCTTATTCCTCCATTTTTAGAGAAAGGTGATACTGTAGCCATTGTCTCCCCAGCAGGAGCATTATCGGACATATCCATTGCAACAAAAGCAGCAGAGACTTTGAAGAGTTGGGGACTTAATGTACTCTTTACACCCCATTGTTTTGGGAACATAGGGTACTATTCCGGTAGCATCGAGGAACGCACAAAAGATTTTTTAGATGCCATAAGCGACAATAACATAAAAGCCATACTATGTAGTTATGGTGGATATGGTTGTGTTCATATTCTGGAAAAATTCACAAATGCAATAAAAGATAATCCAAAATGGGTTATGGGTATGAGCGATTGCACTGCATTATTAGCAGGTAGTTTGATAGCAGGAGTCGCATCCATCCATTCCGCACAATGCCGTCAGTTATCTCATGGCAACAGCTGTGCAAATTTATATCTAAGGGATATACTATTTGGCAAAATGCCAACATACGCAATAGAAGCACACAGGTTAAATATTACAGGAGAGGCAAAAGGGACCATCGTAGGTGGAAATTTATCCATTATATCTTCGCTCATTGGTACACCATACAACATTCTAAAAGAGAAAAGCATTTTATTTATCGAAGATATTAACGAGCCTCTTTACCGTATTGAGCGCATGGTGTATCAATTGAAACTTACAGGTGCATTATCCAAAATAAGTGGTATTATAATTGGGCAATTCAACAATATTAAAGAGCAACCGGGAATTGGCAGTTCGGTTTACGACATCATTCACTCCGTAGTTGCCAATTACAATATACCCACATGTTATAATTTTCCTATTGGGCACTGCGATAACAACTACCCTATGCTCATAGGAACAGATGCAGAACTTATTATAGACAAAAACCGCGTCGAATTAACATTCAAACGCGGTTAAACTATTTACATAATAAAAATTATTCTTGTGCCATTTTTACTTTGAAAGCCATAGCATAGAGCCTCATTTGCTTAATCATAGCAACAAGACCATTGCTACGTGTTGGAGAAAGATGTTCGCGCAGACCAATGGCCTCGACAAAATAGAGTTCATTATCGAGAATCTCTTCGGGAGAATGCCCCGAATAGACTTTTATTAATAGAGATACAATTCCTTTCACTATAAGCGCATCACTCTCTGCTCTAAAAACCACCTTGCCGTCTACAAAATCGGCCTGTAGCCAAACACGACTCTGACATCCTTCAATAAGATTATTGTCTGTCTTATATTTTTCATCAAGAGGCTCCTGTTCGCTACCTAAATCAATTAGCAACTGATAGCGGTCCATCCAATCGTCGAAAGCAGAAAACTCCTCAATTATTTCATCCTGTTTTTCTTTTATAGTACTCATTATTTTTCGTTATAAATAACTGTCAATACAGTTTGTCCAACAATTTTAAGCATATCTGCCGATATCCAGTCCATATTATCATTCATGGTATGATGGTGAGGGCCAAAGCCATTGGGGCTCTCCGGGTCGTAATTTATTATGTCGATGCAAGGAACACCCAAAAACTGATTTACATAAAAGTGATCATCAGTTATATATCCACCATCTTCACTTATAAAAGTATCACCATATCCCAAGTTAGACGCACAGCTCCATATTTTATTAACTATGCTCTCGGCAAAATGTACCGAAATTCTCTCTTTATGGAATTTTGAACCGGGAGCACCTACTATATCTAGAAGTATTCCGTAACGTGCATTATAGTTGTTTTTATGAGGCATACGTGCCCAGTATTGAGAGCCTAAAGCCCATGAATGTTCCATTTCGGAGCTCTCCTTTTCGTGCACACCATAATCCTCGGCATCGAACAATACAATATCGACACCTATAGTAGTTGGAACCATAGAGATTTGACGAGCAATCTCCAATAGAACACCAACACCACTACCACCATCGTTTGCTCCTAGGATTGGTTTATAATGATTGTCGGGGTTAGGGTCGGAGTCGGCCCATGGGCGACTGTCCCAATGGGCACACAACAGCACACGTTTCTTATTTTCGGGTTGGAATTGTGCAATAATATTGCGAGCTTGCAGCTTCGTTCCATTATATGCAGTCAGTTCCATATTCTGTGCCACCACCTCTGCTCCATAGCCACGTAACTTACTCTCTAACCAATTTCCACAATCGACATGCGCCTGAGTATTGGGTACACGGGGACCAAAAGCAACCTGACTATTTACAAAACTGTATGCGCTATCGCCATTAAAAATAGGAACAATGACCGACATTGGGACAGACTTTGCATTCTCTTTATGTTTATTCCCGGCTCCACATGAAACCAATAACAACAGGCAAATGAGAGGTAACAAAAGAATACTCCTTACTATCGATTTAGTTTCCATGTTGCACCATCTTTTGTGTCTTTCACCTCAAAGCCAAGCGTAGCCAATTCATCGCGTATTCTATCACTTGTTGCCCAATCTTTTGCCGCCTTTGCTGCCTGACGCTGTTCTAGTAGCATGTCCACTACTCTACCAAAAGCCTCTTCCCTGCCACTATCACTGCCACGCTCCTCTTTTAAACCAAGAACATCGAACGCGAAAAGTCGGAATGTCTCTTTTAACTCATTCAAATCGTTCTCTGAGATTGTTGCTTTTTTATCTGCAATCTGATTTATTGCACGTGAAGCATCGAACAAATGAGAGATGACTTGCGCTGTATTCATATCGTCGTTCATCGCATCGTAACATCTGCTACGCAAGCCGACCACATCGACAGTTGTTTCTGCCGAAGCTGTTAATGAATTAAGAGTTTTCCATGCATCCATTAGACGTTGTAGTCCCTTTTCGGCTGCTTGCAATGCTTCGTTACTGAAATCTACTGTGCTACGATAATGTGCTTGTAAAATAAAGAAACGGATTGTCATTGGCGAATATGCCTGCGCAAGCAACGGATGTGAACCGGTAAAGAATTCGCTTAGATTTATGAAGTTACCATACGATTTACCCATCTTTTGTCCATTTATGGTAATCATATTGTTATGCATCCAATACTTAACAACCTGATGTCCCATAGCCGCAACACCTTGCGCAATTTCACACTCATGATGAGGGAAGATAAGGTCCATGCCACCACCATGAATATCAAACTGTTCACCTAGATATTTACGTCCCATTGCAGTGCACTCACAGTGCCATCCGGGAAAGCCATCGCTCCACGGTGAGGGCCAACGCATTATGTGCTCGGGTTGTGCACATTTCCATAAAGCAAAATCGGCCGGATTACGTTTCTCGTTCTGACCGTCTAGTTCACGTGTAGTATTTAGTACATCATCCAAATTACGTCCCGACAGCACACCATAGTTATGCGCCTTATCATATTTTGCAACATCGAAATATACAGAGCCTTCACTCTCATAAGCAAAACCATTGTCGAGAATCTCTTTAACCAATTGTATTTGCTCTATTATATGACCCGATGCATGAGGTTCTATACTAGGTGGAAGTACATTCAACGACTCCATAGCCTTGTGATAGCGCAAGGTATAGTATTGCACAACCTCCATTGGTTCCAACTGCTCCAAACGTGCTTTTTTAGCTATTTTGTCCTCACCTTCATCGGCATCATGTTCAAGATGACCCACATCTGTAATGTTACGAACATAACGAACCTTGTAACCAAGATTCTTTAGATAGCGGAAGAGCACATCAAACGTAATAGCAGGGCGAGCATGACCAAGATGCGCATCGCCATAAACAGTAGGACCACACACATATAATCCCACGTTGGGAGCATGCAGTGGTTCAAACACCTCTTTCTTACGAGAAAGAGTATTGTATATCATAAATTTATTTTCCATAAAGCATTCTCTTTATTGTTACTATCTAAGACGCGAAGATAGTGATAAAAAACCAAAAACTGACAACAATTAAACAGAATAGCAATAAAGAAATATCATTTTAATTCATTTTATAATTTCATAGGGCCATGAGAGAATATATTGATATATGAAATTTCAGACGATGTGTTCGCTATCTTTTCTATTTATAATCCTTTAAAAGATGTTGCAGGTGTTGCCTTGTAAAGAAGATACGACTTTTAACTGTGCCCAGTGGCAATGATAGTCTATCGGCAATCTCACGATATTTAAAACCTGACAAATGCATCATAAAGGGAATTCGATACTCTTTTGGAAGATTATTTACCACACGATAAATCTCTTTTGTATCATAGTTATTCTCGGTGGTATAATTCTCTAGTTCCTGCGATTGATTCATGTGATAGAGGTTGTCGGTACGATCGACAAATGTTTGGTCCCGAACCACCTTACGGTAATTATTTATAAAGATATTACGCATTATGGTATATATCCAGCCCTTAAAATTTGTATCGGGCATATATTTATCCATATTGTCCAACGCTTTTAGCGATGTCTCTTGAAGCAGATCATTCGCTTCATCTTTATCTGCTGTAAGTTTATATGCAAATCGTTGCAATTCCGATTGTACCTCTAGCAAATCCTTCCTAAATTTAGCAGTGTCCAACTTTCTAAGTTTTAAATTACTTATACTACAATAGAACACTTAAGATATACTATTTGTTTTTTATAACCGGATAAAATTTGTAGCAAAAGAATTAAATGACAAAGTAATGTATATTTTATCTGCCACCTGATAAGATTTTAAGAAAAGATGGGGCATATTTTTTTAGCACATTATAACTTATAAATGAAAGAAGTACCACAAAAAACACCGACAACAGAGATATAAACAGCAACAAGAACGGATTGTTTGTTGCCCCGGAAAGAATATAAAGAATTTTTATTACCGGACCGATAATTAAGCCATGTAAAGCATAGAGGTAGAATGTTTGCTCTGCAATTTTAGGAACAGAACATATTATTCTATGTTTAAACAACTCCGACACAGCAAAAACCAAAGCAATAGCTTTTATTAAGACAGTAGCAAGTGCGCAAAGTATATACCAAGGCTCATCATATAGACCGAATTGAAAATATGACAAAGGTATATATAGTGCAACTGCCATCCACCCCACTTTTGCAGGAATAGTAACTATACTCACATTATTAATCTGTAGCCATGCACCAAGTGAAAAGAAAAAAATTGATGAAATATCTAATCCATTAATAGGAATAACAATATCATAGACCAAACAAAAAGCCAGTACAATTAAAAAAAAACAACTCCATGTAGTCCGCAATAATCTGTAAAGCAAAGGGGTCAATAAACATATTACCATTAGATTTCGTACGAACCAAAGTGGCATATTTGCAGGTGTATCCCCGGTAAAATAGAAAGCCCAATAACCCGATAAATATTTTATAATAGAAAACTCTTCGCCACTCTGCACCGACAAGCTACCCAATACTTCATTCGATTTTATATAAAAGAGTATTAGGGCTATTGTATTCCAAACAATATAGGGCACCAACAATGAATGTACACGACGCTTCAGTTTGTTTATAAAAAAATTAGGTTCGGCTCTGTGTATTCCTTTGAAGAAGAAAAATCCGGAAATGAGAAATAGCACAGCAACTCTTTCCGGCAGTAGAATATTTTTCAAATTATAAAATATAAATATGAGCCATTGGGGCCAAACGGGAGTTTCACCATACCAATTCTCCACAAGGGCATATAAATTCGCATGGGCCAACACAACCCCTATTATGAGAGGTAAACGGACCCATGCTATTATTTGAGACAAATTTGTATACCTGCTATCCCTTTCTATCATTCTCTATCAATTGCAAGAGACGTTCAATAGCCTCCTCTTCAGGGATATTCTTTTCGACACACACCTGTTTACGATAGAGACTGACCTTTCCACGTGCCGCACCGACGTAGCCATAATCGGCATCTGCCATTTCGCCGGGGCCATTTACAATGCAACCCATGACACCGATTTTTAATCCTTTCAAATGCCCGGTAGCAGCCTTTATTTTTGCAAGGGTTCCTTGCAAATTATACATTGTACGTCCACACCCGGGACAAGCAATATACTCTGTTTTACTTATTCTGGCGCGTGTAGCCTGCAAGATACCAAATGCAATAGAATTTATATCCTTTTCGGCGATACCCTCGTTTTCTATCCACAAGCCATCTAGCAGACCATCGATAAACAGCACACCGGCATCAGCAGCTGCCTTTATACGAAGTGCTTCAACAGAAGATTCATTATATTTTTGATGTAAAATTACAGGAGCATCAACTCCTTCAATCATCAAGCGATGAACCAAAGCCCTTATCTCTCCTACAGGATTAACATGATTACTGCTTGCAACAATCACTATGTTCTCATTCGCTTTTAGTATTGATATATTCTCGGACGTAATATCATTATATTGCAGTGGAACAAATACAACCTCTTTTGCAGATTCAGCAAATGTTATAGGAAGAACTTTAACAATATTCTCTTTGTACTTTATACCATCCCCTGTAATAACAAAATCGGGCACAGTATCGACACTCTCTGCATCGGCACCACCAACAACCACAGGCACAGCATCTCCACCAACGCATGCCACAGCCAATGTTTTGCGACGCTTCGGCTCGTAGTAATTGAATGTAGGAGCTACATTCCCGTCTATTGTTGCATGTCCGGCACGCAAAGCCACATGGTTAACAAGTTCTTTTGCGACAGGTATTTCATTTTCAGGGGCCTCCGCAAGTGAAACTCGTACTGTATCTCCTATACCATCAGCGAGCAATGCACCTATTCCAACTGCACTTTTTATTCGCCCATCTTCGGCATCGCCGGCCTCGGTTACTCCTAGATGCAGAGGATAGTGTATATCCTCATTTTCCATAGCCAAAACCAACTGACGGACAGTGGTAACCATCATTGCTGTATTACTGGTTTTAATGGAAACCACTACATTTTTAAAATTCTCGTCGCGACAAATACGTAGGAACTCCATACACGATTCAACAACGCCCGATGGAGTGTCGCCATAACGACTCATTATTCTATCGGAAAGAGAGCCATGATTAACACCAACACGAATAGCCTTACCCTCTTTTTTACATAGATTAAGAAATGAGACAAAACGTTCACGCAAACGTGCCATTTCGTCGGCATATTCCGCATCGGTATAATCTATATGTTTGAATGTACGTGCTGCATCGACATAATTACCGGGATTAACACGCACCTTATCGGCGTATTGCGCAGCCACATCTGCAACAGAAGCATTAAAGTGTACATCGGCAACTAGTGGGACATTACACCCCTTCTCCTTAAGGAGTTTTTTTATAGCCCCCAAATTGATAGCCTCACGACTTCCTTGTGTTGTCAAACGAACCAATTCGCCACCACGCTCAACGATACGCACAACTTGCTCTGCGCTACCTTCTGTGTCCATTGTCGATGTATTTGTCATCGACTGTACTCTGACAGGATTTTCACTACCTATAGTTACTGTTCCAACAAATACCTGCTCCGTTGGACGACGTTTATAGTTAAAAAGGTTTCTATTAATTTGTTTTATAGTCATAGTGAAGTTCTTTCAATTCTTCGTTTGCCTTCTCTATTTTCTTTTTCAAATTCTCTTTATATGTCGCAAGACGTGTTGCAAGTTCTCCATCAGCAAGTGATAGCATCTCCACTGCTAAAATAGCTGCATTTAACGAAGCATTTACACCAACTGTTGCCACCGGAATTCCGGGAGGCATCTGAACAATTGCAAGAAGAGCATCCATACCATCGAGCGTGCTGTTTATGGGAACTCCTATTACCGGCAAGGTGGTACTAGCCGCTATCACCCCGGGCAAATGCGCCGCCATTCCGGCCGCTGCTATAATAATTTTCACACCACGCTCCTTCGCACCCTTAGCAAAAGATTCTACAGCCTCGGGTGTACGATGCGCCGACAATGCATTAACCTCAAAAGGAACTTGCATCTCATTAAGAAAATCTGTTGCTTTTTTCATTACGGGAAGGTCCGATGTACTTCCCATTATAACGCTTACTATTGCTTTCATATACTTTATTTATGGTCTTTCTTTTATAATTCCTTTTCTGTAGGCTGTCAGCAAACGCTCCAAATCGGAGATTTTCACAAGAATACCTCGGCCTATATCTGTATCGCGCACCATTTCGCGTTTACCCATCATCTCAACAATTTGTGTTGTACTCTTGATATCTGTTCCGTTTAATATAGCCTCTTCGGTTGATGTAAACGGTTCGTGTTGTACTAATTCAAAGCCACGACTATGATATACAAGTGTATAGCCGGCGATACCTGTACGATTATGATATACGCGCGACAAGCCACCATCTATAACCATTAGACGGCCATCGGCTTTTATTGGAGTTTCACCATGTCCTACACGAACGGGAACGTGTCCGTTTATAATGTGTCTGTGCTCACCTTTCACCCCAAACTCATCTAAAATTCGGTCGCAAACATCGGCATTATCACGTAAAATATAGTACCAACCTTTTGGTTCTTTCTGCACCTCTTTATCGGTCAGCAGATAACGTTCAAAAGTTGCCATTTTAGATTTACCAAAAAGAGGCGACTCCGGGCCACACCATAGATACCAGAAGAAATCTGCCGCATACTTGCGTCCTTCGGGAGAGACCTCATTATCGAATGCGGCACGTGCCATACGCTCTACCTTTTTCATGAGTTCTTTACCCTTAACCGGTACACCGTCAAATACAACTTCGCGCATAGAACCATCCTCGTTAATAGGCACAGCAGCATGGAACATAAGATTTGAATTGTATATTGCATACATTCCACCACGCATAAGCAGACAGTTTACATGGTTCTGCAAACGCTCACTACGCACAAATGAGTGGCGCAAGCGTTCTACGACCTCTTGCTCCTCAGGAGTGAGTGCATAAGGGTTTGCCGGGTCTAATGTAGGCCATAGTTTATCGAGCATCTCATACTCTTTGCCATCTATGGTAATTGTGCCACGCTCTTTATTTATAAACTCCATGAGCGCACGATCTTCCATGCCCCATTCAGGATGTTGCATCGCTATTTGCCCCGACAATTTAAACTCAATGACAGAAATCGCTTTGTGCATTTGAGCTATCAATCGTATATCCTTATCGGTGAAGTTTGTGCGTTCTTCATCGACACGTGGCTGATATATTTCACATGGGTCATCGGCATACTGCTCCATTGCAAATGTTGCAAGAGGCACCATGTTAATAGCATAACCATCCTCTAATGTTGTAGTGTTGGCATCGCGCAACGACAGACGTAGTACACTTGCTATGCAACAAGTATTGCCGGCAGCCGCACCCATCCATAGAACATCGTGGTTTCCCCATGTGATATCCAAATGGTGATAATTGCAAAGAATATCCATTATGTGATGTGCTCCGGGCCCTCTATCGAATATATCGCCTAGGATGTGCAGACGGTCGATGACCAAACGCTGAATCAGATAGCATATAGCGGTAATAAAGTGGTCGGCACGATTTGTACGAATTATGCTCTGTATGATAGCACCCGAATAGGCCTGACGATTATGAAAATCATTCGCCTCATGCATAAGTTCCTCGAATATATATGTATACTCTTCGGGAAGACTTTTACGTACTTTGGAACGTGTATATTTAGAAGAGATATTTCTACACAATACAATTAACCTATTCAGAGTACGTGTATAGAACTCATCTAAGTCAATATCGGACTGTTTTATAAGTTTCAGTTTCTCTTCGGGATAGTATATCAGAGAACACAATTCCTTGCGTTCCTCGTGCGAAAGTGTATCTCCAAAAAGTTCTTTCACCTTGCCTTTTATATTTCCCGAAGCATTACGCAACACATGTTGAAATGCCTCATACTCACCATGAAGGTCGGCAAGAAAATGCTCTGTAGGCTTTGGCAAATGCAATATAGCCTCCAAGTTTATAATTTCTGTGGTAACGCTCGAAATTGTAGGAAAATCGCGAGCAAGCAGACGCAGGTATCTTAGGTCGTCTTTTACCTCTTCCAATGTTACGTTCGACTTAAACATAGCTCTATTTTTTAAATAAACAACGTCATACATAGACGTTATACCGCAAAAATACATCTAAATTTTCAAACAACAAACATTATACAAGAATAAGAGAGCTAGAAATTATGTATTGGGATCGTTCTGTCGAGAAACAATCAACGATTTATTAATATTCCACAACTTATTACATCTGCACAAATATATTTTACTCTTTGCGCAACCTTGCAACCGGAATATGCAGTTGTTCACGATACTTAGCCACTGTACGACGTGCCATAGTAAAGCCCTGCTCCTGCAGTTTTTCCATTAACTCGGTATCGGTTAAGGGATTACTCTTATCCTCTCCATCTACAAGTTCACGTAAACACTCGTATAACTCACGTACCGACTTTTCATTTCCGTCGCTCATAACAACGCCGTCGCTAAAGAAAAACTTCAGGGGGAAGATACCCCAAGGCAGTTGCACATATTTACTATTACTCACACGCGAGATTGTAGAGATATCATAGCCTGTTTGCTTTGCAATGTCATCCAATATCATAGGCTTAAGTAGCGACTCATCACCGCCACCCACAAAAAACGATTTTTGATATTGAACAATTGCATTCATCGTATCGAGTAGAGTTTGTTCACGCTGTTTTACAGCACTTATAAAACCTTTTGCGGCATCAATTTTCTGCTTTAGGAACTGTGCAGCAGCTTTGCTCTCAGCAGTTCCACTCTTCACCTGTTCTTCGAGCATCTCTTGATAGTCGCTACTTACTCTTAGTTCGGGGACATACATATTGTTTAAGACAACAACAATCTGCTCACCATGAACTTCAATGTTAAAATCGGGCATTATTTGTTGACGGCTGAGACCAACACTTTCTGCCAGTGCCACCCCGGGACGTGGATTCAGCCTTACGATATCGTTTATAGCTTCGCGACACACCTCGTCGGATACGCCTAATTTTGCAGGCAGGACATCCCAATGCTTTTTGCTGAACAAAGTATAATAATCGTTCACTATACGTTTTTGCAACGACATATCGCGATTTCCATCATTTCGTTGTAGTTGTAGCAGCAAGCACTCTTGCAATGTTCTTGCACCTATTCCGGGAGGGTCGAACGTCTGTATCATTTTTAATACACGTTCCAAATCACACTCCTCTACATCTGCTCCATAATAAATTGCGAGCTCATCAACTATTTCAGATAGAGGTTTTCGCAACAAGCCGTCTTCATCGAGTGAACCTATGAGATATTCACCAACTATCCGTTCTGTTTCGTTGAGTGAAAGCTCACCCAATTGTTCCATAAGCGTTTCGCCGAACGACACATCCGACGATGTTGGGATTTCATCAGCCACTCCACTATGTGGGCGGTAATCCCAGCCATTATAATCGGGTATATCATCCTCGGCCCGATAATCATCGGCAGAATTTACCATAGAGGAATCATCTTGCGAGCCCGACAATTGCTCCACATTAACAATGTCTGTTTCCTGCTGTTCAAGTGCCGGATTGTCCATTGCTTCGCTACGCACTCTATCCTCAAATTCCAATGTAGTGAGTTCCAACAGACGTGCCACAAGCACCTGTTGGGGCGACAATGTCTGCGTTAGTATTTGCGTTTGATGTTGTGTATGTGTTAGCGAGTTCTTTGCCATCTATCAATATTCAAAACTACTACCTCCCAAAAATTCACGAATCAGCGATGTTGGTGGTAGCTCTGTGTCCTGCAAAGGTACAATATATTCCAAAAATTTCAAAAGCCTGCGTGCAACGGAATACTCCTCGATATTTTGAGGAACATTACGCAACAATGGCTCAACATGTGGGCGTAGCACTGCAAGTTCATATAACAATGCAGAGTTAAACATTACATCGGCATTCTCCTGATATGGGAAAATCCATTTTTCTTCGCCTTCGCGAACACTTGGCCAACGCTTTATTGTTTCAACGGCCGAATATCCGCGATATTTATAATCGCGCAACATACGACGCAAAAGACGATTATCCGATGTAGGTATATAATTATGATAATCGAGTTTCATTGATGTGAGAGCAGAGACGTAGACACGATATTTATCCGATTCAGGTATCTGTTCTGTAAGCATAGGGTTTAGCCCATGGGTTCCCTCTATTACCAACACCATTTGAGGAGTCAGCTTAAGTCGTTTTCCAAGATACTCGCGCTTGCCTGTTTGAAAATTATAATGGGGTAAATCAACCTCTTCACCGGCAAGCATTTTTGTTAGTGAATCATTGAAATAGGGAAGATCTATTGAATATATCGATTCAAAATCGTAATCACCCGTTTCTGTAAGGGGTGTTTCTGTCCTATTCAAAAAATAATCGTCGAGAGATATTGCATATGGTTTTAACCCGCATGCCATGAGATGAACACTTAGGCGCTTGCTGGTTGTGGTTTTACCCGATGATGACGGACCCGCGATAAGCACCACACGCGCTCCTCTATGAGCAATCTCGTCGGCGATGAAAGAGATACGCTTTTCTTGCAATGCTTCGGAAACATTTACCAAATCTATACCATGTCCACTTTGAACAGCTTTGTTAAAATCTCCAATTGTTTCCACACCCATCACCTGATGCCAGCGCAAACGTTCGGTGAAACGTTCTTGCAATTTTTCTTGTGGGACTTTATCTTCGAGAGACATTGGTTTTTCGCGGTTGGGAACTCGCAAAAGCAGACCTTCGCCATACTTCTCAATCTCGAATAGTTTCACACACCCGGTGCTCGGCAACAAACCGCCATAATAGTAATCGATATATTCATCGAGCATATAATAACTGGAATAGAGCGAGCCATATGTTTCGAGCTGACGCACCTTGTCTTTGCGACCTATTGAATTAAATTTTTCTATTGCTTCATCGGTATGACATTCCACTCGTCGGAATGGAATATCGCGTTCTATTATATCGTGCATGTGATTGCGTATAGAATCGACCTCTTTTTCTGTCAGCTCCGTTTCGGCACGACAATAGTATCCTCTGGAAATAGGATTCTCCAAGCGCACTACTCTGCCGGGGAATAGTTCGTGCATGGCTTTCATCATTATAAAAGTTAATGAATGTACATACACCCTCATTCCATCATCAGATGTTATATCGAGGAATTCAACATCTTTATGACGGTAGACACGATAAGTGAGCCCCACCACTTCGTTATTTACACGAGCCGCCACGACATCGTAAGGTAAATTCAAATCCAGATTATTATATACATCCATTAACGAAACACCTGCCGGGAATTGGCGTGTTTCCCCACTGTTTTTGCAGAATATACGTACCATAATTGTATAATTTATATATGTTGCGAAAATAAGAAAAATTCAGATAGAGCAACTAAATAATTCACTATTTATACTTTTTTAATACGTAATTCCGAAGTTGTTTTATTTTATTAAATAACCATTCACGATTTGGAATAGTAAAACATTGTATTATTTTTGCAAAATAAAATTGCCAGAAAAGCATAGATTATGGAGAAGCAGGCACAATACATCAAAAGCATTGAAATTGATGCTTTATGGAGTAAACGCAAACATATCTATTGGGAGTTACGCCCCGATGTAAATATCCTTAGTGGAAGTAATGGAGTTGGGAAAAGCACCATTATAAACCGTTCTGCAACACAGTTAAAAGTGATGCGTAACCGTTTGGTTACAAAAAACCCCGAGGATGGAGTACGTTTCACATTTCACCCCGAAGATGCCACAAGCATACAGTTCGATGTAATCAGTAGCATTGACCGTCCGGTACTGAATAGCGAGCTACTGGAAAAGATTTCGGGTGCCGACATTCGCACCGAGCTCGATTGGCAACTCTACAACCTGCAACGTCGCTATCTTAATTATCAGGTTAATATCGGTAATAGAATTATATCGTTGCTTACATCGGGTAACCCCGATGACCAACGACTGGCGACAGAACTGACAAAATCGAAAAAGATTTTTCAGGACCTTATCGACGAGCTATTTGCTCCAACAGGCAAGACTATTGTACGCGATAGTAATGAAATATTCTTCAACCAATACGGCGAAACAATTCCGCCCTATCTGTTATCATCGGGAGAAAAACAACTATTGGTTATTATGCTCACAACACTTGTTCAGGAGAATCGTCCATGCGTACTATTCATGGATGAGCCCGAAATCTCTTTACACATTGAGTGGCAAAAAAGGCTTATCACTCTCATACGCACATTAAACCCCAATGTACAGATTATTCTTTGCACCCATTCTCCTGCAATAATCATGGACGGATGGATTGATGCCATAACCGAGATTGAGGATATAACAAAAGAGTAAAGCATTAATTAATAGGGGGGATGAAAAGACTTACGGAATATCTCAATTCGGATTTTATAAATGCGGCAAACGCATTACAACCAAAAAAATCCAAAAGCAGAATCGTAGCATACGTAGAGAGCTACGAGGATATTTCGTTTTGGCGTTCTGTTTTCGATGAGTTCGAGAACGATAAATTTCATTTCGAGGTGATGTTGCCGGCACGTACTAAACTGACAAAAGGCAAAAAGCAGGCCATGATGAACATGTTGGGTAAGGCATTTGGAAAGAATATGATAGCATGTGTGGACAGCGATTACGATTACCTGATGCAAGGAGCAACAGAGACATCACGTCGCATGATTAACAACAGATATATACTGCACACATACACCTACGCCATAGAAAACTACAAATGCTATGCCGAGAGCTTAAAACGTATTTGTGTACAAAGCACTCTGAACGACATAGATATAATAGATTTTTCGGAATTTCTAAAGTTATACTCAAAGATTTGTTATCCTCTGTTTCTATGGAATATTCTGCTCTATCGTATTCACGACTTAAGTAGCATGAGCATGCAGAAGTTCTGCGAAATCGTTCGATTGACATCGTTCAACATTGGCAACCCCGAACACTCCTTGCGTCAATTAACTGTTCGGGTAAACCATCAGGTAGAGATACTTAGAAAAAGGTTTCCACACTTGATTTCCAAAATAGAAGAACTGGATAAAGAGTTAAAGCAACTTGGAATTGAAAAGGAAGAGACTTATCTTTACATACAAGGGCATCACATAATGGATAGCGTTGTACTTAGAATGTTAATACCAATATGTCGCCATCTTCGCAACAAACGCGAAACCGAGATTCAGCGCCTTGCATACCACAAGCAACAATATAACAATGAACTTTCGTCGTACCGACACAGCCAATGCGATGTAACATTAATGCTTCACAAAAATACCAACTACAAAGACGCAACACCTTATAAATGGTTACAACGCGATATAAGAGAATTGTTGCAATCGATAGAGGATGAACATAAATAGCATATAAATTTAAAACCTTTGAAAAAATGAAAAGTATAAACGTTCCTAAATTTAAGCCTATAGATAACACAAAAGAGAGTATCGAGCAGATATTCAATAACACAGAGTCAAATGCCATAGATTGTTGCAATTGGCCAAACGATTATCCTTATACCCCAAAAGTGTCGTTCAAAATGTTCCATGACGGTGAAAACCTTTACATTAAATTCGATGTAACAGAGAAAGATATACACACATTGGTTACCGAAGACTTCGGTAAAATATGGACCGACCCATGCGTCGAATTCTTTGTATCGCCCAAAGGGAACATGGATTATTACAATTTTGAATGTACATGCATTGGCAAAATGCTTTTGGGTTGGCACCCTGCAGGTGAGCCAAAAGAGGACGCCCCAATTGAACTGTTAAGCACCATTAAACGAATTCCATCACTCGGAAGCGAGAATTTCCCTTTGCGCAAAGGAGAAACATCGTGGAGCCTAATAGAAATTATTCCAGCAAAAGCACTATTCCGTAGCGATATAACCTCATGGGATGGTAAAACCATGAGTGCAAACTTCTACAAGTGTGGCGATAATCTGCCAACACCACATTTCATATCATGGAATGTAATTGAATGGAAAGAACCAAGTTTTCACCGTCCCGAATTCTTTGGCGAATTACACTTTGAATAACCTTATTATAGTAAGGGATTTTATTGTCGCATTTAGACGAAATATTACGATTTCATTTGCACATTTCGTTATTTTTTACGAATATTGCAGTCGAAAATGTACAAAAACATAGGGTATAGTTGATGTATATCCTATGTTTTTCAGGAACAAAAAACTATTACTTGCATGAACAACATATACCTTAAGAAACTACCACAGCAAGGGTTTGCGACAACAAAATCGTCTCTTCAACAATTTGTGCAACACTCATACCAGATACAACACACGTCAATATTTTGGTGCATGAGTGGAGAAGCGCTTTTTACCATTGACGGTCAAAAGCACCGTTTCACAAGTGGGCAAATTATAATTTGTCCAACTGGTTCGAATATTTTGCTACTCGACATTACAAGTGATTTCACTTCGCGTCTTTTAGGACTATCAAAACACATATGGCTTGCAGCGCGTAGTGCATTCAGCCTCGAAACAATGCAAAAAATTGAGCGCCGACCACACAAATGTGGCGACACCGAGTTAGAAAAAGAATTTGTTTCCAATATATTCCGTCAGATAGACATAATGGATATAGAGGTTACAAACAACCCTCAAGACACCGAATTCTGCCGTCAAAATATAATTCTATCGGTAAACGCACTGTTACTATATATACAACGAATTGAAAGTGGCACCGACAGCCAAGCAAAAGAACACTCAATAGAGAACAAAGACAAAGCCTTTTACGAATTTCGTACTCTACTAACACAAAAGTTTCGTGAGGAGCGTTCCGTACAGTATTATGCCGACAAGATGAGCATCTCGACCCGTCATCTAAATGCCATTTGCCAAAGAGTTTCGGGGCAAAATGCAAAAGAGATTATTGACCACTATACAATCATAGAGTTACAAGTTGCACTCATGTACACCCACAAGAGTTTTCAGGAGCTTGTCAATGATTTTCATTTCCCCGACCAATCCTATTTAAACAGATATTTTAAACGACATACCGGATATTCGTTATCGGAGTTCCGCACTAACGGAGTGATGGTAGACGACATTGAAAAATAACAAATAACATAATTTTCACTACAAATCCCTCAAATGACATCATTTGAGGGATTTGTATGATAAAGGCAACGATATTTATAATGTAAATTCAAAACTATTTCGTATCTTCGCAACAAATTACAGATTAGTTTGCATGAATGTGCACACCTGCAATTAACGCAAAAAAGTACGTGATGAAAAAAGTTATATTGACATTACTTGTGATGACAACACTTCCTGTTGTTGCACAGACCGAGGTAAACATGTTTAACCCCGGTTTTGGCGAAGGAGTAACATACACTCTTCCGCAAACAGTTTTAAATATTACAGTTGAAGCAGAATGCATAACACGTACACCCGGAGAGTTCAGTCGCTTTGCCGACAGATTTCTTCGTATAAACGATGCTATTTCTCAAGAGGAAAAATATTGGGAACTGACAGGAGTGAAATTGACAACCTCGGGTGTTCCCGACCCCGACAAAATGTATACTATAAAATTAAACAATAGTAGCGCAAGCAATGTAGTACTTAACGAAGATGGCATTATAGAGAGCATAAACTGCAAAATTGAAAAGAACGAAGAAAGCCAAACAACAAAGCAGCATGTAGAACGTATCGATGCTAAGCAATATATGACCGAGGAGATATTGCAAGCCACCTCTACCGCCAAAATGGCCGAGCTTACCGCAAAAGAGATTTACGCCATTCGCGAGAGTAAAATGGCAATAACACGTGGCACTGCCGATAACATGCCCAAAGACGGACTTTCCATGCAGTTGGTTCTCAACGAATTGAACACACAAGAGATGGCTCTAACACAACTTTTCACAGGCTACATTGATACAGTAAAATACACTTGTAATATAAAATTAACTCCGGCAGTTCAAAACAATACCGAAAAGAACATTCTGTTCCGTTTTTCACGTAAATTGGGAATACTCGAAAAAGACAACCTTGCCGGAAAACCTATTTACTACGATTTTACAAGCAAGAATGTTATAATACCAGCAACTGACGGCAAAAAAATAGTAAAAAAAGAGGGCATTTGCTACAATGTCCCCGGTAGAGCTCAAGTTAGAATATACACACCTAGTGAAACTTACTTCGACGAAGAAGTGCCTATTGCACAACTTGGCAATGTGGAAATTCTCTCAAAAAGCCTATTCAACAAAAATGCAGACACACAAGTAGTGTTCGATACTGCAACAGGAGGTATTATAAGAATTGACAAAGAGTAATTATAACAATAAAATAGATAAATAAGATGTTTGAAAACCTTAGCGAACGCCTAGAACGTTCATTTAAAATATTAAAAGGAGAGGGACGCATTACCGAGGTAAACGTTGCCGAAACACTGAAAGATGTGCGCAAAGCACTACTCGATGCCGACGTCAATTACAAAGTAGCAAAGAGTTTTACCGACACTGTTAAGAACAAAGCCATTGGTCAAAATGTATTGACATCGATACATCCCAGCCAATTGATGATAAAAATTGTTCATGACGAACTTACAACCCTAATGGGTGGCGAAACAGCCGAAATAAATTACGACGGACATCCGGCAGTGATACTTATGTCGGGTTTGCAAGGTTCCGGTAAGACTACATTTTCATCTAAACTTGCAAATTATTTAAAGAAAAAGAAAAATCGTAGTCCACTGTTGGTTGCCTGCGACATTTACCGTCCTGCGGCCATAGACCAGTTGAAAGTTCTTGGTGAGCAAATAGAAGTTCCTGTTTACAGCGAACCCGAGAACAAGAATCCAGTTGAAATTGCACAAAATGCTATAAAAGAGGCTAAGCAGAAGGGATATAACCTTGTAATTATAGATACAGCCGGACGTCTTGCCGTAGACGAGGCGATGATGCAGGAAATTGCGGCTATTAAGGAGGCAATCAAACCCAACGAGACATTATTCGTTGTCGATTCAATGACCGGACAAGATGCTGTAAACACCGCAAAGGAATTTAACGAGCGTCTCGACTTTACCGGAGTGATTCTGACAAAGCTCGACGGCGACACACGTGGTGGAGCGGCACTATCAATTCGCAGTGTAGTAGATAAGCCTATAAAATTCATTGGTACCGGCGAAAAGATGGAAGCCATAGATATGTTCCATCCAAATCGTATGGCCGACCGTATTTTGGGCATGGGCGACGTTGTATCACTTGTTGAACGTGCACAAGAGCAGTTCGACGAAGAGGAAGCAAAGAAACTACAGCGCAAATTAGCACGCAACCAGTTCGATTTCAACGATTTTCTATCACAAATTGAGCAGATAAAGAAGATGGGTAACATAAAGGACCTTATGGCTATGATACCCGGTGTAGGCAAAGCTGTTAAAGATTTGGATATAGATGACAATGCATTCAAGAGTGTCGAAGCTATTATACACTCCATGACTCCCAAGGAGCGTGCAAACCCCGATATCATCAACACATCACGCCGCGAACGCATTGCACGCGGTAGCGGAACTACTCTGCAAGAGGTAAACCGTCTTATGAAACAGTTTGAGCAGATACGTAAAACTATGAAAACTGTTGCGGGTGGCAAATTTGGCAAAATGATGCCAGGTATGCCCAAGATGAGACGATAGTAGCAAATTCCACAAAAAAGAAACAAACATTACAATAATATTCAAAAGTATTATACAATGCAAATTATCGACGGAAAGGCCATTTCGGCAACTATAAAAAAAGAGATTGCACAAGAGGTTGAAAGCATTATTGCCAACGGAGGTAAACGCCCCCATTTGGCAGCCATACTTGTCGGACATGATGGTGGTAGCGAGACATACGTTGCCAACAAAGTACGTGCATGCGAAGAGTGCGGATTTACATCGACATTGATACGTTACGAAGATGATATAACCGAAGAACAACTACTAGCAAAAGTAGAAGAGTTGAATAACGACCCCGATATTGACGGTTTCATTGTTCAGCTACCGTTGCCAAAACACATCGACGAGCAGAAGGTTACAGAAGCAATAGACTATCGTAAGGATGTGGATGGTTTTCATCCTGTAAATGCAGGTCGTCTTTCAATTGGACTACCCTGTTTCCTTTCGGCAACTCCCAATGGAATAATGGAACTGCTCCGTCGCTACAACATTGATACAAAAGGTAAGAAATGCGTTGTTTTGGGACGTAGTAACATTGTAGGCAAGCCTGTAGCAAGCCTTATGATGCAAAAACAGACACCCGGAGATGCAACTGTAACAGTGTGCCACAGCCACACAGCAAACATTGCCGAAGAGTGTCGCAATGCCGACATTATAATTGCAGCATTGGGCCAGCCCCACTTTGTGAAAGCCGAAATGGTTAAAGAAGGTGCGGTTATAATAGATGTAGGCACAACACGTGTACCCGATGCAACACGCAAATCGGGATTCCGTCTTTGTGGTGATGTCGATTACGAGAATGTAGCGCCAAAATGTTCATACATAACACCGGTTCCCGGTGGTGTAGGCCCCATGACAATCGTATCGCTAATGAAGAACACTCTTCTTGCTGCAAAGCACGAGATATATTAAAAATTGCACTTTTGAAAAATTTGCGCCTTATACTATGCGTAACATTATTGTCGGCAACAACCCTTGTCGCACAAAATGTTACGCATAGTTTGTATAATATAAGCCTGCTATTTGCCGGCGACCTGATGCAACATGAGAGCCAACTAAAAGTGGCAAAAAAAGTCGATGGCACATATAGCTACTCGCCTTGTTACGACCATATTCGCAAAGAGGTCTCCAAAGCCGACATTGCAATAGCCAATTTAGAAACCACAATAGGAGCAAAGGGATTTAGTGGATATCCTTCGTTTTGTGCTCCCGACAGTTTTCTTTACGCAGCAAAAGGAGCCGGATTTGATGTTCTGCTATTTGCCAACAACCACTGTTTAGACAAAGGGAAAAGGGGAGCACTACACACATTGACAATGCTCGACTCATTAAAGATTGCACATTGTGGAGTGTACAGGGATAGTTTGGACAGAGCACAACGCTATCCGTTACTGATAGATAAGAACAATTTCAAAATTGCTATACTGAACTACACTTACGGCACAAACGGCATACCTGTGCCCAAACCCATTATTGTAAATATTATTGACAAAGAGATTATAGCTAACGACATACAGAAAGCAAAGGAGATGCGTCCCGATGCCATAATAGCCTGTATGCATTGGGGCGACGAATATGTAAGCCTTCCACCAAAAAGAGTTCAGGAGATGGCCGATTGGTTAATTGAACAGGGGGTTACACACATTATCGGTAACCACCCACATGTTCTGCAACCTATGGAAATTCGCAATAACAATTCAATTATAGCGAAGCATGCTGTAGTATTTTCACTAGGCAATCTTATATCGGGGATGTATGCCCGCAAACGCGACGGAGGAGTATTGGTTAAACTTAATATGAGGAAATTTTTCGATATTCCACTGCTCGATTCACTACAATATGCACTTATTTGGGTTGCTCGCCCCGGACGCGACGGTGTAGCAAACTTCACAATTATCCCTGCTACCACACCACCCCTGAATTTTGGAGAAACAACAAGGAACAAACTAAAAGAGTTTGTAAGCGACAGTCGTACATTATTTGACAAACACAACACTCCATGCATAACCGAATTCCAGATTGAAAAATAGATAATAAACAAAAATTCATAATATTTATATTATATATTGTTTTTCACTTTTTAACTTTTATATTTGCAAATATTAGGTTATGCCACCTATTATAGAAACAATATATTCTATTTATAAACCTTAAAACTATATTGTATGAAAAAACGACTTCTACTTCTTTTAGTGTTACTTACATCGTTAGTAACAGCAACATGGGCGCAGGAAGACGCGCTTACAAGGGTTCCCGTTTTCACAATGGGCGAATCAAATTCACAGTACTACCGTATTCCTGCTTTGGTTAAGGCTGCAGACGGTTCGTTAGTGTGTATTGCCGACAAACGTGGTAGCCAACTGGGAGACCTTCCAAACACAATTTCAATTGTATCCAAGAGAAGTACCGATGGTGGAAAGACTTGGGGCGATGCAGTACCCGTAGCGACAGCAGATGCAACAAAAGGAACCACATATGGTGATGCAGCTGTTGTGTTAGACACTAAAACAAACAACCTTGTAGCCGTATTTGCAGGAAACAACGGTCTTTGGCAATCCTATGCATCGAGTTTAATTAGAATATACACATGTAAGAGTAGCGACAATGGCCAATCTTGGGGAGAAGTTGTAGACATTACCGACCAAGTTTATGGTGCTGTATATGGAGCAAAGACATGGCATGGACTATTTACAGGTTCAGGTAACGGTTGTCAATTGCAGGTTGGAGAAAATGCAGGTCGTATTATGTTTGTTGTAGCCGCACGTAACGATGCTACATGGGGTGGAACAATGAGTAATTATGCTATTTACTCCGATGACGGTGGCACCACATGGAAAGCATCCACAAATGCCGCTTATAGCAATGGAGACGAGGCTAAGGTTGCCGAGTTAAAAGATGGTACCGTTATTATGAGTATCAAAAACCGTAACAAAGGTAATCGTTTGATGGCAAAATCTACAGATGGAGGTGCTACATGGACAACTGCAACATTGAACACCAATCTTATGGACCCGGCATGTAACGGAGACATTATAAAATACGAACATGATGGAAAATACTATCTGCTACACTCTTTGCCTGCAAGCACAAGCACACGTGAAAATGTTACAGTTTATTTGAGTTCCGACAATGGCGAGACATGGGATATCAAGCGCCAAATATTTAGTGGCTATTCTGCATACTCTTCATTAGCAGTTTTGAACGATGGTACTATTGGTATTGTTGTTGAAGAGGGAAAATGGGATAGCGGTTTACCCGGAACCGATGGTTTTAACCTTGCATATTACAACTTCACTTTAGATTGGCTACTCGATGGACAAGAGCCGGTAATTCCTGTACAAGAGGGAGTTCTCGACCTTAACGGCTCTCGTTACATGTCTATTAAGAACAATGAAGCATTCAGCATTCCTGCAGGAGGAGAAGCTGGTTACACAATTACTCTAAAAGTTAAGATTCCTGAATACAAGAGTGGTCAAAACATGCGTTTTGTAAACAACCGTGCCTATGAAGGAACAGCAAACAGCGGAACAACCGGATTCGACTTATATGGTTGCAACTCTTCGACACAAGCATATTCTGTAAACCTCTCATACGATGGAAAGCCTTGGGGTAACAGTTTCAATTGGCAAAGCGGTATAGACGAAGACACATGGACTCATATCACATGGGTGCTTGATGGAACATCATCGTATATTTATGCTGATGGAGTACTAAAGGAGAGCAAAACAGGAATGTCTACTTTAGGAATTCCATCGAAAGCCGATATACTTGTTGGTGCTGGATACACAAACACCGATGGCCAAGCTGTTGAACCTACTTACTTTGCAACAGGTTACATTGATGATGTACGTTTCTATAACAAGGCACTGTCGCAAGCCGAAATAGTAGCCGACATGACAGCAACAGTAGGCGAAGAGACAGAAGGCCTTGTTGCAGCATACGACTTTGCAAATATCGTAGGATATACAGTACCCGACATCTCGGGCAACGGACATGACGGAACACTTATTGGTTTCCCCGAAGAGATACAATACACCGTTTCTGTTAAAGCTAACGAAGGAGGTAGTGCAACAGTTGAAGGAGGAACAGACCCTGTGCAGATATGGGATGGAGAAACAGCAAAACTCGAGGCAACAGCAAATGAAGGATATATATTTACCGGCTGGCTTGTTGGCACAAAGGTTGTAAGCACCCAGAACCCATATATTGCAACAATAACAGAGGAGACTGAGTTCATTGCAACATTTGAAGAAGAAGGAGCATTCGATTATTGCAAGATGGAAGGTAACAGCAGCAGTGGCCATCGTAGATTCGATTCATTCTCATTCTCCGATGGCGTAAAAACCGTTGAGGTTGCTGAAATACAGATGACAAAAACAGATTTGATGTACCACGACAGAACTGCAACTGCAATATTGGAGACATCGGCAGGAGCCACAATCACATTCCCGGAATTCAATTGGGAAGGCCAGTGGATGCATGCTTTCGCATTTGTAGATTACGAACATGACGGATGGAACCAAGAGATAAATGCTGATGGAACAACAAATGGTAATGTTGTATCATATAACTACTATAATGGCAAAAACAGCCATGGAGAGGCAGGTAGTGAACAATATGCAAATAGCTATGGGTTACCATCATTTGTACTTCCGAAAGAATTAACCGAAGGCGACTATCGTATGCGTGTTAAAATAGACTGGAACAACCTTGACCCATGTGGAACAAGTGATATCAAGATGAATGGAGGTTGCTTTGTTGATGTTATTATAAGAATTGCGCCTAAAGTAAAAGAGCGCACAATCACAGTAGAGATTGAACCGGTAGAGGGAGGAACCGTAGCAGGAGCAGGAACTGCATCGGGCAACATCACATTGACTGCAACACCCAACCCCGGATATCTGTTTGTAGATTGGAAATTAAATGGAGAGGTTATTTCTACTAAACCTACGCTTGTAGATGCGACTGACGGCGACAAGACATATACAGCTACATTCATTGCTTCGTACCCAATTATGTCATATCTGTATACAAATAACGAGACTCAAACAAACCGTTATTTGAAAGAGGTAACAGCAACAGCCGGCAATAACGTAACAACAGTATTCTCTGCTACCAGCGAAGAGGAATTACCAGTTACAGAACCAACAGCATACAACGAAAGATTGATAGAAGGTGCTTTAATTGACAAAACAGAGAATCCTATTATTGTAGAACAAGGTACCAACGAGATGAGCCTGAACTTCATTGCATGGACCGACATGATTGCCGTTGGAACATCGAGTGCAGGAAGTCAACTGCATTGGACACAACAAGCTATTTATATAGACTGGAACAATAACTATTATTTCTTGGACGAGAACGAGAACTATGGCAAGAGTGGCAACAATTTGCCCAACTACTCATTTATTGATGATGAAGAGGGTTACACAAGAACACTTGCCATTCCGGCAGATATAGCCGAAGGTACATACAAAATGAGAGTATGTTACTTTGAGCCAGCAATCGCAACCGATGCATGGCACGAGACACTATTTACAACTGAAGAGTGTGTTCTTCGCAATGGTAAAGCATACGACTTCGCTATAAAGGTTGTAGCAAAGAGTGAAACAGGCATAGAAAACACCGATGCAAAAGTTGCAAATGTAAATGCACGCAACAGCGCTATAAGTGTTAGCGGATTTAATGGCAAAGTTCAGATATTCAACGCTATAGGACAACTAATCAATGAAGCTGTTGTCAATAACAGCGCAATCATTGATGTTGCAAAGGGTGTATATCTGGTAGTTACCGATTCACAAGTTTCTAAGGTTGTAGTTAAATAACAAACCTCATTTATAAAACAGAGGCGACTATTGTCAGATAGTCGCCTCTGTTTTATAAATTAAATCTTGTAACAAGTTTCATATATCTCGCCGGTTTGTTGGAATATTTGCAGATTTTAATTTATCTTTGTAGTTGAAAAATATTCAAAAATTGTAAACATGTATTTACAATAAACCGCGTTAAGAATGTCAACAGTTAAATTACATGACAAAGAGTTTAGAATCTCAATTCCCGAAACTGAGATTATTAAAGAGATTTCAAGAGTTGCAAACGAAATCAACAGAGACTACAAAGGAAAACGCCCTATACTGTTAGGAGTGTTGAATGGTTGCTTTATGTTTGCAGCTGAATTATTAAAACGTCTCGATATAGAATGTGAAGTTTCATTTGTAAAACTTTCATCCTATCAAGGTACAGCAAGTACAGGTGTTATTAAAGAGGTTATAGGTCTATCGGAGTCTCTTGGCGGACGTGATATAATAATCATAGAAGACATTGTAGACACAGGACTCACTATGCAAAGAATGTTAGAGAGCCTTGGTACACGTGAACCTGCATCTATCGAAATTGCATCACTATTCCTAAAACCTGCCCGTTTACAAGTTCCTGTAAATGTAAAATATAGTGCTCTAACTATACCCGACCGCTTTATTGTTGGCTATGGATTGGATTACAACGGTTTGGGACGCAACCTGCCAAACATTTACGAAGCAATTGATTAACTAATCATATAAACAGAAATTATAGATTTCAAAATAGTATTTAATAAAATTAAAACCGTATCCAAAATGCTAAATATTGTAATATTCGGTGCACCGGGTTCTGGTAAGGGCACTCAAAGCGAAAAAATTGTTGAGAAATACGGAATTAATCATATTTCTACAGGCGATGTTCTACGTGGCGAAATAAAAGCCGGCACAGAACTAGGTAAAACAGCTCAAAGCCTAATAGATAACGGACAACTTATCCCCGATGACCTCATGGTAAGTATCCTATCGGCAAAATTGGACACCTTCGAGAACAGCAAAGGTGTAATATTCGACGGTTTTCCCCGTACTATAGCACAAGCCGAAGCATTGAAAAAGATGCTCAACAAACGTGGTGAGGATGTTACTGTTATGATTGAGCTCGATGTTCCCGAGGAAGAATTGATGACTCGTCTGCTTAAACGAGGAGAAGAGTCGGGAAGAGCCGATGATAACGAGGAAACAATAAGAAAACGCCTTGTCGTTTATCATGAGCAAACTGCTCCATTGAAAGATTGGTACAAAAACGACGGAAAACATTGTTACATAAATGGTTCCGGGGAATTGGACCGAATATTTGAAGATATTGTAGTTGCAATCGACAGCAAATTATAATATATCATCGAGCAACCCATCGCATTATTTGTTATACACTAAGAAAGGCTTAAGAACTAAGGTATATGGCAGAAACCAATTTTATTGACTATGTGAAGATTATCTGTCGCTCGGGAAGAGGAGGCAGAGGAATGGCTCATTTGCATCGCGCCAAATACCTACCCAATGGTGGCCCCGATGGTGGCGATGGAGGCAAAGGTGGCGATATAATTCTTAGAGGAAATCGTAACTATTGGACATTATTGCACCTGAAATATCAGCGACATGTCTTTGCCGGCAACGGACAAAATGGAGGCATAAACAAAAGCACCGGTGCCGATGGTGAGAGCAAGATAATTGATGTACCATGTGGCACAGTTGCATATAATGCCGAAACAGGAGAGTACTTGTGTGATGTAACGGAAGATGGTCAAAAGGTTGTACTTTTGCGTGGTGGCCGAGGCGGTTTAGGCAATGTACACTTTGCAACACCAACACGTCAGGCACCCCGTTTTGCTCAGCCTGGAGAGCCCATGCGAGAGATGACAGTTACATTAGAACTGAAATTGTTGGCCGACGTTGGCCTTGTAGGTTTCCCTAATGCCGGAAAATCGACTCTTCTATCTAGCGTTTCGGCCGCAAAGCCCAAAATAGCAAATTATCCATTTACCACTTTAGAGCCTAATTTAGGTATTGTATCGTATCGCGACGGAAAATCGTTTGTGATGGCCGACATACCGGGAATTATTGAGGGTGCAAGCCAAGGAAGAGGTTTGGGACTTCGTTTTCTGCGACATATTGAGCGCAATTCGCTGTTGCTGTTTATGATACCTAGCGACACCGACGACATAAAGAGGGAGTACGAGATTTTGCTGAACGAACTTGCAACCTTCAACCCCGAAATGCTGGACAAGCAACGTGTTCTGGCTATTACAAAAAGCGACCTTATCGACGACGAATTAAAAGAGATGCTTTCGGAGCACCTGCCCGAAGGCCTTCCGCACATATTCATCTCGGCAGCAACAGGTGAGGGAATTCCCGAACTAAAAGACATTCTTTGGGGCGAACTGAATAGCGAAGAAAACCGTATGGCGGCAGTCAAACGAGATGAATTAGTACACAGGAACTACGATCGCAACATGCTTGCCAATGACTTTGCCAATTGGGAAGATGATAGCTACGAGCCTATTGAAGACGACGAAGAGTTCTATTATGACGAAGAGGATTGGGATGAAGAATAGGATATATCAAAGCCCAACAAATTCACAAAAACTACTACAACGATGCTACGGTTTATAGCACTATTCCTATTGGCAACAACCACCGCAAATGCTATAAACATACAAAAAGACAGCATAGTAGCCAATATACCACCCGAAGAATTAACATTCGTAACATGGGAGGAGCAACCGGAATTCCCCGGAGGCATTAAAGCACTTACAACCTTCATTGAAAAGAACATACAATACCCAAAAGAGGATTGTTATGCAATGCACGAAGGAAGAGCTTTTGTAAATTTTGCAATAGACACATTAGGCTTTATTCATGATATTAAATTATTAAAATGTTGCGGATATGAGAACTTGGACAAGGAAGCAATGCGTCTTGTATCTATTATGCCTAACTGGGAACCGGGAACGCTATACAACAAGAAAATAAATTTTAGGCTTACACTTCCGATATCGTTCAAACTGAAATAAAACTTAGTTACTCAAAACGAGTTCCATTCCATCTGTAGTATAAATTTTTAAGATGAGGTACTATCTTTGCCGAATCCTCTTGCAACATGTACGAAGGCATAGTATAACCTGCCTTTAAACTATCGGAAGTTGCAGAGAGAGAGAACTCTACGAGATAGATATCTGCCATACTTCTATAATAATCGGCAGAATCTCCTTCTACAATAAAATCACTAATTCTTGGTGCTGTAAAATATTTATCACTATTTAATTGTTGCCATTGCGGTGTATAAAACGCTATACGACTGCTGGAAGCCTCAGCAGAGACTGTATTTACTACGCATAACACTGTATCCGATTCACATAGCAGTAATTTCACTTGCATAACGCCACTGTTAGAGGTCTTAAGATGAAGATAGTTATCTGTAAAGGCCAATAATTCACTCTCCTCTCCTAACACATTCGTTACACGAGCGCGCATATTGGCATCGAGAAAATCAACGCAATCTTCACGATTTATTTTTGAAAGAAGCGGAAGAAGTGAATCGGGCATTTCCACAAACAGAGTGCGCATATTCTGCGCCGACAAACCAAAAGAAACGGTAAAAAGGAGTATTGAGAATAACAATTTTTTCATTTTGAACCAAGATATAGGAAGAATAATCCAATTAAAATCAACAATAAATCGAGTGCTTTACTCTTTAAATTCTTTTCATGTAGTAATAGAGCGCCAAAAGCAAACGAAACAACAACACTACCACGACGTATCATTGAGACAACCGCAATGAGTGCCTCTTCTTGTGCTAATGCCGAGAAATAGCAAAAATCGGCAAAGGCAAGAAAAATTGAGATAAGAGGAATGGTCCAACGCCATTGCAGACGTTTATTACGTTGTGCCGACGATGTGAAATTCATTACCAGCACAATAGTTCCCATGAGCAAGCACTGATAAAGATTAAACCACGACTGCACAAGCATAGGTTCGAGAGTGCGCATTAGATATTTATCGTACAATGCACTGACAGCACCTAAAAGAGCCGCCATAACAACAAAAAGCACCCATCGGTTACTGGAGAAATTTATGCCCTCACGTTTTCCACTTTTGCCAAGCAGCCAAAACGACAATATCGCCATGAGCACACCAATCCATTGATAGGTATTCAGTTGTTCGCCAAAAAGCAACAACGCACCTAACAACACAAGGACCGGCCTTGTAGCCTGTATTGGAGAAACAATGGTTATTGGCAAATGTTTTATGCCAATGTATCCACATAGCCACGAACTAAGTACTATCACAGCTTTTAGCACAAGCAACAGATGTGTTTGAACAGGAGCCGACGGTACATGCAAGAAACCATCGTCGATAACCCCCAGCGATGACAACAGGATAAAAGGTAGGAATATAATTGTAGAAAAGAGTGTGTTAAGAAAGAGAACTCCAAGAACGGAATTATCCTCTAGCGACACCTTTTTGAAAAAGTCGTAACACCCCAGCAGTGCAGCAGATATAAATGCTAATAACGCCCACATCATAACCAAATAGTTTCGGGATATTTTACCTGTGCAAGAAATAGAGCTTCCGCCATTGCTGAATCCCCGGCTGCACAACGCTCTTTTTGCTCCACCACTCTACGAAAACCGTCGAGCGTTAATTTACCACGACCTACCAGCAACAATGTTCCCACAATAGCACGAACCATATTACGCAGGAATCTATCTGCCTCTATTTCAAAAACCCAAGAATTGTCATTCAGTTTACGCCAAGCGGCATGCACCACCCTACAATTATTTGTCTTCACATCGGTGTGCAACTTACTGAAACTTGTAAAATCGGTATATTCAAGAAGAGTTGCCGCAGCCCGGTTCATTGCATCGAAATCCAAATCGGCAGGAACACGACAGGAGTATCGTCTGCCAAAAGGCGATTTTGCAGTTGTAACAAAATAGTTATAGCGACGTGCTACTGCATCGAAGCGAGCATGCGCATCGTCGCGTACACGACGAATATCTATAACTGCTATATCCTGTGGCAATATCTTGTTCAGTTTATATTTCAACTGCGTGATATCGACATTTTCCGGCAAATCTACATGCGCCGCCATTTGTAATGCATTTACTCCGGTATCGGTACGTCCTGCACCCACGACAGCATATTTACCACGCAAAAGCAATGACAGAGCCTCTTCGAGTGTCTGCTGAATGGTGTGTGCATTTGGCTGTATCTGCCAGCCATGGTACGCTCCACCATCGTAGGAAAATATAATGAAATAACGAGGCATTAATCTTCGTTTACAAGGTTAAACGTATGACAAGCAACGAGGCCCGCTGTTTCGGTACGCAGACGCGAATTTCCCAAACTGATAGGTTTGTAACCGGCCTCTATCGCAAATTGTACCTCTTCAGGGCTGAAATCACCTTCGGGACCAATAAGAATTGTTGCATCTTCGCCAACAACTAGTTGCTCTTTAAGCAGAACTCTTTCGCTATCGTAACAATGTGCTATATATTTTGCACCTGTTCGTTCATTGGAAATAAACTTTTTAAAATCGATAAGTTCGTTAAGTAGTGGTTTAAAAGGCTTTAGCGATTGTTTCATTGCCGACACTATAATACGTTCTATACGGTCGTTTTTTACAACTTTACGCTCCGAGAAACGACAATTCAAAAATGTTATCTCATCTATACCTATCTCTGTAGCCTTTTCAATCATCCATTCTATGCGGTCTATATTTTTTGTAGGTGCTATTGCAAGATGCAAATGCCCCTTCCACCCTTTTGGCGCCGATATAACCTCTTTCAACTCCAAATAGCAATGTTTTCCGGCAATGGAGGATATTTTTACTTTATAAAAATGTCCCTTGCCATCGGTAATCTCCAGTTCATCGCCTTGTGTGAGACGCAAAACACGCAAACAGTGTGTTGCTTCATCCTCGGGAAGTTCCCATGTTGTCTCAATATCAGGTACATAGAATAGTGCCATCTCTCTGTTTTTAAGCGTTACTCTTATCTTCTTTTTTATCGTTGTATTTCATCTCCCTCGAATCAATCTCCTCTTTTAATTTCATTGCCAACTCATAGTCCTCTGCTTTAACGGCCTTATCCATTACAGCACGTAATGTTTCTATATTTGCTGTAGATATTGGAACAGAAAATGCGCCCTCCCACTCATCACGTACACATACACGATTTAACAAAGAGTCGGGAATGTATATTGGAGCATTAAAACGCAGTGCTATGGCAACAGCATCCGATGTACGTGCATCGACTTCACGTAGCTCATCACCCATTTTGAAGAGCATACCCGAGTAGAATGTTCCATCATCGACCTTGTTAATAGTAACACACTGCATCTGAGCACCAAATGCTTCGGCAAAATGTCTGAACAAATCGTGTGTTATAGGACGTTTCGGCTTCACTCCACGAATGAAGAAAGCAATAGCCTGTGCCTCGGAGTGTCCTATTGCAACAAGAATTTTGCGTTCTCCGTCACGTTCCTTTAAGAGCATTACATAGGCATGTTCATCGGATGCCCTACTCAGTATATCGGATACTATGAGTTCTACCATGTTTAATTATTTTTTTACAGCAACATTCTCCTTAAAGAGAATTGCAAAAAGCAGTGCAATAACCAATGCATATAGAGCAAATATATACCATGCGGTAGGCCAACCTGCCGGATTTTCCAAACTATTTGTAGATATATTCACAACCTCTTGTGCTGCAATAACGCCAAAAGAGGCTCCTAAACCATTGGTCATGAGCATGAATAGTCCTTGTGCACTGGAACGTAAATTTTCGGGAACCTCTTTGTCTACAAACAAAGAACCCGATATATTATAGAAATCGAATGCCATACCATAAACTATCATTGATAGTATAAAGAGCCATACGCCATCACCGGGATTACCTATTCCAAAGAAAGCGAAACGCAACATCCATGCCAACATTGATATTATCATCACACGTTTAATACCAAATCGACTTAGGAAAAACGGTATAAGCAAGATACATAGAGTCTCGCTCATTTGCGACAACGATATGATAATATTGGTATGCTCCACTGCAAAAGTATTTGCATATTCGGGCTGTGAGCCAAAACTTTCGATAAAAAGGTTTGCATAACTGTTAGAGACCTGCAAAGCTGCACCTAACAGCATTGAGAAAACAAAGAAGATTGCCATTCTACGCTGTTTAAAGAGGCTGAAAGCATCCAAGCCCAATGCAGCCACAAGCGACTGTCCTTCTTGTTTTGGGTTTATCGGACAAGCAGGCATTGTAAGGGAATAAATTCCCAATATAACTCCCCAAACAGCCGATGTATAGAATTGGTTGCAATTGCTTTGAAAACCGAGCAAATCGACAAGCCACATAGAAACAATGAAACCAACTGTTCCAAAAACACGAATCGAAGGGAATGTTTTCACTGTATCAAGACCTGCTCTTTCGAGTGCTGTATACGACACAGAATTGGAGAGAGCCAATGTCGGCATATAGAATGCCACACTAATGGAATATAACCAGAATATATCGTTAAATACCACGTCTGCTCCATTGGCAAAGCCAACGTAAGCCGTAAGAGCCATGAATATAGCCGCTGTTATATGGCAAAACGAAAGCATTTTTTGTGCCGGAACCCAACGGTCGGCAATTATACCCATGAGAGCCGGCATGAAAATTGATACTATACCCTGTACAGCATAGAACCAACCAATGTTTGCACCCAAACCAACTGAACCTAAATAACGACCCATAGATGTGAGATAGGCACCCCACACTGCAAATTGTAAAAAACTCAAAATAATGAGTCTTACTCTAATACCTGAATTTTGCATAATGTTTATTTATATAAAAACCTTTATTCATTAAAAAGTTCGCAAATCTATTATCGAAAAACAATATCGGTAATAACTTGCGCTTTTACACTATCATTAAGCCTATGAACCAACAATTTTCGATTCATCATAAGTTCATGACGAAGCACCGACGAGGAGAGGGTTACGTATAGAACCTGATTTCTTATATACAGGCCCTTTGTATATGCACACACACCTTTGCCGAGTATCTTTGGCCATGCCTGTATAAGACGATACTCATTAAGAGGTGTCTCTATGCCATCTTCACGACATACGACATTCACAAGTTCTGCTATAGACTTTGTTTCTCCGCGTTTCATTTCTCTCTCACTAATTGTACATTACCCGAGACAACCTCAAAAAGTTTGTATTCACCGGTTATTCTATCCAATATATGGTCGATATGTTCACGATTTACATCTGTTATGAATATTTGCCCAAAACTATCACCGGCCACAAGAGATATAATTTTTTCGACACGGTTGGAATCGAGTTTATCAAATATATCATCGAGCAACAACAAAGGCGTTTCGCCACCTTTGCGTCGCAAAAAATCGAATTGTGCCAATTTTAGCGAAACAAGGAAACTCTTGTTTTGTCCTTGCGAGCCCTCTTTCTTTATAGCATAACCATCTAGTTGCATTACCAGTTCATCGCGATGCACCCCTTTTGTTGTATGCCCCAAACGACGGTCATCGTTACGCGACAAACGCAACAAGTCGGCTAAATTTTTATCGCATAAATCGCTACGATAATGCAGACTAACATTTTCGCCACCGGTTATGGTTGCATGAAATTCTTTGAATATCGGAATTAGTTCATTCACAAAATTACGGCGTCCCTCGCAAACTCTGTGTGCCTCAACAGCCATCATCTCTTCTATTAATGAAAGCATATCGGCATCGGGTTCATATTCTCCACGCAACAAAACATTACGTTGTTGCAGAGCGCGATTGTAACGTATGAGTGCACTAAGGTACTCTTTGTCGTATTGCGATATTACTACATCCATGAAGCGACGACGCTCCTCGCCACCACCCGCTATAAGTTCATTATCTGCAGGTGAAACCATCACCAACGGAATTGAGCCTATATGTTCGGATAGTCTGTCGTAACTCTTTTTGTTGCGTTTAAACTGTTTTTTTTCGCCACGCTTCAAGCCACAAGATATCTCTTCTGCAATTCCACTATCACTGCAATAGTTTCCTTGTAGCATAAAAAATGGAGAATCGTGCATTATATTGGAGGCATCTAACGACGACACAGCACTCTTACAAAACGAGAGATAGTATATTGCATCCAGCAGGTTCGTCTTTCCCATGCCGTTACTACCTATCAAACAGTTAATTTTTGACGAAAAAGCAACATTCACGTCCGATAGGTTTCTGTAGTTGAGTACTGTTATTTTATCTAATAGCATTTCGTCTCTTCTCTATTTTGAATATAGGTGCGAAGATAGAAAAAAATCTCGTTATAACAGACACAATTCAATTATATAAGAAAAAAAACAGATATAATTTCTGCACTAAACAAATTTTGATTATTTTTGCAAGCGCATTTTGCAGATATAAGACTAATTCCTAAAGAATAAAACAAAAAACATATAGACATGAGCAAAAAACAGACAAGCAACGAGCCCATTATTTTGGACGAGGCTCTTGGAAAATCAGAGGCATTTATCCTCAAATACAAAAATCAGATTCTTGCATCAGTAGCAGTTATTGTTATTGCAATTATTGGTAGTGTATTCTACAGTTCATACGCTGAGGAGCGTGAGACTGAGGCAGCAGAAGCAATGTTTCAGGCAGAAGCTCTTTTTGCAGCAAACCATTACGAAGAGGCTCTTAATGGCGATAGTGTAACCATTCTTGGCTTCGTTCAAGTTGCAGACGAATATAGCGGAACTAAAGTTGCAAACCTTGCAAAGGCATACGCAGGTTTTTCACTTGCAAAACTAAACCGTTACGAGGAGGCTATCCCCTACTTAAAAGATTTTGACGGGAACGACCAAATGGTTGCTGCATCAGTTCTACGCACTTTGGGTAATTGCTATGCAAACACAGGCGACAACAACAAAGCAATCAAATATTTGTTAGAGGCTGCAGAGGTAGCAGAGAGCAACAGCATCAGCCCCAACTGCCTATTCAACGCAGGAAGAATGTACGAAGTACAAGGCGACAAGGCTAAAGCACTCGAACTTTACAACCAGATTAAGAGCGAGTACCCCACTTCTTACGAGGCCATGGATATTGACAAATATATTGAGCACGTAAAATAATAGAATAATATTTTCCATTGAAAGAGGCTGTATCGTGTGATACAGCCTCTTTCAATTTACAACAGACCGCAAAACTTGTAGTAAATCACTAAAGTAAATTTCATATTTCACTCGTTTGCACTATATTTGCAAATAAATGAAATAATAAATATATATATGGCTACAGAAATGCATAATTTATCGCAATACGACCCCACAAAGATTGCATCGGGTGAAGGACGAAAAGTTGGTATAGTATATGCCGAGTGGAATAGTGATATCACATACGCTCTGCGCGATGGTGCTATAAAGACACTGCAAGAGAACGGAGTTAAAGCAGATGATATAACTATTGCAAGTGTTCCCGGCAGTTTCGAACTAATATTCGGTGCCTCACAAATGGTTAAAAGCGGGAAATATGATGCTGTTATTGCCATTGGCTGTGTTATTCGTGGCGACACACCTCACTTCGATTATATATGTGAAGGTGTTACAGCCGGTCTATCACAGTTAAATGTAACATACGACATTCCTGTAATATTTGGATTGATAACCACAAACACACTGCTACAAGCACAAGAACGCAGTGGAGGTCGTCTTGGCAACAAAGGCGATGAATGCGCTGTAACTGCCCTGCAAATGATGGCCCAGTTCAAATAATGAACAACCTGCATATATTCAATTGTTCCAACGAATTAGCGTTGGCATCGAACATGCGCAAATATATTCCACCAAAGAATATATTGAGCATGGAGCACGACTTGGCTCTACTGCCAATGTGGTGGGCAAATGAATATGACGTTGTTATGACTAACGACGAAGAATTGCTTATTAATGCAGACGAACTAATAAAAAGTTGCGGTAAAACACTCTTTTTCACAACGCCTAAGGAGAACTACAACGAGTTATGCAAACGCATAGGCAGAGAGTACAAACCATCTCCTTGGGGTTGGAGCAGAGCTATCGCAGAAAAGTTTCGCAGATTTGGTGTACCCGAGAATCTATTGCCGACAGATGCCACACTCAACAAAATTAGAGAATTGTCGAGCAAAAGATATGCCACTATATATATAAAAGAGTTTTTAGACAAAGCAAAGAGAGACGGAATAGGATGCCATTTTGTTGGAGAGCAGATGCGTTTCGAAACAACTCTAGAGATTCCCGAATTACACGAACGCACGATATTCAAATCGCCTTGGTCGAGTAGCGGAAGAGGTGTTTTTGCAGGAGACAGCCTATTCTTGCCATCGATACGCGAAAAGCTTGTTGGATTTATTAAACGTCAAGGAGGATTTGTTGCCGACAGATACTATGAGAAAAGCCTCGATTTTGCTTTAGAGTTCAAGATAGGAGAAAACAGAGAAATATCTTTTTGTGGATATTCGGTTTTTCTAGCAGCAGACAATGGATATTATGGTAGCAATATTGTTGCATCGCAAGATACTCTGCACAACACAATTCTAGCCACAGGAATTGATGACGACATATTGCAATGGGTCATAGATGAACATAAAACACTGTTAAAAAAACATTTTGCTGACGATTATACAGGGTTCATAGGTATTGATCTATTGATTACCAATGAAGATGGCAGAATAAAAATACACCCCTGTATTGAAATTAACATGCGTATGAATTTAGGAATAGCCGCCATTGAGATATACAAACAAAAAGGCGATTGCAACACCTTACTCACGCCAAATAGAGAAAAAGGATTTATAGCATCAATAAACAACCACAGGTTAGTTATTGAGATGAAAAACTCTATATAAAAATAAAGGATGCAAAAATTTTTTTGCATCCTTTATTTTTATATCTGATTACAATTATTCAGCCTCAGCAGGTGCGGGAGCCTCAACCTCTTGTGAGAAGTCGGGAGCAATATTGGGATTTACCTCACTGCTTTCAACAGCACTGGGTTGGATGTGGCTGCTATCAACCTGAACAGCATCGGGCATTGCAAATGCTGCACATACACTCATTACTGCGATGAAGATAGCCAAAGTCCATGTTGCTTTCTCAAGAAAATCGGTAGTTTTGCGAACACCCATAATTTGGTTCGATGAAGCGAAACCCGATGCAAGGCCACCGCCTTTAGAGTTCTGAATAAGAACTATTCCGCACATTAGCACTGATGCTAATACAATCAAAAAAATACAAAGTAAATACATTTTCTATTCTAATTTTAATTTTTACTAATTACTGAAAAAAGTGCCTATTTCTTGGAGAATTTAACAATTTTCTCCAAAAACCTTATTTGGTCTGCAAAGTAACGGTTTTTATTCGGATATTCCAAACATAATCGCTTAATAATTTCGAGTGCTTTATCATATTTTTTCTGCTTAATATAAATATTTGCAAGAGTTTCTGTAAAAAAAGATGTTTCGGGTAAATCATCATCCTCTTGCGAAGCAAGCACTTCATCGGATTCATTATCGGCATGAAGTTGCAATGTTATTTTCTCATTATCACTCGACAAGAAACGGTCTATAAGCATTTGTCCTCTCAGTTCGGGGATAGGAGAGACATTGGTATTTTCCTCATTTTTCATGTATGCCGACATATAATCAATTGCCGCAGCTCCTTCGGCATCCAAAGAGAGTGTTTCGTGTGGCAGAGTATCGAGGAAAGCATCTATCAAGGTCATTGTTCTGTCTATAGAGATGTCTGTTGTAACATTTTCCTCAGCAGGCAGAACACCATAACCCTCAATTATCTCGAACAAGGCCCAACGATTTTTGAGATAGAGTGCCGCTTTGCGAAGTTCCTTACCAAACTCAATATCGTGTAAGAGATAGAGATTTTTGAGCATCAATAGACGCGCAACATCGAAATAGGGGTATTTACCAACAAGCATACGCAACTCATAGAGTGTTTCTCTGTTAAGTTGGCCGGGATGCGATATGTAGAATGCAAGAGGCTCCATTCTGTTACCAATTTGCTACCGATGCATTAAATATTGACTCTACAATCTCTTTTATCATTTGAGTTACAAGTTCTTCTTGCACGCTCTCCAACGATTGTGTCGCATCGAAATCACGTGTTGCCGAGAATGTTCTTTCAAAATCCTCTTCGTGATTTGTATTATTTGTAAAGCGTACATTAACCGTCATCTTTAACTGCACCATTGCAGAATATCCGTCGGCCGAGATAGATTTATTGAATTGGTCGTATGCAGTAATCTCACCTGCAAGTTGCAAATCGCCACCTCGAGGAACCTGTTGCAACTTTGTCTGTTGAACAAAAACATCGCTCAATGTTTCATTCAGCATTGTAGCCATTGGGCCCCATTGATATGCGGCACGATTCTGAAATGTCTCAAGAGATATTGTTTTCACTTTGGTATAGTCAATTGAAGCGCCGGTGAGTTTATAACTAACCTTGCACCCTGCAACAGCCATAACCATTACGACTGCGAGAAATGTCAACACCTTTTTTCCTATTTTAGTCGATACCATACTCTTTTATTTTTCTATATAAAGTTCGTTCCGAGATTTCCAGTTCCTTTGCAGCATCACGACGTTTTCCACGATGACGTTCGAGCGCCTGCACAATAGCACGCTTCTCTAAATCCTCCAGCGTCATGGCCTCTTCTATATATTCACTACTATCAATTATACTATGCTCAACCTCGTGTACTTGTGGAGGTATATGCAAGGTTGGTTGCACTGCGCTCTGCACCACCGGCAACTCTTGTGCCTGATACAGTGGGATATTATCGTTAGAATGAGAATGTCCCGACATCAATTTCTGTACTTGGCTACGCAATTCTGTTATATCGCGACGCATATCGAACAGAACGCTGTACAATATTTCGCGCTCACTTTCAAAAGTTTTATCCGCACTACCTTTTCGAGCAAACAGAGTTGGAAGGTTCGATTTTGACTGTTCCGGCAAATAACGCTTCATGGTTTCGGCAGAAACCTCGCGATTTAGTTCCAAAATAGATATTTGCTCTGCCACATTTTTCAGTTGTCTTATATTACCCGGCCAAGAGTAATTCATGAGCATCTGTTTTGCCTGCTCATCGAGTTGTACCTTGGGAATATTATATTTGACTGAGAAATCCATTGCAAATTTTTTGAACAGAAGCACTATATCTTCACCTCGTTTGCGCAATGCAGGTATTTTAATAGGAACTGTGTTCAAACGGTAGTAAAGGTCCTCTCTAAAACGTCCTTCACTAATTGCTTCGGGAAGATTCACATTTGTTGCACACACTATGCGAACATTGGTCTTTTCCACTTTTGAAGAACCCACCCTGATGAACTCCCCATTTTCCAAAACACGTAAAAGTCGCGCTTGTGTCGAGAGAGGCAATTCGCCTACTTCATCAAGAAAGATTGTACCACCATCGGCCTCACTGAAATAGCCTTTACGTTCACTAACAGCATCGGTAAAAGCGCCCTTTACATGGCCAAACAGTTCGGAGTCGATGGTTCCCTCGGGGATAGCTCCACAGTTCACAGCAAAATACTTTCCATGTTTACGCACACTATTTGTGTGTATTATTTGAGGAAAGAACTCCTTACCCACACCACTTTCACCTGTAATTAGAACTGTTAAATCGGTATGAGCCACTTGGATAGCTGTATCTATTGCTCGTAACAATTCGGCATCATTTCCTATTATACCAAATTGCTGTTTCACCCTCTGTATCTCTATTTTTTCCATATAACGAATTTGCTGACAAAATTACCGATTAATTATTAAAAAACAGTGCAATTTTATAAAAAAGTTGCAATTTTGGCAGACCTAATTAAATGGAAAGAGCAAAGGCAATAACAGCACCATAACAATGCCCATTATTATTTGCAAAGGCAAACCCACCTTTACATAATCCATAAAGGTGTATTGTCCGGCAGGCATAACAAGTGCATTTGGTGGTGTCGAGAACGGGGAAGCAAAACACATACTTGCTGCAACTGTTACTGCGAACAGGAAAGGCACAGGACTAACGCCCAACATAACAGCACTACTCATTGCTATAGGAGCAAGCAAGACTGCTGTTGCGGTATTGCTAATGAACATAGTCATTAGCGATGTCGTAAAATAGATTCCGGCAAGTAGAGCCAATGGGCCAAATCCTTCACCCAATACATTTACCAAAGTATTTGAAATATACGAAGAAACACCGGTATTTTCGAGAGCTGTAGCCATTGGCATCATTGCGGCGATAAGCACAACACTTTCCCAACTAATGGTTTTATATGCAGCTTCGACATTGCGGAAACAGCCGGTAAGCACCATAAGCAAACCGGCCACTATAACTGCTGTTACAGGAGCAATAGGTATAAAGTCGAACACCATTGCCGCTATCATGAGCAACATTATGCCGGCAGCAAGTGGAGCCTTATAATCGAGAGTAACTTTTGCCGCCTCTTCCAAAGGACGACCTACCACAATCCACTCAGTTGTCTCTTTTTCCAAAGCCGCTATATTATCCCATGAACCTTGCACAAGTAACACATCGCCACTCTGAATTGTCTCTTCTGCTAATGCCTGAAGTATATATTTCTTTTTGCGACATATGCCCAAGACATTTACATTATACTTTGAACGGAATTCAGCCTCTTTAATTTTTTTGTTTATAATTGATGACGAAGGCATTAAGACGATTTCGGCAACACCGATATCGTAGAAATCGAGAGATTGACTCTTACCATGTTTCTCTTCGGAGATATACTTAAGTTTGTATGCGTCGGCAAAAGCATGCGTATTTTCGCGATTTCCTGTAAGATAGAGAATATCTCCATCATATAGCACCGTATCCGATTCTGCAGCTCGTTGTATAACATTTTTAAGCAATCTGTTTTGAGCACGCTCAACTCGTCTAATCTCAATGATATTTATGCCATATTTCTTACGAGCATCCAATTCAACAAGCATTTTTCCAATGAGCAAAGACTCCGAAGTAATTTGCAAACGGTGCAAACTGCTCGCTATACCATACTCTTTGACAAGTGTTTTCAAAGATTTTCCGGTACTCGCGCTATCACCACTAAGGGCTCCCGACTTAGACAAGAACAATTTGCTCAAAGGCATTAACACCAATACACCAACTATAACACAGATTATTCCAACAGGAAGAAACGAAAAGAACGCCAGAGGTTCATAGCCCGATTTGGTTAGTTCCTCTTGAATAACCAAGTTAGGCGGTGTACCAATTAGTGTCATCATACCACCCATGCTACTTGCAAAGGCCAAAGGCATAAGCAAACGACTAGGATTCATTTTTACGCTCATTGCCATACTGACAACTATAGGCAACATTATTGCAACTGTTCCGGTGTTACTAACAAAACCTCCTATGGCCGAAGTAACCAACATAACAAGTAGAAACAATCGTAGTTCGCTATTGCCGGCAAGCTTCATCAATTTGGAACTTATCATTTTTGCCAAACCTGTTTGAAAGATGGCACCACCAACCACAAAAAGACCTATCATCATTATGATAACCGAATTTGAGAATCCGGCTAATGCTTCATTTACATCTATGATACCAAAGAGCATAAGGGTTGCCAAAGCACATAACGCAACAATATCGGAGCGTATCTTTCCGTTCACAAAAAAGAAAACAGAAAGAAGCAATACCGACAGTGTTATAATCATATCATTTGTCATATATTACATTTTAAGATTTCACACAACAATTGCAGGCACAACTACGCCATATATTCATTGCAAAATTAAAAAAAAACGAACAATTATACAAGCAAAAGACGTGCCTAACGTACGAGATGTACATTTATTTACATGAATTATCTTTAATTTAAAATTAAAATTATATTATAAATGGGAACATGTAGTATATATTCACATTTTTCACTATCTTCGCGAATGAAAAAAAGCAGACACAATTAAATATTTTAAGTACATATTAATTTCCATTGCTACAATTATATTTTTAGCATATACGTCGTCGTTGTTGCTAAGAATTGATGCGATACAGCATAGTGTAGCAGAGCGCATTACCCATGAGATAGACAAAGGAATTCACCTTCCACTACAAATGGGCAGTATAAAAGTGCGCCATTTCAACAAACTGGAAATTAACGACATTCTTTTAAACGATCAAAAAGGAGATACCATGATATGTGTAGATAAAATTACCCTACACATTTCTCCTTTACAATTATTACGTAAGAAAATACGTATTAACACAATAACGTTAGCCGAGCCCGATATAAGAATACATCGTGAGTCGCACGACAGTAAAGCAAACATCGATTTTCTATTGGAACTCTTTGCAGGCAACGACAGTACACCCAAAAAAGAGATACCGGAGCTCAAGATAAACCAATTGCAGATATACGACGGGAAAGTCTCATACGACGTTCTATCGGAGAAAGAAGAAGATTTTGCAATATTTGACAACAATCACATTGCAATATCTGATATAAGCACAAACATCTCATTAAAGAAGTTTAGCAACGACACACTTAGTCTCTACGTCAGAAATATTGTCGCCAAAGAGAAATCGGGTTTGCAGATTAAGCAGTTCAGAGCACACTTAAACGCATCAAAAAGAGGATTAAAACTCGAGAAATGTAGGTTAAGGCTTGCCGATTCACAACTATTATCGGACAAATTAGAGGCCATATACAATTGGAATATAGAAGAGAATGTACCAACTGACATTAAATACAGTGGCTCCATTGACTTCATACGTATAAATCCAAAGGACCTATTGCCACTTATTCCCCAAATAGGAGAAGTTCCTGTTATGAGAATAAAGTTAAGCGGTTATGGAGATAAAAACAGAATTGACATTTGGGACTTTATTGCACGCAGCCTAAATGAGAATATCAACATTGAGGCCAAAGGTGGGATGACAAAGGAAAGTTTACCCGAATATAACCTTAACGTAAATAGATTTGATATAACCAAAGAAGGATTATCGGACATCACCTCGATACTACCCCAAAAGATTGCCGAACTCTCTTTACAGGACAAATTAGGTGATATTTCAATTAAAGGAGACATACGCACCAAAGGCAAAGAAATAGAAAGTAATGTAGATATTAAAACCAATAGCGGAAATGTGCAAAGCTCACTTATTTCGGACAAAAATGGTAGATACAGCATTACCGCAGTAGCAAAAGATGTTGCCTTGGGAAGAATTTTAAGCAGTAAAGAGCTTGGACGTTGCAATGTTCATGCCAAAGCAAATGGGCAATTTCATGATACTAAAAAGTTTCATGGAGTGTACAATTGCAAAATAGCATCATTACATTATAAGAACTACAACTACAAAAATGTAGATATAGAAGGAGACTTCACAGAAAGCACAGTTTCTACAAACATAATATCGAACGACAATAATTTAAAAGCAATTGCTTCATTGGAGTACGATAACACAAAAGAAAAGCCATACTACAAGGCGAAGATAGATGTTGATACATTGCGCATACACGAATTGGGTCTTATAGATACAAAAAGAAAACAAGAGATTGCATTTAATGGAGATATTGAGTTTTCCGAGGAAAACAATAACTCCTTATTAAGTGTGAATTTCTATAATTTCAGCCTTACCACTCCAGAGAAGAATTGGTTAATTCGTTATTTACATCTTCGAGACAATATTTTAGAGAGCAAACGAAACCTTATTATAGATTCAGACATATTACAAGGTTATGTAACAGGTTATTACAACTTCGAGACGCTACAAGGAAGTTTCACCAATATAATACAAAAATATTTACCTAACATTAGTACTGATAAGCATCACAGGAATAAAACAAAGAACAACTTTGTTTTTCGTTTCGATATCAACAATACCGACCTATTTAGTAATGTATTCGGTTTACCTATAACTATAAACAAAAAATCCACAATTGAAGGTAATTGCGATGACAGTTACGACCACATAGCATTTAATGCTGAATTAAACGAAACAGACCTTTCGGGTAGAAGATATCGACAAATAGTTTTAGATGGAAAAACAGAAAAAGACAGTATTGTTTGCTACACCGAACTCAATCGTTCAATAAACAAGAAAAAAGAGGATAACGACCATATAACAATTAGAGCAATATCAACAATTGCTTGCGATTCCATAAAAAACAAAATATCTTGGAACAACACAGGTAAAGAGGTTATCAAAGGAGACCTCGACCTAGATATAGCTATTAGCAAAAACGAAAGAAAAGGGACCGACTTTTCAGCCAAATTAAAACCGGGACTTGTGATTCATTGCGATGAGCCATGGGTTATTTCACAGAGCAACATATACAGCAAACACAATAAATTCCATATAAGAAATTTTGCTCTCCAGAACCGCAATAAAGAGATGCATATAAACGGTACAATTGGAGAAGAGAATGACGATTGTCTCACAGTTGACCTTAAAGAAATAGACATAGAAGAATTAATGGATATTGTCAATTTCCATTCGGTAGAGCTAGGTGGTATTGCAACCGGCAATATACATCTCTCGAGTATTCTCAAAACATTCAAATTGAACAGTCGTCTGAACGTAAACAAATTTAAGTTTGAGTATGGAGACATGGGCGACATGGAGTTTAATGGAAAATGGGACGATGAGCATGAGGCGATACTATTGAATGCAAAGATAGTGAACAGCAACAAGGTTGCAACATATGTCGATGGTTTTGTATCTCCGGCACACGACACGTTAAATATTGATATTAAAGCAAACGACACAAATATAGACTTCTTGAACCACATGATAAGCAGCATTGTTGGCGATGTAGAAGGAGAGACAAACGGCGAATTATGTGTGCGAGGCAGCATGGGCAATATAAACCTTTACGGAGCATTGGCACCCACAGGTCGTTTACGTTTAAAGCCCACAAACACCATGTATCATTTGGCTGGAGACACATTGAGGTTCGATTACAATGTCATTGCCTTTGATAAATTCAGAATAAAAGACCTACACAACAATGTTGGTATAATCAATGGTGGTGTATATCACAAATGCCTAGGAGATTTCACTTGTCGATTCGACATCAATGCCAACAACCTATTAGCATATTACTCACCCGATTTCAACAACGAAACATTCTACGGGACAGCATTTGTTACAGGCGACATTGGACTGAGTGTAGATTCTGCCGGAGTTTTCCTTAATGCAAATGTAAGAACAGACAGAGGCTCAAAATTTGTATATAATTCCGCAGGTCCCACCGGCGCGACTGATAATAAATTTATAACATTCGTAGACCGTAAACAGAGAAATACCACTTCAGGTTTCTCTACAGCCGAAACAAACAGCCTTTTTGACAACATAATTAGCCGATTCCGACTCGACTTTATGATAGATGTTACACCCGACATGCAACTACGAGTATACACAAACACCATGACCGGCGACTATATCGACCTTTACGGAACTGGCCCAATAAATGCCGTTTATGACGAAAAGGAGGGATTTAGCATGAAGGGAAACTTGGACCTTGAACGTGGTACATATAAATTTACATTACAAGATATATTCCCGAAAGAGTTTGACATACGTTCGGGTAGTACATTGGCCTTCAATGGAGAGCCATTTAATGCTCGCCTCAATCTAAAAACAATTTACACAGTGCCATCGGTTCCACTTACCGACTTAAGTCTAACAGCAGAACGACGTAAGAATGTTAAAGTAAATTGCCTAATGGATATTACAGGTACACTTGCCGCACCAACACTAACATTTGATTTGGAACTCCCAGACGGGAACGAAGAGGAACGTGAGTTGTTAGCCAATGCTACAAGCACCCAAGAGCAGACCAATATGCAGTTTATATATCTTATAGGAATTGGAAAGTTCTACACACAAGATTACAACAACAGCAACAGCGAGAACCAATCTTCGACTATGATGGAATCGTTCATCTCCAGCACAATATCGGGACAATTAAACAACATGCTTTCACAAATAACCGACAACGACAACTGGAGTTTTTCGAGTAATTTCACCACCAGCGAGAAAGGATGGAACAGCATGGAAGTAGAAGGCATGCTGTCGGGACGTCTGCTCAACAACAGATTGCTTATAAATGGCAATTTTGGATATCGTGATAACCCTCTTGCAAACAAAAACTTCATAGGAGATTTTGAGGTACAATGGCTTTTGAACAAGAAAGGGAATATAAGCCTTAAGGCATACAACAAAACCAACGACCGTTATTTTTCAAAGACAACGTTAACAACTCAAGGCGCAGGCATATTACTCAGACGCGACTTCAATGGATGGAAATTCTGGAAAAAAGAAGATTAACCCAATAATTTGATATAATATTCATTATATACAGAATATATACAAATAGTTTGCATATATTCGCACAATTAACAAAACAAAATATAACCATGAGAAATTTTATTTCAGTAAAAGATATTGGCAACCTCGATGTAGCTGTGAAAGAGGCATTGGAGATAAAAGCCAACCGCTACAAATTTTGCGAATTAGGTAGAAATAAAACACTTATGATGGTGTTTTTCAATTCCAGTTTACGTACAAGGCTAAGCACACAAAAAGCAGCGTTGAACTTGGGGATGAATGTTATAATTCTCGATATTAACCAAGGAGCATGGAAGTTGGAGACCGAAAGAGGTGTTATTATGGATGGAGACAAACCGGAACATATATTGGAAGCCATACCGGTAATGGGCAGATATTGCGATGTTATTGGTGTTCGTTCTTTTGCCCGTTTCGAAAACAAGGCAGACGATTATAACGAAGTTATTCTTAATCAATTCATCAAATATTCCGGACGACCGGTATTTTCTATGGAGGCAGCAACACGTCATCCGCTACAAAGTTTTGCCGACCTAATTACAATTGAGGAGCACAAGAGCGTAAAACGTCCAAAAGTTGTTATGACATGGGCTCCTCATCCAAAGGCATTGCCACAAGCGGTGCCCAACTCTTTTGCGGAATGGATGAATGCAACAGATTACGATTTTGTTATTACACACCCCAAAGGCTATGAGCTTGCACCGGAGTTTGTAGGCAATGCTCGCATAGAATATGACCAGCTTAAAGCGCTGGAAGAAGCCGATTTTGTATATGCAAAGAACTGGTCGGCATACAACGATGGCAATTATGGAAAAGTGCTTAGTACAGACCGCAGTTGGACAGTGAGCGAACGGCACATGGCTGTAACTAACAATGCGCACTTTATGCATTGCCTTCCTGTACGTCGCAATATGATTGTAACAGACGATGTGATAGAAGGACCACGCTCATTAGTTATCCCGGAAGCAGCAAATCGAGAGATTTCGGCTACAGTGGTTCTAAAAAGAATATTGGAGAGCCTTTGATGCAGAACAGATACAAATATAAAAGACGAATACCTCGAGGTATTCGTCTTTTATATTTGTAGATATTTATTTTGAGAAATTTCGGTCATCGCCCCAACACTCATGCATCCACGCTTTAGTTTTGAGTTCCGCAGCATTATCTTGTGGCACCCAAAAACTAAACTCACGGCCATCATCGGGCAAAAACTGCTGACGAACAAAATGTCCGGGAAAATCGTGAGAATATTTATATCCATCGGAGTAACCTAGTTGCTTCATCAATTTTGTAGGTGCATTACGCAGATGCAAGGGAACCGGCAGATTTCCTGTTTCTCTTACCGTTTCCAACGCACTATTTATGCCCATATATGCCGAATTACTTTTAGGAGATGTCGCAAGATATACAGTTGCCTCTGCAAGTGGTATGCGCCCTTCGGGCCAACCTATTTTCATTACTGCATCAAAAGCGGCATTGGCTAGCAACAATGCGTTTGGGTTAGCAAGACCCACATCTTCCGAAGCCGAGATAATTAATCGACGAGCTATGAAAGCAGGATCTTCTCCACCCTCAATCATACGTGCCAACCAATATAGAGCCGCATCGGGGTCGCTTCCACGAATGGATTTGATGAATGCCGAAATAATATCGTAATGCATTTCTCCATCTTTATCATAGGCCAAAGGGTTCTGTTGCAAACAAGCAACAACCTTTGTATCATTTACCACAACAGAAGATGATGCATCTGATTCAACTACCAATTCTAATATATTAAGCAGTTTCCTCGCATCGCCACCACTATATCTTAACAGAGCATCGGTCTCTTGCAATTCCACCCCACGTTCTTTTAGGATAACGTCCTTTGCTATAGCATGATTAAGCAGTGATAGCAAATCCTCTTTCTCTAACGATTTTAGTACATATAGTTGACAACGAGACAGCAATGGTCGTATAACCTCAAACGAAGGGTTCTCCGTAGTTGCACCTATCAGTGTTACAACACCTGTTTCAACTGCACTCAGCAAAGAGTCTTGTTGCGATTTATTAAAACGATGAATTTCGTCTATAAACAGTATGGCTCCACCATTAGAAAAGAGTGGCGATGATTTAGCTTTTTCAATTACCTCGCGCACCTCTTTAACACCCGACGACACTGCATTCAGTGTATAGAAAGGCCTATTGAGTCTATGAGCTATAATTTTTGCAATAGTTGTTTTTCCTGTTCCGGGAGGGCCCCACATAATAAAAGATAGTATTCTCCCGGAATCTATCATACGGCGAAGGACTGCTCCTTCGCCGACAAGATGTTCCTGACCGACAAAACCATCAAAATCGTTCGGTCTGAGACGTTCTGCTAGTGGTTGTGCCATATATTTAACTTAAACCAACTATTTCTCCATTAATAAAATCGATATGATTTGCTTGTGGCTCTTTTGGCAAACCGGGCATACGCATTATATTACCTGCTATTGCAACAATCATCTCAGAGCCTGCATTCAACACCACATCGCGTATGTGAAGGTCAAAGCCACTCACTGCACCGTATTGTTTTTCATCACCCGAGAATGAGAATTGTGTTTTTGCTATACAAACCGGGAACGAATCCATTCCATGTTTTTCGGCAAGCTTAATACGGTCCAGAGCAGGTTTTGCAAATGAGACGGATGCTGCACGATATATTCCTTTTGCCACCTTCTCAATTTTTGTACGAATATCGTCTGTATCTTCGTATGTAAAACGAAGAGGTTTAGATGGGTTCTTCTCGATAGTTTCCACCACTATTTTAGCCATTTCTACAGCACCCTCACCACCTTGCGCAAAGGCATTATTTATAACAAATGGCAAGCCAAGTTCTGTTTCGCAGTGCTGACGTAGCATAGCCATCTCCTCGTCGGTATCGGTAGCAAAACGATTGAACACAACAATTACCGACTGTCCGAATGAGCGTAAGTTCTCGACATGACGGTCGAGATTTGCAAGACCATTACGCAAGCCGTCCATGTCAGGCTCTTTAATTTTATCAAGAGCAACGCCACCATGCATTTTCAAGCCTTGTGCAGTTGCCACTATTACTGTTGCATCGGGTTGCAAACCACTCTTACGACAAAGAATATTATAAAATTTCTCGGCTCCTAAATCGGCACCAAAGCCGGCTTCGGTTATAGTATATTCGCTATGAGCAAGGGCCAATTTTGTTGCCAACTGCGAGTTACATCCATGTGCTATATTAGCAAAAGGACCACCATGCACAATAGCCGGAGTATTCTCTGTTGTTTGAACCAAGTTAGGTTGAATTGCATCTTTAAGCAAAACAACAACAGAGCCGGCGGCACCTAAATCTTTTACTGTGAACGGTTCACCCGCATAAGTATAACCAAGCAGGATATTCTCTATTCTACGACGTAAATCGGCTTCGCTCGACGCCAAACAGAGAATAGCCATAAGTTCAGATGCCGGTGTAATATCGAAGCCACCCTGCTGGGTGAGACCATTTGTTGAAGGGCCCAATCCTGTAACAATAGAGCGCAAAGAACGGTCATTAACATCGAGGACACGACGCCACAAAATCTCTTTTAGGCCAAACCCATCCTTTGCATGCTGATACAAATAGTTATCGAGAAGGGCCGATATCATATTATGCGCCGAAGTTATTGCATGGAAATCTCCGGTAAAATGAAGATTTATTTTTTCCATGGGCAGCACCTGAGCATAGCCACCACCTGCCGCACCACCTTTCATTCCAAAGCATGGACCCAACGATGGCTCACGTAGAGCGACAACAGCCTTTTTACCTATTTTATTGAGTCCGAGAGAGAGGCCTATCGAAACAGTTGTTTTTCCAATGCCGGCTTTCGTTGCAGTTATAGCAGTAACAAGTATCAGTTTTCCCTTTTGTTTACCAACAAGACTCAAAGGCAATTTTGCTATATACTTGCCGTAGTGTTCCAAATCATCAGACGAAATACCCATACCTGATGCAACATTCTCAATACGTTCTAATTTCGTTTCATGAGCAATTTCTAGATCTGTTTTCATAATTTTTTCTTTTAAAAATTAAGATAATCCGTTTCTAGCGAGAAACATAATAAAACATTTCTTACTGTTTGCGAATATAATATTTTTTTTTTGCATATTTGCACATTATATATTTTTTTAAAGTTGTTTTATTTTAAACCTCATTTTTTATGAAAAAAGTATCACTTTTTTTGACAGTTATATTATTGTCATTGAGTGTAGGAGCATTCGAGCTACCTAAAACCAGTAGTGAAGGTAACGAAGTGTGGTATATTATTCAGTTCTTAGATGGTGGATATGTATTTGAAGCAAATAGTAGCGGACAGGAGATTAATACCGTTAACATGACAGGTGCCGATGAGCAGTTATGGAAGTTCGAAGGAGACAACATCAACGGCTACACCATAACAAACAAGAAAGGTTACACATTGTATGCTGCATCTGCAAATAAAAATGAAATGGTTTATGCGGCTTCACAAGTTAGCGGAGTAAACAAATTTGTAATTAATGAGACAAAATTCGACAACCACAAAGGTGCTTTCGAAATACAGCCTAAGAACAGCATAGCAGTTTCAATGAACCTATGGGGTGGCGCAAATGAGCACAGGGGTGTAGGTTTTTGGGATGCCAACAAAGAAAATAACCCCATTCAATTTGTTGATTTTAATATTTTTAAAGCAACAGAAAACATATCACTAATTCCACACCCCTCACAATTGGATGTAATAAAAGAGGGTAAGAAGTCTATAACCACATTAAATGCAATCACATATACCGACGATAATGTAAAGAAATATGTATCTGATTTCGCAGACCAATTGGCACTAACATCGGGGGTTCAACTAACTTTAAAAGAGAGTGGAGCCACAGCAAACAGTGGCGAGATATGGCTATCAACAGATGAATCGCTACCCAAAGAGGGTTATAAATTGGATGTAACAGAAAACAGCATTGAGATTAAAGCCTCAACAAAGGCCGGTTTCTTTTATGCTCTGCAAACAATGAAGCAATTATTGCCACGCGACTATTTTGAAAAGAGTTTGAACAAAGATGCTGATTGGAGTATTCCTTTTATTAGCATCACCGATGAGCCTGCACTGGAGCACAGAGGATTCATGATGGATATTGCACGCCACTTCTTTGACAAAGAAGAGGTTAAGCGAGTTCTAGACATTATGGCTCTTTACAAGATGAATCGTTTACATTGGCATTTGACAGACGACCAAGGTTGGCGCATAGAGATTCCCGAATACCCACTTCTGACAGAAGTTGGCTCTATACGTTCCGGTTCATTTACAAACCCCGGTGAAGGCACCAAATTCTTTGACGACACAGAGTATGGACGTGGTATGTGGTACTCACAGGATGAATTGCGCGAGATTGTACAATATGCTGCAGAACGCAACATTGACATTTTGCCCGAGATTGACCTTCCGGGACATATGGTTGCAGCAGTAACAGCCTACCCCGAGTTCAGTTGCGACCCCACAAAGAGCTACTCGGTACGTATCGACGGTGGTATATCGAAAGATGTTCTGAATGTAGGTAACAACAAAGTTATTGAATTCTTGAAATGCGTACTCGACAATGTTGCAAGCATCTTCCCATTCCCATACATACACATTGGAGGAGACGAGTGTCCTACAGATCAATGGGCCAACAATGCAGAATGTTTGCAACGCGTTAAAGACGAAGGATTAAGTGGTGTTAATCAATTACAATCGTGGTTGGTTGAGGAACTTGGCATATATCTCAAAGAGACTCATGGTAAAGATATAGTAGTATGGGATGAACTACTATCACATTGGAATAGCGACAACACTGTAAAGCCTGTTATCATGGCATGGAACAATATAAACAAAAGTTCCGAGGCCGCAAATAAAGGTTTTAAGAGTATCATAACCCCATACTCTCATGTATATCTCGATTTCATGCAAGTTCCGGCCAATAAAACCATAATAGACGAGCCTTATTATGGAGGTTGGGGAGACAATCATGTAAATACAATAGAAGAAGTTTATACTCTAAACCCGGTTTCTGCATTGGCAGGAAAAGAGGAGTATTGCATGGGTGTGCAAGGAAACCTTTGGGCCGAAACACTTAACGATGATGTAGAACTTGAATACCAATTGTTACCCCGTATGCTTGCATTGGCCGAGACCGGATGGTTACCTGCAGCACAAAAGCTTTGGACATCATTCTACAAACGTTTGCAAACACACGACGAGATTTTAGATGCACTTGGCTACACATATGCAAAACATTATATAGAGCAAAGAACACTTAGTGATGCAGAAAAGAAGATTAAAGAGGCCGAAGAGATTCTTGTAGCAAGCCAACCCGGCGCTGTAGGCTTTCCTAGTGCAGATGTTCACAATGCATTACAAGATGCGCTAAACGCAGCACTACAAGATAGCGAAACTGCAACCACAACACTTGCCGACGCAATCACAGCATACAAAAATGCCACAATATGCCAACCTCAACCGGGCAAAACATACCAAATTGTTTCTGCATCAACATATTTCAAAAAACAATTTGCAGGTTCAACAATGTACATTAGCGACAACAATGTACGCTTCCACTATACCCCGCAAACAGAACCCGAAGAGTTGTGGCAATTCGAAGAGACCACAAGTGGATATGTTCTGAAAAACCTTTGCAACGGCAAAGTTTTACAAATGCCTGCATACAATTCTGCTGTTACTATGGCAAACGAGAATGGTACTGCAGTTAGAGTAGACAAAGCTACCGTAGCAACCGGCAACTACACATTTATACCCGGAGTTGTTACAATATCGGCCGTTGAAGGATACAGTTCTTTAGCGACAGGCAGTGTAAAACGCCTGCATGGAGAACTATCGGGTAATATAAATGCATATAACCAACCAGCGCTATGCTACCCCGGAACATGGTTAATTAAAGAGGTTACAGACTTTAGAGGACAGCTCGAAGGTTTGTGTACAAAATGCGAACGTATTATAGAGAAAGCGAAGCCCAACGAGATGGGGCAACCCACACAAGAGGCTCTTACGTTCTTGCAGACTAGTGTTTTGTCATCGGCAAAAGAGGCTCTTAAAGATGGTGTTGTAACCGAAGAAAAATATAATATATATGTAGCCCTCTACAATCAATATCTTCTTATGCCACGCACCAATCTCATGACTTCTTTGAGTGAACAACATTACTATTACATTAGAAATGCATACCCCGATTTTGCATCATACTACGCGACATACAACAGTATCAACAATCGTGTAGAGCCCAAAACTGCAGGCAACACCGATGAATACCTATGGCAGATAAAGAAGAACAGCGATGGTACAGTTATATTATATAACAAGGCAAGTGGTAGCAGTGCTTATATTAACAGTGATTTAGCCGACCAAACGGTTATGGTTGGAAAAGAGTATTCTTGGAAACTAGAAGAAATTACTGTTGATACCGGAAACTCCGGAATATGCATCATTGGAAGCGAAGGAAAGAATGGATGGTACATCAACCCCAACGCATGGGGATATGTACTTACCAAACCTTTCTGGGGTGGCTGTATTTGGAGCTTGGAGAAATCGACTGTTCAGATTGAAACAAGCATAGAAGATGTAATTGAGAACAATAGTGCACAAGATGAGCACATTGTTTACGACCTTCAAGGACGTAGGATTACGAACCCAAGTAACGGTATATACATTACAAACAAAGGTAAAAAGATTTTTATTAAATAAACTATTTTCGGGTCGGTGCGCGCACCGACCCGAAAACTTCTAAATAAAAAAGTATGATATCCATTCTCATTCCAACAAAAGATTACAATTGTTGCACACTTGTTCGTGCGTTACATGAGCAAGTGGAAAAATTGCAACAACCATGCGAGATAATAGTTGCCGAGGATGGTTCATCATCTGAGGGGCTGGCACTGAATGAATCTCTAAACAGACTACCCCACTGTCGCATAATTACACAGAAAAACAATATAGGACGCGCAAAGATACGCAACCTTTTGGCCAAAGAAGCAAAGTATCCATATTTACTATTCATAGACAGCGATGCTATTGTCGAGAACAATACGTTCCTTAATAAATACATTGAAGCATTAGGTAAAAATAGAGTTGTTTGCGGAGGTTTATATCATGCCGACAAACAACCCGACGAGAATTGCTCGTTACGATACAGATACGAAAAAAAAGCAGACAAAAGACGCAGTGCCAAAATACGTAACAAGCAACCTTACAACAATTTCACTACATTCAATTTTGCTATTGAGAAAGGGTTGTTTCTTTCAATTCTTTTCAACGAACAAATAACCCGTTACGGACACGAGGACACCCTATTTGGATATGTATTAAGAGAGAAGGGAGTTAAAATAAGACATATCGACAATGCACTATTGCACAGTGGATTGGAGAGTAACTGTGTCTATCTTAGGAAAGTTGAAGAGAGTATAGAAACATTGGTAGAGATAGGCGATGAGATTAATGACACGCCACTGCTCTCAATGGCAAATAAAATAGAACGCATGCATTTGACAAACATAATGGCCACAATGTGGAAAGCATGCAATCGCATGCTCAAAAGCAATCTGCTGAGCAAGAAGCCATCAATTACCCTATTAAATATTTATAAGTTAGGCTATTTCTGTTATTTAAACAGAAAATAGAATAAGGCAAATGACCTGCACACAAGAATAATTATAAAATAGATATTGTATACCGAAAAAAATAATTACTTTTGCAGTTTAAAGGCTATTAAACAATATAATAACATAGAACAATGACCGAAATAAACGAAACTGAAAAGAACGAGAAGAAAAGCATCAGTTTTATTGAACAAGCAATAGTTAATGACCTAGAAGAGGGCAAAAACGGTGGCCGATTACAGACACGATTTCCGCCCGAACCGAATGGTTATCTACATATAGGACATGCCAAAGCCATACACATGGATTTTGGTATGGCACAGAAATATAATGGAATTTGCAACCTTCGTTTCGACGACACAAACCCCAGCAAAGAGGAGACAGAATATGTAGAATCCATTATGGATGATATAAAATGGCTCGGCTTCCAATGGGAAAATGTATACTACGCCTCGGACTATTTCCAGCAGTTGTGGGATTTCGCTGTACGCCTCATCAAAGAGGGAAAAGCTTACATCGATGAACAGACATCGGAGCAGATTGCACAGCAGAAAGGTACACCCACACAGCCCGGCACAAACAGCCCCTATCGCGACCGCCCGATTGAAGAAAATCTGAGTCTATTTGAAAAGATGAATAGTGGCGACGTTCCCGAAGGAGCAATGGTTCTACGTGCCAAAATAGATATGGCACACTCCAATATGCATTTCCGCGACCCCATTATATATCGTGTTGTAAAAACCCCTCACCACAGAACAGGAGAGACATGGAAAGCCTACCCAATGTACGACTTTGCACATGGTCAGAGCGACTATTTCGAAGGAGTAACACACTCACTATGCACATTGGAATTTGTTCCTCACCGTCCTTTATATGACCTTTTTGTCGATTGGGTTAAGGAAGAGAAAGATTTAGACGACAACCGTCCACGTCAGCATGAATTCAACAAACTGAACCTAAGTTATACACTAATGAGCAAACGCAACCTGCTCACACTTGTAAAAGAGGGATTGGTAAGTGGTTGGGACGACCCTCGCATGCCGACAATATGCGGATTACGCCGTAGAGGATATTCACCCGAAGGTATCAGCAATTTTATCGACAAGATTGGTTATACAAAATACGATGCTCTAAACGATATATCACTTTTGGAGTCGGCTATTCGCGAAGACCTTAACAGCCGTGCCACACGTATATCGGCAGTCATAAACCCTGTAAAACTAATTGTTACAAACTACCCCGAAGGCAAAGTTGAGGAGTTACAGGCTATAAACAACCCCGAAAGAGCTGAAGACGGCACACACACTATTGAGTTTAGTCGTGAACTATGGATTGAACGCGACGACTTTATGGAAGACGCTCCCAAAAGTTTCTACCGTCTTACTCCGGGACGCGAAGTACGCCTAAAAAATGCATATATTGTACTTTGTACAGGTTGTAACAAAGATGCAGATGGAAATATAACCGAGGTTCTTTGCGAATATATTCCCGACACAAAGACCGGTGAAAAAGATTCAAATCGCAAAGTAAAAAGCACTCTCCATTGGGTAAGTTGCGCTCACAGCGTTAAAGCAGAGGTACGTCTCTACGACCGTCTTTGGAAAGTAGAAAACCCACGTGATGAGTTGGCTGCCATTCGCGAAGAGAGACAGTGCGATGCACTAACCGCGATGAAGGAGATTATAAACCCCGACTCACTACAAACCTTGACAAATTGCTACATTGAGAAATTTGCCAATGAACTGAAACCTTACGACTACTTGCAGTTCCAACGAATTGGTTATTTCAATGTAGACCCGGCATCTACAACAGAACATCTTATATTTAACCGTACCGTATCGTTAAAAGATACATGGAGCAAGATTAAAGGGAAGTAAATCCACAAATGGAAAACGGCAAGAGATATTTCGACACTAAAGAGTTTCGCGATATACTGAATAGATATGAGCAGATGAAAGCAGAGAACATCTGCTCATATTTTGATGCAGATGATTTATATAATCTGCTACTCTATTTTTTATTTTATGAAAAAGCAAATGAGGCAGAGTATATATATGATTACGCATGTAAACTACATCCCGGAAATAGCGAATTACTTGCAAAGATTGAGATTCGTATACTGCTTTCGAGCGGAAGGCCCGAAATAGCATTAGAGAAACTGGATGCCATAGCCTTTTCCGAGGATATCGAAACACTTATTCTTAAAGCCGAAGTATTCCTTGCTCTAAGAGAATACAAAACTTCGAGCAACATAGCCAGAAAAATTCTTCAGAAAAGAGAATTACAAAACGAAGAGATATATGATGCCCTATCCATTCTCTTAGACTGCGGTTCCACCCAAGAGGCATTACAAATTGTTGAAGAGAAATTGCAAAAGAATCCAAAGCAGCATGAACTTCTCGAAGCTAAAGCCGAATGTCTGATTGAGATGCGACAAACCGATGAAGCAATAGAGATATATAACTACCTACTCGACAACAATCCATTCTCTATAATATATTGGGAACAACTAGGACGCATATATTTTATGCTTGAACGATATGGCAAAGCGCTCGATTGCTTCGAGTTCGAATTAGCCATTGACGATGGAATAGACTATGCAAAACTGATGCAGGGGCATTGTTACTACAAATTGCAGGATTACATGCAGAGCCTCACAGTTTTCCAAGGTTTAGAAAAGAAGTTTCCCAACGACATAATTCCAAAGTTCTATATTGCACTATCACTAGGCAAACAGAAAGCCCATGCAGATGCCATTGAAAAGTTTAACGAGGTTGTAAAACTATCGACACAAGAAAATTTATGTACAATAGACGGCATGATTGCATTAACAAATCTTGCACTCCTATATAAGGATTTGGGAATGGACGATTTAGCAGTCGCAACATCATGCGAAGCATTGAAAAACTTTCCGGAATATGAATTCAAGCAGTTAATGTTAGACAACTATTCTCTATTCGAGTTACGCGATAAAGAGAATATGACGTACAGCGACATTGACCGTATCGATGCAAAAGAGTGGAACAAAGCCGAAGCATTATATTCATATGGAATATCACTTTTCAGACAAGGAGTATTAGATATAGCCCTGCAGGCTTTTTTAACGGCAAGATATTATGCCAAGGATAAAACAGAAATAGATGCTTTCATAGCCTACATTCTGCACACCACCAAGAGAGATGCAGATATTATTCAATATGTAACCGGTGCATTAAACGGTAAATCGAATAAGCTGTTTGAACTATTTGATATACCATACAAATCGACCATTTTGCCCGAAGAGTTTATAAAACAAATAGAGAGCTAATTAGCTCTCTATTTGTTTTATGTTATGCAATGGATATCACTTATCGGAAATCTCTTTAATTCTGTTCTCTTCGCTCATTTTACAAACCAAAAGATGCCCATCGTGCTCCGATATTATACAATCATCGAGACCTATAACAACAACTTTCTTTTCGCCACGGGCATAAACTATACAATTGTGCGAATCGAGCATTTCAGCATTTGAATCTACAGCCACATTACCATTTATGTCATGTGGCATTTTGTTGTGTAACGACACCCAAGTACCCAAGTCGCTCCAGCCAAAATCGGAAGGGAAGACGAAAATTTCTTCGGCACGCTCCATAATTGCATAATCGACAGATATGTTACGACATTCGGGGAATCTTTCATTTATTGCATCTTGCTCTTTATCGGTATAATAAAGTGGTAAAAGAGATTCAAAGACTTCGGCAATAGGAGACTGGTATACCCTGAACGCATTTACTATTGTCTGAACATTCCAAATGAAGATTCCTGAATTCCAATAGTAGTTGTTCTTTGATATATACAATTTTGCTGTTTCCACGTCGGGTTTCTCCTTGAATGAATCTACGCGATAAACCTCTTTATTAGAGAGAGTAGATGTACCAAGCACAGCTTCTATATATCCATACCCCGTTTCAGGACGTGTCGGTTTAATTCCAAGTGTGAGAATTGCATCGGAGTCGCTGACAAAACGTAATGAAGATTTTATGATACGACGGAATTCTTGTGTATCATTTACATAGTGGTCGCTGGGAGTAACCACCATATTGGCATTCGGGTCGCGCTTTTTAATTTTCCATGCAGCATACGCGATACATGGAGCTGTATTACGGCGACAAGGCTCCAACAAGATATTTTCATCGGCAATCATTGGCAACTGCTCTTTTACCAAAGAGGCATACTTCTCCGAAGTAAGTACCCAAACATTTTCGGGAGGGCAGATATCTCCAAAACGCTCTACCGTCAATTGTAACAACGATTTTCCACAGCCCAACACATCAATAAATTGTTTAGGACATTCAGTGGTGCTGACCGGCCAAAAACGGCTTCCGATGCCACCGGCCATTATTACTACGTGATTCGAATTACTCATAACTCAGATTAAAAAATATCTTAGGAATACAAAAGTATAAAAAATAAAAAAATATACAAAAAAAAGTGATAACAATTAGCATAACAGCCTCAACAACACAAAGAGAGTAGCAACATGCAGAAAAAACAAATAAAATGAACTTTGTTAATATGGATTTGTTTATGAAGCATATTTATATCTCATAATAAGTATTTTTTATTTACATAATTTTCCTACATCATAAATGTAGAGCTACGATTTTATTTCATTTAACAAAACATGGAATACCATATAATTTTTGCCAAAACCATATATATTTTTAGACTTTTTAACAAATAGAAGGGGTAAATCATTTAATTTTAAATTCTTTATACCTATCTTTGCGATAATATACCTAATAGAATGTTTGTGAATAATGTAGCGGATGATACTTTGGAAAAGTCGTGGTTTGTTATGCGCGTTACCTATCAAAGGGAACTTAAAGCAAAAGAAATACTCGACAAATTGGGAATTGAAAGTTTTGTTCCTACCAAGCGAGTTAGAAAAACAACGAAGGAGGGATTTAAAATTTGGAGTACAGAATCGGTTATACATAACTACATTTTTATAAACACCTACAAAGAGAAACTTAATGAGTTGAAACGCTACGAAATACCTTGGTTGCGCTATGTCATGAAAAATAGAAGCGAAGCACAGAAGCAACCCTTAATTGTTCCGGAACGACAAATGCAAAGCTTTATTGCTATAGCAGGAAATGAGAAGGAGAAAATTATGTATTTGGACAGCGAAGAGGTAGACTTAACATGTGGCGATAAGGTACGTATTCTGAGTGGTCCTTTCGAAGGAGCCGAAGGAACATTCATGAAGGTACAAAATAGAGGAGGGAAAAGAGTTGTTGTTAAGATTGAAGGTATTATAGCCGTAGCAACCACAACACTACCCGGCTCATTTGTAGAGAAAATTGAAAATTAAAAGGATTTTGTGAACAGATAAAAAAGATTATAATAATATGATGTCGGCATTATACCATATAATCATTCCATTTATAGTTGCAATGATTGCAACATTCTGGATACATCCTAAAATTCTCAAAATTGCCATTTTAAAGAATTTGGTGGACAACCCCGATGCACGCAAATTGCAACGTGAGCCAACACCTGTCATGGGAGGTATTGCGGTGTTCTTTGGTATAATTGTAGGTATATGCAGTTCACAAATAGCATTTAACACACCAAATCTTTTTATTGTTACAGCGGCAATAACTGTTATGCTCTATTTGGGTACACTTGACGATATTTTAGGACTATCGCCACGTTTACGTTTTCTAATAGAGGGTATTATTATATTGGTTGTGATGCTTGTGAGCAAAGATTACATGGGAAATTTCTTTGGATTGTGGGGAATAGGGAGAATACCCGACTACCTAGCCTATCCTCTTACCATGCTTGCTACTGTTGGAATCATAAATGCTATTAATCTTATTGACGGAGTAAACGGTTTGTCATCGGGATACTGCATAATGGCATCATCTGTTTTTGCAATCATGTTCTGCTTAACGGGTAATACAGTGATGACAATACTGGCTGCAACTGCTGTTGGCGCATTAATACCGTTCTTTTTGCATAATGTATTTGGCAATAGAACAAAAATGTTCATAGGAGATGGTGGTGCACTGCTAATGGGCATGCTTCTATCCATATTTGTCATGGACTTATTGGATAGTGATAGCGCATGCACATATTTTGCGCATAATAGAATGGGGCTCATCCCCTTTGCACTATCGGTGCTTTCAATTTCAGTTTTTGACACCCTGCGTGTAATGAGTGCAAGAATTATGCAGAAACGTTCACCATTCTACCCCGACAAGACCCACCTGCATCATCTTTTCATTGAATTAGGTTTTTCACACATTGGTACTACAATAGCTATACTCACACTAAATAGCATTGTAATATTTGCATGGTTCTTGGCATATATTGCGGGAGCATCTATTGACGTACAATTCTACCTTGTTCTATTCTTGAGTATATTATTTACTTTTATTTTCTACTCTTTCACAAAGAGAGAGATAAAACGCCAAAGCGCTTACTATAGATTTTTGACAACAATAGGTAACCTATTGAGAATAGAGAAACGAGGTATTTGGGCTTTTATTCAAAGAAATATTGACAAGATTTAACGTTATGTCTCATCATTCTTTCATCAAAGCATATCTGGCACTTACTTTATTGTTTGTTGCTTCGCATACTATTGCCGGCCCTGTAGACGTAAAGAGTGCGAAAAATAGGGCAGAAAGTTTTTTCAATGCAAATTTAGGCAACACCTCGACCGGCGGAAAAAGGAGCAAAGCTCGTGCTCATGTCTCATTAACTCTTTTAAGCGAAGCAATGCCCGAAACACGTTCTGCAGACCACTCTCCGGAGTACTACATATTCATTCCTGAGGACTCTATAGGATTTGTCATCGTTGCCGGAGAGGATGAAGTCGAACCCATTTTAGGCTATTCCTTAAATACAAAAATCAGCCTGCAACAGATTCCGGATGCAATGAAAAAGCACCTTGAATCATACAGGAACTATATTGGCAAAATTAGAAGCAGAGAACTGACACCACAACAATACACCGATACTGATATTACACCCGTAGAACCATTCATAACTACAAAATGGAATCAAAGAGGCCCTTATAATTATTATGCACCCGAAATAGATGGAAAGCAAACACTAGCCGGATGCGTTGCTGTAGCCGTAGCACAAATAATGAAGTACTACGAGTGGCCACAGATGGGAAGAGGCACATGCACTGCCACACTTAACGACGGTAACAACACAGAAACGACCGTTACGTTAGGAAAGAAATACAGTTGGGCAAATATGATGGAAAACGCTTCTGATTATTACACTAGCAAACAAAAGTATGCTACAGCAGCCCTGATAAGAGACGTTGGCTATGCATGCAAAAGTTTCTATGGCACAGACGTAACAGAAGCATTTGCCGTTAATGCTTTAACGGCATTATTGCGCCACTTCTATTATTCTACGGATATTAAATTGATAGATAAGTCTCACTATTCCAATGATGTTTGGAACGAAATGATGCATAAAGAGTTGTTAGAGGGCAGACCTATATGGTTTTGTGGAAATGACGAATTTGGTAGTGGCGGTCATGCCTATATCTGCTGTGGTATAGACCAAAAAGGACGCTATTACATCAATTGGGGATGGGGAGGTTACTGTGATGGTTATTTCTACATGGGTAATTTTTCTCCTGATGGATATAGATATAATGAGGATATTTTTGCCATAATCAATATCAAGCCCACAGAAGAGGGAGAATATGAGGAAAATCTTAAACCGATACCACATATTTCCAAACTATTTATCACAGAGCAAGAGAATACCCTTTCCAATCCATGGCTCATGTATGAAATCTATTATACAAACATCAATGACAAAGACATTAGTGGTAAAATAGGAATCTCTATTTGGGACAGCGAGGCGACAGAAACACCTAAAATAATAAAAGATTGTGGTAACGAAACAATAGTGCATGATGAGTTAGCCGGTGCTGGTGATTATCTATATTTGAAGGGAACCGAGTACCAGACTAAGGGAATACGAGAGTTAAGGTTCCTATGGCAACCGGATGGAAGTGATGAGTGGTATAATCTATATGGAGCGAACAGTATCATATATATGGAGACTACAGACACAGGCCATTATTTTTATACAGAAAGACCCAAGAATTTACCAAATAATATTTCAGGTTCAATTGCCGAAGAATTCAAACTGAAGCCCCTAAAAGGTGCTATTGCTGTAAGTTCTCCCAAAGAGATGACTGTCAGAATATATTCGACCAATGGCATGATGTTGAGAAATGTTTGTCTAATGCCGGACACAACACAGATTATACATTTGCCACAAGGAATATATATTGTTAATGGACAAAGTGTAATTGTTCAATAGGTGAATACAATACCATTGCAACAACCATTGACCATTTCAAATAAGTACTCCTTTTTATTTAGTAGAAACTTCTATTCTTATTTAATTTCTATTGAACATATACCAAATCTTATATGTTATTTCTATAATAGAAAGCGAGAATAACATATTAAATAGAGAGCATTTAGTTATAACCGACTAAAAACTATTATAAATTTAGTTATTTATGACTATTGCAGTAACTATGTAACATGCCTATCTTTGCAATTGAAACGATTTCAACATTAAAATAATTACAATTAAAATAATTTATTATGACACCTATTATTAATTCACAATTACCCGAGTTCAATGTACAAGCGTTCCATAATGGAAGTTTTCGTAGTGTTTCTAATAAAGATGTAGAAGGCAAGTGGGCTGTATTCTTCTTCTACCCTGCCGATTTTACATTCGTATGTCCGACTGAGTTGGTAGACCTCGCCGAGAAATATGCAGAACTGCAATCAATGGGAGTTGAAGTATATTCAGTAAGTACCGATTCACACTTCGTACACAAGGCATGGCACGATGCATCGGAGAGTATCAGAAAGATTAAATATCCAATGTTGGCAGACCCCACCGGAGCACTATCACGCGCGTTCGGAGTACTAATTGAAGAGGAAGGTATGGCCTATCGCGGAACATTTGTAGTGAACCCCGAAGGAAAAATTAAGCTTGCAGAAGTTCATGACAACAGTATTGGACGAAATGCCGATGAACTACTGCGTAAAGTAGAGGCAGCACAATTTGTTGCTACGCACGACGGAGAGGTTTGCCCTGCTAAATGGAAGAGAGGCGCAGAAACCCTAAAGCCAAGTATTGATTTAGTTGGAAAGATTTAAACACAAGACTCTGCTGATGTAGAGACAAGAATAGTAACCACAAATAATTAATAAAATGTTAGATAATGCGATAATATTACAGTTAAGAGAAATCTTCTCACAACTAGAAGCGCATTATACATTTCAAATTCATGTCCATCAACACCACGAGAAGCGTGCCGAGTTGGTGGACATGCTTAAAGATGTAGCAAGCACTTCGGAGAAAATAAGTTGTGAGATTATTGAGAGCGAAGGTTTAAGTTTCTCAATACTAAAGAATGGGGTAGAGACAGGAATTTCGTTCCGCGCAGTACCCGGAGGACACGAGTTTACATCGCTCATCATGGCTTTGCTAAATGCAGATGGCAAGGGAAAGAACCTCCCGGATGAGTTTATACAAAAAAGGATTAAAGCACTGAAAGGAGAAATACACCTAACAACCTACCTGTCGCTAAGCTGTACTAACTGCCCCGATGTTGTACAGGCACTGAATATAATGGCGATACTCAATCCAAACATCACTCATGAGGCTGTAGATGGAGAGATTAACGAAGAAGAGGTTACACGTTTGAAAATTCAGGCAGTACCCACAGTTCTTGCCAACGGCATCCTACTACATGTAGGACGCGGAACGATAGGAGAATTGCTTGATAAATTAGAGGAGCGTTATGGTTTGGAAGCTATACATGAACAGAAAGTAAAAGAGTATGATGTAATAGTGGCAGGTGGAGGCCCTGCCGGTGCTACAGCTACAATATATTCTGCAAGAAAAGGACTTAGAGTTGCAATGATTGCAGAGCGCGTAGGCGGTCAAGTAAACGAAACAGTTGCAATAGAGAATATTCCTTCTGTTGCCAGCACAACCGGTGCCAACTTAGCCAGAGACTTAAAAAGCCACATATTGCAGTATCCTATAGATATTTTGGAGAATAGGCATATTGAAAAAGTTGCTGTTGAAAATTGCACAAAAATAGTTAGCATTAAAGGTGGCGAGGTGTACAAAGCACCTGCGTTGATAGTTGCTACCGGAGCCAAATGGCGAAAACTTAATGTACCCGGTGAAGAGGAATACATAGGACATGGAGTAGCATTCTGTCCGCATTGCGACGGTCCATTCTACAAAGGCAAAGATGTTGCTGTTATTGGTGGAGGAAATTCGGGAGTTGAAGCAGCAATAGACCTAGCAGGAATATGTAACAAAGTAACATTGATTGAATTTGCCGATGCACTGAGAGCCGACAATGTGTTACAAGAGAAGTTAAGAAGCCTTAACAATGTAAATATTTTCACAAATACTCAAACGACCAGCATTAAAGGCAATGGAGACAAGGTTGTTGGGATTACACTTAAAGACCGTAAAAGTGGTGCGGAGAATGAAATTGCTTTAGACGGAGTGTTTGTGCAGATAGGACTAAGTGCAAACAGCGACTTATTCAAAGAGATTGTTGAAACAAACAAGATTGGAGAAATTCTGACAGACAAGAACGGCAGAACATCAATTAAGGGTATATATGCTGCAGGTGATGTTACCGATGTTACATACAAGCAGATTGTTATAGCCATGGGCGAAGGAGCAAAAAGCGCTCTTGCCCTATTCGAAGACAAGATGCGTGGAGAGATATAATAAATGGCGACGTTGTCGCCATTTATTATATCAATTAGTTTTGTTCTATATCGTAGTTTAATTGCAATACTCCTACAAGACTATCGTAGCGTGCTCCGAATTCACGATGATAGACAAGTATCAGATATTCATTTTCTGTATTGTAGAAATTGCCTTCGCCACCGGCTGTTGTTGCCACTGATGAATTTTCGGGTACCCACACATATTGATAGTTATATAAGCCATATTTCAACAATTGTACAGACGAATAGGCGCCTTTGGAATTATCGTACTGCAAAATATTGGAATCGACAAAACGGTTTCCACATAAGTCGCCAAGAATATAATAGTTGCCTCCACTGCGATATGGTGCATCAAAAGTAAAATGTACAAGAGCATAATCGGCCTCTAAGGTGGCATCGTAACCTTGCAATGTGTTTATGTAGAAACGACCATTTTGGTCGTTATCGTGAAGATAGTTCTTTTGCGGCTCATCGACATATAAATCGGCATGAAAATAGGGCTCGAAATAGGTTACGCGCTCCACGTTCATTCCGGGAGAGTACGGGTCGGTAAGTTCAAAGCGCCTATACTCATTTCCGGCATCAAATATTAATGCTTTATTATGTACATATTCCAATGTTGAGCCGGTTATATATGTTGGTTTTAGCCCACTCACTCTATTATCGAACCTACGATTCTGATAGACCACAGGCTTAATATCATTTGCAGGAGTTTGAACGTTGTAAGATGAATAAGCGATTTTAAAATTTAACTGCTGGTGTGTCTTATTAAAATCGATATCTGTATTTCCGCTAACATCGGCAGAGAGAGATAGACGCCTATCAACAACAGCAAAACGATAAATTGCTACAGGCGCATTGTCGTTCTCATCGTCAAAAACCTCAACCATATAATTACCCGATACCTTTAGTGAAACATCCTCGTTGGGTATATAAAATTCGTAGTGAGTATAGAGTTGAGTTGTACCCGAAGAGTTTTCCCAATATTCTATTGTACGGTCATTAAATCCACTGATATAATCTATTTCATGTAAATCCGATGGTTGCCAATCGGAATTGCAATGAGTAATGCGATAGGTATATCGACGATAGGTGTGCGACAATTCATCGAAAGAGAAGATTATTTCATCGTCGCTACCCAATGTTATGATTGGCGGATTGTTCGGGTCGCCATTGACCATTGCCTGCAGGGTACGCAACTGAGGTGAATGTGATTCTGTAAATTGCGCATACATTAAAATGGGGACAAACAGTATTATTGTGAGTAATTTTCGCATTACGGTAAATAATTACAAAATTTTGCAACTAAGATAAGCATTAAAAAAGAATTACTACGTATATTTACAATTATTTAGAGAAAGTTATATATTATAGAATCATAAGATGAGATTTTGCACAACATTTTTTATACTGCTGTTTATTCAATGTAACATATTTGCCTACAACGCAATATACAAAAAGAGTGATAGCATAAGAATAGAAAACATTTTAAAAAAATTACAAGAAAAAGAGTACAAGACAACAGGCGATATTGTACTTGCCGTTGCTCGCGAATTCATAGGTACACCGTATGTTAGTGAAACACTCGACAAAGAGCCTTCTGAGCACCTCGTTGTAAACACCAGAGAGGTCGATTGCACAACATTTGTTGAACAGATTGTCGCCGTTGTTTTGACTCACAAGCAGAAGAAGAGTTCGTTTAACTCATTTTGCGACAACCTAGAGCGTATTCGCTATCGTAACGGTATTTGCAATGGATACGCGAGCCGTTTACACTATATTTCGCAATGGATATGCGATTCGGCAAAGCATGATGAGATTTCTGAGATAATTGGCAACGCACACACCGCCACACAACACCTATCACTCGATTTCATGAGTAAACACCCCGACAGTTACAAACAACTTAAAGAGAACAAAGAACTTATAAAGGAGATTGAGCATCACGAACTACCATTCAGAGATATCGATATTAACTATATTCCAAAGAAAACTTTATGCAAGAGCCAAAAAGAGATAAATATTAACGACGGGGATATATTGGCATTAGTAACATCTGTAAATGGATTAGACGTCAGCCACGTTGGCTTTGCTTTTTGGGAAAATGGGAAACTACATCTTTTGCATGCTTCGAGCAACAGAGAGTGTGTTATAGCCGATGAAAAGACTATTTACGATTACCAAAAAGATAGAAAGAGCCACTTAGGAGTGAGAGTGTTCAGAATTAAATAGAGATATATGATACAAAAAGAAATATCCCCGCGGGGATATTTCTTTTTGTATATAATTGATTTTAATTATTTTAAAGTTCCTTGGTTTGCCGCATTTATCATAGCTTCGCTAGCATACATATAAACCTCTACACGACGGTTCTTTGCGCGACCTGCAACTGTCGAGTTGTCTGCAACAGGTTCTTTTGAACCAAATCCCTCGACACCTTTAATTTGAGTGTTAGAAACACCTAGTGAACGCAAATAGTTGGCAACAGCATTTGCACGATTTACCGAGAGAGGGTTATTAATGGCATCGCTACCAGTTGAATCGGTGTGGCCATAGATTAACACATCGGCATCGTTAAAATCTTTCAACACCTTTGCAAACTCTGCCAAATTGCTCTTTGCTGCAGCATTGAGGTCGTACTTGTTCGTAGCAAACAACAGGCCCGAATCGAAGGTTACTTTAACTGCTGTTAGATTATTCGCATCGGTAATTGTTTCTACAGTTGCATTCTGCACCTGAGCTGCAGCCTTTGCAGCGTTATCCATTCTTTTTCCAATGAGAGCACCTGTACCGGCACCAACAGCGGTACCTACAGCCGCGCCAATAGCCTTATTACCAGCAAAATGTCCTATTAACAATCCTAAAGCGGCTCCGCCACCTGCACCAATAAGACTACCTTTTGCAGTGTTGTTCATTGTTCCGCAACCACTTAATACCATTACGGCACATATTGCAACACATAAAAATTTAAAAAATTTAATCTTCATAACTAATATATTAAAACATTATACACTTCATTTAGGCAAGATTTATCGCCTTTGAACAAGAAAACAGACACAAACCGAGTGCATCTGAGAAATTTCGTCTGCTAAGTTATAAAAAAAATGACATATACAAACCCAAAGTTAAAAAATAAAGAGTGATAATCAAATATATTTTTGTAAATTCGCGAAATATTTATATTGAAACTAAATAATACAACAATATGGCAGAGTTAAAAGATTTGACAAAACGTAGCGAGAGTTATTCGCAATGGTATAACGATTTGGTCATTAAAGCCGATTTGGCAGAGCAATCACCCGTTCGCGGTTGCATGGTTATCAAGCCCTATGGTTATGCAATTTGGGAAAAGATACAACGTACATTAGACGACATGTTCAAAGAAACCGGACATGTAAACGCATATTTTCCACTACTCATCCCTAAATCGTTCCTTAGCAGAGAGGCTGAACATGTTGAGGGATTTGCAAAAGAGTGTGCCGTTGTTACTCACTATCGTTTGAAAAACTCTCCCGATGGTAGCGGAGTTGTTGTAGACCCGGCAGCCAAACTAGAAGAGGAGATGATTATTCGCCCCACATCGGAGACAATTATTTGGAGCACATACAAAAATTGGATACAATCGTATCGCGACCTGCCTATAAAGGTTAATCAGTGGGCAAACGTTATGCGTTGGGAGATGCGTACACGTCTGTTCTTGCGTACAGCAGAGTTCCTATGGCAAGAAGGACACACTGCTCATGCAACAAAAGAGGAGGCCGAAGAGGAGGCTAAAACAATGTTGCATGTATATAACGATTTTGCCAACAACTACATGGCGTTACCAGTTATAATGGGAGTAAAATCGGCTAATGAGCGTTTTGCAGGAGCATTGGATACATATACAATTGAGGGACTAATGCAGGATGGCAAAGCATTGCAATGTGGAACATCACATTTCTTGGGACAAAACTTTGCCAAAGCATTCAATGTGCAGTTCGTAGACAAAGAAAATAAACTTGATTATGTATGGGCAACCTCTTGGGGTGTATCTACACGCCTTATGGGAGCACTCATAATGACTCACTCCGACGATAACGGCCTTGTATTGCCACCGGCACTTGCACCTATTCAAGTTGTGATTGTGCCTATATACAAAAAACAGGACCAACTAGATGCAATTGATGCAAAAGTTGCAGAAATCACAGCCGAATTGCGCAAGATGGGTATTAGCGTAAAATATGACAATGCCGACAACAGACGCCCCGGTTTCAAATTTGCTGACTACGAATTAAAAGGAGTACCTGTGCGTTTGGTATTGGGAGCACGCGACTTGGAGAATGGAACAATAGAGGTTATGCGTCGCGACACATTGGAGAAAGAGACACGCTCAATCGAAGGCATAACTACTTATGTAAAAGAGTTACTCGACGATATACAAAAGAACCTACATAAGAAAGCATTGGAGATGCGCGAAGCAAGCACACGCAGTGTAGACACTTACGAAGAGTTCAAAACTGAAATCGAAAAAGGCGGTTTCATCCTTGCACATTGGGATGGCACACCCGAAACAGAAGAACGCATTAAAGAGGAGACCAAAGCCACAATACGCTGTATACCTATTGGTTGGGACGAAACTCCCGGAACATGTATGGTAACAGGCAAACCTTCGGCACGTCGTGTTCTGTTTGCAAGAGCATATTAATGATTAATAAGTGCATAACACACACTTTAGAGAAATGCTGTATATATTTGAACAATAAAATAAGCATTATAATTGTCTAAAGAATCGTATTTGATTTTATAAAAAGCACAATTTATTTGTGTATTGTTGAGAAATATTTTTTGAACACATTATAAGTAACAAATATCATGAGCAATATAGCCCTACTTATTCTGTATAATCACAGATACGACAAGAATATTCCTGTATTGGAAAATTTATACAGCAAACGTTTTAGCAACATTTTCCATTTAATCCCATTTTATGACGGAGATAAAGATAATGTTATACCCGTTTATGAACATTCATGGTATTTTCAAGGCTATATAAGCCAAGCATACACGCATTTGAAAAAGAAGGGATTTACCCATTTTTTCATTGTTGCCGACGACATGGTTTTAAACCCTGCGTTAAATGAAAATAATTTATTTAATGAGATGGGCTTGGCCGAGGATGAATGTTTCTTGGACTATCTGCACATACTTTCTAAGTTGGATTGGCGATGGTACCAATTGCGCGCGATGAAATACAAGCTAAAGCAACGCGGAGTAGAAGCTTACAGAGAACTTCCCAGCAAGGAAGAGGCTTTGGTACAGTTCAAAAAGTATGGAATTCCTCATGCGAAAATGTCTATTAAGCCTTTCCTAAGTTCACATTTGGATTACATATTCACATATTTGGTAAACTACAAACGTCGCATACCAGATTATCCACTAGTTGGTGGATATGCAGACATAGCATTGATAACTGCAGAAGCAATGGATAAATTCACCAAATATTGCGGTGCATTTTCGGCAACAAAACTTTTTGTTGAATTGGCCATCCCGACAGCTCTTGTGTTGTCGACAGACAAACTAAGGCTCTCGAAAGAACTTAAATTTAAATCGGGAGCCCTTTGGACACCGGAAGAGAAGGCTTTTTTAGACAACTACAATTACAGCCTCGATGCACTCTTAAAGGATTTTCCGAAAGAAAGACTATTCCTACACCCAATTAAATTATCTCAATGGAAATGAAAGTAGCAGTAATAGGCGCAGGTATCTCCGGACTATCTATAAGCAGAATGCTTAAAGAAGATGGATATGATGTTACAACTTTTGAAGGAGAATCAAAAGTTGGAGGTTTAATAAAATGTAAAGATGAGAACGGTTCACTATTCCATCAAACAGGAGGACATGTTTTCAACACTAAGTACAAAGAGGCTGGTGAATGGTTTTGGAACCAGTTTGACAGAGAAAAAGAGTTCACTAAAGCATTGCGTAATTCCGCTATAGTGTTGAAAGACCGCCTTGTACCCTACCCTATTGAGAATTATGTATACCAATTGGACGAGTGCACCCAGAAAAATATCATAAATGACTTATTGGCAATACACTCACAAGGAGCATCAGCACCTTCAAATTTTGAAGAGTTCTTACGTACACGTTTTGGAGAAACCCTTTACAACATCTATTTTCAACCATATAATTATAAAATATGGCGTAAAGAGTTAAACAGCGTACCATTGGCATGGCTTGAAGGCAAGTTACCTATGCCTACAGTAGAAGAGATTCTATTCAACAACTTTAACCATATTAAGGAAGAAGCGTTTGTACATAGTTCATTCTACTATCCATGCCAAGGCGGTTCACAATTTATTGCAGAGAGATTGGCTCAGGGGCTGGATATTTGTTTAAACAGCAAAATAGAAAAAATATCAAAGGAGGGTAATAAATGGAATATTAACAACCGGTTGTTTGATAAGGTTGTTTTCTGTGGCAATATTAAACAGTTGCCTTCGATACAAGGATTGCAAGATATTATCTCGGGATATCACGACGATATAAATGCACTTGAGGCTCATGGCACAACAGCTGTATTCTGTCAGATAGATAAAAATGATTTAAGTTGGATTTACCTTCCCGACAGAGAGCATGAATCGCATCGCATAATATGCACCGGCAACTTCTCACCAAATAATAATAAAGGGATTAAGGAAGGATGTATCACAGCAAGCATTGAGTTCACCGATTACATATCGAAAGAAGACATTATTGATAATCTAAAACGAATTCCCTATGCGCCACAATACATAGACCATCATTACGAGCCATACACATATCCCATTCAAAGCAATAGAACAAGAGATATGATATGCTCATTAAAGCAGAAGTTAGAACAAGAAGATTTCTATCTTTTGGGTCGTTTTGCCGAGTGGGAATATTATAATATGGATGTAGCAATAAATGCCGCTATAAATTTAAGGACAAAAATGACAACGGTAAAGTAATAGAGCAAAAAGAGAAGGAGTAATACTATTGCTCCTTCTCTTTTTGCTTCTGTTCACGCTCTTTTGCAAGTCTTTCTTCTCTTTGCTTAAGACCCTCGCGAGTACGTTTCCAACGGTCGTGAGTCCATAACCACGATTCCGGATGTTCCTTTATACAATCTTCGAGAAGGCGGAAATATTGATTTGTAAGTTCCATTTCGGGAAGTTCCGCAGCATTGTCTGTCATATGAACAAATTCAGCAGTGTACTTACTACGTCTAACGCGCTCCATGCGTAAAAAGAATACAGCACAGCCTGTTTTTGCCGCAATTTTTTCACTTCCTGTAAACACAGGGGTATCTTGATTAAAGAAGTTTAACCAATGGTGTATTGCCTCCCACTTAGGCGACTGGTCGGCCATGGTACCTAGCAGAAACTGTTTTTTCTGTTTTTGATACTGCACAACATGGCGCAATGTTACTTTCATTGCCACATTCTCGGCTTTATATTGACATCGTATCTTCTTAAAGAACTCATCAAAACGTTTATTCCTTAGAGGATGATAAATATAGGCAATAGCCAAATTGTCATGTTTAATATGAAGAGGCAATGATACTGCATATTCCCAATTAAAGGTATGAGAAAAATAGAGTACTATCGATTGTCCACGTTCGAGAACCTCGTGTACCTTATCGAGACCGGTAAACTGTAAACGTTTGCATACCTTCTCTTCGCTCATACCATAGAGTTTCATTGTCTCTACAAAGTAGTCGCATAGACGATGATAAAACTTATGTTCTATCTCTTTTATTTCACTTTCACTTTTCTCGGGGAACGAATTTACAAGATTTTTATGTACCACTTTTCTTCGATAACGAACAACATAGAAGACCAGATAGTACATTAAATCGGAAAAGAAGTATAACACTCTGAAAGGCAGACGAGAAACCAAATACCAGAACGATGTAACTATATAAAAAACTATTGTAGACATATTTTAATATATTTCGCAGAGAACATAATCTCCGGTGTTTATTCTAAAAAATCTCAAAATAAGTGTGACCCCGCTGGGATTCAAACCCAGGACCTCCGGAACCGGAATCCGACGCTCTATTCAGCTAAGCTACGGGGCCTTGTACTTAATTAACATCAAAAAGTTACGACATACTCGCCACTTACTGCAAAGATAGCAACAAACGAGCAAGAAATATGAAGCTTGTTTCGATATTTTTTAAAGCGAGTGCAGAAAATCTTCGAGCGACAGCTCAAAGATAGCAACAAACGAGCAAGAAATATGAAGCTTGTTTCGATATTTTTTAAAGCGAGTGCAGAAAATCTTCGAGCGACAGCTCAAAGATAGCAAATATTTCTTTACCCCACCATATACAAGTTTCAAAATCAAAGAATATGGAAATTAGAGAAAATATATTTGCAAATTCGCAAACGTCTAGTTATATTTGCACACAAATAAACACCAATAAAGCGAAAACACAAAACAAAAATTCAACAATTTCAAGCAAATCAATTGCATATTGTCAGAACAAAATGAAGATATACGAATTACCTCAGGAGTATAAACCACTGCTTAATCTTAAACAGACAGAGTTGGCTATTAAGCAGATAAAAGAAATTTTCCAATTAAACATAGCATCGACGCTACGTCTGCGAAGAGTTACCGCCCCATTATTTGTTTTACAAGGAACCGGCTTGAATGATGACCTTAGTGGTACAGAGCATGCGGTAAGTTTTCCTATCCAAGACATGAATGGAGCAACAGCAGAGGTGGTACATTCATTAGCAAAATGGAAACGTGTAACGCTAGCCGATTATAATATTCCTAAGGGGTATGGTATATACACAGATATGAATGCCATACGAGCACACGAAGAGTTAGACAACCTACACTCGTTGTATGTCGACCAATGGGACTGGGAAAGAGTTATTACAGAAGAAGAGCGTAACATCGCTTTTTTACGACAAATAGTAAAGGACATATACTCAGCTATTCTTCACACAGAGTTTATGATAAGCGAGCATTATCCTCAGATTATCCCTACACTACCTCGCGAAATACATTTCATACACTCCGAGGAGCTACGCAGAATGTATCCGACATTAACGTCCAAAGAACGAGAAGAGGCTATAACCAAAGAACATAGAGCTGTATTTATTTTTGGTATTGGCGGGAAACTTGGTGATGGAGAACCACATGACAACCGTGCACCCGACTATGATGACTATAGCACCCCCAACGACGATGGTTTCTACGGATTGAATGGCGACCTTATGATTTGGTCCGATATTCTTGGAAAAGCTGTAGAGCTCTCTTCCATGGGTATTCGTGTAGACAAAAAAACACTACTACAGCAATTGGAAAGTTCAGGGAAAGAGGAACGTAAAAAGCTCTATTTCCACCAAAGATTGCTAAACGACACACTGCCACTGAGCATTGGTGGAGGTATAGGACAATCGCGTTTGTGTATGCTACTACTTAAAAAAGCACATATTGGAGAGATTCAATCGAGTATATGGCCCGATGATATGCGCAAGCAATGTCGTGAACTAAACATTCCTCTAATTTGACAAATAGCATCAATTATGGATGTAAAGATTGAGCAGAGCTGGAAAACACACCTTGACGAGGAGTTCCAAAAACCATATTTTGAGGAACTAACCTCTTTTGTAAGAAAGGAGTATAGTGGTGGCACACCAATATATCCACCGGCAAAACTCATATTCAATGCATTCAATCATTGTCCTTTCGACGATGTAAAGGTTGTAATTATTGGACAAGACCCCTATCATGGTATAGGACAAGCCAACGGATTGTGCTTCTCGGTGAACAAAGGAGTACAGTTCCCGCCATCACTAATAAATATCTTTAAGGAGGTGTCGGAGGACACCGGTGCTCCAATACCTACAGACGGCGACCTTACACGCTGGAGCGACCAAGGTGTACTATTGCTAAATGCAACACTCACAGTACGAGCATCTAGCGCAGGTTCACATCAGAAAAAAGGATGGGAAGAGTTTACAGACGCAGTAATTCGTATTCTTGCCGAGAAAAGAGAAAATATTGTTTTTATTCTTTGGGGAAGTTATGCCCAAAAGAAAGGTGCATTTATCGACAGAAACAAGCACCTTGTTCTGACATCGCCACACCCATCGCCACTATCGGCCTATCATGGTTTCTTTGGCAACCACCACTTCAGTCGCGCAAATGACTATCTTAAATTACACAATAAAAAACCTATTCTGTGGTGAGAATAGGTTTTGTTTTTTAATACAGATATATGTTTCTCAGCAATTAATACCAATCGACATTGCTACTACCACTGCTACGCTTATCAACCTTTAAAGCATCGGCCAACATTTGTGATGTCGCACGGAAACTGAAGTTAAACGATGTATAAGGCGAAAGTACAATACCACAAGACATTTCGAAGCAATGTAAATCGCGAGAAATGTTCATTGTTGTAGTTGTGAGCCTCTTAAACTCAAAGTTATAACCCGATGTGAAATTAATTTTCCAATTATCGGAGATACCTATATTACCCGAGAAGTTCATATTCTGCGTAAACTTGTAAGGATAACGCATATTCTTAATGTTTATCTGAGCAGAACGGTCTTCGGCCATCACAATACCGTATGATACAGTAAAATTCCAAGGAAGTTTAAATGGCATATAGCCTTCGTCATCAACATCGGCCTTTTTACTTTTCTTTTTTCTAAGCTTTACACCACTCATATCCTCTGCCATATCCTCCGTAGATTTATCCTCTAAGTCGTCATCCATCAGTTCATTTTCGTCATCATCGGCACCAAAAAGTTTTTTGATTTTACCCAATGTGCTATTGTTGAAGGTATATGAGATATTTTGGCTCATACCTTGAAAACGCCCGAAACGTCCATAAGACCACTCTGTTCGATTACCAACGATAACCTGACCTTTATCATTGAACTCATAGGCATAAGTTGCCCATGTAGCATTCAAACTGAATGTGTAACTCTTTGAAAGTTTTAAGCGCAAACGTGTCGATAGATTGCTCCAAGGCTTCTCTTTTGCGGCAAGATTATATGACAGACTTGCACCTAGTTCATCGATTAGACTGACTTTTCTTAAGGAATCGCTCTTTGTACGCAATTTCATTTCCACGTTATTACTGATATCGAATGAAATACTTCCTGTCTTTCCTTTACCCGGCACTCCATACATACTGCCGGCATAGGGAGAGTATTCGACTGTATGCACTTCGCCATCTTCGTCGGTATATGTATATGTGTCGTAATATCCATATCTTTCAGCACTGAAATCTGGGGCATAAGAGAACGATATTGTAGGTTTAAAGACGTGGCGCACCATTTGTACTCGACTGTTCTTTAAGAAACCTGCCGGTTGATAGAAACCATATAGTGTCGTATTCATAGAGAGCGACATATTATAGTTGTACACACGATTAAAACCGTTTATTGTATCACGTACAACAGATTGGGTTGCATCACTCCACGATTGATTAATTTTCTTAAGATACCAGCGCTCTGTATAGTTCAAGCTAGGTGTTACATTTATGTAGTCAAACAATTGGAATGTTGCACTGATAGGGATATAATGCTTAACACCATTGTTCCACTCACGCGCAAGATTCGACTTAAATATTTTGTCTTCTTTTGCTGTTATACTATTACTCAATTGTCCACTATATGACAAGGATATCTTTTCATACCAACGTTCGTCGCCAGCTCTCTTTTTACGTCGGAAAGGATATTTTTTGGACAACGACACATTGAAGCTAGGAAGCGTCAGCGAAACTATTGAGTCTTGTACATTCTGTGATATATTTGTTGTAGCAGACAAGGTGAGACCTATTTCGGGAAATGTTTTTGAGAAACTAACACTAGAAGTTCTGATACTTTGCGAGTTGAGTACAGGATTATAGAGACTGTTCAGGTTTGAACGTTCATAGCTTGCCGTTGCAAAGTTCACACTAGCCGAGAAGTTCATATTGGGCATCGATTTTGGGTCTTGGCGATGACTCCACTGAATTCTAAAGTTCTTTCCTACAGAGTAATCGGGCAAATTACGTTCTCCCTCTTTTGTTACCAAATAACTGAAATTAAAATTACCCGAATATCTATATCTTTGTGCGTATGTCGATGCTGCAGAGACTCCCCATGAACCTTTTGTAAATATTTCGCCGGTGAGTCTCAAATCCATTCTATCACTTATAGCGAAATAGCATCCTCCATCGCGCAAATAGAATCCTCGTTCTGTTTCATCACCATACGAAGGCATGATGAAGCCCGAAGAATAGCTCTTTGAGAATGGGAAAAAACCAAAAGGAATAGCGAGAGGCAATGGTACATCTTCTACAACAAGATAGGCGGGGCCAAAGACCACATCTTTCTTTGGACGTACCTTTGCTCGTGTCATATTTATATAGAAGTGAGGATGCTCGGCATCACATGTAGTGTAGCGTCCACCTTGTGCATACATCACATTTGCACTATCCTTTTTCACTCTGCCACCGGTCATAAAACCGTCGCCTTGCTGAGTATAGACATTGTTTATGAGTCCTCTTTTGCTTTTAAAATTATAACTCATTTTGTGCGACTCGTATGGCGTGCCGCCATCTTTGAACACCGGCAACGAATGCAACTCTCCGAGAGAATCGGCAATGGCATCGGCATGCACAATACTGCTATCCATATTCATAGATATTACACCGGCTGTGAGCTCTATTTTTTCGTATTGGACTTTTGCCTGACCATAGAGATAGGCATCTCCACCACGAGTCCACACCATTGAGTCGTTTGATTCATATTCTACAGGAGCATTAAGAGCATCATTCTCAGACTCTTTTTTTATAGTATCGGACAATACCGAATCGGGGACATGAGTAAGAAGCGAATCGGCAACAATTGAATCTATTGCGAATGCTCGATAATTATGAATTACACGCATTGATGTAACACCTTTTACCGGCAACGACACAGCCGCCACCAGCACTAAGGTGAATACCATAAATGCTATATTCTTTATCGTTTTCAACTCTATTAACTAGATTTATCTATGCAAACTCCATTCAACAGCAACAAACCAGCAATTGACAAATTCGTCATAATCGGCAACTGATGAAGCCAAAGTTCGCAAGTTGTCGCAAAATTACGAAATAAAAAGGAGTTACACCAATTTATATTAAAAAAAACCACAGCCGAATAAAAAAAGTAAACAAAAAACAGTAAATGCGACATCTGCTTCTGCCATAGAAACCGCAGAAACCAACTTAAAGGAACATTTTAGCCCACTGCTCTATTCTTGCTACAGCCTCATCAGATATTTTTGCCATGCTTTCGAGTACTTGCTGATACGTTCGTGGCTCATTTAAAAATTTTGTTTTTGAGTAGTACTTATCGGCAAAACATATTATTTGTTCTTCAATGGAAAGAGGCAACATATCACGATGTGGCAAGTTCCACCCCATTTTAATTATCAATTCTTTAGAAATACCTGTGCCGGTATGACGTTCGCACACCAGAGCATGGCGTTCAAAGCCCTCTTGGCGCAATAGTTCCGCACCAAGAAAACCATGACAAATATATTCTGCTTTTCCATGGCAATGTATACGGGGAGCATCAACCAGAAACATACCTAAATCGTGCAACATTGCAGCCTCTTCTATGAAAGCATTGTCTGCATTAAGTTCCGGGTGTTTGTTCGATATTTCCAATGCCATATCTGCCACTTTGCGAGCATGGGTCATATATATATGCCGTTGTTCGTCATTCAAAGGATAATATTTATCTATAATATGTTGATAATCCATAAAAAGATGAGATTGGTTTATTATATCAGTTTATTCATCACAAAAATAGCACAAAAACACTAAAAATCCATATTTATTTATATATTTGAGGTAAGCCTCGAATATATACTTTTGGACAGTTAAAAGCCGTACTCCTTTGTGAAGCTAAAGCTTCAGTTGTCGCAAAATACGCTATTTTCGCGTCGTCGCTGTAAAAAATATCGAAGTAAATTTCATATTTCTCGCTCGTTTATTATTATATTTGCAAAATTGAGTATATATTTATATAAATATTACTAGTTATCATGAGAAATGGCGTAATTGCAAAAACAGAAATGTTGCCACCGATTTCACTCAGTGAAATGTCGGGAATAAAGCTCATGAACAGAACTGATACCAAGTTTGTAGCAACGATGAAACAATTAAACGAGTTTCTACTTGCAGTACAGGGTAAATATTACATTCAACAGCACAACAACAAGCGCATTGCCTCTTACCACACCGTATATCTGGATACTCCCGACTACATTATGTACACCATGCACCATAATGGAAAGACTCGTCGTGAAAAGATTCGCGTAAGAACATATCTTGACAGCAAAGACACCTTTCTCGAAGTAAAAAACAAGAACAACCATGGTCGCACAAAGAAAAAACGTATAGCTGTGCAAGGTGTAGAGACATTACTAGAAGAGCGCGAAACAATTGTACCATTCTTAGCCAAACATGCTTGGTATAAATTGGAAAATATTAAACCGGCATGCGAAAACCGATTTAGCAGAATCACGCTTGTGAATTATGGAAAAACCGAGCGTTTGACTATTGATTTCGATTTACGGTTCCATAATTTAGTTACCGATGATAGAGAAAATCTGGAAGGTGTTGCAATTATAGAACTTAAACGCGATGGCAATGTTCCATCTCCGGCACTGAATATAATACGCGATTTACGAATACGACGTTCCGGATTCAGTAAATATTGCATAGGTAGTGCACTCACAAACAAAGGATTAAAGAGGAACAACTTTAAAGAGAGAATAAAATTCATTGAGAAACTTGAAAAACAAACAACATAAATAAAATGGAAATTTTAACTACACTACTAGCAGGAGGAACTCAACTAGCAAACACCATGGCCTCAATGGGAGATGAGTTTCTTGTAACAAACCCTGAAAGCAAGTTACAGTTAGCAGGGGAGATTGTAAATCTACCGGGAATATGGAATCTGCTTATTGGATTCTTTATAAACCTATTCTTTGTTGGAGTTGTGGCACGTTGCTTCTACTACCCCAAATGTAAACGTGGTGAATACTTTTTCACTTTTATTCTTATATCGATAAGTATATTTCTATTGATATACCTGTTGGGTGGAGTCAAACTAAAGACAGGCTTTGCTCTTGGTCTGTTTGCGATATTCAGTATTATTCGATATCGTACCGAGCAGGTTGCCATTAGAGAGATGACCTATCTGTTTATAATTATTGCCATGAGCGCCATTAACGGTTTGGTCATAGAAGAATTGAGCTATTCCGAAATGGTTGTAGCCAATCTTCTTTTTATACTTTCTATATGGCTATGCGAGAGCAATCTATTTATAAGACATCTTTCGTATAAAGTGATTAAATATGACAACGTTAATCTTATAACTCCCGACAAAGAGACAGAGCTTATAGAGGATTTAAAGAAACGCACCGGACTGGACATCGTTAAAGTTGAGGTTGGTGGAATCGATTTTCTGAAAGACGCTGCTATTATTAAGATGTATTATCGCCCTTCTGATGATTCAATTAACACAGTAGACACAATTATAAAAGCACCTAGTGATGAATTCAAGATTAAACAATAAAGGATTAGTTGCATATATTGCAGCACTCCTATTTATGCTATCACCTATTTGCAAGGCTAATGCAGAGAGTAACAATGACGATTTTGGTGTATGGACAAGTTTAAATATAAGCAAAAAGCTTACGGATAAACTAAAATTTGAATTGGAAGGAGAGTTAAGAACCATAAACGGAGTTTCTGATACAGACCGCCGTTCAATTGGCTTTAGCATGAATTATGACCTATTGTCATGGCTCAAAGCCGACATTGGTTATATTTACATAGCTTCGTTCAACGAACAAGAGAAGAAGATTAAAGAGTATATAGGAGACGACGAAGATGGTTCACCAATCCACAACTATAATATAGACCATGCATATTGGGAACAGCGCGACCGTTTTAATGTATCGCTTACAGCATCGTGGAAGATTGGTCGAATAAAGTTCAGCCTTCGCGAGCGTTTACAATATCAATACACACATAGTGAGCTTATCTATGAGGATAAATACAGATTTAAAGATATGTCAGACCCCAACGACCCATTTGCAGCACCTATCATTGAGTCCGAAGAGGATAGCCCCAATGGTGGTTCTGAACTAAAGAACGCAAAGAGAAGCACCACTATACGTTCGCGTCTTACTGCAGAATGGGATATAAAGAAATGCAAGATAACACCTTTTGCTTCGGTAGAACTATTCACACGTACCGATGAGTGGAAAGGACACGACAAACTACGCTATCGTTTGGGAGCCGAATACAAAATAGACAAAGACAACGAATTATCTCTTTACTACATGTACCAAGACAATCATGCCAGCAGTAGTCCTGCCGGTCATGCAGTGTGTGTAGGTTACTCTTTCGATCTATAAAAAACAACAAATATGAAAAAGTTATACATTTTAGTCATAACAACGATGTTTGCAATATCAGTCTTCTCGCAACAAGAGGATGCAAATATTGTAATAGAAATGAATGACAATAGTTCGCAAACTATAGCTTTCGACCAATTGAGTCGCATAACATTTAGTGGCACAACAGTTAATATTGAGCAATTCAACGGCAATACAATAAAGAGCGATATGTCCGATATTTTACGTATTGCAACTTACGCAAACAACACAGGCATATCATCGGCCATATTAGAAGGCAATGAATTGTTACAATACATTTCATCGGATGAGATTTCCATTAACTGCAATGCAGGTGAGACTATTGCCATATACAACATTAATGGAAGTAAAATTCTCACACGACGCCAAACAGCCGATGGCGGAAGCATTAGCATTGCAACACTTCCAAAGGGAATATATTTGATACGATCAAATGGTAAAACCGCAAAATTCATAAAAAGATGAAAAGAGTATTATTTATATTAGGAGTGTTTGTTGCGGTATGCCATGCCAAAGCACAATCGTACAATGTATGTAACGAAGATGGAACTGTATTAGAGATTCCTGCAGGTGAGAATAAAGAGATAACATTCAATGCCGAACAACGCCTTGTCAAATTCCATAATATTGGTAATTTGACACACAGTTTTGCAACAGACAAGGTTGTATGTATTGCCACTGAAAGCCCTGCAAATGGGACACAACTAACATATTCAACCGATTTCGATGTTGAGTTTGATAGAAATGAAGCAGACGTGTATGACGAAGTTGTTGAGACTATCATTACCGATGAGATGGATGATGAATCGGAAGATTTTCTTGAGAACTACTCTTCACAACCAGTTAAAGTTACCATTACATTTAGTGAAAACAGTGTTACTTGCGTGCCAAGTATTGTAAACGGTGTAACATTTACAACTACCGACAAGACTCATCTAAAGATAGATGCCACTGTTGGCAAAATGCGATATCTTGTTAAAGGAGGATGCAAAAATGGTTCTTTAAAGATATACAGCACTAAGAAATTCCAGATTATGTTGGCCGGTTTGGAATTGACAAACCCCACAGGCCCGGCTATAAACATTCAAAGTGGAAAGACTGTATATTTCAGTATTGGGAACAACACCACAAATAGTTTGTGCGATGGTTCCACATACTCTGCTCCAACCATTGTTGCCGGAATTGAAGAGGACCAAAAAGGAACTCTCTTCAGTGAGGGACAATTGATTTTCAGCGGAACAGGTACATTGAATGTTAAGAGCCTTTCGGGACATGCTATTTGCAGTGATGACTATATTCGCATACGTAGCGGTAATATTAATATTACCGAAGCGGCAAAAGACGGCTTTCACACAAACGATATTTTCCGCGTAGGACGCATGGAAAACAGTTCGCCTAAGATTAGTATTAATGCATCGGGCGATGGCATTGACTGCGGAAAAGGCGAAGTGCTCATTGAGGCCGGTAGCTTAAATATTAATAGTATAGGAGAAGGAATAAAAGCGTCATATAACCCGGCAGAAGAGGCCAAGCCCGACCCACTTATTACTCCCAATGTAACAGTTAAGGGCGGTTATCTGAGTATTAACACAACCGGAGAGAAGAGTTCGGCGATAAAAGCAATCGGTAGTTTCACTCAAGAAGGTGGAGTAATTCACGCTGAGGTTGAAGGGAATGGCTCTAAAATATTAAACTGCGACAAAACTGTTACAATATCCGGAGGTAGAACAACTGGAATTGCTCATGGATCAGCACATATTATTGCAGACACCGACACTACCTATGCAGGCGGAATTAAATGTATAGGAGATATCACTATTAAAGAGTCATCTGTTGCAATAAAATGTACCGGAGAAGGAGCTAAAGCCATTAATGGAGATGGCAATGTTACAATAGAAAGTGGAGAGGTAACTCTACTATCAATTGCTCCCAACCACCAAACATCAACAGATAGCAAGAAGTCGAGAGCTATTACATGTATAGACCTTGTGCAAAACAACGGAACCCTACTGATGAAAGCATACGACAAAGCCATATCTGCGACATCTATTACACTCAACAATGGTACCATGCATGCTATTAGCAGTAATGATACCAAGCCTGTAAACCAAGAAGTAAATCAGAAAAGCGGATGGTATTTGAGCAAAGGAGAAGAGTAAAAAAGAATACAAACATAAAAAAGTCGCAGTTTTAACTGCGACTTTTTTATGTTTGATAATGTGATATTATAGATGTACATAGGTACCTATCTCTTCACCCGCCATTACGCGCTTCAGATTGCCAAACACATCCATATTGAAAACATAGATAGGCAGGTTATTTTCACGACACATAGCAGTTGCTGTAATATCCATAACTTTGAGACCACGACTTATCACCTCATCGTAAGAAATATCGTTGAATTTTGTTGCAGTTGGATCCTTTTCCGGGTCGGCAGTGTAGATACCATCGACACGAGTACCTTTGAGCATAACATCAGCTTCAATCTCGATACCGCGAAGTGAGGAGCCCGTATCGGTTGTAAAATAGGGACTTCCTGTTCCTGCTGCCATGATAACAACCATTCCTTGCTCCATTGCCTCAATAGCTTTCCACTTTGTATAGAACTCACCTACCGGTTCCATGCGTATAGCTGTAAGCACTTTATTTGGCACATTGACCGCACCCAAAGCAGAACTAAGCGCAAGACTGTTTATTACAGTTGCCATCATTCCCATTTGGTCGCCTTTTACACGGTCAAATCCCTTTCCTGCACCTGTTAATCCGCGGAAAATATTACCGCCACCAATGACGATACCTATTTGCACTCCCATCTCTGCAACCTCCTTTATTTGTGCAGCATATTCGTTAAGACGTTTAACGTCAATTCCGTAGCCGAGTTCTCCCATTAGACTCTCGCCACTAAGTTTCAATAGAATACGTTTAAATTTTGCCATAGTTATGTTATCTGTTACGTTTATTCAATTAAACAAAAGTATATCTTTTTTTGCAATAGTGCAAGAATGGTTAAATTTTATATAAAAAAGGTATAAGAAGATATATCTAGTAAAAATTTAAGTATCTTCGCAAAAAATTATTCAGACATGAGATTCTTTAAAAACCCCACTATAACCGTTGCTATACTATTCATATACACAACAGGCATGTATATTTATCTGTTTCCACGAAACCACGAAATGAGCAACACCGAAAAGTGGAGCATTATAGGTGTCTCTTACGCCGTACTTATTCTATTGTGGTTCCTGATGCGTCGTCGTAATCGTTTACGTAGTGAACGCGAAGAAGAGATGCGTAATAGAAAAGAAAATAGATAATTATAGCAAAAGTTCCACCTCTTTAAAAGCATAACGAGATATATTGCCATTCTTGCGTTGTAACAGCAAGTGGCCATCATTTTCTACTTCTACAATTGTTGCGTCAAAATTTCCATCTTTGTCGCGGTAATTCATTGTTGCCCCCATACCCAACAGAGAGTTTTTGTATTCATCTACTATAGTCTGTACATTACCTTCATACAGCATCATATAATATTTAGAGAAATTCACTAATAGAGCATCGAGGACATCATTTATATTATATCTACGCCCCATGAGTTGATACATAGAAACAGGTGTTCTATCAATTACAGGAAATGTTGCTTGGTTTATATTTATCCCGACACCTATGATTGCCTGCTCAATAGTCGTAGCGCTGAATTGTAGTTCCAACAACATTCCACATAATTTGCATTTCCCGATATAAATATCGTTTGGCCATTTGAGAGAAACATCTATTCCAAAAGATTTCATGCAATCTTTGACCGCCAATGCTGTTATCTGAGAAAGCAAGAACTGCTCCTTTACAGGAAGAAATTCGGGACGTACTAAAATGCTTACCAAAAGATTCTCTCCTGTCTCCGAACACCAGATATTACCTCTCTGCCCCCTACCTGCTGTTTGTAAATCGGCAGTAACAACCAAAGCGTCGGCATCACCGGCTATATCCCATAACGAAGGAGCCTCGTCGTTTATATAACGATTTGTTGAATCGACCTCGACCAGATGATGAATAAAATATCTAATACCTCTATTTTCCATAAAGCAAACGAACCCTTTTGGGCATTTTCTTTATAACCTCATCAAAGGAGTGGTCTATTAATTCACACACAACTGCATCCGGCAATGCTTCTATATCTAACTGGTTCCAATACTTTTTATTCCAGTGCCAGGCAGGAGTGATAGCTGAATATGCATCACGTAGTTCTATAGCCCGTTCCGGGTCGCATTTAACACAAAACCATTTAGTATTCATTAAATCGACACATGCGAAAATCTTATTTTCTACACGAAAGACCAATGTGGTTTCGTCAAAAGGAAAATCTTCTGAAGCATTTTGCTTGCTAAGACAGTACAATCGTGCATCTTCTATATTCATAGCTATTCAAGTGTTGGATAAAAAGCATCACGTATATGTTCTATTTTTCTATTATCACCGGTTCCCACAACGGTAACAATATCAAAACGAATATCAAGGTCTATTTTTTTTGATTTTATATATGCATCGGCGGCTAAAATCAAGCGACGTATTTTGTCGGGTGTAACAGCATCCTCTGCATTGCCGTATGCATCGGTAGAACGTGTTTTCACCTCTACAAACACCAGTACATCGCGTTCTTGTGCAACAAGATCTATCTCTTTGTGGCCACTACGCCAATTGTATTCGCGAATAGCGAAACCCGAATCAAGCAAAAACCTTGCCGCCAACATTTCACCTTTATTACCCAAGAGATTATGTTCTGCCATAAATTATATCTTAAAAACATTGCTAATATAAAGCAATATCGTTGAAAAGGCAACCAAAAGTTTGTTTTTCGGACAAGTAAAATGTAAATTTGCAACACGAAGTTTACAAAACAGACTGTAAATTTTTATAAGTCGTTTAACTTATGAGGACAAAAAAGAAAATTGCACCAAAAGCTACTACCGCACGACAACAAGCAAAGCGCAATACGCGCATCGTGAGCCTTGTAAGTGAAGAGGAGAATAAAATTATAGATGACTATCTAAAAAAATATCGAATTAACAACAAAAGCAATTGGATTCGCGAAACACTGCTTGCTTTTATCTATAAAAATTTAGACGAGGACTATCCAACTCTATTTGGAGAACACGAAATGCGTCGCTAAATATATGAGTATGACCGACAATGAGTATATGAAATTAGCACTCGATGAGGCACAAAAAGCATTCAACGAAAACGAGATACCTATTGGGGCCATTGTAGTGTGCAACAACAGAATTATAGCACGTTGCCACAATCTTACAGAAACACTCAACGATGTTACAGCACATGCCGAGATGCAGGCAATAACGGCAGCGGCAGACAACATTGGGGGCAAGTACCTCAATGAATGCACTTTGTATGTAACAGTAGAACCATGTCCAATGTGTGCAGGAGCGTTAGGATGGGCACAATTAGGAAGACTTGTATATGGAGCTACCGACGAAAAAAGAGGATATAGACGTTATGCTCCCGATGTTCTTCATCCAAAAACAGAGGTTTTAGAGGGTATTTGTGCTCAAGAGGCTGCAATGCTAATGAAAAAATTCTTTGAAGGAAAACGATAGGCTTATAACTATTATTTATCTTTTACCTCTTCAAAAGAGACATATTCACCTTCGTCCTTATCGAATATCTTTCTATTCTTTTTTAGATTATTATCTCGTTTGTGCATGGTAGCCTCATGCTCCCAATGGTGTCTCGAGGATGTACGATTATTATCGTTTACCTTTTGCTTTGTTCTGCCTGTGAAAATTGAAACGATTGAACGTACAATAGAGATGAGTATTACCGGCACAAAGACCAGTAACAAGAAGAAGATTATTATAATAAAAAATATAAATGATATCATAGCTTTACAGTTATTCTACATATAAGTAATAACAAAATGTAGACCGCAAAGGATTTCAGAATATATATGCGACAAATTTGCATATTATCTCTTGCGCATAGCAAGAGATATAGACAAAATGACATACCATGTTATTATAAGCACAGCCGATAGAAAGCCTAGGAACAACATGGGTATGATTGTTATTAGGAAGAAATATCTTATCTTATTTCTACTCCACGAAAGGCTCTTAAACTTTAATGAGAACATTGGTATCTCGGAAACCATAAGATAAGAAGATAGGAATATTAAACCTACAATGAGAAGCCAACCCGAATGAATTTCATCACTAATCCATCCGCCAGCTCCAACTACCAATGAAGACCAAAAAAGAGCATTTGCCGGTGTAGGCAAGCCAATGAAGGAGACAGACTGACGTTTATCGATATTAAACTTAGCCAATCTTACAGCCGAGAATACAGCTATAAGAAAAGCCAAATAAGGAATATATTCTGCTACACCACCGAGAAACTGAGGGTATAGAAGCGACTTCATATAAACAAACACCATAGCCGCCGGTGCAAAACCAAATGTAACATCATCGGCAAGTGAATCCATCTCGACACCCATAGGAGAACTAACTTTTAATAAACGAGCTGCCATACCGTCGAAGAAATCAAACACTGCACCCAAGACTATGAATGCCAATGTCCATTCGAATTGGCCTTGAAAAGCCATTGTTACAGCCACGCAACCCGAGAAAAGATTGCAACATGTAATTGTATTCGGGATATGTCGTTTTATAGAAGCCATAAGAAATAATTTTATTTTAGTTTGGCTATTACAGTTTCGTTTCCAACAGTTTTTTGTTCCAAATTAACAAAAATCTCGGTATCTAAAGGAAGATAAACATCTACACGAGAACCAAACTTAATGAAACCCATGTGTTGATCGATAAAACAATCTTCACCAACCTCGGCATAGGTAACAATACGACGAGCCATAGCACCTGCGACTTGACGTACCAGAACTTCAGTTCCTTCGTCAGTCTTTATAACGACCAATGAACGTTCATTTTCGGTGCTTGCTTTTGGCAACCATGCTTTATGAAAACGACCTTTATGATGTTCCACGCGAGTAACAACACCTTCTACCGGATACCAATTGGCATGCACATTCATTGGACTCATAAAGATAGATATCATCAATCTCTCATCTTTAAAGTGGTCGGGTTCAAATACCTTTTCAACAACAACCACTCTACCATCGGCAGGAGCAACGACTGTCTTTTCTACATCTCCCTCAAAAATACGTTTTGGACTACGAAAGAAATTCACCATCAACAAATAGAGGAATAATGATATACTCGATAGAGCAATGTTAAAAATTTCGTACGGTGAGAAATACCAACAGATAGCATTAATTAATGACAATACCAGCAAGGATAGTAATAGAATTTCCGTACCTTCTCTGTGAATACGTATCTTTTTAATTTTTTTAATTCTCTTCATCGAGCCACAGTATTATATTAAACCAGTGAGACTGACAGAACTTGCATTATCGTATTTATGTTGCAAGCACTATTTGTCCTCTATTTTTAGCAAAAATAGTAACAATTTGTTAAACAACAAATAAAAAAACGAGAAAATAAACCACACAAAAGAGCATTAACAATAAAACGCTCTATTTTTCAATGTGTTAAGAATTATAAATTAACGTATATTTTTGTTTTTATCAGTATTTAATCTTCTGTTGAAAACTTTTTTCTCTCAACGACTATGCCAAATGGGTGAAATCTATTATCTTTAACAACGCAATTATACTAAAAAATATGCAAGATTTTGTTCACTTACACGTACACACACAATACTCCATACTAGATGGCCAAGCGTCGGTTAAACGTTTGGTAGACAAAGCTATATCGGACGGAATGAGAGGTATAGCAGTTACCGACCATGGAAACATGATGGCCATTAAAGAGTTCTATAACTATGTGAACAAAATAAATAAAGGCAAAAGCGACGAAGAAAAGTTTAAGCCTATAATCGGTTGTGAAGTATATGTTGCCGAACGAAGACTCTATAACCGAGAGCAGAAAGAAGATATTAGAGGTCATCACCTTATTCTTTTGGCAAAAAACGAGAAAGGCTACCATAACCTTATTAAAATAGTCTCTAAAGCATGGTCCGAAGGATACTATTACAACCCTCGTACCGACAAAGTTGAGTTGGAAAAATACCGAGAGGGATTGATTTGCTGTTCAGCATGTTTAGGTGGTGAAGTACCCCAGCTGATAAAAAATGGTAATTTAGAAAAAGCCGAAGAGGTTGTAAGGTGGTATAAAAGCATTTTTGGCGACGATTACTATTTGGAGCTTCAACTGCATAAGGCGACAGTGGAGAGAGCTAACCACGAAGTGTATCCGTTACAAGTCGAAGTAAACAAGCATATTATTGAGCTAAGCAAGAAGTGCAATGTAAAACTTGTATGCACAAATGATGTGCATTTTGTAGACGAAGAAAATGCAGAGGCACACGACCGCCTTATTTGCCTTAGCACTGGAAAGGACCTTGACGACCCGAAACGTATGCTATACTCCAAGCAAGAGTGGATGAAAACAAGAGCCGAGATGAATGAACTATTTGGAGATGTTCCCGAAGCACTTTCCAACACCGTAGACATTTGCAATCAGGTAGAATTCTACAGCATAGATAGCGCACCCATCATGCCTACCTTTGCAATACCCGAAGAGTTTGGCACAGAAGAGGAATATAGAAAAAAATTCACTCACGAAGACCTTTTTAATGAGTTCACACAAGACGAAAAAGGGAACGTTGTGCTTTCCCAAGAGGAGGCTGAAAAGAAAATAAAGAAATTAGGTGGATACGAAAAGTTATATCGTATTAAACTAGAGGGAGACTACTTACGTAAACTCACGTATGACGGAGCAAAGAAGTGCTACCCAGAGCCTTTCTCACAAGAACTTACCGACCGAATAGATTTTGAGCTGCACATAATGAAAACGATGGGTTTCCCCGGATATTTTCTTATTGTGCAGGACTTTATTAGAGCTGCACGCGAAGAACTAGGCGTAGCTGTAGGACCGGGACGTGGTTCCGCCGCAGGAAGTGTTGTTGCCTATTGTTTGGGAATTACACGTGTAGACCCCATAAAGTACGACCTACTGTTTGAACGTTTCTTAAACCCCGACCGTATATCGTTACCCGATATCGATGTTGATTTTGACGACGACGGACGTGGCGAGGTATTAAAATGGGTAACAGAAAAATATGGTCAAGAAAAGGTTGCACATATTATTACATACGGTACAATGGCAACAAAGTTAGCCATTAAGGATGTCGCACGAGTACAAAAGTTACCATTAGATATATCAAATCAATTGTGCAAGTCCATACCCGACCGTTTGCCGGATGGGAAAAAGATGAACCTGCCAAATGCGATTTCATCAGTGCCCGAGTTACGTGAAGCCGAAGCATCGCCAAACCCGACACTTCGCGACACAATCAAATATGCGAAAATGTTGGAAGGCAACGTACGTAACACAGGTGTTCATGCATGCGGAACTATCATCTGTCGCGACGACATTACCGACCATGTTCCTATAAGCATTGCCGAAGACAAAGTTACAGGAGAAAAACTACTTGTAACCCAATACGAAGGAAGCGTTATTGAAGAGACAGGTCTCATAAAGATGGACTTCCTAGGGCTAAAGACATTGTCTGTTATAAACGAAGCAATTATTAATATACGCCAAAGTTTAGGTATCGAAATTGACATTGACAACATACCAATTGACGATAGCAAAACTTATGAATTGTATTGCAAGGGAAACACAATCGGAACATTTCAGTTTGAGTCGCCGGGCATGCAAAAATATCTACGGGAACTACAGCCCAGTACCTTCGAGGATCTCATTGCCATGAACGCTCTTTATCGTCCGGGACCAATGGACTATATTCCCGACTTTATTCAGCGTAAGCATAACCCCGAGTTGGTGAAATACGACCTGCCATGCATGGAGAAATATCTAAAAGACACATATGGCATTACAGTGTATCAGGAGCAGGTGATGTTACTATCTCGTTTGCTTGCAAATTTCACCAGAGGCGAGAGCGATACGTTGCGTAAAGCAATGGGTAAGAAATTGAAAGAGAAACTAGATGAACTGAAGCCCAAATTCATAAAAGGAGGTGAGGCTAATGGACATCCTGCAAAAACTTTGGAGAAGATTTGGGCCGATTGGGAGAAATTCGCATCATATGCATTCAACAAGTCGCATGCAACATGCTACTCATGGGTTGCATACCAAACAGCATACTTAAAAGCCCACTACCCTTCGCAATACATGGCCGGTGCACTTAGTCGCAACCTATCAAACATCAATGAAATCACCAAATTGATGCAAGAGTGTACCTCTATGGGTATAAAGGTTTTGGGACCGGATGTAAATGAATCGAGACGTAAGTTCAGCGTAAACAAACAAGGCGATATACGTTTTGGCTTATGTGCAATAAAAGGAGTAGGAGAAAATGCTGTACAAAGCATCATTGAGGAGCGCGAAGCAAATGGCCCATTTACAAGTGTTTTCAACTTTGTTGAACGTGTGAATTTGACTGCTTGTAACCGTAAGAACCTTGAATGTCTTGCTTTAGCAGGAGCATTTGACGAACTTCCCGGAGGAATTGAACGTGAGCAATATTTAGGGATAAACAGCAAAGGAGAGCAGTTCCTTGAAAGTTTGATTAGATATGGCAACCGTTATCAGGTAGACAAGAATGAATCGCAAAACTCGCTATTCGGAGACCAAGGTATGGCCGACATTCCACACCCCGAAATTCCCGAAGGAGGAAATTGGAGTACCCTTGAACGCCTTAACCGAGAACGAGAGTTGGTAGGTATATATTTATCGGCACACCCATTAGACGAATATTCGCTCATATTAAACGAATTCTGCAACACAAAAGCCGAAGAATTTATTGACGTTGAGAATCTAAAGAACCGTAAAGTTACATTTGGTGGTATTGTCAGTGAAGCCCCTCGTGTTGGACAGACAAAAAAAGGTAATCCCTACGGAATAGTAAAAATCGAAGATTTTACCGGAACTGCAGAGTTTCCTTTCTTTGGAGACGATTGGATACAAAAACAGTTCTATTTTGCGCAAGGAACCTTCCTTTATATAACCGGCAGTTGCCAACCGCGACGTTGGGACCCAAACAAATTAGAATTTGTAGTAAATAACATACAATTATTGTCAGATATTAAGGATACTATTATAAAAAGTATAACTTTGTCCTTTGATGTGATGAATTTCTCACAAGAGGCATATGAAGGAATCATGGAATATGTAGAGAGTCATCCCGGGAACAGCAAACTAGTGTTCCAGATTAAAGACGCAGAACATGAATTCTCTTTAGAACTGGTTTCTAAGAGCCACAATATAACTGTTGAGCAAAAATTTATTGATTATATAAAGTCATTGAAGAACATTGAATATAAACTTAATTAATAACCTATAAAATTTAAAATTATGGAATTTAACGTAACAGACAACAACTCACAAGAGTTTTTTGCAACAGAACTTCCCATTGTTCTCGATTTCAGCGCAACATGGTGCGGTCCTTGCCGTCAATTAGCTCCAATAATTGATGAATTGGCAAAAGAATACGATGGACGTATTGCAGTAGGCAAATGTGATATTGAGGAGGCTGACGACCTTACCAACACATATGGCATTCGTAATATCCCTACAGTCCTTTTCATTAAGAATGGCGAAGTGGTTGATAAATTCGTAGGCTCAAAGTCTAAAGCAGAGATTCAAGCAAAATTTGAGAATCTTTTAGGATAATAGTTGCTATGCAGAACGATGAGTTTGGCATGGAAGATCTCGATGATGAGAAAACCATAGCCTATATACGCGAACGTTTGCCTCAGGAACTAAAAGAGAAATTTACAGATGATGAATTTTACTATTTTCTAGATACCATTTACGATTACTATGACAAAAGTGGAATTTTAGATAGTAACAATGAGTATATCGATATAGATATAAACAAAATAGCAGAATTCATAGTTAAAGAGGCTAAGAAGAACGGCATTGGAGATTATGACCCGGAAGAGATTTTCTTTGTTGTAGAAGGAGAACTTGCTTATAATGGAGTAATCGACGAAGAAGAATAAAATGAGCCCCAAAAGTTATACAAAAAAACTTTTGGGGCTCATTTTATTCTAAGATATCTTTGTGTTGATAATATAATAATCTTTATCGCCTTTTAATACCTGATACTTTGGGTTCACTAGGACCAACCCAATCGACTATAATCAGTTCATTATCGCCAGCTTGTAACCAACAACCGGGGACATATAAAGTTCGTACAGGTCCTTTATTCCAGAAACGTCCCAAACTATGTCCGTTTATCCAAGCCTCACCGCGTGTCCATGAAGAGAGATTAAGATAGGTATCACCTTCACTATCGCAATTAATAATGGTTTTATAATATCCGGGAAGGTTGGTTCCTCTGCTATTTTCAAACTTCTTTTCTTTTATAGCATCATATTCTGCAGGCAAAGGATAGTTTTTCCAATTAGTCAAGGTATCGACGCGCCCATTAGCACAATGCATTTGCACAACATCGGTTAATCCTTTATAATCCTTATAACCGGGAATATCACCTACTCGTCCCATGGCATCTACAAGTATCTGTAATTTACCATTGCTATACTCCGAAGAGAATGGGATATAACAACCGCTATTGCCACGGGCGACAGATGCAATTGGTTTACCATCGACAAAGAGTTGAGCATTATCGTGTACACCTTTTACAAACAACCTGTCTCCTTCGTTCAAAAGAGGCAATGTAGTTTCATACATAATTGCGCCATATCCGATGTTACACTGCTCCATTGTCATAGGATGAACAGATGTTGCAAATGATGAAATATCTTGTAGCAAAGGGGCAAAATCGCAAACTTCAGTTTCGGGAAAACTTAGCAATGAGGTTGAATGCAACCCTTCTTTCACAAAATTATCATCGGAAACAAAGTAGTTAAGAGCTTTACCAAAGGTAAAATATTGGTCATCAAGCAAGCCATGTTCATCTATTATAGCATCGCCAAAGTATGTCGTTGAATATGGTAAGTATTCATTATCATCTTTTGTTGCACCGGCAATGTGTCCGAATGAGGAACCTCCACATATTGATGATATATTAATAGAACCGACAGATGAAAAGACTTCATACATGCGCATATAAATTTTGTGCCATTCACGTAATGGTTCATCAGCGCCCCATATATCAGTACAACTGCGATTTACATCATAGCATAGGACAGGCATTGTATTTTGAATTTTCTTAAGAGATGTAAAATTAGACATGGCATGCTTTTGAGCATCAATACCTATGGCTACGATAGCTCTAGGGATTATCACATCTTTCACATGCTTTGCATCGGTCGCTACTGTAAATATTGAAGATGAAAAACCTGCGGCAACAACACTATCTTGCAATTGCAAAAGAGTTTTCTTGTCGGAAGAAAGCAAGCCGTTTGGCTCCGATATTTGTATTAGAGCTATGGGCCCTCCTTTAGAGAGTTGCATATCGGATAACTGTTCACCCAAAGCTCTGAAGTATGTACCGACCTTTTCCATGAACAGTTTATTCTTTGCTGTAAAACCAATGTTCTTATCTTTTAACAACCACCATGGCAAACCTCCCATATCCATAAATTCATCGACTGCAGGGCCCACATGCAGCCACACAAGAAAGCCATGCTCCTGCGCCATTCGACAAAATTCTCTGACATCTCTGTTTCCTTCGAAATCAAAACAGCCCTCTTTGGTTTCATGCAACATCCATGGGACACGAACCGAAAGAGTGTTTATGCCCATACGCTTTAGAAGTTGCATGCGAGAGGCCCAATATTCACGAGGAACACGTGGGTATGATAGTTCAGCAGAAGCAATCTTAAAGAGCGTATCATTTCGATAGAAGACTCCGTTTCGAGCGACAAGAGTCTCTATTTTCACATTCTCCTTACACCCCGCAAGGAGTGTAAGGAGAATTATTGTAACGAGTAGAACAAACCTACTCATTATTTTTTTCATCAGAATATTTTTTATAGTAGTTTCACGAACATCTCAATTGCCTGATATTCGGGAAGACCTATCTTATCGAACAAATGTGCTGTCGCCTGCATACGGTCTTCGGCACGTTGCCAGAATTCACGTGAATCTTCGCCGGGGAATGGCACGATGTCTTTCTGTGAGAGATGGCGGAAGATTGCATGACGTTTGCGAATCATCTCCTCGGGACTGAGAGGAACAGCCATATCGGCTACAGAAAGATCCCACTCTTGCCATGCGCCACGATAGAGCCAAATATGACACTCTTTAGCCCAATCCTCGTCTTTAAGTTCATCGAATGCACGAAGAACAGCCTCGATACATACACGGTGCGTGCCATGAGGGTCGGCCAAATCACCGGCTGCATATATCTGATGAGGTTTCAATCTTTGCATCAACTCCTTAACAATTTCAATATCTTTATCACTTAGAGAGCCTTTTTTAATACCACCGGTTTCATAGAAAGGCAAATCAAGGAAGTGAGCATTTGTTCTGTCGTTAAGACCAATTGAACGACATGCCGCACGAGCCTCAGCACGACGTATAGCCCCCTTGAAATTGAGAAGTTCGCGAGGTTCAGGCACACCGGGAACCTTTGAAGCGATAATATCTCTGATTTCGTCGAACAAATCGCCCAAATGTCCGAATCCCATCTCACGAGCTGTATCAATATTCTGCAACACAACATCATCGTTCACTGCAACGTTACCCGATGTCTCGTAAGCCACATGCACATCATGTCCTTGCTCTATCAAACGATTAAAAGTACCGCCCATTGATATTACATCGTCATCGGGATGCGGGGAGAACAACAATACTCTTTTGGGATAGGGAGTAGAAGGAACAGGACGAGTTGAATCATCGGCATTGGGTTTTCCTCCGGGCCATCCCGAAATTATATGCTGAATATCATTAAATACTTTAATGTTCACCTGATCGTAAGTGCCTACACGCTCCAACAAATCAGATAGTGAGTTGTTAATATAATCTTGGAATGTCAATTTCAAGATAGGTTTATTTACAACATTACAGAGCCAAATAACAGCCTTGCGTATGAGTTTGGAAGTCCATTCTGCAGGAGGTGCTATGAGCCATGGCTCTTTTACTCGGGTTAATTCCTGAGCTGCAGGTTCATCAATTATTACCTGAATATTGGGATGACCTTGCAAACTTGTTGCCGGATGACTCTCTGTTACCTCGCCCTCAATTAAGTCGCGTGCAATAGCAGCTTTATCTTCGCCCCACATCATAAGTACAATACTCTTTGCACTATTGATAGTTTCAAGACCCATAGTGATAGCCATCTTAGGAACATCATTGGGATTAGAGAAGAACTGATTTTGTGTTTTACGACTGTTATATGTCAGTTGTACCAAACGTGTTGTTGATTTAAAATAGCTTCCGGGTTCATTGAAACCAACCTGTCCCAATTCACCAACACCCATAATCATAAGATCGACATTACCACGCACTCTCTCTTCATACTCTTTGCAATATTCGCGTACGCGAGACATTGGTACAGTACCATCGGGGAAGTGAACATTTTGAGGGTCAATATCAACGTCATTCAAAAAATCCTCGTATACACGATGGTTACGGCTTTGAGGATTTTGTGGTCCCATAGGATAGAACTCGTCAAGGCTGTAAACCTCTACATTCTTAAAGCTAACCTCACCGGCTTTATAACGACGTACCAATTCGGCATACAAGCCTAGTGGAGTGCGACCGGTAGAAAGACCAAGTACAAAATTGCCATCGGAACGATGTCTATTGATTGCATTCACTACTATATCAGCAGCTTTTCTTGCTCCTTCAATAGCATTCTCTGTTACCAATGTTGGCACCTTTTCAAATTTACATATACTGTCGATAGATGCCAATACCGGCAATTCACCTATTTTTGGAAGTTCGAAATTCGGATTCATAATTAAAAATGGTTTTTATCAATTATTATTCTTTTATTTATCTCAAAAATTTATTTTTTATTCCACTGCATGACCAAAGATGCAGGTTCACCTTTGTCGAGCAGTGTTTTCATATATCTCATATATGGGTCTGTATGTCGGAAAAACATTTTATATCCTTCACAAAGAACATTTTTGTACGGTTCGCCATTTTTAGCAAAGTCGAAACGATGTTTTGGACATTCACCCCTGCACAAGAAATAGTAGTTACATCGTTTACACTCCATAGGCAATGCTTCACGCTTGTCTCTACCAAACGATTGTTGTTCATCGCTCTTGTACATATCTTGCAATGACTTGTCCAATATATTGCCTAGACGATATTCGGGATAGACAAAATGATCGCACGAATAGACATCTCCATTATGTTCAACTACTAGACCATCGCCACATGTTTCACAGAAAGAACAAAGCGAAGGAGGTACACCACACCAATTAGCTAGTGTAACATCGAAAAGTTGTACAAACTTATTTCCGACATCATATTTAACCCATTCGTCGAACATGTCGCACATAAATTGCCCATACCCCTTTGCCGATACCGACCATGCAGCCTCAACCGCATCCTCTTCGTCGGGAGATACAATTATCGGACGTTTTCCTTCACCATCGCGTAGACGTACATACTCCACAACCGGCAGGAATTGCATATATGGGCTTAACGAACTTATGAACTTATAAACCTCTTTTCCACGTCCTTCACTACGTGCATTTACTGTAGAAAGAATATTGAATTGGACATTTTTTTGTCTCATAAGCTCTACAGCCTTCATAACACGTGCAAAGGTTGGTGCGCCACCACAATCTTTACGAAAAGCGTCGTGTATATCTTCGGGGCCATCAAGCGACAAGCCTACCAAAAAATTGTTATCGCGGAAGAAATCGCACCACTCATCGTTCACAAGAATGCCATTTGTCTGTAAGGTATTTTCGACTGTTTTACCCTCACAATATTTTTCTTGTAATTTTATTGCCTTTTTATAAAATGGCAAACCGGCCATAAGTGGTTCACCACCATGCCAACAAAAAACAACATGTTGTTGCGATGCACCTTGTATATATTGTTTAATATACTCTTCGAGCAATTCATCGCTCATTTTTGGCATTCTCCCCGAATATATTTCGGATTTATCACGATAGTAACAATAATGACAATCGAGATTGCAAGCCGAACCTATAGGCTTGACCATTGTTGCAAAGGCCGGCATGCGACTCATCTTTGCAACATCACCAAGACTCAGATTGTTTTTTTTGTTACTTTTCATTTTAAAATCTTATTCTTACTTTGCTATATATTGCTCTTCGTTATATTTCACTTGCAATTCGTGCAATAGAGTTTTAAGGCTGTCGGTAAGTTCTTCTGTACCCTCCTTACCATATATGTTATTTAACTCTGTCGGGTCATTTTGCAAATCAAACAATTCCCATGAATCGATATCTTCGTAAAAATGTATCAATTTATAGCGTTCAGTACGAACACCATAATGTGGTCTCACAGCATGCTCATCTGGGAATTCGTAATAGTGATAGTACAACGCTTTACGTTCTGCATCCCATTTTTCCTCTTTTAGAAGAGGTAGTAGAGAAACACCGTGTATATCTTCGGGAACATCTACGCCGGCAAGTTCTAGGAATGTTGGTGCATAATCAATATTCTGAACAAGCTCCGAGATATCACCTTTTGCTCCTCCGGGCAAACGCATGAGCAAAGGAGTGCGGAAAGACTCCTCATACATAAAACGTTTGTCGAACCAACCATGTTCGCCCATATAGAATCCTTGGTCCGACGTATAAACTACAAGAGTATTTTCGTCGAGGCCATTAGCCTCCAAATAATCAAGCACACGACCCACATTGCGATCAACCGAGGTAATCACGCGCAAATAATCACGCATATACTGCTGAAATTTCCACTCCGACAGAGCATCACCTTGCAAGCTATCCTTCTTAAATTTTGCTATAACTTTATCATAGTGTGCATCCCATGCGGCTTTTTGGTCGGGGTTCATGCGTTTATACATTGCACGTCCACCTGCCTCGTGTATGGGATTACCATGTATCTCATTCTCTTTATCTGCCATTTTAAGGTCGTATATAATGTCCATATCATTGTGTATAGACATTCGTTGGCCCTTCGCTGCTAAACGACCTTCGTAATTATCATAGAAAGTCTCGGGAATTGGAAATACCTTGTCGCTAAAAAGTTCCAAATCGCATGTATCCGGCATCCATGTTCTGTGAGGTGCCTTGTGATGTAATAACAGACAGAATGGTTTGCTATCATCACGCACGTTTTCCAACCAATCTATGGCAACATCTGTCGTTATATTTGTTGCATACCCTTGACGTTGTACATATTCACCATTTTTTATAAATTTAGGATTATAGTAATCGCCCTGACCTATAAGTATATCCCAATAATTGAAACCTGTAGGTTGCGATGTCAAATGCCATTTTCCAATAACTGCTGTTTCATAACCTTGCGCCTGCAACAGTTTAGGGAATGTCTGTTGTCCGCCATCGAACGAAGAACGGTTATTGGTAAAGCCATTTGCAAGACTATGCTTACCTGTGAGCATGCATGCACGACTTGGGCCACTTATAGAGTTTGCAACAAAACTATTTGTAAAACGCACACCATCGGCAGCAATACGGTCTATGTTTGGCGTATTTATGTATCGCGTATCGTAAGCACTTATTGTTTGGTATGAATGGTCATCACACATTATAAAAAGTATATTCATTGGCTTACGCTCATCACCATTGTCATTACGAACATTTGCAGTTGCCGCAATTGGTAAGACAGCAGAACTTGCCAATGAAAGGCATATCATTTGTTTAATTTTGTCTATATTTTCCATATCAGTAAATTTTATGATTTAGCTTTCAAATAAAAGATATCGTATATAATACCAACCTTATTATAAAGATTAATCCAAACAAAGCCTACTTTCACAACATCATTGCAAAAATAAAACAATCAATTAAATTTTATGTAATTTTTTAAATGTTTTTATGTGATATAATTTTAAAAAAAATATAAAAAATCAAAAATAAAAAGAGGATAGTTTTTAATATATAAGTTTTTAATTTTATTTCCATCCCAAAGCCGAAGCACCAAGCACAGCCGCGTCTGCACCGGGAAGAGAAGACTTCAGCACTTTTACTTTATCTTTCCACAAGAAAACGACATCTTCGTTCATCTTACGACGAATAGGCTCAAGCAACAACTCGCCTGCATTCGCAAGACCACCGAAGAGAATAATCGCCTCGGGAGCCGAGAATGCTATAAAGTTACAAAACGCCTCACCGAGCACCTCACCTGTAAACTCAAAAATCTCTTTTGCAAGAGCATCACCCTGAACAGCTGCATCATAGAGCATCTTAGATGTTAATTTTTCGCTCTCAATGCTACGCAAAACGCTTGCATCACTACGAGTCTCCAACCAAATACGTGCAGTACGTACAATACCTGTTGCAGATGCATAAGTTTCCAAACAATCCATGCGTCCACAGCCACAAGAACGTCCTTCGAGAACAGGAGCTGTAACATGACCCAACTCTCCGGCAAAGCCATCATGACCATAAATGAGTTTTCCGCCTGCTACAATACCGCTACCAACACCGGTACCAAGGGTTATTACAATGAAATCGTTCATACCTTGCGCAACACCATACTTCATTTCACCAATAGCAGCCGCATTAGCATCGTTGGTTACTTTTGTTGTAAGACCGGTCTTTTTCTCTATCAACCAACCAAGTGGAACAATTCCTTTCCAAGGAAGGTTTGCTGCATTTACAATTTCGCCAGTGTAATAATTTGCCATAGGTGCACCAATACCAACGCCTTCTACTTGGCCTTCGCATCCATTCTCTTGAATAAGTTTTTTTATAACGTTGGACACTGCATCGGTATACTCCTCTATTTCTGTGTATGCCTGAGTTTTAACAGCATCTTTTGCAATGATGTTACCTTTTACATCTACAAGACCTATTACGGTATTTGTGCCACCAAGGTCAATTCCTATTACATACTTTGTGCTCATAAATTATATTTTATTTGTGAATAATATTACTTGTTTATAGCCAAAAATGGAAATCTTGCGAATGTAAACAAAAAAAATCAAGTTTATTTATTTATAAGACAAAATATTCACTTACAACACGAAAAATATAAAAAAAGCAGATAAGTTTTTTTATCATCAAATTCTTTTTATATCTTCGCAAAGATAATGTATACACTTGAGCAAAAGCGTATACATAAAACTCAAGAGACAAATAAGCAATACTTTTTAAAACACAATTTTGTGCTGTTTGAGTTACCAAAAACAGTTTACATAATTTTAAGTAAGATAATTGTTATATTAAATAAAGTATAAACCTTACAAAAAAAACAGAAAGATGGCTGATACAAAAATGCAGGCTATTGCCGAAAAATTCGCTTTAGAGGGAAACATTGCCGAGATAAAGGCTTTGGGCGCAGGTTTCATCAATGACACATTCATTGTAAAAACCGAAGGAGACACTCCTAACTACATTCTTCAACGCAAGAACCACAACATTTTCCCCAATGTTCCCGGAATGATGGACAATATCTATCGTGTAACCAACCACATTAAAGAAAAGGTAAAAGCCGCAGGTGGCGACCCAATGCGTGAAGTTCTCACAGTCGTTCCAGCAAAAGACGGTACATTGTATTACCAAGATGGCGAAGATTATTGGGCTGTTTGTACATTCATCGAAGGTTCTGTAACACACGATGTTGCTAACACTCCTCGTTTAGCATTCATGGGTGGTAAAGGTATTGGAAAATTCCAAGCACAGTTGGCAGATTTCACAGAGCCTTTGGCAGAAGTCATCAAAGGATTCCACAATATCCGTTGGCGTTTCCAACAGTGGGACGAAGCTCTTGCAGCAGACAAGGCTGGTCGCAAAGCAGAACTTGCTACAGAGATTGAGTGGATTGAGAGCCGTCGCGAGAAGATGCTGGCATTCTGGGAGATGGTTGAAGATGGACGTCTTCCCCTCCGCGTTACACACAACGACACTAAGTTAAGCAACATTCTCTTTGACCAGAATGATGAAGTTCTTTGCGTTATCGACCTTGACACAGTAATGAGCAGTACATCACTCAACGACTTTGGCGATGCTATTCGTTCATACACAAACACCGGTGCTGAGGACGACGAGGATTTGAGTCGCGTATCAATGGATATTGAAACATTCAAAAATTACACAGCCGGATATCTATCGGAGCGTGCAGCATCAATGGTTGAGACAGAGAAAGAGTGGTTGGCATTCTCGGCACTCTACATTACATATGAGCAGGTTCTTCGTTTCTTGATGGATTACATTGATGGCGACACCTATTACAAGACACGTTATGACAAACACAATCTTGTACGTACACATGCACAGTACAAACTATTGCAAAGCATGGAGGAGCAATATCCCGAAATGCAGAAGATTGTAAAAGAACTTACAAAATAACCTTCATAGTTTACAACAAAAGAGGCAGTAATTTGTTGCCTCTTTTGTTGTAATTGCACAATATAAAAGCCGATGGTTTAAACCATCGGCTTTTATATCTTTAATATATTTAGATATTACTTGATAACTTCGAGTTCCTTACCAACTTTAACAAAAGCAGCGATAGCACGATCGAGATGCTCATGCTCGTGAGCCGCTGACAACTGCACACGAATACGAGCCTGACCCTTGGGCACAACAGGATAGTAGAAACCTGTAACGAATATTCCCTCTTCGGCCATCTTAGCAGCAAACACTTGCGACAATTTAGCATCGTACAACATAACGGCGCAGATAGCCGATTGTGTAGGTTTGATATCAAACCCTGCAGCCAACATCTTGTCGCGGAAATAGTTCACATTACCTTGCAACTTATCGTGCAAAGCATCGCTTTCGGCAAGCATCTTGAACATCTCTATTGAAGCACCCACAACCGAAGGAGGCAATGAGTTAGAGAAAAGATAGGGACGTGAGCGCTGACGCAACATATCAATAATTTCCTTACGTCCTGTAGTGAAACCACCCACAGCACCGCCAAATGCTTTACCCAATGTACCGGTAAATATATCGATGCGGCCATAACAATCGAACTGCTCGGCAACACCATGACCGGTTGCACCAACAACGCCTGCAGAGTGGCTTTCATCCACCATTACAAGTGCATCGTACTTCTCGGCAAGGTCGCATATTTTATCCATGGGAGCCACATTGCCATCCATAGAGAAGACACCGTCGGTTACAATAATGCGGAAACGTTGTGCCTGTGCCTCTTGCAAGCAACGCTCCAAATCGGCCATATCGGCATTTGCATAACGATAGCGAACAGCCTTACAAAGACGTACACCATCGATAATAGATGCATGGTTAAGAGAGTCGGATATAATTGCATCCTCTGCAGTAAATAGAGGTTCAAACACACCGCCGTTTGCATCGAAGCATGCTGCATAAAGGATGGTATCCTCGGTGTGGAAATAGTCGGCAATTGCCTTTTCGAGCACCTTGTGCTGGTCTTGTGTTCCACAAATGAAACGCACCGATGACATACCGAAACCACGAACAGCCATTGCTTCCTCGGCAGCCTTAATGAGGCGAGGGCTGTTAGCCAAACCTAGATAGTTATTTGCGCAGAAGTTAAGCGCTTTTGAGCCATCTTCAAGAGTAATTTCTGCCGACTGCGATGAAGCAATATTACGCTCTCTCTTATACAAACCCGCTTCGTCTATTGCAGCGAGTTCATTCTGTAAATGCTGTTGAAACTTACCGTACATTTTGTAAATCTTTTATTTTTGTTAAACAATTTATACAACGTTAATAATAATTAGAGATTATAAATCTTAATTCAACTGCAAATGTAATTTATTTCGCAAACAATGTTACATTTTTAGAAAAAAAAATATTATTTAAAAAAAAGACAAAACCGATACAAGTGTAAAAAAAATAAATGTATATTCGCAGTGTCATTTACACTTTCACCACATTGTTTAAGTGTACCAAAAGAGGACAACAAATATAACACATTGATTATAAATATGAAAAATGTACTAATCATCGGTTCTACCGGTCAAATCGGTTCCGAACTTACAATGACATTGCGCAAGCAAATTCCCAATGGAAATATTGTTGCTGGTTACATTCAAGGTGCAGAACCCAAAGGAGAGTTACTCGAAAGTGGTCCTTCGGCTATAGCAAATGTCTGCGATGCAAAACAGCTTGCCGATATTGTAGACAAATACAATATTGACACAATATACAACCTTGCAGCACTGCTCTCTGCTGTTGCCGAGGCAAAACCATTGTTGGCTTGGGATATACAGATGAATGGTCTTATTAATATTCTGGAGATTGCACGTGAAAAAAAATGTGCAGTATTTACTCCAAGTTCAATTGGTTCATTTGGCCCCAATACTCCACGTATGAACACGCCACAAGACACCATTCAGCGTCCTCGCACCATGTATGGAGTAACAAAGGTTGCAACCGAGTTGCTTAGCGACTACTATTTTACAAAATATGGTGTTGATACACGTGCTGTTCGTTTCCCCGGATTGATTTCAAACGTAACACTTCCCGGTGGCGGAACAACAGACTATGCAGTAGAAATTTACTATGCAGCTGTTAAGGGCGAAGATTTCGCATGTCCTATAAAAGCTGGAACATTCATGGATATGATGTACATGCCCGATGCACTAAAGGCTGCTATTGACATTATGAATGCCGACCCTGCGCGTCTTGTTCACCGCAACGCATTTAACGTAGCATCAATGAGTTTCGACCCCGAAATCATTAAGAATGCCATACTTAAATATATTCCCGACTTTAAGATGCATTATGTAGACGACCCTGTACGTCAGGCTATTGCAGAATCTTGGCCCGACAAAATGGACGACTCTTGTGCACGCAATGAATGGGATTGGTCTCCCACATACGACCTCGACAGCATGACTGTAGACATGATTAAGACTCTTCGTGAACGTTACGGAAAATAACAATACATAATACAATAAATAAGAGACGCGATTGCTCGGCAATCGCGTCTCTTATTTATATAGTAGAAAATTTATTTATTCATTTTTGCAGAAATTTCCAGCATTTTCTCGATAGGCAATTTTGCTCTTTCGCGCATTGCAGAATCTAATTCCACGTATGGCCACTCAAACTTCAAACAATTATATAGTTTTTCCAATGTATTCAAACGCATATAAGCACATTCATTACATGCACATGTTCCTGAAAGAGGAGGAACTGGTATGAACGTTTTTTGTGGGCAACGTTTTTGCATCTCATGTAATATACCACTCTCTGTTGCGACAATAAACGTATCACAATCGTCGTTTTGCGCAAATTTTAGTATGGCTGCTGTAGAACCTACATAGTCGGCTAAAGCAAGTACACCACTTTTACATTCAGGATGAGCAAGAACTTTAGCCTTAGGATTTAAACTTTTTAGTTCAACTATTTTCTCTACCGAAAATTCTTCATGAACATGACATCCACCATTCCAAAGCATCATGGAACGACCTGTTACAGCATTCAAATAATTTCCTAAATTCTTATCGGGAGCAAAAATAATTTTTTCATCTTTAGGGAAGCTATCCACCACCTCACGAGCATTTGAGGATGTTACCACTACATCTGTAAGTGCCTTAACAGCAGCCGAAGTATTCACATATGCAATAACTTTATATTCAGGATGTTCCTCTTTATATTTCGCAAGTTCCTCGGCAGGGCAACTATCGGCAAGAGAACAACCGGCATTAAGATCGGGCAACAACACTATTTTATCGGGACAGAGAATTTTGTTTGTCTCAGCCATAAAGTGAACACCACACATTACTATTATGTCGGCATCGGTCTTTTCGGCTTGTTGTGCAAGAGCAAGGCTATCACCTACAAAGTCGGCAACATCCTGAATCTCGCCACGTGTATAATAATGTGCCAATATTACAGCATTTTTCTCATTACACAAACGACGAATCTCTGCTTTCAAATCTATATTTTCGGGAATTGGTTCATCTATATAACCTTTTATTTTCCACTCTTCATTTACTATCATAATCTCTTTTATTATGTTCAAATCATTTATAAGAACAGGCATTATCACCCACAAAGGTAACACTTTTTCCTACATATACTACACAAAATTAAGGAAACAACTTTTAAAAAATTAAGAGATTAATTTAAGTCGTATGTAAAACGGCATATAACTGTTAAAAGTTCATAGAGAAATAGACCCCACAACCCCCACACGATGATAATGCGGGAGCAATTGTCAGTTGATATTTTTTAGCAAATGGTCGTGTATATATATAGGCCGAAGCGATGCCAATAGCAGTTCCTGCAAGCACATCCCAAGTATCGTGTCGTTTGGAATAGACACGCCCCCACCCCACATAAGTAGCAACAGCATAGGCCGGTGCTCCCCACGTCCAGCCATAACGACGCTGTAGAAAAGCAGCCCCTGCAAAAGCCACCCCTGTATGGTTCGATGGGAAAGAGTGATTGTCGCTACCATCGGGACGTCTCTTTTTAATTGTATACTTGAGTAAATAGGAAACTGCAACTGACGTCACACCCGTTTCGGCTAGTTGCAACAACCCCTTATAATCACTATCAACAAGCGCCTTACCCGCCCCTACTGCCGATGGAAGGAACATAAGCAAATCGGTTGAAGTTTTCACCCCTTCGCGACTTTGTGCACAAACACCCTGTGATAGCAACAATAGTATTAAAAACAGATAAAATTGCTTTATATAGGTTATACCTCTCTGTTTCTGATTTTCGCCCATCATATAACTGTTATTTTCTTTTGCGAATGTAAATAAAAAAGTAGATAAACATTCTATCAAACGGTCCTTTTTCATAGCCAAACAGCTATATAAAGCCTTTTTTGAGGTAAAAAAAGTTAAAACTTAGAACAATTGTTAATAATTAGAGAAAATAGAACTATCTTCGAAAAATTTTACAAACAAATAATTATCTAAATATGAAAAAACAGTTACGCCTTATTGCAACATTAGCATTATCATTTCTAATGTTTTCATGTACGTCGGACAACGACGGAATTAACCTCGACGAGGTAAACAACAATCCTCAACATTCACAAGAGATTAAGTTCCCCGAAGCCGACAATTCCGTTAAGCTAAGCGGTTTAAATAGTGAAAAGATTAACACTTTGTTCACAATATTTGGTAGCAATCTAAAGAACGAACTATCTAAAATACAGATAACAGAACAAGAATACAACGAAATTAAAGAGTATACAGACAAGCTTGTTGCAGATTGTAAAACCGACATGGAGAGATATGCAAAAATCTATAAAGATGTCAGAACTGTTAAATATGCACATTCTCCTGTAAGCAACGATCCGTATTCTGTTTTTAAAAATCGCCAAGCAGTTTGTCAAGGTTATGCAGACCTACTTTCGGTAATGCTACATTCACAGAACATACTTTGTTTCACAACAAATGGTTTTTATAATCCTGACGGGAATGGACAGCCCTATGGCTATGGTCATGCATGGAGTAATGTATATTGCAATGGGAAATGGTACGTTTGCGACCCTACTAACAGCGATACATACGATACAGAAACCAGCAACATCGGTGCATATAAACATTTAGTATCGACCTCATTCGATGCCGACATTTACGAAGATGAGAATTTTGTATATAATTTCTATCAGGGACACATTAATGTAAGAAAAATAAAACCTTCGGAGATGCCGGCAGTTGTACCTTATAGCATCGAAGGATTCACAGTTACATCAATAAATCCCGAAGCATGGAATGTTAATGAGGACTTCGGCAATACAGAGATTAGCGAACTTTACATAGGTAAGAATATTGAGACAATCTACAACAGCGACTATTATATCAGCCTTGTAAATTATAAAAACATTTCGGCAATACATGTAGACCCCGAACATCCCACATACCTCAGTTACTCCAATGCCATTTACGAAAAGAATTATGTAGGAGAATACATGATGGTTTATGTGGCGCCTGCAACAACCTTCCTCGAGGTTAAATATATAAAATCATTCGACAAAGAGTGCAAGATTAAACATTTGGATAAGCTCGAAATCGTAGTATTCCCCGAAGGAACAACAAACATCGATGGAACAGCAATCGAGCATTGCCCCAATTTGCATAAAGCATATGTTCCGGTATCGACAAATGTTGCCGACGGAGCTTTCTATGAAGTTGCAAATGATTTCCAAATCATACGTGGCGAATACACAAATATTCCACAGATAAAAGAGTAATATCTTAACAACAAAATGGGTGTGCCGACAAGATTGGTGCACTCATTTTGTATTAAAAAACATAATAAAGATATATCCATGCTTAATTTAACAATGCCCACCTTTGTTCAGGTTATTGAATTTCTTGGAACATTTGCATTTGCAATAAGTGGTATACGTTTGGCTTCGGCAAAAAAATTCGACTGGTTTGGTGCCTATGTTGTTGGAGTAGCCACAGCCGTCGGTGGAGGAACTTTCAGAGATATGATGTTGGGTGTAACCCCTTTCTGGATGACAGACTCTATTTATCTTGTTTGTTCGGGTATGGCACTGCTCTGTGTAATAATGTTCAGCAAGTATCTCATTCGTTTGAACAACACCTTTTTCATATTCGACGCCATAGGCTTAGCTCTATTTACCGTAGTAGGTGTACAAAAAACATTGGATTGTGGTTACCATCTATGGGTGGCTATAATTATGGGTACCATGACCGGAGCTGCCGGTGGTGTCATACGCGATGTGTTCATTAACGAGATACCACTGATTTTCAGAAAAGAGATTTATGCAATGGCATGTGTTATAGGTGGAATTGTTTACGGAATATGCAATATAATGGACATGAACATGCATTTCACACATATCTTGTGTGGTACAAGCGTATTCCTTGTACGAATACTTGCTGTTAAGTTCCATATATGTCTACCGACATTAAAAGGAGGCGAAGAATAAACAATATAAATTAAAAACAACTTACCATGAAAACAACCAAACTATTGACCCTACTACTGAGTTTATGCTTTCCGCTACTCATTTTAGCAAATAACAGCATAAACCTAACCCCTACACCAAAACAGATGACGGTAGGCGAAGGGAAACTAACTCTTCCAAACTCATTTGTTATAGAAACAGGAAATTTAGAAGATGTGCATTGCAACGAAGCACAAAAGTTCTCGGAGCATCTTGCCAAAGTTACCGGTTACACAATCTCTGTCGAGAAAGAGTCTTCCAACGCACTTTTTAAGATGTCGCTATACAACGGAGGCGAAGATTTGGGTACCGAGGGCTATACGCTTGATGTAACAACAGAAGGTGTTAGCATAACAGCAACAACAGCACAAGGCTTTTACTATGCTTTTCAGAGCATAAAAAAGATTCTTCCACCATGCGTTATGGCAGGAGTTAAAGATGATGATGTAACAGAATTCAGCCTGCCCATTCTGAGCATAACCGACTCCCCACGATTTGAATACAGAGGTTTCATGCTCGATGTTGCCCGCCACTATTTTGAGGTAGATGAGATTAAACGTATGTTGGATGTCATGTCCTATTACAAGATGAACCGTTTTCACTGGCATCTTGTAGACGACCAAGGTTGGCGAATAGAGATAAAGCAATATCCCAAACTAACAACCGTTGGAGCAACACGTAGCAATTCGTGGAGCGTAGACCCCGAATATGGCGGATATTATACTAATGAGCCTTATGGCCCCTATTTTTACACACAAGAAGAGGCACGCGACATTGTAAAATATGCAAAAGAGCGACATATTGAGGTGATACCCGAAATTGAGTTCCCCGGACATGCATGTGCAGCACTTGCCGCATACCCCGAATTCAGTTGTACTCCCAATGGTAGCCATAGTGTTAAGGTTGATGGTGGCATATTTGCCGATGTATTTAATGTTGGTAGCCCTGCAACATTGCAATTTGCAAAAGATGTTATCGACGAGATAATAGATATATTCCCTTACAACCAAATACACATTGGTGGCGACGAATGTCCTACTAGTGCATGGGAGAACAATGCAGAATGTCTTGCACTTAAAGAGGAGATGGGCTTTAGCCATATACGCGAATTGCAGTCGCGTTTTGTACGACTCCTTGCCGACCATGTTACATCGAAAGAGGGCGACAAACAACGCAATGTAATAATGTGGAACGAGAGTTTGTCGGCAAACGGAACAAATGTAGACCTGATAAAAGGTACTAATGGAACAATGATGTGCTGGGAGCAGGGCAAAGTGCAACCGACAGCTCTACAAGCGGCACAATTGGGTATGAAATCCATTATAACCCCATGGGGCCCTTACTACATTAACCGTAAACAAAGCACTGACCCCGGTGAGCCTGTTGGAGCAGGAAATGGAAACGACGATGTACGTGCAACATACAATTATGTTCCTGTTCCCACAGACGTTCCTGCCGAGTTGCAGAAATACTACTGCGGAGTACAAGGCACATTCTGGACAGAGCATGTACAGAGCAACTATCTACTTGAATACCTTGCTCTACCACGTTTGATAGCCATTGCCGAAACAGGATGGACTCCTGCCGACAAAAAGGATTTCGACAATTTCTGTGAACGTATTACAGCCGATAGCGTGTTATTGAACTACAACAACTACGAGTATGGTCGCCACTTCATGAAGAGCAATAGCGATGAAGAAGCAATGGTCATGCCCAACAACTCAACAGAGAACCAAAAATATTGGTATAGAATTGTTACAGGAGCCACCGATGCATCACGTAGCGGTAAATGTATAGAACTACTGCGCGAAGGAGCATCACAGATTGGTACCGGCAATGCACAAGTAAACCGTCTATGGAACGGTACAGTAGTGGCAGAGGATAACGCTGCATACGACTATCAATTGTGGGCTGTTATGGAAGACCCACAAAACCCCGGTAGATATGCCATTGTAAACAAAGCAAAGCCAAACGGTTCAGTAAACAGTTCCCCCACTGCAAACAATAATAGTGCACGTTGGGATTACGACGATAACACACGACACTACGATTTTGTACTTGGAGAAGCCGTATACAACAAAAATGGAGAGAACTACTGCTACAGCATACATAGCACAAAAGTAGCCACAGGGATGTACATGAACATGGCGGCAGGTGGACAGAATTACGCCATAAACCTATGGAACAACCCCAACGATGGAAATAGTGGAGTTTGGGAGTTTCAACCAATAGGAAACAGCACCGACGATATAGTAGTAGATTACCCTATGCAAGGTAGCTTTGTGCGTATAACAAACAATGTAGAAAAATTCAAAGGATGGTGCTTGGCAGACAATGGTAAAGCACATGTAAATGCCCTTGCAGGAGCATACCTTGCCGATGTATGGGAAGTAGTAACAGCAAACACACTTTCTGCCGGTCAAGAATTCACACTGCGCAATGTTGCTACAGGACGTTACATAAGTGGAACTGCTGCACCTATTACACTTGGAGAAACAGCCATAACTCTACAGAACAGATACAACAGCAAAACTGACGATTTTTCTATTTTAGCAGGCGGAAAAGCACTCTTCCCAATGCCCGAAAAAGCGCCAACCAACCCCAACACCCTTAATGTAAATGGAATCTACCCACAAGGAACCGGCTGGAAGTATGAACATGTGTATCAGATTACATATAACTGCTACGACGAACAGGGTAACCACCTAGGCGACTATTACCAATCGGGCAAACAAAACGAGGAGTACACATGCAATGCACCACAAATAAAGAATATGTCTGTAAAAGGTTATGGCGATGATTGTACAGAGGAGGCACCAAAATACATCAGCCTCGATGAGCACAAGAGAGTAAAGGTAACATATAAAAGAAGCGCATATACCATTGCTATACGTTGCATAGAAGAGCGTGGAGGCATCATAGAAATAGTAGAACAGAGTTGCCCCATAGGAGAAAGCATAGCACTGGAATACCCCGTATTGGAATACTACACATTTGTATCGAGCAATACAACAGAGAGTACAATTACTCCAAACGAGGATATAACCATAGAGGCCGTATATAGAACAGAAGGAATATGCGGTTTCAGAGCCATTGGAGAGCCTGTCAAAGAGATAAAAACAGGGAAATCATATCTACTGTTCAACAACAAAGATGAGAGCAAAAGAAACGGTTTCTTGAATGTTGGTGCCATAAACACAAATATCATGACCGATAATAGTGCAACATCGGGTAGCCCTGCGTACATCTGGAACATAGAGACTTCGGGCGATAGTTACAAGGTTGTAAACGGTCTAGGATGCTATATCCCAACACTTAGTAGAGGTTCTGCAAATACAGCATCAGCAACAGGAGGAGAATTTACATTTCAATACAATGCCGATGGAACATTCTTTGTAAAAGGGAATAACAATCTTTATTGGAATGGAAACGACAACCACACCTTCACAGGTTGGGACGAAGGGCACCCATTTATGGCATACGAATATTATATTATTCCCTATTTTTCAGTGAACGTAAAGTGCACCGATGAAGAGGAGAATATACTACAATCGAATAGCAAGTATCTAATGGCAGGCGATAGCTACATGCTATCAGTTCCAACGATAGATGGCTATACAATGAAAGAGATTACAGGAGCAGTATCCGGAAGTAATATAGTTAATGGCAATATGGATGTTGTAATCTCATATAGCAATAACAGCACCGGTATAGAGAATATCAAGTTAGATAATGTAGCCAAAGGAATTTTTGACTTAACAGGTCGCCATATTATGGAGGTTACAGCACCGGGAATTTATATAATCGACGGAAAGAAGGTTTACATTAAGTGATAAATATTAAACTAAAAAAAGTAGAACGACAAATCGTCGTTCTACTTTTTCTTATTAAAGTTTAAGAATCCTCTAAATAATTTTTTATTCAAAAGAATATTCATTTATCAACATCTGTTGCATCAAATTCTTTTATATTTAAGAAATTCTTCCACGTATCGGCAGCTTTGTATGCATCTATTGTACCCGATGGAACATAAAGTGTAATATTTTCATAATCACGTTCTCGAAAACACTCGGGACGCACTAATGTGGGATTTTCACCCATAAGATACATATTTATAGGCTTATGTTCTCGTATTCCAATTGTTTCATTTGTTTCTTCATCCCAAAGAGAGATATGTGAATAAGAAAATGCTTTGTCTTCAATAGTAGTAACGCCTTTACCTATTGTTATACTTGTAAGACCGGTGCAACTATAAAACGCACCCTCACCAATGCTTGTTACACTATTGGGAATTGTTATGCTAGTAAGACCGTAGCAATATGCGAACGCCCAATCTCCAATGCGTGTTACGCTATTCGGAATGGTTATACTTGCAAGACTGGTACAGTCATAGTATTTACAACCAGTTATTACTCAATATTTTGCGAATAATAAGTCAGAAATATGGTCATAACCTTTAACGGTGCATTCTAAAAGGTGAAGATTTAACATTTTTATTGTTTCTTAACGCTCAAAGCGTATCAATAAAGGGCGTTTCTTCTCTTTTCTGTGCTTTTTGCAGTTTGATGTTTCCATCATTCCACGTATTCGGCACAAAGGTACGATAAATTCCAAGAACAGCAAAAGCACACTCTTATCAATCTATTATTTTGGAGGGAGTGAAATCTGCCGCTTGCCAAATTTCTCTCTGTCGAAAATAATAAGCCACTGAAAGATTTAAGAACAGGTTGAATGATAGGCTATCAAGTAGAGACCTTTCGTCTATGCTGTTCTTTGGTGCTACTATTTCGTCAGTCGTTTATCTCCGTTGCCGGATGCTGATCCAAGCCAAGCCGATGAATAGGAAAAGGTTTTGGAGCTGTTTACTCTCCAACGGAGGAAGAAACTGCTCCAAACGGTTTACCGCCTGACCTTTTCTTATTCTAAAAGAGGTTTGGCTACCTTTGCATCCGACAAAAGAGGGTAAACGGATGATGTTTTATTTCGCAACTCAAAGAATATAAGAATTGCACTCTCATAACAAAATTCAATGGCGCTTACATGCTATATTTTGTTTGGCTCTAAAGTTCGAAGGTGATAATCCCGTGATGCGTTTAAAGTATCTTCCAAAAAGTGATTGATCTTCAAAATTCAGTTGTATGGCAATTTCCTTGATATTAAGATCTGGGGTCACAAGCAATTTCTTTGCCTCGGTGATAATAGAGAGATTTATCCAATCCATAGGCGTCTTCCCCGAGACTTCACGTATTACAGTTGAAAAATATCGAGGAGTCAAGTGTTGCAACTCCGCATAGAATTTTACTTCTCTATGTTTCTTGAAATGCATAAAACAATCCTGAATAAATCTATGAAATATCTTATCTCGTTGATTTTGATATAAGGGACTAATACTCAAACCGTCTAAATATGCATCTAAAATTTCAAAGCATACGGTTTGCACCAATGCTGATAAGATTTGTGCTCTTAATGGGCGATCGATCTCAGCAATTCTATTTTTCATTACAGATATAAGTTCTTCTATGTTTCGTTGCTGATGTTGATTCAAGGTAACACAAGGTCTACTGCGGATGTATATATGTTGTTGGGTATTTGAAACCTGAATGATAGTGGATAAAACAAAGTCAAAATCCGCAATACCAACCACACCTAAAAAATCATAGCTAACCTCTTTTATAAAGGTTTGCGAGAATGGTGGGTAAATATATAAGTCACCCGCATTGATGTTAAAAGTACTATCATCAAGTAATAGTTGAATACTCCCTTGTTTGCATAAGAGAAATCCATTCTTGTCGCTATGTATAACTGGATATTTGCTATCTACAAAATCTTTCGTTACATCAATAATTTCGATACTATGAATATTATCCATTATATTTAACTTAATTTTATTTCATTCAATATTTCGTACAAAAATACCAAAATAAGATTAAAAACAAGCATTAAAGATTGCAAAAACAAACATATTGCACATATTAGTGTAAATTTTGTACATAATAGAGACATATCATAACACTAATTTTGCACTAAATTACAAAATCAATAATATTAAGATGAAAAAGGTTTTATTTAAGTTGTGTATTGTGGTTGTCACTATGGGGCTAAGTAGTTGCCATAATGATCAAAAAGCCACAAATGAAGGTGGATGGGTAAAGATAGATACTATCAAAAGTTCCACTTATCAGGAAATATTACAGTTCCCTGCCAAAATAAAGGCTTCACAAGAAGTCAATATCGCATTTAAGGTAAGTGGAACACTACAACGGTTATATGTCAGGGAAGGACAATACATTAAGCAAGGAGAGTTGATAGCCCAAATGGATTCTCGCGATTATGAGTTACAGTTACAAGCCGTAGAACCAGAATACTTTGGTATAAAAGCTGAGGCTGAACGAGTCTTTGCCTTGTATGCTGATAGTGTGGCTACACCAAGTGATTATGATAAAGCCCGTTACGGATTACAGCAGATTACAGCAAAGTATGAGAATGCTAAGAATCAACTTGCGGATACTAAGATTTATGCACCGTTTAATTGCTTTGTCAAAACTTGTCTGTTTGATCCTCCTACTATTGTTAGTGCGGGTATGCCTATTATGACTGTTATATCATCTGATATGCCAGAGGTTGAGATTTATGTACCAGCATCAACATATCAGAGATTAGCAGACGTTGAATCATTCTCTGTAAAATTCGATTTTCACGATGAGCCTATTGCCTTAACAATGGTCAGCGTAAGCCCTAATGCCAACGCTAATCAATTATACTCCGTTCGTTTGACATTGCCAGACTCTATAAAAGTAAAGCCAACCGTAGGGATGTCTGCAATGGTGAATGCTACTTTTAAAAATCAGAACTCAAGTGAAGTCACTATTCCTGCGAGTGCATTATTCAGCCATAATGACAAAAGTTATGTGTGGATTTATAAAAATGAAGTTGTAGAACCTCGTCAGGTTATCGTTTCGTCATTGCACCTTAACGGAACTGCTACAATAACAGAAGGTCTGGTATATGGAGATATTATTGTTACAGCTGGAGTAAAGAACCTAAAAAATAATCAAAAAGTAAAACCATTGCAATCAAAGAGTGCAACTAATATAGGAGGAATGTTATGATAGATTTTGGACGGTGGGCGTTTAACAACAAAAACCTCGTATGGTTTTTAGTTGTCATACTCTTGCTCGGAGGACTCTACTCGGCATACGATATGAGCAAGTTGGAAGACCCAGAGATAAAGGTCAAAGTGGCGATGGTAGTAGCCACATACCCAGGTGCATCTGCATCTGAAATGGAACTTGAAGTCACAGACCCTTTAGAGAAGGTAATCAGAACTATTGACGATGTGAAATATGTGCAGAGTTGGTCTCGCAATGATGTTGCAATTCTAAATGTAGAGCTATATCCTACTACTAAGGACAAAGATTTGGAGCAATGTTGGGACATGTTAAGGCGTCGTGTGAACGATGCTTCATCCACATTGCCGGATGGAGTTACAGTAAAGGTACAAGACGATTTTAACCTTGTATATGGAATGTTCTATACTCTTACTGGTGATGGATATAGTGAGCGTGAATTGTCGGACTATGCAAATCTTATCCAACGTGAACTGACAAACATAGATGGTGTTGGACGAGTTACTGTTTATGGCGAAAAAGAAGAGGTTGTAAACATTGCATTGTTACCTGAAAAGATGGCATCACTCGGTGTATCGCCTGCAGAGGTTATCGCTACATTAAAGGGTCATAACAATATTTTCTATGCTGGATATTATGACAATGGAGATAATCGCGTACGTGTAACTGTTGCTGATAGATTCAGAACTATTGATCAGATTGGTCAAATGATCATTCAAGGACATGAGAATGACCAATTGCGACTGACAGATATTGCTGATATCGAATCTGGATTCTCGGAACCAATTCGCAACCAGCTTAAATACAATGGAGAAAAAGCATTGGGCATAGCTATTGCTGCTGCATCAGGAACTGATATTACGAAAGTTGGCAAGGCTGTAGAAACGAGATTGGAAGAGATATCTAAGAGCCATCTGCCGATAGGCATTGCGTATAATAAGATCTTCTATCAACCAGAAAGAGTAACAGATGCCTTATCATCATTTTTTGTAAATTTGATTGAGTCCATTATTATAGTCTTGGTCATATTGATGCTGACTATGGGATTCCGTAGCGGTGTAATCATCGGGGTCAGTCTTCTTACAATTGTTATAGGTTCATTCCTGTTCCTTGGTGTATTTGAAGGATCTATGCAGCGTGTATCATTAGCGACGTTCATATTGGCTATGGGAATGCTTGTAGATAATGCCATAGTCATTATCGATGGTATATTGGTGGATCTTAGTATAGGCAAGCCACGAAAAGAGGCTCTAACCACAATTGGCAAGAAAACAGCAATGCCTCTGTTAGGTGCGACTCTTATCGCCATACTTGCTTTTTTGCCAATATTCATGTCTCCTGACACGGCTGGAGTTTATATCCGAGATCTCTTTATTGTGATGGCCGTAAGCCTACTGTTAAGTTGGATTTTAGCTCTTACCCATGTTCCGTTAATGGCTAGTTTGTGGCTCAAACAACCTAAAAGTCAGGAGAGCGGACAATTATACAATGGGTGGATTTACCGTTTATTACGCTCTCTACTTGGATTTGGTCTTAGACATCGTTTGTCAATGCTTATTTGTGGGATAACCTTAATTGTTGGCAGTATTATTGGTTACGGTTATCTAAAACAAGGGTTCTTCCCAGATATGACATATGACCAACTCTACATTGAGTACAAGCTCCCTGAAAACATCAATTATACAAGGGTTGAGCGCGATTTGTCCGAAATTGAGGCTTATCTCAAAAGTCGAGATGAAGTAACTGATATTACCACCTCCCTAGGAGGAACTCCTGCTCGCTATAACCTTGTGCGTAGTATTGCTACACCTTCCTTGTCGTATGGTGAGTTGATAGTATCCTTCACTTCGGCAAAAAGCATTGACGAAAATATAGTAGATATTCAAAACTATCTCTCAACCAACTACCCTGATGCATATGTGAAGGTAAAGAAGTACAATATTATGTACAAGAAATATCCTATTGAGGTGCAGGTTCTCGGTCCAGACCCCGCTGTGTTGAATAATCTAGCCGATCAGATTCGAGATATAATGGAACAGAGTCCAGAGGTCTGCCTTATTACCACTGATTGGGATGATAAAATACCATGCTACACTGTCGATTACAAGCAAAATTTGGCTCGTAGAGCAGGTATCAACAGAGAGGATATATCCATGTCGTTGCTAACTGCCACAGGAGGTATACCTATTGGCAAATTTTATGAAGGACGCAACGAGAATACAATATATCTGAAATGCGAAGAAGCAGATGGCAGTCCAATTGACAATTTGGAGAATGTCCCAATCTTTTCTCTACTCCCTAATATAAGCGGTCTGCTTACTGAGGAGATGCTACTCAAAATCAAAAGTGGCGTAATTTCCAGGGAAGAGGTAGTTGAAGAGGTTATGAAAACGACACCTCTGCGCGAGCTTGGTAGTGGTGTAGAGATAGAGTGGGAATATCCTGTAATACCTCGACACAATGGTCAGAGAGCGCAGACCATTATGTGTTCACCTGTGTATGGCATTGAAACGGAAGCAGCTCAACAGATTATAGAGCGTAAAATAGAGCAGATGGAGTTTCCTGATGGATATACCATTCGCTGGGGTGGCGAAAAGGAGGCTAGTTCTCAGACGCTACACTATCTGTTCAAGAGTTATCCGCTATGCATAGTTTTGATAATTGCAGTTCTGATACTGCTCTTTAAAGATTATCGTAAGCCGATGGTGATACTCTGTTGTATTCCTCTATTGGCCGTTGGAATTGTCGGTGCTATGTTTATCAGTGGTAAGGTTTTTAACTTCTGTGCTATTGTAGGCGCATTGGGTTTAATTGGTATGCTCATCAAGAACTGCATTGTGTTGATGGATGAGATAAGTGCCCAATTAGAGAGTGGAGTGGAAGCTCATACTGCACTTATAGAGAGTTCTTGTTCTCGATTAAGAGCCGTAATGATGGCATCACTAACTACCATACTTGGTATGATACCCCTTCTATCGGATGATTTGTTCGGTTCAATGGCAGTGACCATAATGGGTGGCTTGTTGTTTTCTACACTCGCAACACTCATATACTTGCCGATATTTTATGCATTGTTTTTTAAAATAAGGATTAAGAAATGAAAAAACTGAATATCATATTTATGTTACTCATAGTGCCAATATGTACTATGGCACAAGAGAGATTGACTCTTGACGAGTGTCTTGAATTGGCAAAGAGTCATAACAAACGAATTGAAGCTTCTAATTTTCAGATAGAATCGGCTAAATATGAAAAAAGAGCCACTTTATCAAACTACTTTCCGACGGTGGCATTGACCGGCGGTAGCCTCTATTCCACAGCCGAGGGTACATTAGGTATGGAAGGCGGTTTGTTGCCTGTCGTGGGAATGGATGGATTGCCTACGGGAGCAGGTGCTTTTTTCCCAGGAATCGATATTAATTATCGTGTTGATTGGGTTTATAGTGCAGGGGTACAATTCAAACAACCTATCTTTATGGGAGGAAAGATTATAGCGGGTCATAAGATGGGTAAGTTAGGCGAGTCAATAGCTCTTCAAAGCCACAGACTGACGGAGTCTGAGGTAATTTTCGAGACAGCACAAGCCTATGCAAATGTAGTGCGAGCATCAGAGATGTGTAAGGTTGCTACGGCCTATAATGGATTGCTTGTTGAGTTGAAACGTACAGTTGATAAGGCTTTTGAGCGAGGAATTAAATCGCATAATGATGTGTTAAAAGTAGAGGTCAAGTTAAACGAGAGTGAACTTAATCTACGACGAGCGGAGAATGCATTACGTCTTGCAACGATGAATTTATGTCATTACATTGGATATACATTAACTACACAAATAGAGGTTGACAATAACATATTTATCCCACACTACAACAATGCGAATGCGGATATATCTCTACGCCCTGAAGTGCAACTTCTTTCGCAAAAGAGCGAGTTTATGCGTCAAAAGGTAAATATGGCAAAGGGAGAAATATTGCCAGAGATAGGGCTTATTGGGCAGTATGGCTATATAAATGGGGCGCAACTTAATGGCAGTAAATTGTTTAATGATTGGAACTTTGCCGTGGGGGTACAACTCTCTATTCCGATATTCAACCTTAGCTCTCACGCAAAATATCGTTCAGCACAGATGCAATATAGACAATCACAAGCCGAAGAGAGTGAAAAACTTGAATTAATGACACTTGAGGTAACACAAGCCATAAACAATTTAGATGAGGCAGCCTATGAATTACACCTTGCAGAATCAGGTCGACAGTCAGCAACCGAAAATCTCCGTGTTAGCAGTAGCCAATATACTGTAGGGAAAGAGAGTTTAACCGATTATCTGGAAGCTCAAACCCTATGGTTACAATCCGAGCAAGTATTTGTTGATGCAAAAGTTAATCAATATCTACGCTTCCTAGATTATAAGAAAAAAAGTGGCTTGTTGAATTAAATACTCTTCTAACGTTAAAAGCGACCCGCCAGCAGTTCTTATGGGATGCTGACGGGTTCTGTTATTTATGAGTTTTCTTGTCGCTTCTGCTATTTAGAACGACTTGGTTGCTTTTCACTCGGTACTTGGTTACTTTTTCTATTCGACTTAGTTACTTGGTTACCATTTTGCCTTGCACTTGGTTACTTTTACATATTCTTTATACTCCAAATAATATTTTTTCTTGTTCCTCCTTTTTCGAGTACCCCAAGTGCAATCAGTTCATTTATTTCTCGCTGCAAGGTTCGTAGGGGAATATTGGTTAGAACTTGAAGTTTAAGGACAGACAGTGTATTGTCAATTTGAATTGCATGTAATATGCGTTGCTTGTTCGCGCCATTTACTGGCAGACTCGCTATTTACCGTCAAAGTGGTTCATTCTTCCAATTTGTCGGTATACCGATTTTATAATTG
>JAFWYF010000003.1 GCA_017522785.1 Bacteroidaceae bacterium | reverse complement strand
GTAAAAATATTTGTAAGCCCAAAAAATGACTCGTTGTCTGATTGTATACTGGCCGGAATAACTTTTATTTTTTCTCGTCTAATAAAAAAAAGACAAGTGAAATAACGGTTATAAATTTCCTTACTCTATAATTTGTGTGTTGAATTATAACAACAACACGTTGTACTGCTTTGTCTGTATGGAATGATGTCAAGGATCGTCATGCTTAACAAGGTTAACAGAACGGCTGGCGTTTCGTTCAACCCCGAAAGCGAGTGCAAAGGTACTGCTTTTTTCTGAACTGCAAAACTTTTTTCGAAGTTTTTTACATAAAAATAAAACTTTTTTCATTTTAATTTGTTTTATGGACTTTTTGTGCTCAAAGAACGACTTAAAAAGTACAACACCGAACAATAAACCATTGCAACAAGCCACGTTTGTAAATTAAAAAACAGCAATCCACTAAGAATAATTTACGCACATAAATTATTTTTTGCTCCAAGTTCAAGAAAGGGCACCCATTCAAGCGCTCTGAAAATATTAAAGCAAGCTTTATGCATTTGCCTTCAGCGAAATTTAACTTCGCTCATTGCATGTGAAAATAAATTTTCACCTACTCACTTACACAACTTTTGCTCGTTTGTTGCTATATTTGCGGTAAACCGCGAATATATACTGCACTCTCGGTAAAATACATTAAAGCAAGCTTTATGCATTTTGCTCGTTTGTTACTATATTTGCAATGAGAAATTACAAAACACTATACCTTATTATATATATGATAGACCGCGATACCATAGAGCAAATTATGGATGCAGCCAAAGTTGAAGAGGTTGTTTCCGATTTTGTTGCACTGCGCAAACGCGGAGTAAACATGATTGGATTATGCCCTTTCCACAATGAGAAGACTCCATCGTTCACCGTTTCACCGGCAAAGAATCTATGGAAATGCTTTGGATGTGGCAAAGGCGGAAGCCCCCTGCACTTTATAATGGAGCACGAACAGTTAAGTTACGCCGATGCTCTACGCTGGCTGGCAAAGAAATATCATATAGAGATTAAGGAGCGTGAACTTAGCGACGAGGAGAAGCTTGCACAGAGCCTGCGTGAGAGTATGTTTGTAGTAAACCAATACGCATTACAATACTTTACAGACACGTTGCATAATAGCGAAGAAGGAGAAGCTATTGGATTGAACTATTTTCATCATAGAGGATTGCGCAATGAAACAATAAGGAAGTTCTGTTTGGGATACTCACCCGAACGACGTGATAGTTTTGCAACAACAGCAACCAAAGCAGGATATAATGCCGAGATAATAGCAAAAACAGGAGTATGTTATACAACTGATGATGGCAGATTGGTAGACCGTTTTTGGGGAAGAGTTATATTCCCTGTACATACACTGTCGGGAAAAGTTGTTGCTTTTGGCGGACGCATCTTGCAGAATGATGCAAGAGCAGCCAAATATGTAAACTCGCCCGAGTCGGAGATTTACCACAAGAGCGACCACCTGTACGGGTTATACTTTTCGAAGCAGGCTATAATGCAGCATAATAACTGCATATTGGTCGAGGGTTACCTCGATGTTATCTCTATGCATCAAGCCGGGATACAAAATGTAGTGGCATCATCGGGAACATCACTAACAAAGGGACAGATACGCCTCATCCACAGGTTCACCGATAATGTAACGCTGCTATACGATGGCGATAAGGCAGGTATCAAGGCTTCGATACGAGGAATTGATATGCTACTCGAAGAGGGAATGAAGATAAACGTTGTTCTTTTGCCCGAGGGCGAAGACCCCGACAGCTATGCACAGAGCCATTCAACCGAGGAAGTCGAGGAGTATATAAAAAACAACAAGGTTGATTTTATCCGCTTCAAAACCAACCTATTGCTTGACGAGGTTGGCGACGACCCTATACGCAAAGCCAGCCTTGTAGGCGACATTGTAAAAAGTATAGCAGTAGTTCCCAGCGACATTTTGCGCAGTGAATATATAAAGAAATGCAGCGAAATGCTAAAGGTAAGCGAGCAGATTCTTGTGTCGGGCACAGCAAAGATACGTCAGCAGAGAGCCGAGGAGATGTACAAGCAGCAACAAGGAGCAAGCGACAAGCAGGAGGAGGATACCACCGCAAGCGACAATGCAGTAAACGAATTGGAGAAAAATCTTATCGAGGACTTTAATAATAATCCCTTATATAATAAGGAGAGAGCCATAATACAATTTATATTGCGTAACGGCGAAAAATTGTTGCAGGTTCCGGAAGACAAGGCAAACGGTACACCATCGTTCACCGAGAGTGTCATATCGCACCTACACTACTCATTCGAGAGCGACGGAATTGAGTTTAGCAATCCACTATATAATCGTATTTTTAAGGAGGCGACACAATATGCTACAGATATAAATTTTGTGGCAGAAAAACATTTTCTTGCGCACCCCGATGGAGAGATTTCGAAACTAACAGCCGAACTATGCAGCGACCGCTATATGTTAAGCAAGTTTTTTAGCGAAAACAGAAGTGGCGAAGAGCGCAACGAAATGGCAATTCTGTTCGAGCAGACAACACGCCTATCAACAGCCTATAAACTGAGCATAATAGACGAACTGCTTAAAGAGACCATGAACAAGTTGAAAGACCCCTCTATCGCCGGCGATGGCAACCAATATTTAGAGGTGATGCAGAACTTCAAATTCCTAAAAGAGACTCAGCAGGCACTGAATAACATGCTTGTACAATATGGCTTTGGCACAGTAGCGCTTAACGTATAAAATTTAGAAACTGTTCCGGCTTATCTATTACGAATAAGATTCATAAATTCTTCGCGAGTCTTTGCCTGATTGAATGCTCCACAAAAATCGGAAGTAGTAGTAATGGAATTCTGCTTTTTAATTCCACGCATTTGCATACACAAGTGTTGTGCTTCAACGACCACCATAACACCTAGCGGGTTCAGAGTTTCTTGAATGCACTCTTTTATTTGCAAGGTCAAACGCTCTTGCACCTGTAAACGACGAGCAAAGACATCTACCACACGAGCAATCTTGCTTAACCCTGTTATATAACCATTGGGAATATATGCCACATGTACTTTCCCAAAAAATGGCAAGATATGATGTTCGCACAAAGAATAGAAATCGATATCCTTAACTATAACCATTTGGCTATAGTCTTCTTTAAACATTGCTCCACGTAAAATGGCATGCGGGTCTTCATTATATCCCGCAGTTGTATCTAACAATGCACGTGCCACCCTATCGGGAGTTTTAATCAGCCCCTCACGTTGTGGGTCTTCTCCTATAAGTTCGAGTATATTGCGACAACTATTTTGCAATCCCTCAATTATTTTATCTCTATTCTCTGTATCCATCTCTTTTAATATGGTAAATTTATAAGTCCTCGCCTAACTGAAATTTCTCTAAATTTCTTTGTAGCTTTAAGGCGATACATAACAGCCTCAGCCTCTTCTCGTGTACGATAGTCGCCATAGAGACATGCACGAATAGGAGACTCAAAGACTACATAAACTTCGGCTCCGGGAAAATTCTCTTTCATGAATTTTGCCATAGCATTCGCCTCGTCGCGTGCAGCACGGGAGTTGTTACCCGAATAGACCATAACACGATAGCCCTCGACCTGTTCGGGTTTACCATCGCGCTCTGCCATTGAGCCCATTAAATTTTGTAATTCAACAGGTTGGTTTATACGTACCTTACCGGCACCCTGAACATCGAGCTGAAGTTCATTTACAATGTTGCTCTGCGCCCCCGCATAGAGGACACAGAACAACATAGATATAAGTACTAAACTCTTTCTCATGAATTATTTGAAAGCGTCAATGATACCTTTGAAATCGCCAGCCTTCAATGAAGCACCACCGATTAGACCTCCATCAACATCGGGATTAGCGAAAAGTTCTTTAGCATTGCTTGCCTTGCAACTACCACCGTAGAGAATTGATGTGTTATCGGCAACCTCCTTGCCATATTTGTCGGCAATTGTAGAGCGAATGTAAGCATGAATCTCTTGTGCCTGCTCGGGAGTAGCAGTCAAGCCTGTACCGATTGCCCAAACCGGCTCGTATGCCAATATAATTTTTGAGAAATCCTCGGCTGAAAGGTCGTATAAAGAACCTGCGAGCTGTTTGTAAACAACCTCGTTCTGAATACCTTGATTACGCTCCTCAAGAACCTCACCAATACAGAAGATAGGTGTAAGACCGTTAGAAAGAGCTAACTGTACTTTTTCTTTTAGAATAGCCTCTGTCTCGCCATAATATGCACGACGCTCAGAGTGGCCAAGAATAACATATTTAGCACCTGTAGATGCTACCATAGTGGCTGATACCTCACCGGTGTATGCACCTGAAACTTTATCGGCACAGTTCTCGGCGCCAACACCAATAATTGATGCATCTACCGCGGGAACTACCGAAGCAAGATGTATAAACGGAGTACAAATTACAACATCACAATTGGGTTTGTCAGCTGTCAAAGCCTCGTTCAACTCTTTTGCAAGTGCAATACCCTCTTGGAGGTTCAAGTTCATTTTCCAGTTTCCTGCAACAATGTTCTTTCTCATGTTTTTAAATTTTTAAGGTTTGTATTAGTTTTATATCACTCTTTTTATTTTTCACTATCATTTTTTTCCTTCATTGAATTAGGCTTTTTGTATAGTAACCTATCTATAATAACTATAAAGAATATTGGTATTACAAAAAGTAACAGCCAAAAGTTCCACCCCCTTGTCAATTTATATAAACCCGTCATTTTGAGGCTCTCCAACGGTGTCGATTTCGAGATATTATCTATTTCGGGGATATCAACACCATTCCATTTAGCAACCACCAGACCATCTTTTATAAGTATGAAACCGGGATTGGAGCGTATCATTGTTTTAAGCATTATGTTGTCGGCCCACAAAATGGGATATTCAGCACCGGTACGCTTTCGCCAAAGGAGAATATCCTCTTCTGAAGAGGATGTTGTGGCATAGAACATCGCTTCATGTTCGCAGAATAGGTCGTACATATCGTTTATTTTATCAACACGACTCTCATTGGCAACTTCCAAACGTTCCATAACGAGAATACCCACATAACCAGAGTCGGAGAGAATGATATCGGCAAACTCTTCACCCGTCGCATCATCTACAAAAGAAAAATCGGCTATTAGAGCAGGGCGTCCTTCTTTTAATATCACATCGCGACTGCCCAGATAGTTCCATGTACTATCGGGATAATCTTCATCGCCAAACTCCATTACAACACCATCCTTTTCGAATTTGTAGAGGCTCTTCTTTTCCGAAGGAATATCTACTGTGGCCTCGCGCAAATTGGCACCAACGGCAAATGGGCGAAAATCAATGGCCGGCAGATATGACAATGCAACTCCTTCGAGAAACACAACATAACATATCGCAAACAGAGCAACCATCCATCGTGCATTGCGACTGACGCGACAAACAAAAAGGCGATACTTAAAAGCCACTAAAGTAGACATTACAAGTAGTAGCACATTTTTGCCAAATGTTGCCCAATTCGATAAATGTATTGCGTCGCCAAAGCACCCACAATCACGCACCGGATTCCACAAAGCAATAATTAATGTAAACGGAGTAAATAACAGAAAAAACAGAAACGTTACTATTGTTACAGGGCGACGATATACACCCAAGAAGAGCAATACACCTAGGACAAATTCAGCGCCACATAACAACAATGCAAAAAATTGCAACCAAGCGTCTGAAATATCCGCTACTCCAAAAGCCATTGCATAGTCGCCTAATTTGTAAAACAGCCCCATTGGGTCCACAGCTTTCACAAAGCCGGAAACGACAAGTACTAAGCCCAAAAGCACCCTGCTGATATTGACTAGTACTGCTACTGTTGTTTTCTTTTTATTCGTTTGCAACGCCATTCTTTATTAAACCAAAAACAGCATAGTTTATCATATCCATGTAATTAGCATCTACACCCTCGGATACCAAAGTTTGCCCTTTCAGTTCCTCTATCTGTTTTGTACGCCAAATTTTAGTGAGGATAAGGTCGGTATACGATGTTGTTCTCATACCTCGCCAAGCCTCGTTGTAATCGTGATTTTTCTTTTTCATGAGTTCGAGAGCCTGTTTCGCCTGCTTATCATAGAGTTCCATAGCTCTATCGGCATCTATATCGCAAGCATCGGCATAACCTAGCTCCAACTGCGTCAAAGCTATCAATCCATAATTCACAATGCCTATTAGCTCCGAATTTATATCTTCACCAACCATATTCTCGGCACCCGTTTCGAGTGTTCTGATGCGTTTTGCTTTTATAAAAATTTGGTCAGTGAGCGATTCGGGACGCATTATTCGCCACGAAGCGCCATAGTCGCGTAATTTCTTTCCAAAAAGTTCTCTGCACACCGAGAGCACTTTCTCAAATTCTATATTTGTGTTTTCTGCCATAATATCTTACTATGTATTTTTTTATTCCTGCTTTTTTGGATATTTACGAAACATGCTGTTCCATTTAAGTCTCATTACGCCAAAAAGGGCTTCACTGAATATTCCACCACTCATTTTTGAGACGCCTAACACTCTATTTACAAATATCACAGGAACCTCTTTAATTTTGAAACCACACTTGTATGTCGTAAATTTCATCTCTATTTGGAACGCATAGCCTTTAAATCGAATTGTATCGAGATCTATTGTTTCCAAAACCGAGCGACGATAGCAATTGAAACCGGCAGTGGTGTCATATACAGGCAGACCGGTTATAAAGCGCACATACTTAGATGCGAAATAGGACATTAAAACCCGTCCTATTGGCCAATTGACTACATTCACACCTGTAACATAGCGACTTCCTATTGAAAGGTCATAGCCATCTTTTGCACAAGCTTCGTAGAGACGAGGAACATCGTCGGGATTATGCGAAAAGTCGGCGTCCATCTCGAAAATATATTCATAACCATGCTCCAAAGCCCATTTAAAACCTGCTATATATGCAGTTCCCAGACCTAACTTTCCGCTACGCTCTAATATAAAGACTCTTTCGGGAAACTCTGCCATCAACGATTTTACAATAAACGCAGTACCATCGGGTGAGGCATCATCTACAACAAGCACATCGAATGGATGTTCGAGTGCGACGAGAACACGTATCATTTTCTCTATATTCTCTTTCTCGTTGTAGGTAGGTATAATTATTACACTATCACTTGTAGCCATAATAAACTTTTATTCATCTTGCGAAGATACAGAAAAAAGAGTGCAAAAACGCCAATATTTTAAAAAAATATATAAAATTAATTTTCTAGATAGTATTATTAAGATATAACAACTCTTTTAGACAAGGATTTATAGCTTTTTTAGACAAAAAATGCTTAATTTCGCAACGCAAAAAGAGGCTGAATAGACCTCTCAAAATTTAATGGAGATAAAAGAACTTCAAAATATCTTTGCACAGCATCCGGGAGTCGATGCCCTTGTAAAGTTAAGAGAGGAAAACAGTAAAAAGAGTGTTTTTCTCTCGGGTCTATTGGGTAGTAGCGCAGCGTTGGTTCTTAGCGGATTTATAAAAAGAGTTCCGGAGCAGACTGTTTTTGTTGTGATGAATGATGTCGAAGAAGCCGGCTATTTTTATCACGACATGATGCAGATATGCAACAACGACAATATACTGTTTTTTCCATCCTCTTTCCGGCGTGCTATAAAATATGGACACGAAGATGACGCAAATCGCATACTTCGTACCGAAGTTATGAGTCGCCTCATAAATCGTCGTCGTAAAGAGGGATTGATAATAATAACACACCCCGACGCTGTAGCCGAAAAGGTTGTTTCGCAGGGAGATTTAGAGAAGCAGACACTCTCCATAACAACCGAAAGCCAAATAAGCAGAGACGAACTGGAAAAACAACTTGCAAAGTTAAAATTCAAGGAGGTAGCGTATGTTTACGAACCGGGAGAATACGCTGTGCGAGGTAGCCTCATCGACATTTTTTCATACTCATCGGAGTACCCCTATCGCATCGATTTCTTTGGGAACGAGGTTGAAAGCATAAGAACATTCGAAGTTGAGACACAATTATCACGACAAAAGTGTGACGAAGCAGTCATAGTTCCCAAAATGAGTGGCCGAGAGAGTGTTTCTATAACGTCGTTCCTACCAAAGAGCAGCATACTCATTACACGCGACCTGAATTTTGTAGCAGGCAACATAGATAAATTGCGTAACGAAGGTTTTTCGTTGCAGGCAAAATTATCGGAAGAGGTTGCGCCTCAGATGCCCGACTTGGTATCGAAAGAGGAGTTCACATCGTTTGTAAAAAACATACGGCATTGGGAATTGCACACTACAAACAAGAGCAATGCAATAATTATAAATTTCGATATTTCGCCACAGCCTCTGTTCCACAAAGACTTCGACCTTGTCAGCAAGAACTTTTCGGAGTATTTGAAACGTGGATATAAATTACACTTGCTGACCGACGACATGCATCAGGCCGACCGTTTGAAAGCAATATTCGAGGAACGCGAGGATGATATACCGTTTACAGCATTGGCACGCACCATACACAGCGGTTTTATCGACAACACTCTGCATGCAGCCTTTTTCACCGACCACCAACTGTTTGGGCGTTTTCACAATTTCAAACTACGTAGCGACCGTGCCCGAAGCGGAAAAGTGGCTCTTACTCTAAAAGAACTAAAAGAGTTTAAAGCTGGTGATTACATAGTGCATATTGACCACGGAATAGGTAAATTTGGTGGATTGGTACGTATTCCGAATGGAAATTCCACACAAGAGGCAATAAAGCTGATATACAAGAATGACGATGTTGTATTTGTGTCGATACACAACCTGCATAAAATTTCGAAATACAGAGGGAAAGAGGGTGATGCTCCAACAATAAACAAATTGGGTACAGGAGCATGGGAGCGTATGAAAGAACGTACCAAGAAAAAGATTAAAGACATTGCTCGCGACCTCATAAAACTATATTCTCAACGATACAAAGATGAGGGATTTGCTTTCTCGCCCGATAGCTACCTGCAAAATGAATTGGAGGCGAGCTTCATGTACGAAGATACCCCCGACCAATTAAAAGCCACCAATGATGTGAAACAGGACATGGAACGCAAGCGTCCTATGGACCGTTTGATTTGTGGAGATGTTGGATTTGGAAAGACTGAGGTTGCTATCCGTGCCGCATTCAAGGCGGCAACAGACGGCAAGCAAGTTGCAGTATTGGTCCCAACCACTGTGCTGGCCTATCAGCACTACCTGACGTTCAAAGAGCGTCTTAGGGAGTTTCCTTGCAACATACAATATTTGAGCCGTGCACGCAGTGCTGCGGAAACAAAAAAGACACTACAAGAGATTAAAGAGGGAAAAGCCGACATTGTAATTGGAACGCACAGAATTACCGGAAAAGATGTTCAGTTCAAAGATTTAGGACTATTGATTATTGATGAAGAGCAAAAATTCGGAGTTGCCGTCAAAGAGAAACTGCGTCAGATGAAGGTAAATGTCGATACACTGACAATGACCGCCACACCTATACCACGCACATTGCAATTTTCTATAATGGGAGCAAGAGACTTGTCAATGATACAAACTCCACCACCTAACCGCTACCCCATTCACACCGAAATACAAACCTTTGACGCCGAAGTCATAAAGGAAGCTATAAACTTTGAATTAAGCAGAAACGGACAAGTCTTTTTTATAAACAACCGTATTGCCAACATGTACGAATTGGAGAATATGATAAAAAAACATATTCCCGATGCTCGTGTATGTATAGGACATGGGCAAATGAACCCCGAACTGTTGGAGAAAAGATTATACGACTTTATAAACCACGACTACGATGTTTTAATAGCAACATCAATAGTTGAGAATGGAATTGACATTCCCAATGTAAATACAATCATAATCAACCAAGCACAGAGTTTCGGTCTTAGCGATTTGCACCAGATGCGTGGACGTGTAGGACGAGGCAAGCGCAAAGCATTCTGCTATTTACTTACTCCCCCAAAGGAGAGCCTTAACAGCGAGGCACGTCGTCGCCTTGAGGCTATCGAAAGTTTCAGTGAATTGGGAAGTGGAATGCACATAGCAATGCAAGATTTGGACATTCGTGGAGCAGGCAACTTATTAGGAGCCGAGCAAAGCGGTTTCATTGCCGACCTAGGATATGAAACATATCAAAAGGTTCTTGCCGAAGCTGTAAGAGAATTAAAGAACGACGAATTCTCCGATATTTTACGAGAGGATGAAAATGACAACATACAAGGGTATGCCAAGGAATGTCTTGTTGAAAGCGACCTTGAGTTACTGTTCCCGGCAACCTATGTACCCGATGGAAACGAACGCATTTTACTCTATCGCGAACTCGATTCTATAACCAACGAAAAGGAACTGACATCGTTCCGTTTAAAAATGCAAGATCGATTTGGAGCAATACCACAAGAAGGAGAGGAACTTATTAAAATGGTTATATTGCGACAAAAAGCTCAAACGATAGGTGTAGAAAAAATTTATCTGAAAGGAGGGAAAATGAACCTTTTCTTTGTACAAGACAATAACGAAACGTTCTATCAAAGCGATTTGTTCGGGAACATACTGTTATACCTTCCGACAAGTTGTTTCAGGAACTACATGAGAAAAGAACATGGACGTTGCATTATAACTGTGGAGAATGTGAAAGATGTAGAGACTGCACTCGCATTTATGAATGAGATACAAAACTTCAAAGGGGCCGATTTTGCTATTTGAGTAAAATGAGATATATTCGCAAAAAATAGAACAGACAAAACAATAGAAATATATGAAAAGAGTATTTAGAATTACAGGATGCATTGTAGCAACAATGTTGTTCGCCGGCAATATCACAGCACAAAATGGCGGTATCGATGCAAAGCTTTTGCAAGAGTTAAAAGAGAGTTATGTTCCACAAGGAGCCGACAAAGCATTACAAAATGTTATGTTGTCGAACCCGGTAAACACTTTGGCACTTAGTAACGACAATAAAAAGGAGATGAATACCTATTTTAGCAATAGTGTAGATTCTAAAGGTATCACCGACCAAGAGTCGTCGGGACGCTGTTGGCTGTTTACAGGCATGAACGTTATGCGTGCGAAAATGATAGCAGAACAGAAATTGGGTGCTTTTGAGTTTTCACAGGTATACAGTTTTTTCTGGGACCAATTAGAAAAATCTAATTTGTTTCTGCAAGGTATCATTGACACTCGAAAAAGAACCTTCGACGACCGTACAGTAGAGTGGCTGTTCAAAAACCCTCTTAGTGATGGAGGAACATTCACAGGTGTGTCAGACCTTGTTTCAAAATATGGCATTGTGCCCAAAGGTGTTATGCCCGAAACACACACGAGCAACAAAACAGCATCATTCAATAGTCTTTTACAGCGTAAACTACGTGAATTTGGACTTCGTCTACGCCAAGCCTCGGAGGATGGAGCAAAAGAAAAAGAGTTGCAAGACATGAAGAAGGAGCAACTAAAAACTGTATACAAGATGCTTGTGAAGGTTTATGGAGTACCTCCAACAGAGTTTACATGGGCTCCGACCGATGCAAATGGCAAGTTACGTGAAGAACCACAAAAATATACTCCTAAGAGCTTCTATGAAAAATATATTGGTTGGGATTTGCAAAACAATTATGTGATGCTGATGAACGACCCAACCCGCCCCTACTGGAAATCGTACGAGATAGAGTTTGACCGCCATGTCTACGATGGACACAATTGGCTTTATGTGAATTTGCCATTAGAGGAGATAAAGCAAATGGCTATAGCCTCTATAAAAGATAGCGTAATGATGTACTTCTCTTGCGATGTTGGTAAATATCTCGATTCAAAACGTGGTCTTCTTGACATTGCCAACTATGACTATGAGAACCTGTTTGGCACAACATTCGGAATGAACAAACGCGAAAGAATTATGACATTTGACAGTGGTTCTTCACATGCTATGACATTGAAGGCTGTAGACCTTGACAAAGATGGAAAACCTGTTAAATGGCAGGTTGAAAATAGTTGGGGAGCGAGTTCCGGATTTAAAGGAACAATTATTATGACCGATGAATGGTTCAATGAATATATGTTCCGTCTTGTGGTAGACAAGAAGTATGTTCCAGCAAAAGTTCTGGATGTTCTTAAAGAGAAGCCTACCAAGCTACCGGCATGGGACCCTATGTTCACTCCCGAAGAATAATTCAGATATAGCAAATTATATAAGCTCCGAGTTTTGAAACTACGGAGCTTATTTTTTACTATCGTTTTACACGATTACATCAATCGAAATTAACGATAAATAACCGATACTTTTATAGAAAAAAACGAGGTACCTTTGCAAAAAATTTCCAAAAACCATTAAAAATTGTTTTAACATATACCACGTTATTTAGGTTAAAGGAATAATTTCTACAATAGGCTTTGGAAATCTAAACAACACAGACAGCAAAATAAAAAATAAAACGACATGCTAAATTACAGTTTCAAAAGCATGCTTAAGAAATATGTTTCATCGAGCGTATTTCTTATTCTATGTACAATTTTGGCTCTTATCTGCGCAAACAGCCAACTTAAAGAGTGGTATTTCGGAATATGGGAAAGTAGTGTTAATTTCTCTATTGGCGAGTTTAATCTGTTCAGCCACAATGGCCACAACATGACTCTACACGAAGTTATTAATGATTTTTTGATGGCTCTATTCTTCTTGTCAGTGGGATTGGAAATTAAGCGCGAGTTCTTGGTTGGCGAGCTCTCATCTCCAAAGAAAGCGATGTTGCCTATAATTGGCGCATGCGGTGGAATGTTAGTGCCGGTTATCGTTTTTTGGTTACTATGCCCTGAGAATCCCGATATGCAATGCGGTTTGGCAATTCCCATGGCAACAGATATTGCTTTCTCGCTAGGCGTATTATCCATATTTAGTACAAGAGTTCCTATTGGATTAAAAGTGTTTCTTGCCGCACTGGCTGTTGCCGACGACTTGGGCGGAATAATTGTCATAGCCATATTCTATACATCGGAATTGCATAGTATATACCTTTTGCTATCGCTGTTATGCATAGTCATCATGATTATTGCAAACCGTTTGAACATGCACCATAAGATGTTCTATCTTGCCATTGGTATGTTACTGTGGTACACCATGCTCAATTCGGGAATACATGCAACAATTGCCGGAGTAATTACAGCTTTTTGCGTACCTGCAACGTTGCGAAAAGGTACAGAACACTACATGAAACGCATAAAAAAACACATTAACAATTTTCCCGTAATAGAGGTTACCAATAAAAAGAGTGCTGTTATACTATCTAACGAGGATATTCATAAACTAAAAAGCATAGAATCGGCGGCAGATAAACTTATTAGCCCGTTACAGGATTTGGAAGACAATCTTCGTAACATTATTGGATATGTAATTATACCGCTTTTTGCTTTTGCCAACGTTGGTATAGACCTCTCTTCTATGAGTGTAGGCACACTTTTCTCTGGTGTCAGCCTATCGGTTATGGCTGGACTCGTAATTGGTAAATTCACCGGAGTATTCTCATTCTCGTGGCTTGCAGTTAAGATGCATTTAGTAGCATTACCTCAAGGTGCAACATGGAAAGCATTTTCGGGTGTTTGCATGTTATGCGGTATTGGTTTAACTGTATCAATTTTTATTGCCGATTTATCTTACTCAACAATACCTGTACATGGCATAGAGATGCTTAATCAAGGAAAACTTGGTATCTTATGCGGTTCATTTGTGTCGGCCGTTATAGGTTGTATAATGCTCAATAATTTTTTACCGAAAAGAAGATAGAACATAGGTTAATATTTACAGACAATTAGTCGTAGAACTTTTATATAGTTGATGGTACATGTAGGAATTTATATTCCTTTCGTATACCATCAACTATTTTTCTGCGATTATTTTTTCGTTTATTTTACCACTACAACCCACCCACAACACCCTACAACAACAAATTTATTTTCAATAAAATAGAGAATCAACAAGCTGTTGAAAACTTAGTTTTAAAAATATTTGAAAATATGGTGGGGAATTGTGGGGAATTGTGTAATTTTGAAGCGAATATAGTAGTTTAGACTAAAAATATGCGTTTCATAGGTAACATAGAGGCAAAAGCTGACTGCAAAGGAAGAGTTTTTCTTCCTGTATGTTTTCGTCGCATACTGCAAGCCGCAGGATGTGAAAAGATTATGTTACGAAAGGATGTTTTTCAAGACTGCTTAGTGCTATATCCCGAGGATAGTTGGAATGAGCAATTAAACTTACTACGCAGTAGGTTAGACAGATGGAATGCCAAACACCAAATGATTTTCCGTCAATTTGTGGCCGATGTAGAGGAATTAAGCATAGATTCAAATGGACGTATCTTGCTTCATAAAAGATACATGAACATGGCCGGTATTGAACAAGAGGTTCGTTTTATAGGCATGTACGACACTATTGAGATTTGGGCAAAAAACAGAGCCGAGAAGCCATTCATGAATCCCGAAGATTTTTGTTGTGAGTTAGAGAAAATAATGACAAACAAGGAAGGAGGCGAAAATGAGTGAAGAGCAGGTATACCACACCCCGGTCATGCTTAATGAGAGTGTTGACGGCATGCAAATTGGGAAAAACGACATTTGCGTAGATGTTACATTCGGCGGAGGAGGACACTCACGTGAGATACTTAGTCGCCTAGGCAAAAAAGGTCATCTATACAGTTTCGACCAAGACGAAGATGCCGAGAAAAACGCTCCAGACGATTCGCGTTTTACATTTGTGCGAGGTAATTTCCGCTTTTTATACAACTTCATGCGATACTACGAAGTTGATGGGGTAGATGCTTTGCTTGCCGACCTAGGAGTTTCGGGACACCACTTTGACGACGAAACACGCGGTTTCTCGTTTCGTTTCGATGCCGACTTGGACATGCGAATGAACAAACGAGGAGGTGAGACTGCAGCCGACTTGTTGAACAATGCAAGCGAAGAGAAACTTGCAAAAATATTTAAACTATACGGAGAACTTAACTGTAGTCGCAAATTGGCTTCGGCTATTATAAGAAACAGAGCCGAACGACCATATAAACGCATAAACGACCTATTGGAAACAGCACGTCCGTTTTGCCCACCACAGCGCGAAAAAAAGGAGATGGCAAAAATATTTCAGGCGTTGCGTATTGAAATTAACAAAGAGGTAGAAAGCCTCGAAGAGATGCTAAGACATGCCAAGGATGTATTAAAACCGGGTGGAAGACTTGTGGTTATAACGTATCACTCCATTGAGGACCGCATAGTAAAGAATTTTATAAAGAGCGGAAATGTCGAAGGAGTAATAGAAAAAGACTTTTTTGGACGTATAGAATCGCCTTTTGAGGCACAAAAAGTGATTGTTCCCACCGAAGAGGAGATGATAAGAAATCCACGTTCACGTAGCGCAAAACTACGTATTGCGATTAAGAAACAATCGTGAGTTTTAATTTGAATAGAAAAACACATCTTTGTCGTAAAACCCATTGAACATTCCAAAACAAGAGAACAATGGAGGATAATGTAAACAAGAAAAGCAAGAAGAAACAGGGCATACTAAGCTACATAATAGGTGGCAAATTCCTGCGTAGCAAAGCCTTCACCGATAATGGTTGGTTGTTTGCCCTAATAGTCATATATACTTTTATATATGTCAGCAACAGATATGCTTTTCAACAAGAACTGACAGAAATTGATGCATTGAAGCGCGTCAGAGAAGATTTGAGATTTGATGTACTTACATTGCAAAGTGAATTCTCGGAAAAAAGCAGACAATCACGCATAGAAGAGTATATAAACAAGAACGAGAGTTCCTTGAAAGCAGCAACACACCCACCATTTTTAATTGAATAATAACAATTCATTACAATGTTCAATTTTAGGAATGACATAATATTTCGTTTTCACCTACTTGTACTTTTTGTATTTGTAGCATGGGGGGTGCTCATTGCCGGAAAGGCGGCTTTCCTTATGTTACAAAAGAACTTTTGGGAGGAAGTTGCAAGCTTTCAGGTAAAAACAAACATTCCACTGCCGGCCACAAGAGGTAATATACTAAGCGATAATGGCGAACTTTTGGTGTGCAACCATGTAAAATACAATTTATTCATAGACTTCGACTACACCGACAAAAACAAAAAGATGCAGGAGAAGGTGTTGGCAAAAAAAGATACCGTTTGGCGCAATAACCTTAAAGCATTATGTAAAGAGTTGTCGCGTGTTGTTCCACGTTGGAGTGCTAAAGAGTATGAAAGCCACCTTAACAAAGGCATGGAACTACAAAGAAAACGTTTGCCGAAAAGAAGAGAATATAGCCTGTTCCCACAAGTTATAGACCTATCATATACACAATATAAACAGATAAAAGAGTTACCCATTCTATCGCGTCCGGTAGCCTATTCGGGACTTAAAGTTGAAGAGAAGAAAGAGAGGAAGAAACTTTTTGGTTCACTGGCTGTAAGTACACTTGGCAATGCAAAAGAGAGTGAGACAACAACTAGTAGCAACAAGGTTTGGACAACGTATGGTTTAGAGAAGAAGTACGATTATATTCTTAGTGGAAAACCGGGTTGGGGACATCGTCTGAAATCGAGAGTTACAATAGACCTTGCTCCGGTTCATGGGAAAGATATTCAAACTACAATAAACACCGACATTCAGGATATATGTGAGCAGGCACTGAACAAAAAAATTAAAGAGCATGGAGGATTGGCCGGATGGTGTATTCTGATGGAGACAAAGACCGGTGATATAAAAGCCATTGTGAACCTCACAAGAATGGGAGAAGACAACTATGTTGAAACTTTTGAGCAGAGTGAATATAACATAACAGAGAACCATGCACTGAGTCGCAGAATGGAGCCCGGATCTATCTTCAAAACGGTGGCACTTGCAGCCGCATTGGAAGATGGCAGATTGAAAGCAAACGATTCAGTAGAAACATATGGTGGAAAACATGTTTTCTTTAAAAAATTTCGCGAAGACCTTGTTAAGCCATTAGAAGGACAAAAATACTATAATATTGATGACGTTTTAATGCACTCCTCTAACGTTGGAATGATACAGATGGTTGCAGAGAAGTATGCATCGGACAATTCACATGGAGAGTTCGTGAAGACATTGAAACGTTTTGGTATGGATGAGAACTATAAATTAATAGAATCCGAGGTAACCCCATCAATAACAGACATAGACAAAGTACATGCAAAGAGCGTTACACTTATGACAATGTCCTACGGATACTCAATTGCCATGACAGCAATAAACATGCTTACTTTCTACAACACTATAGCTAATAATGGAGACCAAATGGCGCCACGTTTGGTTAAGGCAGTGATGAAAGATGGTGAGGTTGTTGAGGAGTTCCCAACACGAGTATTGCGTAGCGATATGTTATCGGACTACACTGTAGAAACATTAAAAAAAGCACTTATAGCAGTCGTTAATGGCGATTCCAGAAAGAGAACCGGAAAAAGTGCACAATCGGACAAATTGCTAATAGCCGGTAAAACAGGAACAGCAAATGTTTCGGGCGTAGGTGGATATCAAAAAAGTGGGAAGCTGAATCTTTATAGTTTCTGTGGATTCTTTCCTGCCAATAAACCTGAATACACATGTATAGTGCAGGTGCTTAGCAATAAATCGGGTGGCGGCGGTTCGGTGTCGGCGCCTGTATTAAAGGAGATAGCAGAGAAGGTGTCGGCTAAAGAGTTGCGTCTTTCGTTCAAAGAGGCAAAAGATACAATACATGCAACAATGCCAACTATTAAAAAAGGAAATATAACATCGGCAAACTATCTATTCGATGAGATTGATATTAACGTGGAAGATGACAACGTAAGCAATTCACCGGATGAGCCTACGTGGGGCTCATTGGAGAACAACGAAGAGAATGGATTGATATTTAAGCATAGTGAAATAAAAGAAGACGTTGTTCCAAATGTGATAGGTATGGGAGCAAAAGATGCTCTATATCTAATGAAGAAAGTTGGATTAAAAGTATCTATAAATGGCCATGGAAGAGTTGTATCGCAAAGTTTATCAGCGGGGCAACATGCCAGAAAAGGCGACTATGTGTTATTAACATTAAAACCATGATTATAAATTAAACAAGATATATGAAACTAAGCGAACTATTTAGAAATATCCGCTACACCCAATTACTATTACCAAAAGACGAAGTAGAAATAACAGGGGTGAACATTGACTCACGTCTTGTTACACAGGGAGACCTGTTCATAGCTATGCGTGGGACTCAAACAGATGGACATGCCTACATTCCGATAGCAGAAGAAAAAGGTGCTACAGCAATCGTATGCGAGACTATGCCGGAACACACAAAGCCCGATGTCGCATATATAAAGGTTGAGAATGTGCAAGATGTTGTAGGAACAATAGCCACCACTTTCTATGGAAACCCGACACAACGTCTTAAGCTAGTTGGTGTAACAGGAACAAACGGAAAAACAACTATTGCAACTCTTTTATACGAACTATTCCGCCAAATGGGACACAAATGTGGTCTCATTTCAACGGTGTGTAATTATATTAATGACGAAGCAATACCAGCTACACACACAACACCGGACGCTATAACACTGAACAGCCTGCTCGGAAGAATGGCCGATGAAGAATGCGAATATGCATTCATGGAGGTTAGTTCACATGCACTGGCACAGCAACGTGTAGGTGGATTATGTTTTGCCGGTGGCATCTTCACCAATTTGACAAGAGATCACATCGATTTTCACGAAACAATGGAGAATTATCTGAAGAGTAAAAAAAGTTTCTTCGATATGTTACCACGTGATGCCTTTGCCTTAACAAACCTCGATGACAAGAATGGCCCCGTAATGGTACAAAACTGTCGTGCCGATATAAAGAAATATTCTACACGTACAATATGCGATTATAAAGCACGAATTTTAGAAACCCACCTCGATGGAATGTTGCTTGAATTCAACAACAGAGAGTTCAACACTTTGCTAACCGGACGATTTAATGTGAGCAATCTACTTGCCATCTTTGGTGCGGCTGTTGAACTTGGTAAGGAACCCGATGAAATTCTTCGAGTTCTGAGCACACTGAAACCCGTCTCTGGCCGTTTCGAAGCATTACATTCTAGCGAAGGTTACTCGGCAATTGTTGATTATGCTCACACCCCCGATGCAATAAAAAATGTTCTTGGTACTGTGAACGAGGTCCTTCGTGGAAGAGGCAATGTAATTACCGTTGTCGGAGCCGGTGGTAACCGCGATAAAGGGAAACGCCCTATTATGGCACAAGAGGCAGTAAAAGCAAGTAACAAGGTTATAATAACGTCTGACAATCCACGCTTCGAAGAGCCACAAGATATCATTAATGATATGTTGGAGGGATTGACACCCGAACAGAAGAAAAAAGTTATATCTATTGTAGACCGCAAAGAGGCTATACGTACAGCTTGTGCTCTTGCCCAAAAAGGCGATGTTGTTGTCGTTGCCGGAAAAGGACACGAAAATTATCAAGACATCAAGGGTGTAAAACACCACTTCGATGACAAAGAGGTTATTAACGAGATTTTCAATGCATAAAAGAGAATAAAAATGCTTAACGAACTGTTCAGACTATTGCAGGAGAGTAACTTCCCCGGAGCGAGACTTTTTACATACACCTCGTTCAGAGCTTTAAGCGCCATTGTTTTGGCATTGTTGATATCGACAATCTTTGGAGAATTCTTTATACGTTATTTTCGTAAAAGACAAATTTCGGAGACATTGCGAGACTTTGACAAAACAAATCTGAAAGTTGGCGTACCTACAATGGGCGGACTTATAATCATTGTTTCAATATTGATTCCTTGCCTGCTGGTAGGACGTTTAAGCAATATCTACATGATATTATTGCTTGCAACAACAGTGTGGTTAGGAGTTGTAGGCTTTGCCGATGACTATATTAAAACATTTAAGAAGAACAAAGATGGTATTCCCGGCAAGGTAAAAATTGTAGCACAGGTAATTTTGGGATTGCTAATAGGTATTACTCTGTATTTGAGTCCACAGGCCGTTATGAGGGAGAATGTAACTATTGAACACCCAAACCAGCAAACCGAGGTTGTTCATAGAAGTACTCCTGAGAAATTAAACAAGACTACGATTCCTTTTATTAAGAACCATAACCTAGATTACTCCGAAATTATGAGTTTCTGCGGAGAGTATAAGGATATTGCCGGATGGATACTTTTTGTGATTGTAACGATTTTTATTGTTACAGCTGTATCAAATGGAGCAAACCTAAACGATGGAATGGACGGCATGTTGGCAGGTAATGCTGCAATTATCGGCATTGCACTTGCAGTTCTAGCCTATGTATCGAGCCATGTTAATTGGGCTGAGTATCTTAATATTATGTTCCTACCCGGCAGTGAAGAGGTTGTTGTCTTTTGCTTTGCCTTTATTGGAGCACTCATTGGTTTCCTATGGTATAATTCGTTCCCGGCACAAGTTTTTATGGGTGATACAGGTAGCCTTAGCATAGGAGGTATAATAGCTGTGATTGCAATACTTATACATAAAGAGATTTTATTGGTATTGCTATGCGGTATATTTGTTGTCGAAAACCTCTCTGTCATTTTGCAGGTTGCATATTTCAAACAGGGAAAAAGAAAAGGTATAAGACAGAGAATATTTAGATACACCCCATTACATCATCACTATAATGTGAAGGACGAAAAACTCGACCCTGAATGTCGATACCTGTTAAAAGGGCCTAAACAGCCTATGCACGAGGCTAAAATAACTGTGCGTTTTTGGATTGTTACAATAATTATGGCGGCAATTACGCTGATGACACTTAAAATAAGATAATATCGATGAACAAGAGAATAGTTATACTGGGCGCAGGAGAGAGTGGTTGTGGCGCGGCCATTCTTGCCAACAAACTGGGATTCGAAGTATTTGTTTCGGATTTCGGCAGTATATCAGATAAGTATAAAAAAGTGCTGGACGAGCATGGTATTGAGTGGGAAGAGAAACAGCATACAGAGGCGCTGATTTTAAATGCACAAGAGGTTATAAAAAGCCCGGGAATACCTTGTGAGGCTCCTATGGTAAAGAGAGTGAGTGATGCCGGAATACCTATAATATCGGAGATTGAATTTGCCGGAAGATACACAAAAGCAAAGATGATTTGCATAACAGGAAGCAATGGTAAAACTACCACAACATCGCTCATTTATTACATATTTAAAGAAGCCGGACTAAATGTTGGACTTGCCGGGAACATAGGCAACAGCCTTGCCTTGCAAGTTGCCGAAGACGACAAAGACTACTACATTGTCGAATTAAGCAGTTTCCAATTGGATAACATGTACGAGTTTCGTGCAAATGTGGCGGTGCTTATGAACATTACTCCCGACCACCTCGACCGATATGAACATAAGATGCAAAACTATGTTGATGCGAAATTCCGCATATTGCAGAACCAACAACCCGACGATGCATTTGTATTTTGGAACGACGACCCTATAATACAAAACGAGTTGCCAAAACACAAACATGGTAAGTTATATCCATTTGCAGAAAACAAAAAAGAGGGTTTGGTAGCATATACCGAGGAGCATAAGATAATCTTCACCGAACCAACACCATTTAACATGGAACAGGAGGAGTTGTCGCTAACCGGTAAGCACAATCTATACAACTCTATGGCTGCAGGTATCTCGGCAAATGTAGCGGGAATTCGCAAAGAGACAATACGTGAAGCCTTAAAGAGCTTTACCGGTGTAGAGCACCGATTGGAGAGAGTTGCGATGATTGATGGAGTTGAATACATAAACGACTCAAAAGCAACGAATGTAAACAGTTGCTGGTATGCCCTGCAAAGCATGAAGAGAAAAACCATTCTCATCCTTGGAGGAAAAGATAAAGGTAACGACTATAGCGAGATAGCCGATTTAGTTCGCGAGAAATGTAATGGACTGATTTTCTTGGGAGTAGACAACAGTAAATTACACACATTCTTCGACAGTTTTGGCATTCCAACCGTTGATGTACGTTCTATGCAAGATTGTGTTTGCGAAGCACGTAACATGGCAAAACGAGGTGAAACAGTTCTGCTGAGCCCCTGTTGCGCTAGTTTCGACCTATTTAAGAGTTACGAGGACCGAGGCGAACAATTTAAAAATGAGGTTGCAAAATATTTATAAACATAGAGTAAATGGGCAAAGGTATTACAAGAAGAATCTTTAAAGGAGACAGGGTTGTTTGGACCATCTTCTTTATACTGTGTGCATTGTCGCTGATTGAGGTTTTCAGTGCGACAAGCCGACAGACCTATGGCTCCGGAAATTACTGGCAACCTATTACTAAACATGCACTGTTCCTTATTGCAGGCGTGGGAGTTGTATGGTTCATTCACAACCTGAAAATAGAGTGGATAAAACTCTTCACAAAGTTGGTTTATTTGTCGGGAGTGATATTTCTTATATATGCACTGGTAGGTGGAGACAGAGTAAATGATAGCGCCCGTTGGGTTACACTGCTTGGAGTACGCTTTCAACCATTGGAAATTGCCAAAATGGGATTGGTGATGATGACTGCACTTGTCTTAGCAAAAGCACAAACAAAAGATGGTACCTTTTTGTCACTCACATCGGCAATGTCATTGATTAACCTGCGTCCTCAGAATGAAAACAACATAAAGGACTACACAATGATGACAATTATTGCAATTTCCATTATACCTTGTGGACTGATTTTTCTGGAAAATCTATCGACTGTAGTTATTGTAGGTGCTACATTGTTGATGATGATGTTCATTGGGCAGGTAAACAAATGGCACATGCTCACCCTTATAGGTTCGGCTGTAGTGGCAGGAGGACTTTGTTTAACACTTATTATGGCTACCCCAGAAAGTGCAAAGGATGGAAATAGTTTTCAACGTAAGATGCTTACATGGAAACACCGACTTGTGGATGTTAGCGGGGCAGACAAGAACATGACTCCCGAACAGTTCTATAAACACTCGTTGAGAGAGGGTAACGAGCAAAAAATGTACTCTAAACTTGCCATTGGAACAAGTGGTTTGTTTGGAAAAGGGCCGGGGAATTCTGTTCAACGCGACTTTATACCCCACGCATACTCCGATTTTATCTATTCTATAATAGTTGAAGAGTTGGGATGGATTGGTGGTGTTGCTGTACTCTTGCTCTATCTCACACTACTCTATAGAAGCGGAAAGATAGCAAGCAAATGCGAAGAACCTTATCCGGCATTTCTTGTAATGGGAGTTGCAATTTTGATAACCATGCAAGCTATGATGCACATGCATATCTCTGTGGGAGACTTTGTAACAGGACAACCTCTGCCCCTTGTGAGCCAAGGTGGAACATCTATTCTCATAAATTGTGTTTATATAGGTATAATTCTATCTGTTAGTCGCTATGTAAAGCGTTTTAACAAAGAAGAGAGCAACGAAAATATTACTAACACTCCGGTAGCGGAATAAAAAGGATAAAAACAATGAAAAGAGATTACAGAATTATCATAAGCGGTGGTGGCACAGGTGGCCACATATTTCCAGCTCTATCCATTGCCGATGCTATAAAGAGTAAACATCCAAATGCTGAGATTTTGTTCGTGGGAGCAGATAATCGTATGGAGATGCAACGTGTTCCCGAAGCCGGATATAAAATAATTGGCTTGCCTATTGCAGGTTTCGACCGTAAAAGACTATGGAGAAACTTCAATGTGCTACGACTAATATTCAAGAGCCAGAGAATGGCTAAGAAGATTATAAAAGATTTTGCTCCGCATGTAGCAGTAGGCGTTGGAGGATATGCCAGCGGGCCCACTCTTAAGATGGCTGCAAAAATGAATATTCCCACACTGATACAGGAACAAAACTCCTATGCCGGAGTAACAAACAAGATTCTCTCTAGAAAAGCGAAACTAATTTGTGTGGCATACGAAGGAATGGAACGTTTTTTTCCACACGAAAAGATTAAATTAACCGGTAATCCGGTGCGCGGAAGTCTTCTTGCGATAGGAGCAAAACGTGATGAGGCTTTAAAAGCAATGAACCTGAACCCCGACAAACGTTGCATACTCATTGTTGGCGGTAGCCTTGGTGCCCGTAGCATGAATGAAAGCGTTCTTGCCAATATTGACGAAATAAGGAGAAACAGCGACATACAGTTTGTATGGCAAACAGGAAAGTACTATTTCGAAGAGATGAAAACGCGAATTGCCGAGGCCGGAAAGCCTGAAAATCTAGTTATCACCGACTTTGTTACAAACATGGCAAATGCTTTGGCGGCAGCCGACATAGTTGTTTCACGTGCCGGAGCAGGGTCTATCTCGGAGTTTGCATTACTAGGAAAAGCCACCATATTGGTTCCATCGCCTAATGTCTCTGAGGACCATCAGACAAAAAATGCAATGGCACTTGTAAATAAAAATGCCGCAATACATGTAGCCGACAAAGATGCAAAAGAAAAATTGATAGGCACAGCCATTGAAACTGTAAAGAACGTTGAGAGAATAAAGGAACTCGAAAGCAATATAAAAGAGATGGCTAAGCCAAATGCCGCACAACAGATAGCCGACGAAGTTATAATGTTGGCAGAGGCTTATATTGAGAAAGAGACAAGACGTAAAAACGAGAACTTGAAATAATGGAACTCAAAAATATCAAATCGGTATATTTCCTTGGTGCAGGTGGAATTGGAATGAGTGCACTTGTGAGATACTTCCTAAGCGAGAAAAAGTTTGTCGCAGGATATGACCGTACCCCAAGCGAATTGACAAACCGCCTTATTGAAGAGGGCGCACAACTACATTTTGAGGAAGATGTAGAGCAGATACCGGAGGTGTGCAAGAACAACAAAGAGACTTTGGTTATTTACACACCTGCTATACCCAAAGGGCACAAAGAGTGGGAGTATTTTAAACAAAACGGTTTTACCGTAAAAAAGAGAGCCGAAGTTCTAGGTATAATTACACGTGGAAAACGAGGTGTATGTGCAGCAGGTACACATGGAAAAACTACCACATCGACCATGACTGCACATTTGTTGCATCAATCTCATGTAGATTGTGCCGCATTCCTTGGAGGTATCTCAAAGAATTATAAAAGCAACCTTTTGCTTACCGACAAAAGCGACCTTGTTGTAATTGAAGCAGATGAATACGACCGTTCGTTTCTGCATTTGACTCCATATATTGCAACTATAACATCGGCCGACCCCGACCACTTGGATATATATGGCAACAAAGAGAACTATTTGGAGGCTTTTGCGCAATTCACCGAGAAGATACGCGAAGATGGTGCTCTTATTATACACGAAGGATTAGAGGTTTCCCCACGTACAAAACCGGGAGTAAGATGCTTTACATACGGACGTAACAGTGGAGATTTCCATGCCGAGAATATAAGGATTGGCAATGGAACAATTCTATTCGATTATGTTTCGCCTCAACAAACCATAAAAGACGTAGAACTAGGAGTACCTGTAAGTATAAACATTGATAATGGAATAGCATCTATGGCAATGGCCGAGATGTGCGGTGCTACAGCCGAAGAACTGAAACAAGGTATGAAGAGCTTTGTCGGTGCCGACAGACGTTTTGATTTTCATATTAAAGAGGAAAATCTTGTGTTGCTCAGCGATTATGCACACCATCCCGATGAAATTAAAGCGTGTGCAAAATCGATGAAAGAGCTATACAGCAATCGCAATATAACGGCTATATTCCAACCACATTTATATAGCCGAACTAACGATTTTTACAAAGAATTTGCCGAGAGTTTATCTATTTTCGACGAAGTAATACTTTTGGACATATATCCAGCTCGAGAATTACCTATACCCGGAGTTACAAGTAAACTCATATATGACCTGCTCAACAAAAACGTAAAAAAAAGAATGTGTACAAGAAAAGAAGTATTGAGTATTGTTGAGGAGGAAAAACATAATTTTGATGTAGTAGTTGCATTAGGCGCAGGAGACCTCGAAAATGATGTCTGCAAAATAGAAGAGATATTAAGAAACAGATAAGAAGAAAACATAGCATAATATGCTGAAAAAGATTTTATTATATCTGGTAACATTCATAGCAGGAGCATATATTATTTTAGCTTTGTTATGCTTTACAAATCATCCCGATAACACACCTTGCAAAGGTGTAAATATCGAGATAGAAGATTATGACTTGGAGATTCTAACCGGAAATGATGTGATGACACTCTTAAATGCAAAAGATGTTAATCCCGAGAAAAAGGAGATGAATAAAATTTCATGTCGAAACATTGAGCAGACAATAAAAGCATCATCACTGATAGAAGATTGTCAATGCTTCAAAACTCACAACGACTATATTGGAATAAGAGTGTCATGTAAAATTCCTATTATGCACATATTCGATAAAGATGGAAAGGATTTTTATATAGACAAGCATGGAGATATAATAAAAGGAATTCCCAGAGCAATATATTTACCTGTTGCAAGCGGTTACATTGAACGCGATATGGCAGATAAAGAGTTGCTGACAATAGCAAATTTTCTTGAAGATAACAAATTTTGGATGGAACAGACCGAGCAAATATATTTTCAGCCAAACAAGGATATAATAATTGTTCCACGACTTGGTAATCACATTATTGAAATTGGCCGAGCCGAGAACCTTGATAAAAAAATGGATAAATTAAAAAGATTCTACGAAGAAGGACTCAATGAAATAGGGTGGAATAAATACAAGAAGATTAATGTAGAGTTCGACAATCAGGTAATCTGTACAAAGAGAAAATAAAAAACAGTTCTATAAAAAAGGAATATTTCTAAGATATATGGGAACAAACAGGTATATTGTTGCAATTGAGATTGGCTCATCAAAGGTGTCAGGTGCTATAGGCATGGATACCTACGATGGTATAAAAATAGTAGCATATGCAAGCGAGCCGGTCAATGGATTTATCTCTAAAGGTGTGGTACGCAATGTCGATGAGACAGGGAATTGTCTCACAAGCATCATTAATCGTATGGAGGCACAGATGACAAATGTGTGCATAGAAAAGGCATATGTTGCATTTGGCGGACTCTCGTTACACTCCATTAAATCGACTGTTACAAAAGGGTTCGACGAATACACTAAGATAGTTCCTGAGATTATTGATGAAATGACTGTCGAAAATGACAACATATTCTCTGCACCCACAGGTTATCAGAAAGTTAAGGTTATACCTCAAGAGTGTAAATTGAATGGCGAAGTTGTACTATCACCCATAGGAATTCCCACAAAACATATAGAGTGTAATTTTTTGAATCTTGTTATTAAAGAGCAATATTTGAAACAACTCGAAGAGAGTTTCAGCATGTCTAATATTGCAATAATGGATGCATTCAATGCTACAGGTATTGAAGCCGGAATTATGTTAAGCGACGATGACCGACGTAATGGTTGTGCATTGGTTAATATTGGTAGCGAAACAACAACTGTGGCAATATACTCAAATGCACTTTTGCGTAATCTTGTTGTTATTCCTCTTGGTAGCGAAAATATCACACGCGATTTATGCGCCGAAAATATTTCACATCAGGAAGCCGAGCAACTTAAGATTTTCAAAGGTTATGCATCGGAGAGCAACGAGAATGATTCAATTCCGACTAAAACCATTGATTCTATAATATCGGCAAGAGTCATGGAGATTCTACAAAATGTAAAATACAGGATAGAACATTCTAAAGAGGTTGTAAATAGTATAATATTTACCGGTGGTGGAGCAAAATTAAAAAATATAGAGACACTACTCAATGAAAATCTTGCAGGGTACAAATTGCGTATTCTAACAGATATTTCTGTAAATTACCATGTAGATGAGAACCTATTTCTTACGAAGGATGCTATAACTCCCACCCTTTATGGTTTGTTAAAGATTGGTAAAGAGAATTGTTGCAGAGAAGAGATTATTGCACCGGCAACAGAAACAAGTATTCCTGAAAGCTTGTTTGCAAATGTAGAAGAGAAGAATCCCGAATTGCCGGAAGAGCAAGAGGCTGTTGTTCCCGAGCCGAAGAGAAGCAAAAAGAGTAGCAGAAGCAATGGAGGAGGAAATTTCTTTGGAGGTCTATTTGACAACCTCACTAAGAAGGGAAAAGAGTTTATGAATAATATAACAGAAGAAGAGGCAGAGGACGAAGAGGATAATTAAGAAATGATTTAAGAGTATGAACGAAGAACAAAATATCGTATTACCATTCGATGCACAAAGGGAGACTCCCAGAATTATAAAAGTTGTAGGTGTTGGTGGCGGTGGTAGCAATGCCGTTGAGAACATGTACAAACAAGGCATACACAATGTTTCGTTTGCTATTTGTAATACCGACATGCAAGCCTTAATGGACTCTAATATTCCTGTTAAAGTGCAACTTGGAGAGAAGATTACAGAAGGACTTGGAGCCGGAAACAACCCCGAAAGAGCCTCAGCCGCAGCTGAAGAGAGCCGGAAACAGATTGAAGCGCTCTTTACCGATGGAACAAAAATGGCTTTTGTAACTGCCGGAATGGGTGGAGGCACCGGAACAGGAGCTGCACCGGTAGTAGCATCGATAGCTAAGTCAATGGATATATTAACTATCGGAATTGTTACCATTCCTTTCAAGTTTGAATTAAAGAGCAAGATTTTACAGGCATTGAAGGGTGTTACAGAGATGGCTAAACATGTCGATGCCCTATTGGTAATAAACAATCAGCGCCTTTTGAGTATATATCCTCAGTTGGATATTGAAGAGGGTTTTAAGATGGTAGACGAAGTGCTTACCACCGCAACAAAGAGTATTGCTGAGATTATCACAGCACGAGGCAAGATTAACCTCGACTTTCGCGATGTAGAGAAAGTGTTGAAGAACGGTGGTGTTGCTATAATGAGTTACGGTACCGATTCGGGAGAGCAGAGAGTTGCAAAAGCATTCCGTAAAGCGCTACATTCGCCACTTCTTAATGACAATGATATATACAAGTCAAAAAAACTACTATTTAACATATACTACAACCCGAATACACCGATGAAAGTCGTTGAATTGGAGGAGGTAGATGCCTTCATGGAACAATTCACAAACGAACGCATAGAAGTAATTTGGGGAGTAAGCAAAGATAGTGCTCTTGCCGAGGGTGAGGTAAAGGTTACTGTACTTGCCACCGGATTCGGAATGAGCAACATTCCGGGCATGGAACCTGTTATTAAACAAGAAGAACTGGAAAAAGAGATTATATCACGCGAAGAAAAGGAGAAGGAGGAGAAAGAAAAGAGACGTTTGGAGGATATGCAAAAGGCATTCTACAAACAAGATTATAGAGTTTACATCTTTACAGGAGATGAGATTAACGATGAAAACTTTATTGCAACCATAGACAACTCTCCAACATACAAAAGAACTTCTCGCGAATTGGAGCAGATAAAATCTATTGTGCCCGGTTTTGTTTCAGAACAGCAAGAAAAAACCGTAGTTGCAGAAACCACAGCAACGCAAAACGAAGAAGAATTACCATTTTAAATTAAATAAAGAAGAATATGGAACTATACGACATTATTTCCAATGACATTAAAGGGGCAATGAAAGCACAAGACAAGGTTGCTCTTGCCACACTACGTAATGTTAAAAAAGTATTACTCGAAGCAAAAACAGCACCGGGTGCCAATGACACTGTCAGCGACGAGGCCGCAATAAAGATTATACAGAAATTGGTTAAACAGGGACGTGAGTCGGCAGAGTTGTTCGCTGGTAAAAACAGACATGACCTTGCCGAGGAGGAATTGGCACAAGTAGCGGTGATGGAGCGATACCTGCCAAAGCAGATGAGTGCCGAGGAGGTAAAAGCAGCCGTTAAATCTATTATTGAAGAGCTTGGTGTAACCACACTGCAAGAGCTAGGCAAGGTTATGGGTGTTGCCACAAAACGTTTGGCAGGACAAGCCGATGGAAAAGCAATATCAGCAGCAGCAAAAGAGCTGTTATCGTAAAATGCCGAATTAATTAAAAAGTTCCCTGAGAACCTCGGCCGACTTTAGCTCTGGAAAATCGGGAACATGTAAACGGTAATAATTCTGTAAAAGCGCGAGATATTCCCCTCGTGCTTTTCTGTTTAATGCAACAGAGTGCAACGAAGAAAAATCTATCGATAGTAGTTCAATGAAATTACGTGTATCGTCGGGCAACAGATATTGAGAGTGTAATGGTGGCTCTTGCACTAGACATCCGGCAACCAAATCGAAATAACATCCCATTGAAAAATCCTCTACATTGGGATAAATACCCAGAAAACGGGTTAATTGCACCAAAAACAGTATATGGAAATCGGCATAATTACTGTCGGCCTTGTCAAACCAATCGAATGAGGCAGAGAGAAAAGAGAAAAGAGCATCATTCTCATATTCTTCCCTTAATACACTTGAAAGGAATTCAGCCAAATACATTGCAATAGCCGACTTTGTTATGTCGTATGGAATAGATGAATACAACACTGCAGGTTGAACATCGGAAAGGCGCGACATAGATTTTCCATTGCGGTAGGAAGCTGTAAAAGAGAGTATTGACAATGGTTGAAACAATACATTACGCACTCTTGAACGTCTATTGCTCGATATTGGAACAAGAAACGATAGACGCCCATGCGATTGCGTGTACATATCGGCAATCATAAGCGTATCACTGTATTTTATAGTGCGCAATACCACACCATTAAATCTCTCAACCATAATCACAAAGGGTTCTAGAGGCTAATTTTCAACAATTCATTCGCGAAGTTACAAAAAAATGTCGAAATATTTTGCTATTCCAAAAAAAGGTTTTACCTTTGCATCCGCTTACAACCTCAACAAGCAGGTTAATAACACTTTAATAGAGTGTAAAAGCAATGGCCCATTCGTCTATCGGCTAGGACGCAAGATTTTCATTCTTGAAAGAGGGGTTCGATTCCCCTATGGGCTACAAGTAAAACAATGAAATAATATTAAAGAGATGGCAAATCACAAATCATCACTTAAAAGAATCAGACAAACTGAGAAAAGAAATCTTCAGAACCGTTACTACGGGAAAAATATGCGTTCTGCGGTTCGCAGTCTTCGTGCTATGACAGACAAAACTGAGGCTTTGGCAAAATTCCCCGAAGTTCAGAAAATGCTTGACAGAATGGCTAAACGCGGTCTTATCCACAAGAACAAGGCAGCAAACCTTAAATCTGGTTTGTGCGCTAGAATTGCAAAATTAGCCTAAAATATTAAGAACATATATTTACCTACGCGAGGCTGGATTAAAAAATCCAGCCTTTTTGCGTTTGTAGCACATCGATTTCTTCCCATTTGAACAATACTCAAATAGGTATCGATTTATATAGATTTTTCTTTTCAATATATTGAAAAGAATTTGCGAAATCGCTCATTTTTTCATATTTTTGCAGTAACTGTAAACAGAAGTAGCACTCGTAGTAAAATACAGAAGTTAACTATATAAATATTACAGCATTGCTACTATTTTGTTTGGATATTCACTATTGAAATTTACATATAAATCACATATATGAGCGAAGAGATTAACAAGAACGCATCGGCTAATTATTCAGCCGACAGTATTCAGGTTCTCGAAGGTTTGGAGGCGGTTCGTAAACGCCCGGCGATGTACATTGGAGATATTAGCGAAAAGGGACTCCACCACTTGGTATACGAAGTTGTAGACAACGCTATTGACGAGGCTATGGCTGGCTACTGTACCCATATCGAGGTAAGTATTAACCCCGGTAACTCAATATCGGTACAGGACAATGGTCGAGGTATTCCCGTAGACATGCACGAAAAGGAGAAAAAATCGGCATTGGAAGTTGTTATGACAGTATTACATGCCGGTGGTAAGTTCAACAAAGACTCTTACAAAGTATCCGGTGGACTTCATGGTGTTGGTGTGTCGTGTGTAAACGCCCTCTCAAAAGAGATGAAAACAGAGGTATTCCGCGATGGTAAGCACTATGTTCAGACATATGCTTACGGAAAGCCCATGTCAGATGTACAATGCGTAGGTAGCACAGATATAAGAGGAACACGCCAAACATTCCAACCCGACGATTCTATTTTCATCGTAACAGAATATCAGTATGAGATATTGGCAACACGTTTGCGTGAGCTTGCATATCTTAATGCAGGCATCAGAATTACACTTGTAGACAAGCGTAATGCCGACGAGAATGGAAATTACAAGAGCAATGAGTTCTACTCTACCGAAGGCCTAAAAGAGTTTGTTCGCCACATAGACTCTTCTCGTACACCGCTCATAGGCGATGTAATTTACCTTAACACAGAAAAGCAAAACATTCCCATTGAGGCAGCTATCATTTACAACGATGGCTATAGCGAGAATGTTTACTCATACGTAAACAACATCAATACGATAGAAGGAGGTACACACCTTGCAGGTTTTCGTCGTGCACTAACCCGTACTCTAAAGAAATATGCCGATGACACAAAAGCATTGGAAAAGGCAAAAGTTGAGATTTCGGGTGAGGACTTCCGCGAAGGATTAACCGCTGTTGTATCAGTTAAAGTTGCAGAGCCACAGTTCGAAGGACAGACAAAGACCAAATTGGGAAACAATGAAGTAACTGGCGCCGTAGACCAAGCTGTTGGTGAGGCTCTTGCATACTATCTCGAGGAGCACCCTAAAGAGGCCAAAATGATTGTAGACAAGGTTATTCTTGCAGCAACAGCACGCATTGCAGCACGCAAAGCACGTGAGAGCGTACAGCGCAAGAGCCCAATGAGTGGAAGTGGCATGCCCGGCAAACTCGCCGACTGTTCAGACAAGAACCCGGCAAACTGCGAGCTATTCCTTGTCGAGGGAGACTCTGCTGGCGGTTCAGCAAAGCAGGGACGTAAAAACAGTTTTCAGGCTATTCTTCCTCTACGTGGTAAAATCCTTAATGTAGAGAAGGTAATGTGGCACAAAGCCTTTGAAAGTGATGAAGTAAACAATATTATTCAGGCATTGGGTGTACGTTTTGGTTTGGATCCCGAGGATAGCAAGAAAGCAAATATTGAGAAACTTCGCTATCACAAGATTATTATGATGGCCGATGCCGATGTCGATGGTGCACACATTGGAACACTTATTATGACTCTATTCTATCGTTATATGCCCGAAATTATCGAAGGCGGTTACTTGTATAAAGCAATGCCACCTTTGTATCTATGTTCAAAGGGCAAGGTAAAAAAATACTGCTATGACGATGAGGAGAAAGAACGTTTTGTTCAGGAGTATGCAAGCGGAAACGAAAAAGATATAACCATTCAACGATACAAAGGTTTGGGAGAGATGAATCCCGGTCAATTGTGGGATACCACCATGAACCCCGAAACACGTACTTTGAAACAGGTTACAATTCGTGATGCACAAGAGGCCGATTATATATTCTCGATGCTGATGGGCGACGATGTAGGACCACGTCGTGAGTTTATAGAGAATAATGCAACATACGCAGAAATTGACGCATAAATAAAGCAGGCACTTCAAATGAAGTGCCTGCTTTATTTATGCGTCATATCACTTTATCAACAAATCGTCTAAACGAACCTTTGGTACATAATGTATACCATCCACACGATAGTAAGAATGGTTGTCTGACTCTTCAATCTCTTTTAAAACGACATTCTCTATACTACGACCTATCGCAAGCAACAATAAAGGTTCATAAGAGAGGCCTAATTCGCTCGTTAGAGCCTCTTTGTCAAAAGCACCGATACAAAGACCGTTTAGCCCCATTTCCACAGCCTGAAGAAGCATGCTCTGAGCAGAAATACCTAAATCAATTGAAACAGTACGAGTCTCGGGCACAGTAGAACAGATTACGATAAATGCATTAGGCTCTGTTCCCTTAAATGGCAAATTAAGTTCAGATAGAGCACTACCCATACGAATATATGGCAGAACCTTAGAAGCCTCATCAGAAAGTACAGGACGAAAACGTAGTACCTGCTGATTACGAGCAGAAGGAATCAAACTATTTACAGCTATTATCTGTTTGAGTTGATCGGCACGAACTTTAAACGAGCTATCATAACCACGACAACTACGATTCTTTCTTAATAATTGCACCAACTTGTTATGCGTTCTACGGATACTCTTAGACGACTGTTCTTTATAGGCCTCTTGCCGTTTTTCTAAATAATTATCTGCCATAGTCATTAAAAGAAAAAGCCTCCGACTTCGGAGGCTTTGAGGTACCTGGCGGATTCGAACCGCCGTACACGGTTTTGCAGACCGCTGACTAAGCCACTCATCCAAGGTACCAAAACAAAAGAGGTGTTCCCTATTTGCATCGGCAAAGGTAGCACTATTTTTCTGAAACACAAACAAAGAAAGACCATTTTTTATCTTTTTGTGATATTTTACTACAAATAAGTAGAGATTTGCTCTGTTTTAAACTATCTTCGCGCTAATGAAAAGGAAAATTGCAAAATATATTACCAAGCACTCCCTGCTAAATGACAGAGCAAAAGTACTTGTTGCTTTAAGTGGTGGCGCCGATTCTGTTGCACTGCTTGCTGTATTACGGACGTTAAATTACGAGTGTTACGCAATACATTGCAATTTTCATTTGCGTGGCGAAGAGAGCATGCGCGACGAGCAGTTTGTTCGCACACTATGCAATAAATGGGGAACTCCACTTTACGTTATAGATTTCTCGACAGAGGAGTATGCCAAGGAGAAGAGAATATCTATTGAAATGGCCGCACGCGAATTGCGTTACAACGCTTTTGAAAAGGAGCGTGCAAAAATTGGAGCAGAGGCCATAGCTATTGCACATCATTGTGATGACTCGGCAGAAACAATGTTGCTTAACCTCATACGTGGCACAGGCATTAAGGGGCTTCATGGAATTCGTCCAAAAAATGGTTTTTTGGTGCGTCCAATGCTATGCGTAGATCGCAAAGATATTCTGCAATATTTGGAACAGATAGGAGAAGAATATGTTACCGATAGCACCAATCTGCAAACAGATTTTACACGTAACAAGATTCGCTTACAGTTGTTGCCATTAATGCGCGAAATTAATCCGTCTATTACAGAGACATTAGCAGAAACAGCAGAACACATTTCGCAAGCAGAACTAATATATGAAGAAGGCATTAAAAAGGGTTTACAACGTGTAATGAGTGGTGATAGGATTGACATTGAGAGGTTAAAAGGAGAGCCTGCCCCACAAACTCTTTTGCACGAAATACTCTATCCATTGGGCTTTACCAGAGCACAAATAACAGACATATATTTATCTATCGACAGGGAGAGTGGAAAATGGTTCGAGAGCGACAAATGGATTGTGGCAAAGGACCGAAAATCTTTCATTTTGGCTGTTAAACAACTTAAAGAGGAGGAGATTGTTCTGCCAGCAGAGGGAAAAGTAACAATTGACGATGGCTCAATAAGATTAAAAACAAAGGTATTTGACGGTACCTTCTCCAAATTAAGCAATACAGCATGCTTAGATGCTGACACATTAAAATTGCCTCTTACACTTAGAAGAGCACAAAAGGGAGACCGTTTCAAACCGTTCGGAATGCGTGGCAGCAAACTTGTCAGCGATTACCTGACTGACCGCAAGCGTAGTATAATAGAGAAAGAGAGGCAACTAGTTATAGCCGATGCAAACGGGGTGATTGTTTGGTTAGTTGGAGAACGTCCTGCCGCTCCATTCTGCATTACACCGAATACAAAAAAACTCCTCTGCATAGAGTGGCAGAGGAGATAATCCTGATTCCTTTTATTCAATCTCTTTTAACTTTTTATAGGCAGAAGGATGCTGAAGTTCTTTTGCTTTCAACAGATGCTCTTTGGCGCTTTCCCTATTACCCTTTAGCAACATACAACAGGCAAGAATGTAATGCGCATTTGGCTCTTCGCTATTGAGTTCAATAACCCTATTAAGTACCTCTATAGCCTCATCGGGCATATTTACACGATAGCATAAACGCCCTTTTTCAACAAGATAAGAGACCTCCTGCGGAGATAACGATATAGCAGTATTTATATCATTCATAGCCTGCTGAAACATCTTAGCTTCAAATTCTGCCTGCTCGCGAATGTAGAAGAAATGAGCAGACAACTCACCTTCTTTTAATGTAGCAAATAGATTGTAATCGACAACAGCCTCGCGATAGCGACCCATGCGATGCTTTAAGAAGCCTCTATTCCATAAATAACCTGCCATTTCGCCAACCGGCACAGAGCCAAAAGAGGTAATAGCACTATCTAATTGTGCTATTGCGGCGTCATAATCGCCCAAAGACTCTTTACATGTTGCTGCAAGAGCAAAGATATCAGCACTACGCATATTGGTAGTAGCAAGAGCATCGAAGCACTCAAAGGCCTCGGAGAAGCGTTTTAGCTCACGAAGAAGCAGCCCTTTTCGATAGATATACAATGGCTCGGCAGATATTGCAATTGCCCTGTCATAACATACCAACGCACTATCGTTGAGCGAAACAAAACTAGCAGAATCATTTTCAAAAGATAGAGCATAGGACGATAGTACATTGGCTTTATTATAGTATACATCGTCGGGAGTCAAAGAATATTGAACAGCCTTATCCCATGCCATTTCGGCTAACGAGATATTTTTGTCGAAGTGGATAGCTTTTTCGGCAAGGAGCAGATATCCCTCGTAACTATCGGGGAACATCTGCAGATAGTCGTCCAATAGCATATAATATTTTTCGTTATGCACCAATCCATGCAGATGAAGACAAGTTAGTGCATCCTTCTTGTTGTTGGGTAATGCACATGGAATATCTATACGTTTGAATATATCGCTGTTAAAGTTGAGCGATGTAATATTCATTTTTTCCAAGAACGAGGCAGAAATAGCATAACTATTTAATGTATCGTTACGCTCTGCCGATTGCATGAGAGCCACCAGTTCCCCTTCTGAATTTACTACCGGCGCCGACAGATATCTCTCCTGCATGGAGAAGGAGAAGGTGTAATAGGGTGTGCCGGAAACAGTAACAATGTTTTTTATGGGTAACAATTCTATCATTCCACTCTTTTTTGTTCCATAGGCAAGCAGATATAATGATTCCTCAATAGAATAGTTTTTATTTGTTATAGAAAGAGACGAAATCTTTTTATCCCATGCTACACGCACCTTAATACAGTCGTATATATCATTTGCACCTAAAAGACGTTCAACATTACGAACTTTACCCGAAGGGTCAATTGCCACAGCACTATCGGCACCTACAAAGAGCGAGTATGACGAAAAGAGTTCACCTTTTTCGCCTACAAAAACACCTGTTCCACTACGTAACAACTTTCCATTTTTATATGCAAGTATGCTTGCCACACCTTTACGACTCTTATCAACCTCTTTTGGGTATTTTGCCGCATAGGAAATTATCAAGAATAGAGAAAACAGAAATGTTATATAAGCCCTCTTCATAAGTTAAGAATTGCCCTTATTCTGTTAAATGACGCTGACGAACAGCCTCGTAGAGTATTACACCTGTTGCTACCGAAACATTCAAAGACTCAATATTTCCAAACTGAGGAATAGAAACCCAATCGTCGCAAAGACGTAAATGTTCGTTAGGAATACCTGTGTCTTCGGCGCCCATGACAATACAAACGGGAGTGTTATAGTCGCTTTGTGTATAGTTCTTTGTGCCCTTTTCCGTTGCACACACGATGCGTATACCACACTCTTTCAGATATTTCAATGTCTCGGTAATATTCTTCTCACGACATACAGGAAGTGTATGAAGTGCCCCAGCAGAGGTTTTTACAGCATCGGCATTCACTGTTACACTATTATGCGATGGTATTATAATGGCATCGACTCCCGCACAATCACAAGTACGCGCTATTGAACCAAAGTTACGAACATCGGTTATACCATCGAGCAGAACAAGAAGTGGAACTTTTCCCTCTTCGTAGAGTGTTGGGACAATAGTATCTACACGAGCATACTCCACAGCCGAGATGAACGCTATTACACCTTGGTGATTCTTGCGTGTTATGCGATTTAGTTTCTCTACCGGTACACGCAATACAGGGATATTGCGCCCTTTCAGCGCTGCGAAAAGCTCACGCGACAATTCACTCTGAATATCTCGCTTAACCAATATCTTATCAACCTCTTTTCCGGCATCCAACGCTTCGAGAACAGCGCGTACACCAAATATCATTTCGTTTGTGTTCACCATATTTGTAGTCGTTTAATCCTATTTCAACCTATTTTGTGATAAAAGTAATTTTGCATTGTCAATAGCTGCATCGGTGAGAAGCTCTCCACTCATCATTTGTGCAATTTCACGCACACGTTCATCGCTATTGAGTAGAATTATATTAGTACGTGTTCCAACCGGCGTCTCTTCCTTGTAAACCTTGTAGTGTGTAGCACCAAGTGCAGCAACCTGCGGAAGATGCGTAATACTTATTACCTGACGATTGGATGCAGCCATTTTTTGCATTAACAACCCCATACGTTCAGCCAAAACACCAGATATGCCGGTATCTATTTCGTCGAATATGAGTGTTGGTTGGTTTGCATGTGCTACCACAAGTGATTTAAGTGCCAACATAACACGAGCCATCTCACCTCCTGAAGCAACATCAGCCAGAGGTTGCATAGGGCTTATGCTGTTTGCAGAGAATAGGAATGTAACAACATCACATCCCAAAGCTGTAAAATCGTCTACAAACGAAAACTGTACCTCGAAACGTATTAAAGGCATGCCCAAGGTAATAAGTATATCTGTCATCTCCTTTTGCAGATGCAATGCAGCCTCTTTTCGCTGTTTTGTTAAGAGAGTAGCCTCTTTTGTAAGTTTCTTGCGGATAGCATCGCAATGCTTTTGCAGTTCACAGATATTGTCATCGCCATTTGTTATCTGCTCCAAGCGTTCACGGTAGTCGTTTGCAAGCACTAAAAGTTCTTTTACCGATGTACATTTATGTTTTTTGACAAGGGAATAGATAAGAGCCAGACGTTGTTCCACCTGCTCCAGCCTGTCGGGAGCAAATGTTATGCGCTCCATTCTGCTACGCAACTCATCGCAACAATCCTTAAGTTCGATATAATTTGTTTCTAGCCTGTCGGAGAGTTCCCCTGCCACCTGATAGTGAGCAGAAATACGCGAGAGTGCATTGGCCGCATCACGCAACGACTGTATGAGATTGCCGCCCTCTTCGCCATCTATGGCATTTACAGCGCCGTAAAGAGCCGTTTTAATATCTTCGGCATGGGTTAGTTCTTGTAGTTCTTGCTCCAACTCTTCTTGTTCGCCATCGTGCAACGAAGCACTTTCTATCTCTTCGTATTGAAAACGTAGCCACTCTTCATCGCTACGGCTTTTCTCCAACTGTTTTTTTAGATTGGAAAGTTCTTTGCAAACATTTACATATTCGTCGAACAACACCTTGTAGGTCGAAAGCGTTGGAGCAATATCAGAAAGGGTATCCAACACATTCAACTGGAAGTTTTTATCACCTAACAACAAGTTTTGATGCTGAGAATGTATATCTATGAGCCTATTGCCAAACTCCTTCATCAAAGAAATCGACACCGGCGTATCATTTATAAAGGCCCTACTACGCCCGGTAGAGGACAATTCTCTACGAATAATACACTCCTTTTCGTCGTAATCCAAATCGTTCTCTTCGAAAAGGGAACGCATATCAAATGAGGATATATCGAAATGACCCTCTATTACACATCGGTCGGCACCTTCGCGTATCGATTTTACATCGGAACGTTGGCCAAGCATCATAGATATCGCACCCAGAAGAACTGATTTTCCGGTACCTGTTTCACCTGTAATCACAGAGAAACCCGACGAAAAATCAAGTTCAAGTGAATCGATAAGTGCATAATTGCGTATATTAAGATATTTCAGCATTTTTATCTGTCTTTTAGAATCTTATCCCATGCCGTAGATTGCGAAGGGTTTATTTCGGAGAGAATCTTTACAACTTGCTGTTTCTCTTCACTGCTTCCTTTTTTGAAATATACATTTACCAATTCATCCTGTTTGTATTCGGTAAATAATTTTGTAAAATATGCCATAGAACGGTTCTGATAGGCCTCGTTCAACATATTTATGCTCTCTGTAATCTCTTTTCTGCCGTTATCGGCATTTTTATACATGGTATCCAGACCCAAGCGATGATAACGGTACATGAGACGACGAACAGGTTCCATTGCTCCATTCATATAATCGTCTATAATAGCATATCTATTATTAGAGTTGCTACCGGCACGCCAACCTGTATCGCCAAGGTTCTGTGCATTATTTGCTATGTTAAGAGCCTTATTCAGGAAGTCGCTACCACCCATTTCGCCCATTGCATCCATGTCCATTCCTAAGATAAGGTATACATAAAAAGCTATTACAGTTGTGAGATTATTATCGAGATTGTCTTCATTAAATTCCAACCTGTCATAAGCCTGATATTTAAATTTAACATCCTTATCTTCGTATTTGAAAAGTGGCGATGTGTATGATGAGCCAAAAACCGGACGTGTTGCCTGTACCATAAGAGTTACCGAGAAGGAGCCATCGTCGCTGTAACCATCGACAACAAAGGTGAAGTTACATGTAACACGTTCATACTCCTCATAATCATATTCAGTCCATTTTCTGTTATTTATAAACTCGTTTAAGGACTCACGCAAAACATCGAATACTTCGGTATTTGTTCCCTGTATCTTTGAAGTATTAAGAGTTATATTAGCTTTCAATTCCTGCGAATTCACTTGTGCAGGCAATAGCAAAAGTATAAAAAGCAACAATTTCGATAGATACGAAACAATGTCTCTTGCAACATCTTTTTTACTTTTCAGTGGATACTCCGTAGCACCCTCTTTGTCTATTATTGTTACTTTGTTTGTGTCTACAGCAAAGCCGGCCCCTTTGTCGGCCAACGAGTTAAGCACAATAAAATCGAGATTTTTCTTTTCCAACTTATGTATTGCATTCTGCTCTGCATTGTCTGTCTCTAATGCAAAACCTGCGAGCAATTGCCCCTTGCGTTTACTCTTTCCCAAGGTTGCCGCAATATCGGGATTTGGTTGTAACTCAATTGTCATACCATCTCCTGTACGTTTTATTTTTTTGTCTGCAACCTCTATCGGACGAAAATCGGCAACAGCAGCACATAGTATTGCGACATCACAATCTGTGAATGACTCTGTCGCGGCAGAACACATCTGCTCGGCCGATTCAACATCTATTCTATGTATTGCCGGGTGTGGAGTCTCTAACGAAACAGGGCCTGCAACGAGGGTAACATCTGCTCCACGTAGCGCACACTCATGTGCCAAAGCGAAGCCCATTTTTCCCGAAGAGTAGTTACCGATGAAGCGTACAGGATCTATTTTTTCGTATGTGGGACCTGCTGTTATAAGCACTTTTTTTCCCAACAGTTCACTCCTGTCGAAAAAAAAATCCTTTACCCGAGATATAATGTTTTCCGGCTCTTCCATGCGACCCTTTCCGCATAGATGACTTGCCAGTTCACCCGACGTAGGTTCTATAATGTGATTACCGTAGCTACGTAGAATATCCAAATTACGCTGGGTAGAGGGATGAGCAAACATGTCGAGGTCCATTGCCGGAGCAACAAAAACCGGGGCCTTCATCGAAAGATATGTTGTTACAAGCAGATTATCGGCAACTCCATTGGCCATTTTTGCTATTGTAGAGGCCGTAGCAGGTGCTATAATCATTGCATCGGCCCACAATCCCAATTCAACATGGCTGTTCCACGCACCGCTGTCGGTGTGAAAAAAATCGCAGAGTACAGGACGTCCCGACAGCGTAGAGAGTGTCAAAGGAGTTATGAACTCCTTGCTCGAAGGGGTCATAACCACTTGTACTTGTGCACCCTCTTTAACAAAGAGACGAACAAGCATTGCCGCCTTATATGCCGCTATGCTACCCGTAACTCCCAACACTATTTTCTTTCCTTGCAACATCATCTGAGAAGAGCTATAAATATTCTATTTTTTGAAATCACGTAACTTTATTCTGGTGAGTACCTGTTTTGTATTAAGTGTGAAATCACCATTCATCATCCAGCCATAGTAGCCCGGGTCGCGTTGCAGAACAGCAGCCACAGACTCTCCTTTGTAACGTCCGAAATTAAATACTTCGTTACCGGCATTGTCGTACACCATGCGACCGGCGAAATCGACATTACGGTTAAACGATGAGTATTCGGCAAGAAAATCCATATCGTTCTTTAATTCATTGGGATAATGGTCAAGCTGTGCTTGCAGAATTTCGTATGTTGCACGTGTGTCGGCAAGTGCACTATGAGCATTCTCAAGATTAGCACCGCAATAGAATTTATATGCGGCCGACAATGTACGTTGCTCCAACTTGTGGTAGATAACCTGTACATCAATTGCACGATGACGACTGAGATCGATATCTACCTGTGCACGCAAAAATTCCTCGGCTAGTAATGGTAAATCGAAACGGTTAGAATTAAAGCCGGCAATGTCGCTACCAATGAAATCGTTCGCTATATCCTTTGCCACATCCTTAAAGTAGGGACAATCCTTTACATCGTTATCGGTTATACCATGAACAGCCGAAGAGGACTCGGGTATGTGCATACCGGGATTGATGCGCATGGTGCGGGAAACCTCGTTTCCATTAGGAAAAACCTTTATGTAGCATATCTCCACAATTCTATCCTTGGAAATATCGACACCTGTTGTCTCCAAGTCAAAAAATATTATGGGATTTTTAAGATTAAGTTTCATTCTGTTTTCGATAGGAATATTATTTACAGCAAGCCCTGAACATCTTGTAGCAAGGTATGTTCAAGGCTTGTTAATAGCTTGTTTATTCAGTAATCATTACAGGAAGCAACAACATAAGCAGTTCTTGCTTGTCTACCTGCTCGGCAGGAACGATTACACCGGCACGTGAAGGATCGGCAAGCTCAATGACAACATCCTGACCGGGGATATTATTAAGAATATCGATTAAGAACGATGCGCGGAAACCAATGTTCATGGGAGCACCATCGTAGCTACATGTAATACTCTCTTCGGCAGATGTAGAGAAGTCGGTATCCTGAGCCGATATAACTATCTTGCCGTCCTCGATATGCAATTTTATCAGGCTCACCTGAGACGAGAAGATTGCAACACGACGCAATGTACCGATGAGCGCAACACGATCTACAGTGAGTTTGTGAGGATTGTTCTGAGGTATAACAGCGTTATAGTTGGGGTAACGACCATCGAGCAGACGACATACCAAATCGTATTCTCCCATAGAGAATGTAGCAAAACGACCGTCGAATTCAACAGCAACCTCTTCTTGCTCGTCTTTACCAAGCAGGTTCTTGAGAAGTGTAGCAGGTTTCTTTGGAAGAATGAAAGCCGATTTTTCGGCACCCTGAACAGAGTAGTCGCGACAACGCACAAGTTTATGACCATCGGATGCAACAAATGCCACATTATCGGGAGTGAAATCGAAATATATTCCACACATCACAGGACGCACCTCGTCGTCGGCTGCAGCGAAAAGCGAGCAAGAGATGCCACTTGCAAGCACACGTGTAGGAATTGATATTTTAACGGCGTCCTCGCCAAGCACAGGAGCCGAAGGATATTCATCGGCATTCTTGCCCACCATGCTATATTTTCCGTTCAAATAGTAGATTGTCAGTTCGAGTGTCTCTTTGTTCACCTCGAAACGAAGAGGTTGCTCCGAAATCTCTTTTAATGAGTCGATGAGTATCTTTGAGGAGATAGCAAAGCTGAAGTCCTCTGAAGACTCAACCACATCGAACGATGTACTGAGAGTGTTATCGGGGTCCGACGCTGTAAGTGTCAGTTTAGTACCTTGTAACTCGAAAAGAAAACAGTCCAATACCGGAATTGCATTCTTGGAATTGATAACTCGACTTATAGTCTGCAAACGTGAAGATAAAAGGGAACTTGATACTGTAAAGTTCATAATATTATAGTTTTATAAATTTTTCTTTTTCATGCTCGCGCACACACATTACGCGCACGATAATCAAAGCCAAAGATAATACTAAATATGGAATGAACATAAAGAAAGCTATTTGAATTTTAATAAATTATTATTTTTTTTAGATTAATTATTATGCATTGGGCACCAAAAACACTTTAGAACAGATTATTTACTTTATATGCCATATTTGCTTCTCTTTTTTATGTTCTTTTTGTCTAAAAAATCGCAGAATTTGCAATTATCTTAGAATTAAACGGTTATTCGGATTGCTTGAAAATTGGGTAACGAGATAGCAACCGTTCGTATTTCTGAGTTCTTCATTGTTATGCTACAATGTGATAACCCTCTATGTTGCAAAGGTACAAAAAAATGCAGACAAAGAAATGAGCAAATACATTTTCTCTTATAGTTTTCTCGTCTGCCCTTTTTTATCACCCTTGATTATTCTATCAGATACACTTTGTTAAATTGAAGTGAATTTGGTACATCAATGATTCGTTGATTTCGGCTTCCTCTAAAATGCAATGATAAATCTCGTTCTGCCTCGATATAGCGACCATCAACAATTACATCACATAACTCAACTAATTTGCGACGAAGAGGATGCGCGAGCAGATCCTCAAAACGGTATCCTGTATAGCACCAGATTGTTTTATCGGTCTGCTCTTTTATCATCTGCGCCAACTGAATAAAACCTTCAGGGTGGAACATCGGGTCGCCACCGGTAAAGGTAACATTCATATCGGCATCGACTATCAATCGAAACAACTCCTCTATTTCAATGGCTTCGCCACCATATTCGTCCCACGATTGCGGATTATGACAACCCACGCAATGGTTTTCGCACCCCGCGCAATATAGCGAGGTGCGAAGCCCTATACCATCGACTGAAGTGCCATACTTTATATCGAGGATGCGAATGCTATTTGTGGATAACTCGGTCATTCAGCTCTGCCAATTTAGCCTTATTCCAACGCTCGGTTGTTCCAACAAGGTAACCTGTAATACGCTGCAACTTATCAATATTCTCGCTACCACATTTAGGACATACCTCCAATTCCTGCTGAGCATCCTCATAACCGCAATTCATACAGCGGTTACGATTGTGATTCACCGAACAGTAACCGATATCGTACTTATCCATCAAATCTACGATATCCATGATGGCCTGAGGATTGTGAGTTGCATCGCCATCAATTTCGATATAGAAAATATGACCACCACGAGTAAGATTGTGATACGGAGCCTCTACTTCAGCCTTATGCTTGGGTGAACATTTGTAATATACAGGAATGTGGTTAGAGTTGGTGTAGTAAATCTTGTCGGTTACACCCTTAATTTCGCCAAACTTTTTGCGATCAATGCGTGTAAAACGACCTGACAAGCCCTCGGCAGGAGTTGCCAATACCGAGAAATTGTGCTGATAACGCTCCGAGAATTCACTTGCTCTATCTCTCATATAGGTAACAATACGCAAGCCTAAGGCCTGTGCCTCCTCGCTTTCGCCGTGGTGTTTGCCCGTAAGGGCTATTAGGCACTCGGCCAATCCTATAAAACCAATGCCGAGTGTACCCTGATTGATTACTCCACCTATAACATCATTAGGTTTCAGGTTCTCACACCCCATCCACAACG